>NZ_SOCH01000001.1 GCF_004365165.1 Metamycoplasma hyosynoviae | reverse complement strand
AAAAAAAAAAAAAAACGCCTTAATAAGTGAAAAATAAACAAAAAAAAATCACTTTTTGAAAAAAATTTGTGAAAACTAAAATTTTGAATATAAATAAGTAAAAAAAATACAAACTGAAAATAATTACTTTTTTTAAACTACTTTTAATATACGTTATTTTTAAAAAAGAAAATAAAAGAAAAGAGTAACTTTTTTATCACTCTTTTCTTTTTTTAATTTAACAAATTAAATTTGATCTCATTTAATTTCAACCTTATTTGAATCTGTACCGCTTGGTTTTTCCACAGTTCAGAATTGACCAATTCACCTATTATGTCATCCATCAGGTTTTGATGATATATTTTTAATTTCAATAGTTAATTTGTTTTTAAAATCTATTGTATCATCTTCAACATTCGATGTTCCTTTCGGATCGTACGTTCCATAAGCAATGGTACGTCCAACTTTTTCAAGTGTCGAAGGCAAAATAATTTTTTCTAAATTATCCACAAATGCAAATGCATAACCAGCTAATTTTTTTAATCTTGTTTTAGATAAATCTATTTTAGTCATAGCTGATGAACTTAAAAAGTGTAAATGTTTCAAATCATTATTTTCTTTGTGTAAATCTTCTTCATTAACAATTTCTTCAAGATTTGAAAGTTTATCAAAGTTAATTGTTTGAAGTTTATCACAATGATAGAACATAGAACTTGTAATATATCTTACAGATTTTGGAAGCGATACTTCTTCAAGTGATTTTCAACCTATAAAATTAAATTTTAGGTTTTCACCCATATTGTCTGGAAGCGTAACTTTTTTAATATTATTAAAACTTGGACCTAGTCTATCGAAATATTTAAAGTTTGTAAGCTTACTTAAATCAAGTTCTTCCAAAGTTGAGTTTGATGAAGAAAATAAGTTTTCTAAATTAGAAATTTTATTAGATTCTAAAGTAATTTTTTTGGCTTTTGAACCATATAAAGCACCCTCTACAATACCATCAAAATCATTACTATCTAAATTTAGGTACAAATCAGTAGGTGATTTAGTCTTTTCAATAAGTTTTACTAATTTATTCCCTTTAATTTCTACTAAAAAACTATACTTACCATCCGAATCAGGTTTTATTTTGTATTTGGCATTTTCTGAATTGTATAGTTCGAATTTAAACCCACCTTTTCAGTGAATTAATTCTTGTGGATCTCAACTTTTACCTACAAAGTTTTCCGCACCATAGTAAGAAAGGAAATCAGAAAAATAATGTTCTGATTCTAGAGTAGTATTTGAACTTTCATATAGTCCTTGTGCATATTCAATTGATGAAGGCATTCCAAAATATAGTAAATTCTTTGTAGGTCCTATAATTACATTTTTTGCTGATTTTATTGAATTTGGAAGCGAAAGTGCCAACAAATCTGAAGTAGCATTAGCATTTGTATAAACCAAATTTTCAACTTCTTCTATGCCTTCTGCAACAGACACACAATAATGTTTTGGAAGGTTTTCATAAATATATAAATTTGTTGCTTTTTTAACTTTAAATGAATCAATTTCACTAGGAACTAAAAATACACTTTCAAGTTTTTTCTTATTTAAGCAAGCAACTTTATGCCCATTATAATCATATAAATAATAGCCAAATTGTTCTGAATTAACATTTTCAGTTTTAAATCCGGTAATTTTTACTTCCTTTATTTCTGATTTAACACTTGAATCATTTTTATCATAGATTTGAAAACGAACTGTTAATTCATTAGCACCAGTTTGTTTAACTGTTGCATTATTTGAAAATTCAAACTTATCATTTACATTTTCTTTAGTAATTTTTGAAAAATCATCTCAATAGTTATAAGCCAGTTGATTTTGCTTATCAACAACATCTAAACGTATAGCACTTGCTCATTCATTTAGAAGTTTTTGAGGTATTTTGAAACCTTCAATTTTTATAGTTTTTTTGTTAGAAAAAATTTCGGGTCTACCATTTTTTTCTTTAATTCTAAAGTGAACATTTATAGATGTTAAATCTTCTAATTTTTCAATAACAAATGTGTCTTTGTCAATTTCATATTTGGAATCTTCAAAGTTATTTATTAAAATTTGACTGTAATCATTTATGTTAGAAATATATTTAGAGTTTTTATTTTCAACATCTAATTTAATTTGTTCAGCATAAGCATTTAATTCATTAGGTGTTTGATAATCTTTAAACCCTATTATTTCAATACCTCTAGAATCAGAAATAATGTTGTTTACATTATCTCTTAATTTAACTATAGCGTCAATTTTCTTAGGATATTCACCTTCGGTTTTAAATTCAGTAAAGATTAATTCATAGTTTGATGAAAGGTTAACGCCTTTATTTTTAGCTATAACTTTTGTTTGAATGGCATCTTGGGGAAATACTGAAGATGCATTTTCATAAGAAAATGTAAGTTCGTTCAAATATTGTGCCAATTGAGTTGAAGTTTTGGCAAAATCATCAAACTTTACTTCTAAAACATTTGAAGTAAATTTATCATCATCTATTGATTTAACTTTTATTTGATATGAAAAAATTGCCGTCGATTTTTCATCAT
>NZ_SOCH01000010.1 GCF_004365165.1 Metamycoplasma hyosynoviae | reverse complement strand
AAAAAAAAAAAAAAAACGCTTGTAGAAATAGATTTTAAGCAAAAATTATGTTTAAGTCAGGAAAAATTTGTGAGATTTCTAGTCTTTATTTTTTTGTTAAATTAAAATCCCATTTCTTATTAGAACTGTCTAACAAAAATAAAATTAGTAACAAAAAACAAAATCAAACGCGGTTATTAGTCGATTTTGTTTTTTTTATATAAATTTATAAGTAAGTTTTTAGTTAAAACTAATTTTGGCGATTTGAATTATTGATTTCATTTAATTTCAAATCCTTTATCCGTTACTCCGTTTGGCTGATTAGATTTTCAAAACTGACCAGCTCAATAATCACTTCATTCATTAGGCTTTCCGGCGTAACCTTTAATTGAAATAGTAATTTTTTTTCAAAATTCTAGTTTTACTTTTGCTCAATTTTCAGAATTTGTCTGATTAATTCAACTATTCATTTCATCACGTTCTACAGTACCATAATAGAAAAATCTTTCAATTTTTGCTACTTGTGGCAATTTAAGATCAACAGCGATTCAATTAAATGCTCTTCTGTTAATTAATCTTAATTTTGTTTTAGTGAAGTCTAATTCTTTTATTTCTAAAAATGAGTGTGCAAAAACCGGATAATTATGATTTTCCTCTCCAATTACTTCTAGCATAGTCAATTCATCTAAATTTATTTTTTGTAATCTTCCTTTACCAGTAATAATTGTTCTAGAAATTTGCTTTACATTCTTTGGAAGATATAATTCTTTAATAGCATTATAGTTTTTAAGAGTGTAATTCATTATATTTGGACCGTTGTTATCTTGAAATTCAGGAAGATATAATTTTTCGATTGTATTTGCGTCTGCAATTAGTTCGAAGTTAAAATTATCCTTTTTATGATTTCGTAAATCTAATTCTTTTAATGCTTTGTTAGTAAAATCAAACATAAAATAATCTAATTTATTCAAATTATTTGCGTTTAAAATAACTTTTGTCAATTTATTACCAGTAAACGCATTTTTAGCAAGTCATGAATAATTCAAATTGTCATTATATTCAGTTTGTGTTTCTTTATTATCATAAAATTTATATAACTTAGAACCATCATTTGATTCTAAATAAAATTTATTGTTAACATTATCTTCACGCAAGTTTATTTTTTTATTATTTTGATTTGTAGATAATAGCTTTATTCTAAACGAACCTTTTAAATCTGCATAATTATTACTATTAACATTTAGATTTGGTCATTGTGCTTGTTTTATACCTAAATAATATCCTGTTGACAAATTATACTTAACTGGTTTATATTGTTCGTTAGCACCATATATATTAGAATAACTTGAAAATAGATTATTTATTTGTTCAACATTATCATACATTTCAAGGTAGTATAAATCGCCCGATTCTCCCGCAATTAAAGTATCAATTTTCTTGATTGATTTTGGAAGTTTTACACCCAATATTTGAGCGTATTTTTCATCATAAGTGTTTATAATTAATCTTTCAATTTCTTCAACACCTTCTTCTACTTCAACAAAATAACTTGTACTAAAATTACTTTCATTAGCATATAAGGTGTTTGCTTTAACAACTTTGTATGATCCAATTTTAGCTGGAACTACAAAAACATCTTTGATTCTTCCAGTTAAAACAGCAACTTTGTTTCCATTACGTTCAATAACATCATATAGAAAACTATCTTCATTTTGAGTTGAAGTTTTAAAACCCGATATAGTTTTACTGTATTCTTGTGAAACATTATTATTTTGTTTATCTTTTACTTTATATGTAATAGTAATTTTATCTCTATCAGTTTGTTTAACAGAAGGTATACCTTCAAAATCAATTCGTAAATCTTTATTTGATACTTGAACATCTGAAAATTTATCCCACAAACCATAAGCCATTCTATTTGATTTATCAGTTACATCAAAAGTAATTTTTTGTGCTAAATCATCTATGAGTTTTTGAGGCATTTTGAAGCCTGAAATAGTTTTTGATACTTGTTTTGAGAATATGTCAGTTCTACCATTTTTTTCTTTAATTCTAAATGATACTTTTATGGATACCAAATCAGCAGGATATGAAATTTCAACACTACCAGGATCAACTTCCACATCATCAGTTAACTTTGTTTTTAATTGCGAAAAATTATTTATACTTATAGCTTCGATCGTATTTGAAGAAACTACTGATAAAGGATCATTAACGCTATCTATATATCCATCTAACTCAATTTTTGTTAAATATTGCTTGAAGTTTTTAATAATAAAAGTTTTTTCTTCAGAAACAAATTGAGTCTTTTTATCTTTAATTTTGTAATAAATTACAACATTTGTTCTTTTTTCTTTTACCGTTTCATCTTCTTGTTTTAACTCATTTCCATAATAAATAACTTCTAAGTTATTAGAGTATTGTTGTGACAAAAGCGTATTTGTTAAGAAAATCTTATCTAGTGAATTTGCAAAAATGTTTTCTTTACCTGTATAATCAAAAGTAATTTTTGAAGCTGCTTCTGCAACTGCTTTTTTGTAATCAAAAAATCCTGCTATTTCAACTTCACGAAACTCTGATGATTCTTTAGTATTTTTATCTACAATTTTAACTCTTGCTTTAA
>NZ_SOCH01000009.1:4188-19667 GCF_004365165.1 Metamycoplasma hyosynoviae | reverse complement strand
TTACCATAATTAGGATTTTTGACTTCTTCTATTCTTTTAGAATATTCTCTTTTAAAATTATTATTTACAAATTTATTTGCCGCTTCACTATTTTTTAAAATTTCTAAATCATAATAATATTTTTTCAATCATTCTTCATCAACATGTTTATAAAGTTCTGTTTTATCATTATTAACTATTCATTCATTATCTTTATTTGAAGAAAAATTTTCAAAATATGCTTTACCATAATCCTCATATTTTTTCATATCATCCATTCTCGGTAATCTTAAAGTAACTTTATAATGTCTTTTTACTGCTTGATTAGTAAAATCTTTTATTGCATTTGTAAATAAATTATTGAAAAAGTCACTATCATTGCCTTTATATGATAATAATTTTTCATTTCCACTTTCATCTTTTAAATGTAAAGCCTTAAAAATTTTAGTTTCACCTGCCAAAACATTTTTATGATAAATATCATGCATTAATTCATTTATATCATTTTCATTAAGTGGATTGTAATATTTATCTTTTGCGATGCCATTTGATGAATATTTTAATTTATAAAATATATTTTCAACAATATCTTCTGTAGAGTTTTTGATTATGCTATTTTTAGCATTTTCTTCATCTTTAAATGGTTGATTTCTATGATCATAATATCTTTTTACAATGGCAAATTCTGGTAAATATGATCTAATTACACTTGATAAGTCATCAGTGTAATTACCATGAATATCTTTATAAGCTCTTTTAATTTTAGAAAAATCAACAGGATTTAATTTATTTGGATCCATATCAATTTGTCCATCAAAATCTTTAAGTTCTTTTTTACCTATAAAATGGTTAACATTTACTTTTTCTACTAAATATTTAACTATTTCATCTTTAGAATCAAAAATCATTTCTTTGCCATCAATTTTGATTACATATTTAGTTTTAGTACTACTAATTGATTGTTTTTTATTGAATTGATTTGATTTTTCTTTATTATCTATTTTTTTATTAATTCGAACAGTTGAAGTAGACACTAAAGTAATAGGGAATAAAGTTAATGATCCTAAAACTCCAAATAATATCTTTTTATTCATATTATTTACCTTTCTTTGTTTTTGTAATTACCGCAAAAATATTCTTTAATGTAAATTTGCTAGCATTATTACATCCTATAAGAACGTGAAAAGATTTAGTAATTAACTTAAATGAAATATTCTCTAATAACATTTTATTTTTAATTGGTTTTGAAACATTTATTATTTCAACAATAATATCTTTTTTAATATGTTCATTATAAAAAGTATTTTCCATATTAAAATTATACATTTTTATTCTTTTGAGTAATATCATTAATTTTATTAATCAATTAAAAAAAGAGGTGGGGGATAAAAAAACTAGGGCAAAAGATTTTGGTAGCGTCCAAAATTTAGGGGTTAGTAAAAAAATATTAACTTTGCATCTAATAATAGTAGAAAAAAACTCTACTATTTTTTATCATTTTTTTGATTTTTGATGGTTTAAAAACTAAACAAAAAGATGAAATTTTGCCTTTAAGCAAAATTGTTTTTTCACTTTTTAAGCTATGCTTAACTTTTATTTTAGATTTTAAAGGGTATAATTTTAAAATAGAGAAAAAAACGACAAAAAAATTTACGAAAAGAGATTAATAGTAAAAAAATTTTATGACTAAAAAAGTCTCGGCTTTATTGGTTTTGAATACTAGCATTCTAATACCAATAATAAGCACACCTTTATTAGTTAGTTGCAAAAATATTGATTATAAAAAAGACGTAAAAGAAGATTTTACAAAAAATAAATCTACTATTTTTGCTTCTGAAAGTATAAGTTACATCAAACTTGGTTCTAAATCAGGTAAGGTAAAATATGAAGCTCAATTAGTTAGCTCTAATGATAAAACTGGTGAAGCTACTATAAAAATTACACCAATTCAAAGTGGTAAAGTTAAAACTGCTTTTGAAGTAAAAATTACTGGTTTTAAAATTAAATTATCTGAAGTTTTAAAAGATGTTAAATCATTAGATTTAACTGAAAAAGAAAAATATAAAGTTGATGATTATATTTCTAAATTTTCTACTACTTTAAAAGATAAAGTTATAGTTAAAACTTCAGATAATTTAACTTTAACTACTTTTTTAAACAAAAACAAATTAGATGGAACAGTTGGTTTAAAAATCAAAGATTTGGAAAAAGGTATTGGAACTTTAAATGTTCAATTTAAATTAGGTGAACAAATAGAAACTAAAGAACTTGAAATATCTGGATTTTTATCTGATAATATCTTTGCATCAGTAATCAACAAGATTCTTACAACCACCACTCCAATGGATTTATCAGATAAATCTGATAAAACAGTTAGTGAATATAACACTCAATTTGGTTCAAATTTAAAAGATAAAATTACTTGTCAAGTTGAAGGAAAAAGCTGAACTCAATTCCTAACCGAACAAGGTTTTGAAATTGGTTCAATTACTTTAGAAGCTAAATCTGATGATTCAAAAATTGGAATTTTGAAAATTACAATTACTAAAGATTCTAAAAGTGAAACTTTTGCTAAAGAAATTGATGGATTTAAAGAAAGCGCTCAACAACCTCAAACCACTGATTTAAATAAAGCATTTGAAGAAGCATTAACTCTTGGTGGTATAGAAGATAAAACTATTGAACAATATAAAACCGAAAATCCTGATTTAACATCAAAAGTTAAAACTACAACAAAATCAAACGAAGAATACAAACAACATCTTGCTAATAACAACATTGAATTAGATACGATTTCACTTGAAGAAATAGCAGAAACAAAAGCTAATTTAAAAGTCAAAGTAAAAAGTAAATCTGATCCTACTAAAGTTCTTGAAAAGGAATTTGAAATTGATGGTTTTCAAAGAAAATTATCTGAAATTTTAAAAGAAATTAAATCCTTAGATTTAGTAGATAAAGATAAATATAAAGTAGATGACTATATTTCTAACTTTACCACTACTTTAAAAGATAAAGTTATAGTTAAAACTTCAGATAATTTAACTTTAACTACTTTTCTAACTATGAATAAATTAGATGCTGATGTTAGTTTAACTCCCAAAGATTTAGATAAAGGTATAGCAACTTTAAATGTTAAATTTAAATTAGGTAGTCAAACTGAAACTAAAGAAACTGAAGTGCCAGGATTTTTAGGAAATAGCACTTTTTCAGAAATAATAAATAAAATACTTACAGCCAACCCTGCAATGGATTTATTAGAAAAATCCGATAAAACAGTTAGTGAATATAACACTAAATTTGGTTCAAATTTAAAAGATAAGATTGCTTGCCAAGTCGAAGGAAAAAGCTGAAGCGACTTCCTAACTGATCAAGGTTTTACAATAGGAGCAATTACTTTAACTACTAAATCAGGCGATTCAACTACTGGAATTTTACAAATTCCAATTACAAAAGATTCAAAAACTGAAAATATCACCAAAGAAATTTCAGGATTTAAAGAAGAAGCACAACAACCTGAAATTGATTTAAATAAAGCATTTGAAGAAGATTTAACACTTGATGATATTTCAAACGAAAAAACGGTTGAACAATACAACAATGAAAATCCTGATTTAAAAATAAAAGTTAAAACCCAAAATAAAACTAATGAGCAATACCTGCAACATCTTACTGACAACAATATTGAATTAGATACCATTACATTAGAAGCAACCACTGAAACAAAAGCTAATTTAAAGGTCAAAGTAAAAAATAAATTAGATCCAACTAAAACACTTGAAAGAGTATTTGAATTAGATGGCTTTAAATCTAATTCAGTACTTCCTCCAACTCCACCAGCTGAACCCACAAATGCATTTGAAGCTGCACAACAAGGAAAATTAATTACCATTGAAAAGACTTCATCTACTTATAACGATGATATAGAAGCTATTAAAAAATTCTTTGTTGATACACAATCATTATCAAATAATAGTAGAAGATTAGATGAAGCAAAAAATGGAACTTGAACTTTAAAATCAAAAGGTAAAGGTGGGATTATAGCTAATCTTGGTGAATCTATTAAATTTGATGAAAAATGAGGCAAATACAAAGATGTTATAAAACCAGCTAAAGGTAACGGCAAATTCGCTCAAATTAATATTGAAAAAGATGGTTCTAATGAAATCATAAGAATTTATATTGAATTTAAAATTGATGGACACGATGATAGATTTGAAGTAGAATTTTGAAAAAAAGGATAATTAAAAATTATAAAAAATATAGCAAAACACCAACTGCTATATTTTTTTGTTTAAAATCCAAACTAGTCAAAAATTAGCCTTGAATTTTAAATTGTAAATTTAAAAATATAAGTTAATGATAGATTATAAATTTTTTATTTAATTGTATAATACTTACCCACAACTATAAAAACTAGGAAATCGAAGGACTTGTGAGCAAAAAAATATCAAAACCGCTACTATTTGCCGCGGTAGTTTTATCACCACTATTAAGCACACCAATATTAATAAGTTGCAATAATATTGATTTTAAAAATGATGTAAATGTAGATTTTATTAAAAATAAGAATGCCGTTGCTACAACAGATGTTTTATCAAACATAAAATTATCTTCTAAATCTTCTAAAGTTACATATGAAGTAGAACTAATTAGCACTAATGATAAAACCGGTGAAGTAGTAATTAAAATTACACCAATTTTGAAAAACCAACTTCAAACTGCATTTGAATTAAAAATAGATGGTTTTCAAAGAAAATTATCTGAAGTTTTAAAAGATGTTAAATCTCTAGATTTAATTGATAAATCTAAACATAAAGTAGATGATTATATTTCACAATTTAACTCTACTTTAAAAGATAAAGTAACTATTAAAACCCCAGAAGAAACAAGTCTAAATGATTTCCTAACTAAATATAAGCTAGAAGTTGAAGGTCTTACTTTAACTTCAAAAGATAGTTCTAAAGGAATAGCAGCACTATCAATTACATTTAAAATAGACGGTCAAACTGAAACCAAACAGTTTGAAATATCGGGATTCAAAATCTCTCAAAATCAACCTAATATTCCCGAAGGTCCAGGCGAAGATCCAGAAGATAATCTCCATAATCCTAAAAATCCTTCTGAACCAATAGATCCAGAAGATCCAGATGATGATCCTTACAATCCTGGAAACCCTTCTGAGCCAACAGACCCCGAAGATCCAGATGAAAGTCTAGATGAAGATCTGGAAGATAACCCTGGAAAACCTAATAAACCTAATAATCCAAAAGAACCTAGAGAACCTAAAGATCCAGGCAATCAAAAACCTCCTATAACATCAGAAGATCCTGAAAAACCTGAAAAGCCAAACAAACCAGAAAATCCAGGAACCCCTCCTTCGAATTCAGATCCAAAAGATGCATTAGATGCTGCTAAACAAAGTAAATTAATCACAGTCGATAAAAATGATCCTGATTATCAAAATGATGTTAATGCCATAAAAGAATTCTTTAAAAAACCTAAAACAGGAAGCAGAAGATTAGATTTACAAATTGATGGTTCCTGAACACTAAAATCAGGAGCTAATGATAGCCCCGTAAAACTTGGCAAATCAATAAAATTCAATAATAAATGAGGAAGTTTTGTAGAAATTATAAGAGCCGGAAGTAATAAATCTTGAAAATTTGCTCAACTAAAAGCAATTAACAAAGGATCTGAAATTTCTAAAATCAATGTCGAATTTAAAATTGTTGATCAACAACAAAAATTCGAAGTAGAATTTTGAGCAAGTAAATAATTAATAATTTGATATAGCAGAAACACAGTACTCTGCTATATTTTATTTTTGTTCTACAAAAATATTTTAGACTTTAAAACTACAACAAATTTTCTGAGGTAGATTTGGTTCATTAATTGTTATAATATAAAGGATAATTTTTATAGAAAAATTTACATTTTTATTGTTAAATAAGGAGAATAATGACACCACATATTAGTGCGAAACCAGGAGATTTTGCTAAATTAGTACTTATGCCTGGCGACCCACTTAGAGCAAAATACATTGCTGAAAAGTATTTAACTAACACCAAATTAGTGTCAAGTGTTAGAAATGTATTTATGTACACAGGTGAATACCAAGGACATAAAGTTTCAGTTTGTGCATCAGGTATGGGAGTTCCATCAATCGGAATTTATGCTTATGAACTATTCAAATTCTATGGCGTTGAAGCTATTGTTAGAATAGGATCAGCAGGATCATTTAAAGCTGATTTGAAAAACTATGAAATAGTGCTAGCTAAAGATGTTTATGGTGAAAACACAAGTTTTAGAGAAGGCTTTTTCCCAGGAGATCCTGCGAAATTAATTAATCCAACTTTAAAATTAAATGAATTAATTAAGAAAAACGCAAAAGAATTAAAGAAAAAAATTCACGAAGAAAGAGTATTTTCTGAAGAAGCATTTTACAACGTAAAATCAATCGAAGAAAAAATTGCTAAATCAGGCGGAGCTGTTTGCGTAGAAATGGAAGCTTATGGTCTTTTTACTATTGCTGAACATTTAAATAAACAAGCAGCATGTCTATTAACCATTTCAGATAATTTAGTAACCAAAGAATATACAACTTCAGAACAAAGACAAAATTCATTTAATGAAATGATGGAAATAGCATTGTCACTTGCGAAAGATTTTCAATAAAATGAGAATAAACGAAATAATAACTAAAAAAACAGCAAAGCAAGAACTTACAAAAGAAGAAATTAACTTCTTTATTCAAGAATATGTAAAAAACGCCATTCCTGATTATCAAATATCAGCTTTGCTGATGGCTATAAAATTAAATGGAATGACTGACACTGAAACTGCTAATTTAACTGAAGCTATGATGTATTCAGGTGAAGTCTTAAATTGAGATTTTCTTAATACTACAATAGTAGATAAACACTCAACTGGTGGAGTTGGCGATAAAGTAAGTATCGTATTATGTCCTATTCTTGCCGCTTTAGGTTTAACTGTTGCTAAAATGTCAGGACGTGGATTGGGTCATACTGGTGGAACATTAGATAAACTTGAATCAATTGAAGGCTTTAAAATTTCACTTTCAGAAGAAGAATTTAAAGATGTAGTTAAATCAGTAGGTATGGCTATAGTTGGTCAAAACGAAAAACTAGTTCCAGCTGATAAAAAATTGTATGCACTTCGAGATGTAACTTCTACAGTAGATTCAATTCCACTAATTGCAAGTTCTATTATGTCTAAAAAACTTGCCACAGGATCACATTGTATTTTACTTGATGTAAAATGTGGCAATGGCGCTTTTATGAAAAATGTAGAACAAGCTAAAGCACTTGGAAACTTAATGATTGCAATTGGTAAAAAATTAAACCGTAAAATAGCAGTTGAAATTACCAATATGGATCAACCTTTAGGAAAAGCTATTGGTAATAAATTAGAAGTATTAGAAGCAATGGATACATTGAAGGGCAAAGGCTCAAAAGATTTTACTGAAATAATTTATTCATCAGCTTCTACTTTGCTTATGCTTGGTGGTAAGGCTAAATCAGAAAAAGAAGCTAAGACGTTAATAGATGATGTAATTTCATCAGGTAAGGCTTATGAAAAATTCTTGCAATGAGTATCATCACAACACGGTGATATTAAAAAACTTGAAGATAAAAACTGATTTGCACCAAAATATAAATTAGAAGTGAAAAGTCCTAAATCAGGTTATTTAAAAATAAAATCAGCTATTAATTTCGGACTTGCTGCAATGAAATTAGGTGCAGGACGTGCTAAAAAAGAAGATTCAATCGATTACGAAGCTGGTATTTATTTAAATAAAACTTCTAATGAACACATTACAGAAGGTGAAGTATTATTCACATTATATTCAACAAAACAAATTGATCAAAATGTTGTTGAAGAGCTGCTTCAATCAATTGAATTTAACGCAAAACCTTTTGAAATCAAAACCGTTTTTGCTAAATTGATTTAATTTAAGGATAATAATTTAAAATATATTATTAGAAAATTCCAAATAAACATAAAGGAAATTAATTAATAAATGGAATATAACAAATTTTTTGATCACACTTTGCTTTCTCCACAAGCAACAAGTGCTGAAATTGATGAATTAATTAGTCAAGCAATCAAATACAACTTTAAATCAGTATGTATTGCTCCTTCTTACATAAAATACGCTAAAGAAAAATTAGCTAAAAGTGATGTATTAATTTGTACAGTTATAGGCTTTCCTCTAGGATATAATGCAACTAGTGTTAAAGTATATGAAACTAAAATTGCTATTCAACATGGTGCTGATGAAATTGATATGGTTATTAACATTGGTCGTTTCAAAAATAAAGAATATGAATATGTTCTTAATGAAATCAAAGCTATTAAACAAGAATGTGGTGACATATTATTAAAAGTTATTGTTGAAACTGCACTTCTAACAACTGAAGAAATTGAAAAAATAACTGAAATTGTTTTACAATCAGGTGCAGAATACATCAAAACTTCAACAGGATTTTCATTCAGAGGTGCTTCTTTTGATGATGTTAAAATCATGAAAAAAGTTGCTAAAGATAAACTATTAATCAAAGCATCAGGCGGAATTAAAACTGGTAAAGATGCTATTGAAATGGTTAAATTAGGTGCTAATAGATTAGGTACTTCAAAAACTGTTCAAATCTACGAAGACATTCTCGGAAATAAATAATAAAATGGTAAGAATAATTCAACATCCTCTAATTCAAACTAAATTAACGGAAATGCGTTGTAAAAATACATCGCACAAAGTTTTTCGTAATAATTTAAATGAAATTGCTTCTTTAATGGTTTATGAAATTTTGCGTGATTATAAAACCAAAGAAGTGCAAGTAGAAACTCCTATTGCAACTACTACTGGCTTTAAAATGGATGCTGAAATTGTACTAATTCCAATCTTGCGGGCAGGACTTGGGATGGTGCAAGGAATAATCGACCTAGTTCCAGAAGCTAGGGTAGGTCATATTGGAATTTATCGCGATGAAAAAACTTTCCAACCTAACGAATATTTCTATAAAACCCCACAAGATATCAATAAACAAACTAGCAATGTTTTAATAGTAGATCCTATGCTTGCTACTGGAAGTAGTGCATGCGATGCTATTGATCGCATCAAGCAAGAAGGCTGGAAAAATATTAAGTTGGTTTGCCTTGTAGGTGTACAAAAAGGAATAGACAATATTGCTAAAAAGCATCCGGATGTTGATATATTTCTTGCTGCTAAAGACGAAAAATTAGACGAAAATAATTACATTGTTCCAGGTTTAGGTGACGCTGGCGATCGCATCTTCGGAACAAAAGGAAAATAAACGCTGAAAGCCCAGCGTTTTTTTATGTGCTAATAAAAAACGTTTAATATGTTAAAATTAAACTATTAATAATTTACATTTTGTTTTTTAATTTTTAATTTAGAGGTAATAATGACAAAAAGAATCGAAAAAGAATCTACTAAAAGAAGATTTTTATTCGCACTTGACCTAGACGGAACATTACTTGCCGATTCAGCAGAAGGTACAATTCACCCTAAAACTGAAGAAGCTATTAAAAAAGCAGTAGCTGAAGGTCATATTGTTTCAATTATTACAGGTCGTCCTTGAAGAAGTACTCAGCCTGTATATGAAAAACTAGGTTTAAACGCACTAGTAGGAAACTACAATGGTGCTCACATTCACAACCCATCTGATCCATTTTTCATTCCTGAAATATCATATCTAGACTTAAATGAAGTTTTATATGTTTTAAATGATGATATTGTTAAAAATGAAATTTCTAACTGAGCAATTGAAGGCCCTGATTGAGTTCAACTTCAAAAACGTGATGAAAACTTAGAAAAAGTTTTTGGGTTTAGAAGTGCTTCAAAATTCAAAACTGAAATTAACTTAGGAAAACTTCCTTTGAAGCCAACTGGTGTTATATTTGACGCTAAAATGGACACTGATGTTATTAAACTATTAACTTATTTGAAAAGACGTTATGGTGATTTATGTGAATTTTCATCATGATCAAAAGGTAAAGGTTTAAGTCCGATATTTGATATTACTTCACTTGGTGTAAGTAAAAGTAAAGTAATATCATTAATGATAAGATACTACAATATCAATATTGAAGACACTGTTGTTATAGGAGATTCATTTAACGATGCTAGCATGTACGAAATTGGAAACGTTGGTGTAGCACCATCAAATGCCGAACCTTACATCAAACAACTTTCAACAGTTGTAATGAAACAATCTAATAAAGAAGGTGCTGTAGGTTATTTCATTGAAGAATTTCTAAAACGCCCTGATAAATACATCAAAATGGGTATTAAAAGAAGAGAAACCGAAAAAGCTAATCTTCAAGTAGTTAAAGCAGATAACTTCTTTAATGAAGAAGAAGAAAAATAATAATAAATTAAATAAATAGGGGGGTAAAATGCCAAAAAATAATTCTTTTAATAAAGAGTTTCATTCCTACATTGGCATTGATGAAACTGGAGTAGGCGATTATTTTACCCCTGTAGTTTCAGTAGCTTGCTACATTCCTTCTAAAGAAGTCCAAGAAGCTTTAATCAATCTTGGTGTATGCGATAGTAAAAAACTATCCGACCATCACATTCAAACACTAGCCCCACAAATTATGAAAATGGTTAAGTGAAGTAAAAACGTTTTAACTCAAAATGGTTATAACAATTTAATCAAAAATAACATTAATAATAATGAAGTTAAAACACTAATTCATTTAAATTCTTTAAATAATTTAAATAACACTTTTTCAATCGATGAACTTCCTAATGTTATTATTGATCAATATTGTGCTAGTGAGCAAGTTTTTCAAAAACATATTAATAAACTAACTTCTATTCCTTGATTGCAATTTCATAGACCATTAAATAAAATTTTTCTACAACAAAAAGCAGAAACTATAGCTTTACCAGTAGCAACTGCTTCTATAATAGCAAGATATATTCTTATATTACATATGGAAAAACAATCTAAAAAATATGATTTTCCATTTATGTTAGGATGTAGCAGCAAAATTATCGACCAAGGTGTGGAACTTGCAAAAAAAATAGGTATAGAAAAATTTAAAGAAATAGCAAAAATTAGCTTTAAAACCACTCAAAAAATCATCGAAAGATTGCAGTAAGAAGCTTCTGAAGATAAAAATTAACCATTTATAAATTTCAAACATAGTATAAATCGTTTATACTATCTCCAAAATAAAAATACCAAGCACAAAATTACGCTTGATATTTTTTGTTTGCTTAATTTATTATTTAATTCGAACTGTGAAATATTATAATGATTTTCACTCTATTTTTAATTCAGCTGGATATACACCGGTTTGAGTGCTGCTTGTTCAATGTTGTCCTACTCAATATTGGTTTCAACCTGAAGGTTTTTGGCTGTGACCTTTAACTTCAACAGTAACACCACTGAAATTTAATTGGACAGTAGCATGTTGTGTAGGCTCATTTGAATAAATTGCATTATAGTTACCATTTTTCTCACTACCAAACATAAAGAATGGACCAATTTGCTCAACTGTTTGAGGTAATATAATTTTCTTAAATTGAGGTCATCAAAATGCTTGACGACAAATTGTTTTAAGTTTTGTTTGTGATAAATCAATAGTTTCCATTCCTACCACAGAACCAAATATTGGTCTATATACATTTGCATCACCAGTACCTAAATGTTCTAATTTAGTTAGTTCATTGAAGTTTATATTTTTGATTGAGTTTGCACTTCCAGTCACTAATTGTTTTGAAATTTTTCTTACATTTTTTGGAAGGTATAAATTTTTTATCCCATTTCAATTTGCAAAAGTATAATCGATTTCATTTGCACCATTATCACTTTGGAAATCTGGAAGACGCAAAGTTTCAATGTTGTTAGCATCTGCTATCATTTCAAAATTAAAATTATCTCTTTGGAAGTTTCTTAAATCAACTTCTTTTAAAGCAGAATTAGTACTATCAAATAAATAATCATCTAACTTAGTTAATGCATTAGATTGCAATGTGAATTTAGTTAATTTATTACCTGTAAATGCGTTTTTTTCAATATGTGTATATTTTAAATTGTCACTAAATTCACCACTAGTTTCTTCTACATCATGGAATTTATATAATTTCTTTTCATCATTTGATTCTAAATAGTATTTATGATGAATTTTATCTTGTGTATAACGTAAAGTTTTAGTATTTGAGCCACCAGCTTCATTAAGCATAAATCTAAATGAACCTTTTAAAGTAGTTGATCCTGTTTGTTGATTTATATCAAATGAAGGTCATACTTCTTTAGAAATACCGTGGTAGTATCCTGATACACCTTTATGTTTCTTAGATTCATATACAGCATCAGATTTTACAGTATTGCAATAACTTGAAAATAGATTGTTGATTTCTTTTATATTGTCATATAGTGAAATACAATATAAATCACCTGATTCACCATCAATTAAAGTATCTATTTTCTTAATTGATTTAGGAAGTTTTACACCCAATATTTGAGCATATTTTTCATCATAAGTGTTGATGATTAATCTTTCAATTTCCTCAATACCATCTTCTACTTCAACAAAATAATTTCGGTCAAAAGTCTCATTTACATATAATGTGTTTGCTTTAATAACTTTATAGCATCCAATTTTTGCTGGAACTTTGAAAACCAAGTTTTCTTTTCTTTTAGTTAAAACTGCAACTTTATGACCATCACGTTCTATAACGTCATATAAAAATTTGCTTTCATTTTGATCAGAAACTTGAAAACCTGATATTACTTTACTATATTCTTGCGAAGTAGTTCCATTAACTTTATCTTTAATTTTATATGTGACAGTAATTTTATCTTTATCAGTTTGTTTAACTTTTATAGAACTTTCTACAAATGCACAACGTGAATCAATGGTTCTTTGATCAATTTTAGAAAATTGATCTCATATTTCATATGCTATTTTAGTGTTTTTACCGCTAACATCAAATGATACTTTTTGAGCTAAATCTTCAATAAGTTTTTGTGGCATTTTAAAGCCGGGAATAATTTTTTGCACTTGTTTTGAAGAAATATCTGATCCACCATTCTTTTCTTTAATTCTAAATGATACTTTAATTGATACTAAATCAGTAGGATAAGAAATTTCTACACTTGTAGGATCTACTACATAACTATTATCTAATTGTGAAGTTAATTGTGAAAAGTTATTTATACTTGAAGCTTCTTTGGTTGCAGCAGAAGCTACTGCTAGAGGGTTTTCAACACTATCAATGTAAGTATCTAATTCACTTTTAATTAAATAGTTTTTGAAATCTTTAATAATGTAAGTTTTTGGTTCTGATTGATGTTGAGTTTTTTTATCTCTTATTACATAACTAACAACAACATTAGTTCTTTTTGCAGGATCATTTTCATCTTCTTGTTGTAATTCTCTGCCTGTATAAACAACTTCAAGGTTGTCGTGATGGGCTTGCAATGAAAGGGTATTAGTTAAAAAGATTTTATTTAATGAGTTTGCAAAAGTGTTTTGCTTATCGGTGTAATCAAAAGTTATTTTTGAAGCTGCATCAGCAACTATTTTTTTGTAATTAAAGAAACCTGCCATATCAATTTGACGTGTTTGAGAAGTTTCTTTAGTATTTCTATCAACTATTTTAACAATTGCTTGAACCGTATCTAAATTTTTTTCAAACTTTTCAAATTCTAAAATGCAATTTGAATTTTTTAAAGGTGTACCTTCAATAATTCCTTCTTTGTTGGCATCTTGAATGTAAGTATTTTCAGCATCTTTATATTTAAATTCTAGTGAATTCAAATATTCAGTTAATAGTGTTGATGGAATAGCGAAGTCTTTAAATTTAATTTCTAGTTTATCAGAAATAAACTTTTCATCATCAATAGATTTAACTTTTAGTTGATATGAAAATGTAGCTTCAGCATTGTTGTCATCAGTTTGTACATTAACATTTTTAATTTCATATTGCAAAGCATCATTATTATCTTGTTTCAAGAAAATTCTAAAGTGTTTGAATTCACCATTTTCTTTTTTAGCTACTTCTGAAGCTAAGTGTTGACCACGGTTAAAATTGTTAATAAATACAATTTGAACTTTGTCATTAAATCTATCTTCTTCTTTTTCACTGATCTTACCAAGATCATTAAGTTGTTGCTTTTCTTTTGGCGGTCTTACATCTTTAAAATCAAAGATTTTAAAATTAGATTGTGCTTTTGTAATTTTATTACGAAGTGCAAACTTTGTACGGAAGGTAGTATAAGGTTTATCTTTATCAAGTGGTTGCTTGTTAACTTCTCCATCAACTTCTTCAACCACAAGTTCATAAAGTTTAGTGTCTAAATTAGATGATGCAAAATCAGCGATAGTTTTGATGTCATCTCTAGTTTTTGTTTCTTTATCTTTAACATCAATTTTAATTGATTGTAAAACTTTGTCAAGAAAAGAAACTTTTCTTTGGTTTGAAAAAACTGTTGTTATTGATACTACTGAAGATAATGCTGCAGCAGCTGCACCTGCAGCTGATCAAATGATAACTTTGTTTTTAGGGGTTTGTGATTTTACCTTATCTTGATTTTGCTGAGGTGTTTGTTCTTGTGTATTTAAATTTTTCTGTTCTTGCTCTTTCATTTAAATTTCCTTAAATTACAAAATTTTTGCAAATGATAGAATTAGAAAAATTAAGTTAACTAAAAATAGTCCCGAAATAATACCAATAACTGCAAATACTCATTTTGGCATTTTGTATCTAACAGTTGAAATTTTGATAGATTCAGTTGCTTCAAAACCTGTGTTTTTTAAAATTTCAGAAATTTTTGAACTTGCTAAAATTGCCTCTGAATAATATTGGGTTGGTGTTCCAAGGCCACCAATAGTTTTGATAAAAATTTGTGATTTAGTTTTATCTTGTTCTAGGAAATAATAAACATCAACATCATTTCCATTTTCTAATGTGTTTTCAATCACAATTTTTCCGTTAAAGTTTTCAAGTGTTCCTTTAACATCTGATTTTTGAATGTCTTTAGCTTTTTTAGATTTAGCCAAAAGTTCAATTTTTACTTTTGAAGCCAAATCGTCAAGTGTTTGACTAGCAGCGGCTGTTGAAACTTGTTTAATTTCTTCAGTTTTGCCTGCTTGAATTTCTAGAAGTTTGTTTTTCAACAAAAATTCAATATTTGTGGTTTTAATATCAACTTTTAAAGCTACTAATTTGTCTAAAAGTTGTTTTGATTTTAAAACGTCAAGTATTCCACAAACTTTATTTTGTAAATAAAAATATAACATTGTTTGTGGTTCTTTTGCGTTTTGCATAACAAATTGTTTTAATGATTCTAGTAAGTTTGGCAAGACTACCGGTTTTGCTTGCACTCCAACTTCAGAGATTAAATAAACAGTTTGTTTTGTTTGTGGATGGATAGTTTCTCTTAATAGAAACTTTTTCTCAGCCATTTTTTTCTCCTTAAATTTTTACGTAAAATTCG
>NZ_SOCH01000009.1:0-4178 GCF_004365165.1 Metamycoplasma hyosynoviae | reverse complement strand
AAAAAAAAAAAAAAATGGTTATCCAAATGCATTTGCAGCAAAAATTATGCTAAAACAAGAGAAAATTTGTGATTTAGATTTGTTGAACTTGTGTTTTTCTTAAATTTTTTACTTTATTTTATTAATTTTCTTTTATTTGTTTTTTTCACTAAAACTCATCGATAAAATAAAAAACCAAGCACGGTTAATACTTGGTTTTGTTAAGAATTTAGCAAATATTTTTTAATTAAAATTAATTTTGATTTCAAAGAATTTTAAATCCTTTTTCTGAAACACCACCTTGTTGATTTTGTTTTCAGTATTGTCCCGCTCAATAAGGACTTCATCTATCAGGTTTACTTGTATATCCTTTAATCGAAATTGTAATTAATCCATAAAAATCTAATTGTACTTTTGCTCAATCTTCAGGATTATTACTATTAATTCAAATATTCATTTGTTCCTGTTTTACAGAACCATAATAGAAGAATCTTTCAATTCTTTCTACCATTGGAAGTTTTAAATTAACTGAAATTCAATTAAATGCTCTTCTGTTAATTAATTTTAATTTTGTAGATTTAGTGAAATCAAGTGTACCTATATCTGAAAATGAGTGTGCAAAAATTGGATAATTACTATTTTCTTCACCAATAGTTTCAAGTAAAGTTAATTCTTCTAAATTTATATATTTTAATTTACCTTTGCCTGTGATAATAGTTCTAGAAATTTGTTTTACATTCTTTGGCAAGTGTAATCTGGTAATAGCATTATAATTTTTTAGAGTGTATGCCATTATATTTTGGCCGCCATTATTTTGAAATTCAGGTAAGAATAATTCATCAATGGTATTTGCATCTGCAATCATATCAAAATTGAAACTATCTTTTTTATGATTTCTTAGATCAACTACTTTTAGTTCTTTGTTAGTAAAGTTAAACATAAAGTAATCTAATTTATTTAAATTGCTTGCATTTAAAGTAAATTTAGTTAATTTATTTCCTGTAAATGCATTTTTAGCAAGTCATGAATAGCCTAAATTATCATTATATTCTGTTGAAGTTTCTTTATTATCATAGAATTTGTACAATTTTGAACCATCATTTGATTCCAAATAGTATTTATTGTTTACATCATCTTCACGTAGTTTTAATTTTTTATTTTGATTTGCAGAAAGTAGTTTTAGTTTAAATGAACCCTTTAAATTGGCATAACCATTACTGTTAATATCAAAATTTGTTCATCTTTCTTTTTTAATTCCTAAATAATAACCAGTTGAAAGATTATATTTTACAGGTTTATATTGTGCATCTTTTGTGTATATATTTGAATAACTTGAAAATAAATTATTAACACTTTCTACATTATCATACATTTCAAGGTAGTATAAATCACCCGATTCACCCGCTATTAATGTATCAATTTTCTTGATTGATTTTGGAAGTTTTACACCCAATATTTGAGCATATTTTTCATCATAAGTATTGATGATTAATCTTTCAATTTCTTCAACACCTTCTTCTACTTCGACAAAATAAGATGTGCTGAAATTACTTTCATTAGCATATAAAGTGTTTGCTTTAATAACTTTATAGCAACCAATTTTTGCAGGTACTACAAAAACTTCTTTTGTTCTACCTGTTAAAACAGCAACTTTGTTCCCGTTACGTTCAATAACGTCATACAAGAAACTATCTTCATTCTGTGTTGATGTTTTAAATCCAGTTATAGTTTTACTATATTCTTGTGAAACTGTCGAATTATTATTTTTGTCTTTTACTTTATAAGTAACTGTAATTTTATTTTTATCAGTTTGTTTAACAGAAGGAACCCCTTCAAAATCTATATTTTGATCTTTATTTGATACTTGTATGCTAGAAAACTTATCTCACATTTCATAAGCCATTATATTGCTTTTATTAACTACATCAAATGTAATTTTTTGAGCTAAATCTTCAACAAGTTTTTGAGGCATTTTAAAGCCAGTAATTGTTGTATGAACTTGTTTTGAAAAAATATCTGATCTACCATTCTTTTCTTTAATTCTAAATGATACTTTTATAGATACCAAATCAGCAGGATATGAAATTTCAACACTACCAGGGTCAATTTCAAATGTACTATTTAAGTTAGCATTTAGTTGTGATAAATTAGTTATAGTAGAAGCTTCTATTGAATTAGCATTAGTTTTTACTGTAATTGGTTGATTAATTTTAGTTATATAATCATCAAGTTCGGCTTTAGTTTTATATGCCTTAAAACCATTAATGGTGTAAGTTCTTGCACCTGATAAATGTTGAGTTTTCTTATCTCTTATTGCATAACTAACAACAACATTAGTTCTTTTTGCAGGATCATTTTCGTCTTCTTGTTGTAATTCTCTACCTGTATAGATAACTTCTAGGTTATTGTGGTGAGATTGAGAAGAAAGTGTGTTGGTCAAAAAGATTTTATCTAATGAATTTGCAAAAGTATTTTGCTTACCAGTATAATCAAAAGTAATTTTTGAAGCTGCTTCTGCAACTGCTTTTTTATAGTCAAAAAATCCAATTATATCAATTTGACGTGTTTGAGAAGTTTCTTTAGTGTTTTTATCAACTATTTTAACTATTGCTGTAATTGTATCCAAATTTTTTTGAAATTTTTCAAATTCTAAAGTGTAATTTGAATTCTTTAAAGGAGTACCTTCAATAATTCCTTCTTTAATAGCATCTTGAAGATAAGTTTTTTCGGCATCTTTATATTTAAATTGTAAAGAATTCAAATATTCAGTTAATTGTGTTGAAGGTATAGCAAAGTCTTTGAATTTGATTGAAAGTTTATCTGAAATAAATTTTTCATCATCTATTGATTTAACTTTTAATTGATAAGAAAATGTGGCTTCGGCTTCATTATCATTAGTTTCAACATTAACATTGACAATTTCGTATTGTAAAGCATCATTATTATCTTGTTTTAAATAAATGTTAAAGTGTTTAAATTTACCACTTTCATCTTTAGCAGCTACTGCTGAAGCCAAGTGTTGTCCGCGGTTAAAATTGATGAATTCGATTTTGACTTTGTCATTAACTCTATCAGTTTCATTTTCACTAATTTTTCCAAGTTTATTGAGATCTTCTTTTTCCTTGGGTGGTTTTATATCTCTAAATTCAAAAATTTTATAGTTTGATTGTGCTTTTGTAATTTTATTACGAAGCGCAAATTTCGTACGGAAGGTAGTATAAGGTTTATCTTTATCAAGTGGTTGTTTATTAACTTCGCCATCAACTTCTTCAACCACCAGTTCATAAAGTTTTGTGTCTAAATTAGATGAAACAAAATTAGCAATGGTTTTAATATCATCTTTTGTCTTAGTTTCTTTATCTTTTACATCAATTTTGATTGATTGTAAAACTTTATCAAGAAAAGAAACTTTTCTTTGGTTTGAAAAAACCGTAGTTAGCGAGGCTACCGATGATAATGCCGCAATAGCCGCACCAGCAGTAGATCACACTATAACCTTAGTTTTAGGTGATTGTGCTTTGGTTTTATCTTGATTTTGCTGAGGCGATTGTTCTTGTGTGTTTAAATTTTTCTGTTCTTGCTCTTTCATTTAGTTTCCTTAAATTACAAGATTTTTGCAAATGATAAGATTAGAAAAATTAAGTTAATTAAAAATAGTCCTGAAATTACGCCAATAACTGCAAATACTCATTTTGGCATTTTGTATCTTATAGTAGAAATTTTGATAGATTCAGTTGCTTCAAAACCTGTGTTTTTCAAAATTTCAGAAATTTTAGAACTTGCCAAAATTGCTTCTGAATAATATTGGGTTGGTGTGCCAAGACCACCTATAGTTTTAATGAAAATTTGCGATTTGGTTTTATCTTGTTCTAAGAAATAATAAACATCAACATCATTTCCATTTTCTAAAGTGTTTTCTATCACAATTTTGCCGTTAAAGTTTTCCAAAGTTCCTTTAACATCGGTTTTTTGAATGTCTTTAGCTTTTTTAGTTTTAGCAAGTAGTTCAATTTTTACTTTTAAAGCTAAATCATCCAAAGTTTGTGCAGCAGCGGCTGTTGAAACTTGTTTAATTTCTTCAGTTTTACCTGCTTGAATTTCTAGAAGTTTGTTTTTCAACAAAAATTCAATATTGGTAGTTTTAATATCAACTTTTAAAGCTACTAATTTGTCTAAAAGTTGTTTTGATTTTAAAACGT
>NZ_SOCH01000008.1 GCF_004365165.1 Metamycoplasma hyosynoviae | reverse complement strand
AAATTCAATTTTAACTTTGTCGTTAATTCTATCTTTTTCGTTAAGTGAAATTTGACCTAATTTATCAAGTTCAGCTTTTTCTTTCGGAGGTTTTATATCTCTAAATTCAAAACTTTGATAATTTGATTGTGCTTTTGTAAATTTGTTGCGAATGGCAAATTTCGTACGGAAGGTAGTATAAGGTTTGTCTTTATCAAGTGGTTGTTTATTAACTTCATTTTCTTCAGTTTCGACAATTAACTCATAAAGTTTATTGTTTAATCCGCTAGCAACAAAATCTGCAATGGTTTTAATGTCGTCTTTGGTTTTGATTTCTTTATCTTTGACATCAATTTTTAAAGACTGTAAAACTTTATCAAGAAAAGAGACTTTTCTTTGGTTTGAAAAAACCGTGGTAAATGTTACTATTGAAGAAAGTGCTGTAATTGCCGCTCCCGCAGCTGATCAAATAATAACTTTATTCTTTGGATTTTGAGTTTTAACCTTATCTTGATTTGGTTGTAATTTTTCTTCTACTTTAGTTTCTTGTTTAACTTGTTTAGGTAACTCTTCTTTTTTAATTTGTTGTTTCTGTTCTTGCTCTTTCATTTAGTTTCCTTAAATTACAAGATTTTTGCAAATGATAAGATTAGAAAAATTAAGTTAATTAAAAACAAACCTGAAATAACGCCAATAACTGCAAATATTCATTTTGGCATTTTGTATCTAATAGTTGAAATCTTAATTGATTCAGTAGCTTCAAAACCAGTATTTTTTAAAATTTCAGAAATCTTAGAACTTGCCAAAATTGCTTCTGAATAATATTGGGTTGGTGTACCAATGCCGCCAATAGTTTTGATGAAAATTTGTGATTTAGTTTTATCTTGTTCTAGAAAATAATAAACATCAACATCACTACCATTTTCTAATGTGTTTTCTATCACAATTTTTCCGTTAAAGTTTTCCAAAGTTCCTTTAACGTCGGTTTTTTGAATATCTTTAGCTTTTTTGGTTTTAGCAAGTAATTCAATTTTTACTTTCGAAGCCAAATCGTCAAGTGTTTGACTAGCAGCGGCTGTTGAAACTTGTTTAATTTCTTCAGTTTTGCCTGCATGAATTTCTAAAAGTTTGTTTTTCAACAAAAATTCAATATTTATGGTTTTAATATCAACTTTTAAAGCTACTAATTTGTCTAAAAGTTGTTTTGATTTTAAAACGTCTAAAATCCCACAAACTTTATTTTGAAAATAAAAATATAACATTGTTTGTGGTTCTTTTGTGTTTTGCATAACAAATTGTTTTAATGATTCTAGTAAGTTTGGCAAGACTACCGGTTTTGCTTGCACTCCAACTTCAGAGATTAAATAAACAGTTTGCTTTGTTTGTGGATGGATAGTTTCTCTTAATAGAAACTTTTTCTCAGCCATTTTTTTCTCCTTGTATTTTACGTAAAAATTCGAGTGAATTTTATTGCAAAACAAAAAAAAAAAAAAACGCCTATAGAAATAAGCTTTAAACAAAAATTATGTTTAAAGTAAGAGTTTTTTATGATAATTCGTAATTTTTTATCTATTCCAAAAATAAAAAAACACCTAATGGTGTTTGACAATTTCTTGAAATGGTGGCTCCGGCAGGAATCGAACCAGCGACACACGGAGCTTCAGTCCGTTGCTCTACCAACTGAGCTACAGAGCCTAATGGCGGTCCAGACGGGAATTGAACCCGCGATCTCCTCCGTGACAGGGAGGCGTATTAAACCACTTTACCACTGGACCGTGGTTGCGGAGATTGGATTTGAACCAATGACCTTTGGGTTATGAGCCCAACGAGCTACCACCTGCTCTACTCCGCTATATATGGCGGGCAATGAGGGATTCGAACCCCCGCGGGCCGTGAAGCCCCTGGCAGTTTTCAAGACTGCTCCCTTCAGCCAGGCTTGGGTAATTGCCCATGGTGGACCCAACAGGACTCGAACCTGTGACCGACCGGTTATGAGCCGGTTGCTCTAACCAACTGAGCTATGGGTCCAATATTCTAACTCTGTTGAGTTTTATAAATTCACATGGTAGCACCGAAGAGAGTCGAACTCTTGACCTTCCGGGTATGAACCGGATGCTCTAACCAACTGAGCTACAGTGCCAAATGGTGGAGAGGAAGGGACTCGAACCCTCTACCTCCTGCGTGCAAGGCAGGCGCTCTAGCCAGGTGAGCTACCCCCCCAAATGGTGAAGAAGACAGGATTCGAACCTGCGACCACTTGGTCCCAAACCAAGCGCTCTACCAAGCTGAGCTACTTCTCCTATTAATCAAATTTATAAAATATCGCTTAACGCTTTATAATTATATATAAAAATTATTAATATAACAAAAATTGTAAAAAATGATAATTTTGCAGGTTGCTTGCAACTAGTTTTACATAACCATTTTCTAACAAAACTTGTCTTTTAAACATTCATTTCATTAAAAGATGTGATTATTAAATTAAAAATCATCTTTTCATTCAAATTCATAATCCAAGATTTTGACAAAATCGCCTTTTTTAATGCCTTTTTCACGAAGCATAGCAAATATCCCCATATTTTCCAACTTAGCATTCAGTCTTCATAAATTATCAATAGAAATTAAGGGGATTTTACGATATACATCATAAACTTTATTAGAAATTATTTCAAAGTGCTTATCATCAAGTTTTGTGATTTTTAGTTCATCTTTATCCAAAGTTATTGTTATTACTTCAGTTTCATTATTTTCTTTTTGAATATTTTTTAAGTTCTTGTTTACTTTTGCAAATAGTTTATAAATTTCTTCAATAACTTTGTCAATATTTTGTTCAGTTAAAGCTGAACATTTTATAATTTTTTGCTTTGGATATTTTTCTTTAAATGCTTTTAAGTTTTTATTAAAACTAGGTAAATCTGCTTTATTAGCAATAACAATTTGTGGCAAGTTTTCCAATCTTAGATTATATCGCTTTAATTCATTATTAATGATTTCGAAATCATTAATAGGGTCTTTTATATCAGAACCAAAATCTATAATATGAGCTATGATTTTACATCTTTCAATATGTTTTAAAAATCTTATTCCCAGCCCTTTTCCTTTGGAAGCATCCTCTATAAGACCGGGTAAATCAGCTACTACATAAGAATTTTCATAATATTTAACAATTCCAAGTTGAGGAACTAAGGTAGTAAAATCATAATCAGCAATTTTAGGTTTTGCATTTGATATTTTGGAAAGCAGTGTTGATTTACCTGCACTAGGTTTGCCTACAAGTCCTACATCAGCTAGAACTTTAAGACTTAACTTCAAATCTTTAATTTCACCCAATGTCCCATTTTCGCAAATTCTAGGGGCTGTATTTTTAGAAGATTTGAATTTGTTATTCCCTTTCCCACCAATTCCACCACGAGCAATTAAATATTTATCTTCAGTTATAACATCTGCTATTAATTTACCATTATGGAAAACTGAAGTACCTAATGGTACTTTAACCACTAAATCTTCTGCATTAGCTCCATAAGCATTTTTGGGTTTTCCATTTTCACCTGATTGAGCTTTATATTTATTTTGATAGTGAAAAGAAAGCAAGGTGTTCATACCTTTATCACCTTGAAAAATGATGTTCCCACCATTTCCACCATCGCCTCCATCAGGTCCGCCTTTATCAACGTGTGCTTCACGTCTAAAACTGATGATGCCATTTCCACCATTTCCTGCATAAACTGTTATAAATACTTCATCTATAAATTTCATAATTTCTCTTATTTTAAAATTCTTGTAAATAGCACTTGTTCACTTCAAGGACATATGCCATCGAATTTTTTGTAGTTATTCAAATCTTTTTTATTAATAGATTTTTGTTTTAATGTAGTTGCTACTATTTGCATTTTATTAGGAATAACTATATTAAGCATATATGCGACTGCATATATGCCATTTAATAATGTCATAAGAACTGTGTTTAATCTAGGCAAATTGTTTTTTAAAGTTCAAGGCAAGGTTTTATCAATGTATTCATTTAATTCGCTTGAAAATTTGATAGCAGTTTTTAAGGCTTTATCAGACTGAAATACGTCCATATATTTTTGAAATTCTGATACTCTTATGTTAATTTTTTCATAAATTTCTTTGTCAATTTCTTCTAGAGACTTAGCATCGTATTTACAACCTTGAGGAAATGATTGATTGATCATTTTGATTACACGATTAACTAAATTACCAAAATTATTTGCTAAATCAGCGTTCAACACATTAACAAATGTTTCTTGTGAAAATGTGTAATCACTATTGATATTAACTTGTGAGGCAAAAAAGTATTTAACTTGCTCAGCACCATATTCTTGAATTAAAGCAAGAGGATCTATAACATTTCCTTTTGATTTAGACATTTTACCAGTTGGAGTAACAATTCATGAATGTACTATTTCTGTAGTAGGCAAATTTAAATCTAATGATTTTAAAAATATAGGTCAATAAATACTATGAAAACGACTAATTTCTTTACCTAAAATGTGACATCTTTCATTTCCGTTAACTCAGAATTTTTGGTAATTAGAATCATTTTCTTCTAAATAATTTAACGCAGTTAAATAATTAAATAAAGCGTCTAATCAAACATAAACAATGTGTTTAGCTTTATCATTAGTATCAAGTTTTATCCCCCAATCAAAAGTAATTCGAGTAATAGATAAATCTTCCAATCCTTGTTTTAAAAAGTTATTAATAAGTTCATTAGTAATTACTTCATTGGTAATAAATTCAGGATTATTTTTAAAATATTGCAAGATTCAATCGGAAAACATTGACATTTTGAAGAAATAACTTTCTTCTTGAATTTCTTGAAGTAAATGTCCTGATACAGGATGGTAATATTTACCATCTTTTTTTATGGCTTGAGATTTAGTAAAAAATTCTTCATCTTCTACTGAATAAAGCCCTTCGTAATTACCTTTGTAAATATAGCCTTTTTCAAGCATTTTATTAAATACTTTTTTAATAGTTTCTTGGTGTAAAGTATTTGTTGTTCTAGAAAAGAAATCATAATCAATGCCAAGAAGTATTCACAAATCTCTGAAACGTTTACATTCACGATCAACATATTCTTGTGGATGCAAATTTAAAGCAAGGGCTTTTTTTTGAATTTTTTGCCCGTGTTCATCAATACCTGTTACAAAAAAAGTTTCATATCCTTCTTGTTTTTTATAATTAGCATAAACTCATGCAAGTGTTGTGGTTAAAACATGACCTATATGAAGTGGTCCTGAAGGATAGTAAATTGGAGTTGAAATATAAAATGTTTTGGCTTTTTTAGGCATTATTTTTCCTTTATAGGCGAATAAAGTTTCTTGATTTCTTCAGTATATTCATGTGAGTTCATATCATTATAATGCAAATATAAATTTTTTAAATATGAAGTTCCACAACCTGAATTAAAACGACTTTCTACTAAACAAAATTTAGGTAAATCATTTACACGTGGATATACAAGCTGAACGCGTTTGGGTTCAAAATTATATTTTCTTAGTGTGCATATTAAATCATTGTAGCGAGCTATTGGTAAAACAATTGTTAAATAACCTTTTTGTTCAATAATTTTGCTTGCTCCTGAAACTAGTTCATCTAGATTTAAATTAATTTCATGAGTGGCTAGTTTTTGCTCTTCTGTACTTGATGTTCTTTTAATATTGAAATTTTCATTATAATATGGTGGATTTGCAACAATAAGAGAATATTTTTTAGCTTTTTTATTGCCACATAAATAAGCGTAATCTTTATAGTATTTTCTAAAATCAGCGCAAATTACATTAATTTGCTCTTGCATATTGTTAAGTTCAACATTTTTTTGCGCAAGTTGCACTGCTTTTTCTTGAATTTCTATAGCATCAATTTTTATGCGTTTGCTTCTAGCAGCAATAAAAATTGAAAGGGCAGCATTATTAGTTCCGACTTCTAAAATATTAGAAACACGTCGATTAATTGAAACAAAATTGCCAAGCAAAATAGTATCTACCGAATAATTAAACATATCTTTGTCTTGATAGACAAATAATTCACCGCTATATCCTAAATTATTCTTTACTATTTTTGCCATATGTTTTCAAATATTATTTATCCATTTTACATTATTTGCCTTTAAATTAAGCGAAATTAGAAACTATTTAAAAAGCTATTTGTTGTTGTGAATTTAAAAATAAGATGAAGAATTTTAAATATTTTTGCGTAAGTCAAAAACAGAAGCGTTTTTTAATTTGAAGAAACTTGCAAATAACATTTCAATTTTGCTAGTGGCTCATTCAAAATCATTGCTATCAATATAAGAGTTTTGATCTGAAAATAAAATAATGTTTTTGGCTATATTAAGTGAAGTTAAAGTTGATATTTTTGCATTTAGTAGAGTTGATATATCCAAAAGCAGATAATCAAATAGAAAGTCTTCTTGAACTTCATTTTCTCAAAATTCGCTTGAATTAAAAACATTTGAATTTAAAATAACAAAAGGAAAATTATTGCTAGTTAAATTAATTGAATTAGAATAATCATAATTTCCATTTATTAATTTTAAATTTGAAAAATTTTCATTGATTCAAGTTTTTGAATCAAGTTTCGGATTAATTGATTCATAAAACTTGCATAACTTATAAGAAAATATTTCATTAGATGAAAGTTCTATTTCTTGGGTTATTGAATCTATTTCAGAAGTTTTAATATCTTTTTCCGAAGTAAAACATTTGAAATAAGAATTATGTAATTCGCTTAATTTTTCATAAGGTTCATTAGTCGAATAAAAATCATAATATTTATTCAAAATATTGTTGATGTAAAAAGTTTCTCTTAAATTGCTCATATGAGTTTTGAAAGAGTTTTCTTTTTTTGCTTGATTGTTATATTCTAGTTTATCAATTTTTTGCGAAAGTAGAAGTACACTATGTTTATAGTCAGAAAACTTTTCTTTTATTGATTTAGCAAATTCTTGATTGTCAGTAAATAGTACTGATGTTTTATCTTGAGTAAATATATTTGCTAATATATTTGCAATAAAATTTTGCTTATTAGATGAATATTCATCGTTTTTGATTTGAATAAAATTAAGCTCAGAAGTAAATATATTTTCAATCACATTTTTTTGAGCCAAATCAAAAGGAAACAAAAAAATTGGAAATTCAAGAGGTTTGGTTGAAAGTTTCTTAAAATGATTTTTTAAATATTTATAAAGCGCAGATTTTTTATTGATTTTAAGATTGTAGAAAGTTTTTACTTCTTTTATTTCGGAATAAAATTCATTTATTTTTTCTGCTACTTCTTCATCAGAAAAATTAGGGTCTTCTTCAATTTCCGTCATAAATTGTTCTAAGATTTTAATTTTTTTGAAGAGTTTAATATCAACTGAACGATATTTTTCTACACGTTTGATTTTATTATTTTCAATAACAAAATCATTTGATTTAATAATTTCAAAAAGTTTTTTTAAATAATGTGAATTTTTATTTTCACTTAATATGTCTAAAAGTTTTCGTTCAAATTCAAATTCTTTATTTTCTAAAAAGTTAAATAAAGTGTTTAAAGTTCTACTAGTAAAAGGTTTTTTATAAAGTTCTTTGGAATTAATTTCAAAGTGCTTTTCACTTATGATTTTTCCATTTTTATAATTTTCATAAAATTTTACTTTACGATACATACAAACCTTTTTACTTACTTGTATAAATTTTAAACTAAAAAATTAAGCTTAATATTATTTTACTAATCCTATGGATTAGTTATTAGGTTTTGTAAGTGTAGTTTTTAAAAGAATTTAATGAAAATAAGTAAGTATTTACATTAGAAATTAGGAGATTAGTAATCTACTTCATAACTTATATTTTTTTTAAATCACTTCATTATAAATTTAAATATCAAAGACGTTATAATGTTTTTTATGAAATTTATAACTATTTATGAAATGTTTGCTGGATTAGGGTCTCAGTATTTAGCATTGAAAAATCTAGAATCTAAATTTAATTTTAAAGCAGTAAGTTTGGGTTCGTGTGATTTTTATATTGATGCAATTATTTCATATATGATAATTCACTACGGAACATTAAAGCTAGAAGATGAAATTTCAAATGAAAAGCAAATTGAAATTCTTTCAAAATATAAGTTTAGTAATGATAGTAAGAAACTAGTTTCTTCAAATTATTTTAAAAAATTAAATCCAACTAAGTTATCTAAGATTTTTCCTTATCTTTATGCTTACTTAAATAATGATTATTTCCATAAAATGTATGGCGAGAGAGAGAGAGAGAGAGAGAGAGAGAGAGAGTCATAGCGACATTCATGAAATAAACGAGTTGCCAAAAAATATTGACATCTTAACTTATTCGTTTCCATGTCAAGATATTTCGCAACAAGGTCTGCAAAAAGGTATAACCAAAACCACTAGAAGTGGTTTGCTATACGAAATTGAAAGAATTTTACTTTTAAATAAAGATAGACTTCCAAAAATACTTTTACTAGAAAATGTTAAAGCATTAACTTCAAAAAAATTTATTAATGATTTAAATAGTTGAATTGAAACTTTAAATAAATTGGGTTATACAAGTTATTACAAGGTTTTAAATTCACAAGACTATGGAAGTTCTCAAAATAGAGAACGTATTTTTATGATCTCTATTTTCAATGCTAATGGTAAAAAATTCAATTTTGAAAATAAAACTACACATTTTAAAAAGCTAGAAGATATATTAGATGAAAATTATTCAAAAAAGTTGGTACTTTTAAATTTAAACAAATATGAAAAGTCAGATTTTATAACTACCAAAAATTCAATAACTAAGGCAAGACTATTAAATTATTCTAATTTTAATTCTGAAACTTATATCTATCTTCCAAAAGGTATAGGACCAACATTGACTGCGTCAGGTGCTAATAGTCGCTTGAAGTTTTATTATGAAAGTAATAAAGAAATAAGGCTCATTAGTTATTATGAAGCTTATGAATATATGGGTTTTTCTAAAAAATATGCACACATCATAAAAGAACAGGACATCATAAGTGAAGAAAAAATGATATTTACTTGCGGTAATTCAATATCAGTTGAAGTTTTAGAAAAAATATTTGAGGAGTTGATAGAAAATGGATTTTTCTAAAGAGTTGTTATATAGTTGCACATTTAATTTTAAAAGCAAAAATTTTGATAGTAAAGAAGATGGTTCTAAATGCAAGGGTAAAATCACCATTTATTATAATGAAGGTGTTATCTATAAAAAAGAAATTTGGTTTGATTCACTTATAGTAGATTTAAAAACCACAGCAAGTTGAAAAAATAGCAATAATTCAAATTGAAGAAAAAAATGTGATTTTTTTAATGATGTTTTGAGCAAAGAACCACAAATTAGAAAAAATATAAATGAAAATGATTATAAAGAACTTGATAAAAACCAGCTTGAAAGGGCAAATAAATGATTTAAAGATAAATATAGCGGAACATTGAAAAATGTTATTTCTTTAATAAAAGGCAATAATCCAGCTGGTTCATTTAAAAATCCTAAAGTTGCAGAAATCATTATGGAAACTGATGATGAAAATCTTAAAGAATATAAATACAATATGTTAATGTTCTTAGATTTAATTACAATTAAACAAGATAATGAATTTAACACTAATAATTTTGAAATTGAATCTACTGAAATAAATGAATTTATTCAAAGTATTTTGAAAATCAAGCAACTTAAAGAAATGCTTAAAATTACTTCACATATCGATAAAAATATAGAAGAATATAAAAAAAGAGTAACCTATTATGATAAAAGAATCAATAAAGTTAAAACATATATAAAAGAAGTCATTTATAAAATAAATGAAGTTGAAAAAATAATTGATTCTTATAGACGAAACATTAAAAATGAAATTGTTGTTTTTGAGCTAGGTGAAAATGTTGATAGTGATAGATGTCATATTTATCCAGTTGCTGGTATTAAAGATGAAATAATTAAAAGGTTGTATGAATACAATAAGTCTTATGAAGAAGATGAAAAAATTGCAAAATTATTAAATGAAATAAAAGATGAAAATAATCTTTTAAATATGTCATCAGAAGTTCATAAATGTTTTGATAAAAATAGATTTACTTATAATAAAAATGGTGAATGTCAGATACTAAAAGAAAATAAAATTAATGGTGAACTAAAAAATAGGATAAATAAATATTATTCTATAATACCTAAAGAAAAATTAAAAAGAAAAATGTCAGAATACATAGTTAAACGAAATAATTACTATGAAAATGAAATTTAAGTTCCTATAAAACTTGTCTAAAAAAAATATCAGGCAAGTTTTTTACCTGATATTTGATTATTAAAATGAATTTTAATACTTAGATTTAGAATTATTCGTAATCTGCATTTTGTGCGTCATCATCTTCTGCTTCTTCATCGAAGATAAATTCTTCTTGGTTTTCTTCATCTTCTACTGATACCATAGATTCAGTTTCTGAATCAACTTCATTTCTGATTTCTTCTAGATCTAATGGTGCGAAGCTATCGAATGTCATTTCTTCATCTTCTTCTGGACTACGGAAGTAATTAATAGATGGACGAATGTCATATTTAGAATTTTCTTCAAATGGGAACAGTGATGTTCCGGCTGGGATTTTCTTACCAATGATAATATTTTCTTTTAGACCAAGTAATTTGTCGCTTCTTGAAGAAATAGCAGCATGAACTAATATCTTAGAAGTTTCTTGGTAAGAAGCAGCTGAAAGGAATGAATCTGATAGAAGTGGTACTTGTTTAGCACCTTTGATTACTACAGTTCCATAAGCTGGTTTTTTACCTTCAGCTAGTAGGTTAGCATTTTCTTCTTGGTAGTCGAAAATATCTACAATAGCACCAGCAAAGAATTTAGAATCACCCGGGTTGGAAATAACGATTTTTGACATCATTTGACGAATAATGATTTCAATATATTTATCGCTAATTGCAATACCTTGGATACGATAAATCTTTTGGATTTCTTTTAGAAGATAATTTTGGACAGTGATGGTATCTGTTAGTTCTAATAATTCTTTTAGAATTATAGGCCCTTCTGAAAGTTTTTGACCAATACGAACACTAGAACCTTCACTAACTCTAAGTTTTTTGTTTGAAGTTACTTCAATAGGAGTAATTTCAATTTCACCATCACTTAGTTTATGTTCAATATAAACTATGTGGCTAACAATGTTTTTGTTTTCAGTGTTTTCTTCGATTTTTACAATTTTACCTTCGTAAGGTGAAATTACTGCAGGACGACCTCATGGTTGTTCGTGGGCATCAATTAATTCAATTAGCCGAGCAAACCCACCAGTAATATCTTCTCCACCAGCAACCCCACCAGTATGGAAGGTACGCATTGTTAGTTGAGTACCAGGTTCACCGATTGATTGAGCTGCAATAATACCAACAGCTTCACCAATGTTAACTATTCTATTGGTTGCAAGATCGTTACCAAAACACAATTTACATACACCATTTCTTGTGTTGCAGCCTAAAATTGATCTAATTTCAATTTCAGTATATCCTTCTTGAAGGATAATGTCAGCAATTTTTTCGGTAATTAGCCCATTTCTTGGAACGATTAATGTACTTCCATCTTGTTTGAAAATAGGTTTATTAGCAAAACGACCAACAATTCTTTCTTTCAATCCTACAATTACTTGATTTGTTTTAGTGTCAACAATAGTACGAGCAATGTAACCATAATCAGATCCACAGTTTTCTTCACGAACAACTATGTTTTGAGCAACATCGACTAATCTACGGGTTAAATATCCAGATTTAGCAGTGTTAAGAGCAGTATCTGTTAGACCTTTTCTAGCACCGTGGGTAGATGAGTAGAATTCAAAAGCAGTAAGTCCTTCAATAAATGAAGATTTAACAGGCATTTCAACAGTTGAACGAACAATCCTATCGTTTCTAGCATCGGCTTTTGTGGTTTTAATGTTGTTAGCCATTAACCCCCGCATACCAGCTAGTTGAACATAGTTAGAAATATTTCCCCGCGCACCTGAGTTAATCATTGTGATAACTGGGTTTTGTGGATTTTCTTTAATAATTTGTTCAAGTTCTTTTTGAATGTTATTTTTAACATTGGATCATTTTTCGATAGTTAGTTTATAACGATCATCATCTGTAATCATACCTTGGTTGTAATATTCTCTTAATTGGCTGATGTAATCATCACCTTCTTTGATGTATTTTGATTTCATATTTGTTTCAAGAATATCTGAAAATGAAATTGAAATACCTGAAATAGTAGAATATTCAAAACCTAGGTCTTTAATATCATCTAATATAGAAGCAACAATGTTTGTATATCTAAATCAAACTCTATCTAAAATGTTAGCCTTTTGTTCAGGTGAATAGGTGTGAAGTGCTGTTGAAGAAGATTTTGCTTGACTATAAAGTGCATTCTTTTTCATTTCTTCATGAGTGAAGGCATTTAATAAAATAGCATGTTCTTTATTAATCTTTTTATCTTCATAGTTAGTTAATGACAAGTATTCTAGAATAATATCATCTGAGCTAATTTCATTAATTTTAGCAATAACTGATGCTACTTTTTGAAGAGAAACTGTGGCAACATATTTATCAAAAATATGTCTTATGATGCGAGCAATATTTTTCTTATTAAAAGCAGGTAGAATTGTTAAATTACGTTTAATGTATTCTAAAATGTTTGTACCTGATGGAACAATGTATTTATACATTGATTGGTTGTATTGTTCCAACGTTGTATATTTAGCAACATTGTTATCATAAATGAATGAAAATGTTCTAGGGAAGATATTGTTGAAAATAAATTTACCAACAGTTGAAATTATGTATTCACGTTTAGAAACAGGTATATTGAATAGTTTTGCATCCTTTACTTCTGATAAAGGAAGAGCAACACGAGCGTGAAGTGATACTTTTCTTTCGGCATACACTCTCATCATATGGTCAAAACTGTCAAATATTCTACCTTCACCCAAAGCACCTTCTTCTTCGATGGTTAGATAGTAGATACCTAAAACCATATCTTGTGAAGGGTTGATGATAGGTTCGCCATCTTTAGGACCTAGAATGTTTTTGTTTGCAAGCATAAGTTCACGTGCTTCTAGAAGTGCTTGTTCTGAAACTGGTACGTGAACAGCCATTTGGTCACCATCGAAGTCAGCGTTAAATGGAGTACATACTAATGGATGCAATTTAATAGCTTTGCCACGAACTAAAACAGGTTCAAAAGCCTGAATTGACAAACGGTGCAATGTAGGTGCACGGTTTAATAGAACTAGTCTTCCTTCAATAGCTTTAGCTACATAAGGTCAAATAACTGAATTTTGGTCTTCAATCATTTTCTTAGCTTGTTTTACAGTTGTAGCCTCACCATTGTCAATTAGACTTTCGACTATTCAAGGTTCAAATAATTTAGCAGCCATTTCACGTGGGATACCACATTGGTGCATTTTTAGTTCAGGGCCAACTACAATAACCGAACGACCAGAATAATCCACACGTTTACCAAGTAGGTTTTGTCTAAATCTACCTTTTTTGCCAGTTAATGCGTCACTTATAGATTTAAATGGACGATTGTCTTTAGAAAGTACTGGGCTTGGTGTTCTTCTTTGGTTATCAATTAAAGCATCAACTGCTTCTTGAATCATCCGAAGTTCGTTTTGAACAACCAAAGTAGGAGCATCTTTTTCTTGTCATTGTTTTAGACGGTTATTTCTAATAATTACCCGACGGTAAAGTTCATTAATATCACTTGAAGAATGTCTTCCTCCATCAAGTTGAATTAATGGACGTAAATCAGCAGGAATTACAGGAAGGTTATAAATCAACATACTGGTTGGCTTTTGGCCAGATTCAATGAAGGCATTTAATACTTGTAAACGTTTGTATAATTTTTCACGGTTTTGTTTAGAAGTAGTTGATCAACGTCCTTCAACTTCATCAATATTGATTTGTTTGATTTCTTGCATTACAAGTTCTTTTTCGTGCTTTAAATCAATATTTTTTAGTAAATATTCAATAGCAAGTGAACCAGTTCCAATTTTAGCTTCGGTGTAATGTTCAATAACCATATTTAGTTCATAAAAGTCAATACCATAATCTTGACCAATTTTTGAAGTAGCTTTTTCTACAAGATCATCAAGAGTTTCACGAATATCTTCATATTCTTCTGTGCCTTTTTCAAATCTTTGAATTAATTCTTCTAAAGCTGATTTATAAATATTTGCAGCTTCATTAATATCAATAATAGTATTTTTAGGAAGTGATTTTAGACCACCTGATTCTAAAACGATGTGTGATTTATAGTAAATCAGGTTTTCTAAATCGATTCTTTTAACAGGCTCTTCATTATTTGCAACTTTTAAACCTAAAAGTTTGTAAATAATAGAGTGATCTACTTTGAAAAATCAAAAGTGAACAACAGGACTATTTAATTTAATATGCCCCATATGATTACGACGGGAAATTTTTGGCAGGATTTCAACGTGTTCTTGTTTACATAATTCTGTTTTTGTACAGAATGAACCTTCATTGATTTTCTTTCATTTATGACCACAAACAGGACAACGATAGTCAATCATAGGACCAAAAATGATTTCATCAAATAGTCCACCACGTTCAGGTTTATATGATTTATAGTTTATGGTTTCTGGTTTTGTAACTTCACCGTGTGATCATTTTTCAACATCTTCAGGAGTAGCTAAAGCTAGTGAAATTTTTGAAATTTTGTCACTATCTAATAGTGCATATTTTCTTGATTTTTTCATTATTCTGCTCCTCCTTCAATTTCTTGGTAGTATTTAGTATCAATTCTATTTGCTTCACTATCATCAGCGTCATCACCAGTTCCAGATTTTTCATGAGCTTCTAATTTAATACCTAATCCACGAAGTTCATAAGCTAAAACGTTGAATGATTCGGGCATACCTGGTTTTGGTAGTTTTGTTCCTTTTGAAAGTGCATTATATAGTTGATTTCTACCCATAATGTTGTCTGATTTATAAGTTAGAAGTTCTTGTAATACATTTGAAGCACCATATGATTCAATAGCTCAAGTTTCCATTTCACCAAATCTTTGACCACCGTTTTGGCTTTTACCTCCAAGTGGTTGTTGAGTGATAAGAGAATATGGTCCGACTGAACGTGAGTGCATTTTGTCATCAACCATGTGGTAAAGTTTTAGATAGTACATAATACCAACAGAAATTGGAGCATCTAATTTTTCACCAGTTTGACCGTTGTATACTACAGATTTACCACTTGGATCAATTTTTGCTTCTTGCAAAATGTCTTTAATTTGGTTGTGGGTAATTCCATCAAATACAGGAGTAACAAATTTTACACCTAATTTTTTAGCAGCAAGACCTAAGTGTAATTCCAAGACTTGACCAATGTTCATCCGAGAAGGAACACCTTGTGGGTTTAAAACAATGTCAAGTGGAGTGCCATCTTCTAAATAAGGCATATCTTCTACTGGTAGAACTACTGAAACAACACCTTTGTTTCCGTGCCGTCCTGCCATTTTGTCTCCAACTTGGATTTTACGTTTTTGAGCAATAGAAACTTTTACTATTTTTTCAATTCCATCTTCTAGTTGGTCACCAAATTCACGCGAAAGAACTTCAACTGCAACAACAGTACCATTGTGTCCATGTTTAACTTTAAGTGAAGTATCTTTTCTTTGCGATGATTTTTGACTAAATATAGCGGCCATTAGTTTTTCTTCAGGTGTTGGGTTTTCTTCACCTTTAGGGCTAGTTCTTCCAACTAAAATATCTCCTGCTATAACTTCAGATCCAACTCTAACAATTCCTTGGTCATTCAAAAATCTTTTCGAAAAGTTTGATGCGTTAGGAATATCAGCAGTTAAATAATCTTCTCCTGCCTTTGAATGTCTGAATTGAATGGTTTGTTCTTCAATATGAATTGAAGTATAAACATCATCTTTAACAAGTTTTTCTGAAAGAATAACAGCATCTTCATAGTTGTATCCATGTCAGGTTGAAAAACCTACTAATACGTTTTTACCAAGTGCAAGTTCACCATCTTTCATAGAAGGACCATCTACTAGAAGATCACCTTTTTGAATCTTTTGTCCAAGTTTAACTAACGGAATTTGATGAATTAAAGTACCTTGGTTTGAACGCTCAAATGTTCTTAAATAAAATACTTCTGGTCTTTTTGATTTTTTGGTTGATTTTGTAGAAGTTTCTGCAAAATCATCAGGTGTAATTTCAATTTTATCAGCATCAATATATGTTACTGTTCCATCTATTGTAGAACGAAGGTTAGTAGATGAATATCTTGCAATATCAGCTTCAACTCCAGTAGCTACTAATGGAGCTTCAGGCTTAATGATAGGAACTGCTTGACGTTGCATGTTTGATCCCATCAATGCCCGGTTAGCATCGTCATTTTCCAAGAATGGAATAGCAGATGCAGCAATTGATGTCATTTGACGGTTAGAAACCCCAATATAATCAACTTTTGAAGCTTCTACTTCAATAAATTCACTATCTTTTCTAGCCATAACATATTCATCAATAATCATATTGTTTTTAATTCTGACGGTAGATTGAGCAATAATAGCACCCATTTCTTCAATAGCAGTTAAATATTTAGGTTCAGAAAAATCAATTTTTCTGTCTTTAACTTTAAAGTAAGGGGTTTGAATAAAACCATATTTATCAATTTTTGCAAATGAAGCTAAATTTAGAATAAGTCCAATGTTAGGTCCTTCAGGAGTTTCAATAGGACAAATTCTACCGTAGTGCGTTGGATGGACGTCACGTACTTCAAATTGTGCAGTGTCACGGTTAAGACCACGAGGTCCAAGTGAAGTTATTCTTCTTTTGTTTGAAATTTCAGCCAATGGATTACATTGATCCATAAATTGTGAAAGTTTTGATGTATTAAAGAAAGATTTGAATTGGTTGAAAATAGGTTTGTTGTTAGTTACATTTTTAGGTGTAATTTTATCTATTTCTTTTGTTGCAATTCTTTCTTTAGTGTTCTTTTCAAGTTTGATTAATCCAACTCTAAATTGGTTTTGTAAAAGTTCACCGATGGTCACAATTCTTTTGTTGATAAGTGAATCAGGGTCATCATCAAAACCTACGTTTTGAAGTAAGTTGAAATAGTATGATATTGTTGCAATAATGTCAGGAACTGTTAAAAAGTTTTCATCTGATGTAGGGTCGTTTCCAATAACCGGAACCAAATTGTTGTTCAACATATCATTTTCAGTAGGATAAACTTTAATTAAAGGAACATATAATCTATCAATTAATTTTTCATTTCCTTCAACTTCTAGTTGATTACCATAAACACCTTCGTCAATATCAGGAAGTCTTCACATCGGAATAATTCCAAGTTTTAATTCTTCATGAATTTTTTTAGCGATATCAAGTGTTATGAATATGCCTTTTTCATAAAGTAGTTTACCTGATTTTGAGTAAATATCTTGTGCTAAATATGTGTTTAAAATTCTTTCGATAACACTTAATTTTCGATTTAAAGTAAATCTTCCGGTTTCAGTTAGGTTGTAACGTTTTTCGTTAAATAAAGTTAGCGGGATTAAATTACGAACACTATCTGCTGACATTCTATCGCCTTTTCTGATTAAACGATAGATGGCTTCTTGTGCTTCACGGATGATTTCTTCAACGTTTTCGCTGTAAATTTTATCTCTTCTGAAAGTTTCGCGTAGTTCAGGAACTTTACCAAAAATTTCATAAATTCCTCTTTTGGTAAAGCCTAATGCTTTCAAGAATATGGTTAAATAAAATGATTTATTTTTGTCAATCATAATCTTGATAGTATCAAGGTTAGTTGATGTTACTTTGTGGTAAATTTCAACTCATGAACCAATTTGTGGAATGATCTCAACTTTGTTGAAAAGGTCGTTTGCTTGTTTATTTCTAACACCTACTCCGAAATAAGCACCAGTTGATCTAATAAGTTGTGAAACAATAACTTTTTCAGATCCATTGATGATGAAAGAACCACCATAAGTCAGGATAGGAATTTCTGCTAAAATGATTTCAGCATCATCAGTTTCTCCTGTACTTAATATGGTTTCACGCAATGTTACTTTTAATTTTCCAACGTAGCTTGAACCTTTTTGTTTTGCTTCTTTGATACATTCAAATTCAGTTTTTTTAGGAACTTCAAAAACTGCACTATTATGAATGTAGTCAATTCTAACTTTGTCACGAGCTTCAATTGGGTAAATATTTCTAAGTTCTTGTTCAATACTTTCTTTTAGAAACTTTTCAATTGATTGTCTTTGCATTTCAAGAAAGTCAGGTGTTTCAAATTTCTTTTGTGAAATTGAATAATCACGTCTTTCGGTTATCGGACCAAATTTTCTTACTACATATTCTTTTTCTTTTGCCATTTATAACCTCATTATTTTTTTCAAAAAATTTTAATTTTTTGATAATATGCACGTATGTGTGCATGCGTATAAAAATAGAAAAACAGGCTTTTATAAGCCTATATAAAATTACTTATTAGTCAAGTGTAACTTCAGCTTTTAATTCAACTAATTTTGCTTTAATAGCTTCAGCTTCTTCTTTCTTTACATTTTCTTTTAATACAGCTGGTGCTGATTCAACTAATTTCTTAGCATCCATTAATCCAAGACCTAGTAAGTCTTTAACAGCTTTAATAACTGCTAATTTGTTTCCACCGTCTGATTTTAATGTAATGTTGAATGAAGATTTTTCTTCAACTGGAGCTGCTGGAGCTGCTGATGCTGCTACTACTGCAGTAGGGTCAATTCCAAATTCTTCTTTTAATCCATTAACAAGTTCCATAACTTCTTTAATGTTCATTTCTTTTAATGCAGCGATAAAATCTGCTTTAGTTAATTTTGCCATTTTTTTCTCCTTAATTTTGTGAGTTTTAATTGAGTTTGTTTGGTTTTTGTTTGTTTTATTTATTTAGTTAATTTAAATTATTTTTATTTATTCAGCTTTGATTTTGCCATCTTCTAGCAACATATTTAAACCAATTGCTAAGTTTCTAATTGGAGTAAGCAATGAATTGCCCAAAATCATAAGTGATTCTTCGTATGATGGAAGTTTTGAAATTTCTTCTAATGCTTTAGCATCTACAACTTTATTTTCATAAATTCCAGCTACATATTTAATTGCTTTATATTCTTTTTGGAATTTTGAAAGAATTTTTAGAGCAACTAAATCATCGCCTTTGGCAAATACGAATATATTTTGACCAATTAAATATTCATTTAATTCATCGAATTTGAGACTTTTAGCAGCTATTTTTACAAGTCTATTTTTGTACATCTTGAATAAAACATTAGATTCTGCAAGTTCTTGACGAATTTGTTGAAGTTGAGGAACTGTCAAAGTTTGACAATTTACAACTACTAATGCTTTAGATTCTTTTAGATGTTCGGCAATTTCTTTAACTACTAAAGTTTTTGCATCTCTAAGAATGCTCATTTTGCCTCCTATAAATATTATTTGCAATAAAAAACAAGAAACACGCATACTCGGTAACAAATTAAGCATTTTTGCAGTTACTGTCTTTGTATATTGCAAATGTATTTTACCATAAATATAGAAATAAATAATCAATATTTAATATAATTATTTTGCCATAAGAACAGCAACCTTGTAACCTGGTCAGGATAGAGATATAGCAGCCACATCAAGAAGTGCAGTGTCTTGTGGTCTTTTTTTTATTTTAGTTTTATAAACTAAAAACAAACATCCAAATCACTTTATTTTATTGGATGTTTGTTAGTTTCAAATTTTGAGCGTAACGCTTTGTGGTTTGATTATATAAATTCTAATTTTTTATATAATTGCACTTTTTCAAGAAATATAGTCGTATAGAAAAAGTAATTTATTTTTTATATTTTATTGTTGTCAATAAATTTTGACTTTACTTTCATCAGTACCGTTTGGTTGCTCTGGCGTTCAATATTGCCCTATTCATTTATTATGTCATCCCGCTGGTTTTTGGCTAAGACCTTTTATTCTGATAGTTAATTTTTTATCTTTAAAACCAATTAGATTATTTTCCCAAACAGGATCATTGGTCGTATAAGCTCGATATGTAAAGAAAGCACCTAATTTTTCTAAACTGCTAGGAAGAATAATTTCGCTTACTTTTTCCAAATAAGGAAAAGCTGCTCCTGATAGTTTTTTCAATTTAGTTTTTGAAAGGTCAATTTTTTCTATTTTTTTAGATTCTAAGAAATGGGACAATTTAGGAAATGAACTACCATCATCATTTTCATTAACAATTTCTTCAAGTTCAGTAAGTTCTTCTAAATTTATTTTTTTAAGATTATCACATTCATAAAACATAGAGCTTTTTATTCTTTTAACAGTAGTTGGTAATACTATTTCTTCTAAATTTTTTCATCCACGGAAACTAAAATTAATTTCTTCACCCATATAATGAGGAAGGGTAAGTTTTTTAATGCTATTTATACTTGGAGCTAAATTATTAATATGCTTTAATTTATTCATCTTACTCAAATCAACTTCTTTTATCTCATTTGCAGAAGAAAACATATTCTCAAAGTTTGATATGTGGTCAAATTTTATTGTAAGTTTTTGAAGTTCTAATCCATTAAATGCTCCTGGTTTAATTTCATAAACTTTTTTTGCAATTTCATCTGGTATTTCATATATTGGTTGACTTGATGGGGTATGTACAAATTGCATTACTTTAATAAGAGTTCATTTATTTGAATCATTTTTCATTATTAAAAAGTTATGGTATTTCATATAAATACGATCTATGCCTTGAAAACCATCATAATAAACTCTAGAAAGTTCATAATAACCTTTTTTAAGTAAATCTTCATAATTTGGTTGTTTATACAATTCAATTCTAAAAGCCATTTCTCAATTTTTAAAACTTGGATAAAATGCTGTTGTTAAATTTGGATATAGTTTTTTAAAATATTCTGTGCCAAAATAATAATAAAAATTTAAAAGCCCTCTGTATTTTTCTGTTGCATTGGTTCATCAAAGTCCTTCTACATGTTGAACATATTTTGGTAAACCAAAATATAGTAATCTTTTTGTAGGTCCTATAATTACATTTTTAGCAACTCTCAAAGTTAGTGGCAAATGTACTGCAATTAAATCTGAAGTTGCAGATGGACATGTATAAATTAGATTTTCCACTTCTTCAATTCCTTCATCAACAAAAACAGCATAATGTCTCGTAAAATTTTCGCAATTATATAAATTTGTAGCTTTAATTACTTTATAAGAATCAACTATGCTTGGAACCAAAAAAACATGTTCAATTTTTCTTTTATTTAAACATGCTACTTGATGACCATTATGCTCATATAAATCGTAGCCAAATTTATCTGAATTAATAGTATTTGTTTTAAAGCCATTAATTTTAATTTCTTTTGTATCTGATTTAACATCTGCATCTTTTTTATCTTGAATTTGAAAAGTTACTGTTAATTCATCAACATCAGTTTGTTTAACTTTTACATTTGGTGAAAATTCAAATTTATCATTTAAATTTTCTCTAATATTAATTTGTTCAAATTTATCCCATAAGTCATAAGCCATTTTTTGATCTTTATCATTAACATCTAATTTTATTTCATTAGCTCATCGATCTAAAAGTTGTTTTGGTATTTTAAAACCATCGATTTGAATAGTTCTAATCTTCGAAGAAACATCGGGTTTGCCATTTTTTTCTCTAATTCTAAAACAAACATTTATAGATGTTAAATCATATTGTTTTTCAATACCAAAATTGTCGAAAATCACTTCATATTTATTTTCATCAAAATTAATTTTAGAAAGTTGTGTATAACTAGTTACATCATAAATAGTTTTAATATCTTTATTTTCAACATCAAATTGAATTGTATCAATGTATTTGTTCAAGTCATCTGGTGATAAATAGTTTTTAAATCCTTCAATTACAATATCTCTTGATCCTGAAATAAAATTATTCTTCTTATCTCAAATTCTTACTTTTGCAAGCATTTTTTTAGGATATTCTTTGCCTTCTGGTGTGAATTCATCAAATCTAAGTTCATAATTTGAAGGTATAATGTTTCCGTTTTTTTTAGCCACAACTTTAGTTTGAACTGCATTATCAATATAAGTTGTTTCTGCATTTTGATAAGAAAATTCAACTGTTTTTAAATATTCGGTTAATTGCTCTGAATTTTTAGCAAAATCATAAAATTTAATTTCTAAAACATCTGATGTATATTTTTCATCATCAATCGATTTAACTTTTAATTGATATGAAATAATAGCTTTTGATTTTTTATCATCAGCAATGGCTTTAATGTTTACAATTTCATATTTAAGATCATCATTATTGTTATCTTTTAAAAAAACTTCAAAGTGCTTATATTTGCCATTTTCTTTTTCAAGTGTTTTAGAAGCTAAATTAAGTTCACGTTTAAAATCATCAGAAAATTTAACTACAACTTTTTCTTTACCTAAAATATTTAATTCGGGTTTTTCTTTTGGGGGTTTTAAATCTCTAAATTCAAAATTTATAAAATTTGATTGTGCTTTGGTATATTTATTACGAAGTGCAAACTTTGTGCGAAAAGTAGTATAAGGTTTATTACTATCAAGTGGTTGTTTATTAACTTTACCTTCTTCTCCATCAACAATTAATTCATATAAATTTTCATTTAAGCCAAATGTTGAAAAATCAGCAATGCTTTTAATGTCATCTTTTGTCTTAAATTCTTTATCTTTTACATCAATTTTAATTGATTGCAAAACTTTGTCAAGATATGAAGTTTTTCTTTGTTTTGAAAAGACTACTGATGTAGTTGCAATTAATAAAGTTGTAGAAGCAGAAAGTCCAACAATTGATCAAGTTAAAACTTTTCTTTTTGTATATTGCAGTTTTATTTCTTTTGGTTTTGAATTTTGCATATTTGCTTTCTAGGTAATATAGAATATGAATTTTGAAGAAAATTAATTAGTTTATTTTAGATATTTTTATGCGAATATTGAGTTAAACTTTCACAATTTTATTGTGAAAATGAAAAAAAAAAAAAAAAAAAACACTTATTAAAAACAGCAATAAGCAAGAAAAGTGCTTTATATAAGTGCTTTTTTATGTTTTTTTGTTTTTTTTAATTAGTTCAAAATATGATTTTATTTTTTTGTATTCTGACTAGAGTTTAAAATTTGATTTTAACTTTACCTTTAAATCTATCTTTTTTGTTGGATATGATTTGCCTAATTTATCAAATTTTACTTCTTGTAAAAATAAAATTATCCATTTCATTGAATTTCAAGTTCTCCAGGTTTACCAGTAGCGTTTTCACTTGGGGATGAATATTGTCCCATAAAATATTTGTTTCAATTGCCTGGTCTCTTAGATTCATTGATAATTATTTTACAATTTTTAAATCCATCTAATATAACTTGACTATGTAGATTTTCGTCTTCTGAACCCATATGATTATAATTATTGTTTTTTTCAGAAATAAACATAATAAATTTATCCATATAATTAATACCTTTAGGTAAATATAATGTTATATTTTCAAAATTTCTTCAAAATGCCATATACTCAATACGTTTTAATGGTGAATTTCTAAAGTCCAAAGTTCTCGCTTCAGAAGTTCAACCGCTTTCAAAAGCTCTAAATCTTATGTTTTCTAATTTGGTAAGTTCAGTTAAATTTTCAACTTTTGAAAATGAATTCATAAATTTATAAATATCTTTAACATTTTTTGGTAACTTAATTTTTTTAGTTGAAGCATTTAAATAACCACTATTAGTACGTTTTAATATATTCGCTCCATTATCGTCTTTAAAATCAGGTAATATTAATTCATCTAATTCCAATCCATCAAAAACTCAATTCAAATTTAAGTTTTCCATATAAATACCTTTAAATTCTATCTTTTTTAATTTTGGTAATTTTTCAAATAAAAATCAATTAAATTTTTGCATATTTATATTTGGCGCTCAAAAATTAAATTCCTTAACATCTAAATATGAAAATGCACTTTTTGCAATAATTTCATATCCTAATTGTGTGTCAAATTTATCAACATTTGCTTCTTTATTTGTAAATACTTTGTAAAGTGTTTTGCTATCTTGAGATTCTAAGAATGTATAATTTTCTTTATATGTTGCATTTACTTTTAATTTTGGTGTTTCCCCAGATTGTTGTAATTGTAATTTAAATGAACCATGCCCTCTTCTTCCCGAATCAGATGTTTCTTCATTAAAAAATTCTTTAAAATAGGTTCTTGTTTGGAATCAAAATGTATAAATTGGTTCACTATCTCCTTGAAGTTGTAATTGATACAGTTCTCCTGTCTTGATTTTATTTTCATATTCATTGAATAGGCCATTAATTTCTTCAACATTGTCATACATTTTTAAATTCGCAAAGTGAGTTGAAACACCAGAAATTAAATTTGTGATTTTTTTAATCGTTTTAGGTAAGCTAATAGCAGCTATTTGGGCATATTTTCGATCTTCAGTATTAATAACTAAATTGTTGACTTCGACAATACCCTCCTCTAAAACAACACCATAAATTGTTGTTTCGGGAGTTCTTAAAACATTTGTAAATAGAGTGCCAACTTTCACTACTTTGTAATTACCTATTTTAGCAGGAACTATAAAACTATTTAAGTCCTTTCTTGCGTTAAGATAAGCGGCTTTATTACCTTTATAGTCAATTATTTCGTATGAATATGCAAATTCATTTTGTTCGGAAGTTTTAAATCCATCAATAACTTTAGTATATATTTTGGATAATCTGTTGTCACTTATATCTTTTACTTTATAAGTAATAGTTACTTTATCAGCATCGGTTTGTTTAACTGAAGGTGTATCTGCAAAATCAATACGTGGGTCAATTATTTTTGTATCAATACTATCAAATTTATCTCAAAATTCATAAGCCATTTTACTTGATTTTTCAGTTACATCAAATTTAACTTTTTGTGCTAAGTCTTCAATTAATTCTTGTGACATTTTAAACCCAGTAATAGTTTTTGATGCTTGCTTAGAATAAATTCCTGATTTGCCATCTTTTTCTTTAATTCTAAAGTGAACTTTTATTGATACTAAATCACTTAATTTTTCAATAAGAAATGTATCTAAATCAATTTCGTATTTATTGTCCTCAAAGTTAGATTTTGTAATTTGTGAATGGCTATTTATATCTGAAATAAAAACGGAATTTTTATTATCTACATCAAGTTCGATTTGATTTATATAAGTATTTAATTCTTCTGGTGTTAAATAATTTTTAAAACCTGTTATTTCAATAGTTCTAGTATTAGAGATGATGTTATTTGAATTATCTCTTAATTTAACTGTAGCATCAATTTTCTTAGGATATTCACCTTCGGTTTTAAATTCAGTAAAGATTAATTCATAGTTCGAAGGTATATTAGAACCACCATTTTTAGCTATGACTTTTGTTTGAATGGCATCTTGGGGAAATACTGAAGATGCATTTTCATAAGAAAATGTAAGTCCGTTCAAATATTGTGTCAATTGAGTTGAAGTTTTAGCAAAATCATCAAATTTTACTTCTAAAACATTTGATGTGAATTTATCATCATCTATTGATTTAACTTTTATTTGATATGAAAAAATTGCCGTCGATTTTTCATCATCGGTTTTTACATTGATATTTACAATTTCATATTGAAACACATCATTATTATCTTGTTTTAGATAAATGTTGAAATACTTAAATTTTCCGTTTTCATCTTTAGTTGCAACTTCAGAAGCTAGTTTAATATTTCTATTAAAGTTTAAAAATTCAATTTTAACTTTGTCGTTAATTCTATCTTTTTCGTTAAGTGAAATTTGACCTAATTTATCAAGTTCAGCTTTTTCTTT
>NZ_SOCH01000007.1:4120-45019 GCF_004365165.1 Metamycoplasma hyosynoviae | reverse complement strand
TTAAATAGTCGAAAAATTCAAGATATATTTGTAGTGCCCGACATAATAGATTCATTTAAAGTTAAAAAAGCAATGAGTCTATATATATATGAAAACTTTTCAAGACATTATTCTATTTATGTTTCCGAAGGCATCGAAGAGGTTGAAAACCTAATTTACACAAATGAATTTGCTACTTCAGATTTACTTGCATTGTCGCTTCCTAAAACTTTAAAGGTTGCAAAAAATGTTATTGTAGGTCAATCTAAAAAATTGCTATATTTAGAAATGCCTTCGAATATTGAACATATAGAAAGTCTGTATGAAAGTTCAAATACTACTTTAGGAGATGAAGAAGTATTTCAAGATTTTGCTTATCACTTCGGTTCTGAAAATTTCTATGGTAAAAGTCTAGACCCCAATGATAAAAAGCATTGAAAAGGTGGCTTTAGAGTCAAATTATATGATTCTCAAAATCCTAATTATGAAATAAAAGAAGAACTCAATAGAACATTTAGCTTCTTAATTAAGAAAAATGGAAATAAATTAGTAAAACTAATTGAAAAGAAAATTACGCCGGATCAATTAAACTTAAATTTAACTCATTATAATATAAACGAAATTGTCACTGGTGCTTTATATGGTTCGAAGGCATCAAAAATTACTTTAGTATCTAATACTATAAGTAATTTAGAAAATTTATTTTCTTTATCTAATAAAAATCTTAAAGAATTGGATTTAAGCGGGGTATTAAAATTTAAACATTTTAATAATTTAGGTCCAAGTTTTAATAATATTGAGAAAATTGTTCTTCCTAATGATATGGGCGAAAAACTTTCATTTGATTTTGCAAATTGAAAAAGTCTTAAAGAAGTTAAATTACCTTCAACGGTAAAAACAATTGCAAGCGGTATGTTTTATGGATGTAATAATCTTGAAAATGTAAATTTCACTGATCTTATAAATCTTGAAAAAATTTTGCATCCATCAGATAAAGAAAATGATAATGAGTTCCCAAAAAATATGCACTTTATTAGTTCTAAAGTAATTAAAAAAATTGATTTATCAGCAACCAAGTTAAGAGCATTATCAGGTTATGCATTTCAAGGAGTAAATGGTTTAGAAGAAATTGTATTGCCTTCTACTCTTCAAAAAGTTGGTAGTTTTATTGCATATAGATCATATTTAGATAAAGGTACCGAGGATGTGAATGATGATGAAATAAGTTTTGGAAATAAAATGTTAACTATAAAAATTAAAGTACATACAAGTAAACCAAGTGGTTGAAGTGATAAATGAATAGGACAATATTGATCTCAAAATGCGCAAACTGGAACAAATACTACAGAAGTGAAAATTGAATGAGCACAATAAATCATTCTATTAAATAGAAAAGATGGCGAAAGTCATCTTTTTTTTAGCCTAAAACTAGTTTTAACAATTTTAATTAAAACATTTATTTCTTAATAAATTAAAATTCAAAATTCACAAAATTTACTTGCTTTAAGCAGAATTTTTTGTTTATTTTTCACTTATTAAGGCGTTTTTTTTTTTTTTTTGTTTTGCAATAAAATTCACCCGAATTTTTACGTAAAATACAAGGAGAAAAAAATGGCTGAGAAAAAGTTTCTATTGAGAGAAACTATCCATCCACAAACAAAACAAACTGTTTATTTAATCTCTGAAGTTGGAGTGCAAGCGAAACCGGTAGTCTTGCCAAACTTACTAGAATCATTAAAACAATTTGTTATGCAAAACGCAAAAGAACCACAAACAATGTTATATTTTTATTTACAAAACAAAGTTTGTGGGATTTTAGACGTTTTAAAATCAAAACAACTTTTGGATAAATTAGTAGCTTTAAAAGTTGATATTAAAACTACCAATATTGAATTTTTGTTGAAAAACAAACTTTTAGAAATTCAAGCGGGTAAAACTGAAGAAATTAAACAAGTTTCAACAGCCGCTGCTATTCAAACACTTGACGATTTGGCTTCAAAAGTAAAAATTGAATTATTTGCTAAAACTAAAAAAGCTAAAGACATTCAAAAAACCGATGTTAAAGGATCCCTAGAAAACTTTAACGGCAAAATTGTGATTGAAAACACTTTAGAAAATGGAAATGATGTTGATGTTTATTATTTCTTAGAACAAGACAAAACCAAATCCCAAATTTTCATTAAAACTATAGGTGGTCTTGGCACACCAACGCAATATTATTCAGAAGCAATTTTGGCTAGTTCTAAAATTTCTGAAATTTTGAAAAACACAGGTTTTGAAGCAACTGAATCTATCAAAATTTCTACTATAAGATACAAAATGCCAAACTTAATTTTTCTAATCTTATCATTTGCGAAAATCTTGTAATTTAAGGAAACTAAATGAAAGAACAAGAACAGAAAAAGTTAAATAATCAAGAAGTAAAACCACAAGCAAATCAAGATAAAGTTAAAACTCAAAATCCCAAAACTAAAGTTATAGTGTGATCTGCCGCAGGTGCTGCAGTAGCTGCTTTATCTTCAGTGGTATCACTTTCAACGGTTTTTTCAAATCAAAGAAAAGTAGCATATTTAGATAAGGTTTTGCAATCTTTAAAAATAGATGTTAAAGATAAAGAAACTAAAACTAAAGATGATATTAAAAATATAGCAGATTTTGTTGCTAGCGGATTAAACAATAAACTTTATGAGTTAATTGTCGAAACTGAAGAAAATGAAGTCAATAAACAACCACTTGATAAAGACAAACCTTATACTACCTTCCGTACGAAATTTGCCATTCGCAACAAATTTACAAAAGCACAATCAAATTATCAAAGTTTTGAATTTAGAAATATAAAACCGCCTAAAGAAAAAGTTGAATTAAATCAATTAGGTAAAGAAAGAGTTGTAGTTAAATTCTTTGATGGTTTTAGGCGTGAATTAAATTTAGCTTCTGAAGCACTAAAACAAGAAAATGGTAAATATAAACATTTTGAAGTTTTTCTAAAAGACAACAATAGTGATGACCTTAAATATGAAATTGTAAATGTTAAAGCTATTGCTGATGATAATAAATCAGAAGCAATTATTTCATATCAATTAAAAGTTAAATCAATTAATGATGATAAATTCACATCAGATGTTTTAGAAGTAAAATTTAATGATTTTGCTAAAACTTCAGAACAATTAACTGAATATTTAAGTCAAGTTACATTTTCTTATGAAAATGCTAATGCAACTTATATTCAAGACGCCATTCAGACCAAAGTTATTGGTAAAAAAGATGGTGACATTTTACCTTCAAACTATGAACTTAGATTTGATGAATTTATAAAAGAAGGTGAACATCCTAAGAAAATTACTGCAAAAGTAAGAATTAGAGATAATGTAAACAACATTATTTCTGACGCTAAGGATATTGAAATTACTGGTTTTAAAAATTATTTAACACCAGAAGAATTAAATAATTATATTGATACAGTTCAATTTGATGTTGATGGTAAAGATTCAAAAACTATTTTGGATATAGCAACTTATTCACAACTTTCTAAAATTAGTTTTGATGAAAGTAAATATGAAGTTGATTTAGATACCCTTATTATCGAAAAATTACATGATTTAGTTTCTTTAAATGTTCATTTTAGAATCAAAGAAAAAAATGGTAAACCAGGAATTTATTCAAAACAAAAAACAATTAAAATCCAAGATTTCAAAATGCCAGAAAAATTAGTTAATGATTTGGCACAACAAGTTTCTTTTGATGTATCTACTAAATCAACCAAAATGGCTCATGAATTTTGAGATAAATTTGACAGTATTGATATAAAAGTGATTGACCCACGTATCGACTTTGTAGATACTCCATCAGTTAAACAAACCGATGCTAATAAAATTACTATTACTTATAAAGTTAAAGATAAGAAAAATCCTTCAACTGTATCACAAGAGTATAGTAAAACTATAGATGGTTTTAAACTTTCAACGGAAAATGAAGTAGATTTTTCTTATGAAATCATTGAACATAATGGACATAAAGCAGCGCTTTTGAATGGTAGAAAAAATTTATATAGATTCAAAATTCCTGCAAAAATCGGTTCATATAAAGTAATTAAAGTTGCTACATTATTTAGCGATGTTAATAGTTCGTACTCAAATTCTCCATTATATGGAGTAATCTTAGAAGAAGGTATTCAAGAAGTAAGTAATTTAATTATTTCTACTGATAATGTCGATAGTGAACAGGCAAGAATAGCGGCAATAAAATTACCTAAGTCAATCAAAAAAATCTCGTCACTTATAAATGGCGATTCGTCAGCGCTTGCATATTTAGAAATGTATGATAATGTTGAAACAATAGAAGGTCAGTTGTTTACTACTTTCTGTAATTATATTGAAAAAAATAAAGAATATAAAGCATCCGATACTAATAATAATTTTTATTATTTTAATTCAATTAATGAATTTTCTACATTTTTTGCAGAACAATCACCAGATGGCGGGAGATCTGGAAAAGGTTCATTTAGAATAGAACTTAAAGATTCGGGTGAATCGAAAAAAATAAAATTAAATAATTCATATATATCTGACTTTTCATTTCTAGAATCTCATAATGGCGAAATTTTATATAAAGTAACTGATAATTATGAGGCAAAACAGGAACTTAATGAAAAGTTAGAATACAAAAAAATTGCAAAAAATGCCTTATCGGGATTAAAAATCCAAAAAATTGATTTGCATCTACCAAAACTAGATAAAGATCAACAAGAAAATTTCATTTTAGAAAAAATGAAAAAATTAGAAGAAATAAAATTAACAAATCACAAATTTGATCAATTCCCAATGTCTAAATTATTGAACGACATTAATTCGCTTAAAGAAATTACATTTCCTAATTTTTCCGATAGTAGTGAAAAGAAAATCATAGATTTTAAATTAATCGGAATATCAGAAAAAGTTTATTTTCCAACTAATGTTGAAGAAATAAAATTTAGAACACTTAGTTATAAAAAAATTATGAATCTTGATAAATTGACAAAATTAAAAATTTTACACGAGCATTCTTTTACCGGTTTCGGTGATAATGCTACACTAGATTTTTCTAATTGCCCTCTTGAAGAAATAAAACGTGCTGCATTTCAATGATCGAACAATAATATTACTATTATTTTGCCTGCAACAGTAAAAAAAGTAGATCCATTCATATTGTTTTATACTGAAAAAAATGGTAAATACAATATCTTAAATAGTCCTTCCCTTTATACAGAACAAGATTTGGAAACTATAGAATTGACTAGCATCACTAATGTTAATATAAAAATTAAGGGTATTGAAACCAAACCTGAAGGTTGAAGTAAATATTGAGTAGGCCAATATTGAAGAGAAGGCAAACCAAATGGGGAAGATGGTGAATTAAAAATAACATGAAATTATAATAGCTAATAGCAAAAAACTTTAAAACAAGAGAAAAGCCCAATGTGACTTTTCTTTTATTTTGCTTTTTCAAAAAAATATGCTTCAAATAAGTTAAATTTTTGCTTATTTTTCACTTATTAAGGCGTTTTTTTTTTTTTGTTTTGCAATACAATTCAAAAGAATTTTACGTAAAAATTTAAGGAGAAAAAAATGGCTGAGAAAAAGTTTCTATTAAGAGAAACTATCCATCCACAAACCAAACAAACTGTTTATTTGATCTCTGAAGTTGGAGTGCAAGCAAAACCGGTAGTCTTGCCAAACTTACTAGAATCATTAAAACAATTTGTTATGCAAAACGCTAAGGCTCCACAAACTATGCTTTATTTTTACTTTCAAAATAAAGTTTGTGGAATATTAGACGTTTTAAAATCAAAACAACTTTTAGACAAATTAGTTGTTTCTAAAGTTGATGTTAAAACTGCAAATATTGAATTTTTATTAAAGAATAAACTTCTAGAAATTCAAGCAGGCAAAACCGAAGAAATTAAGCAAGTTTCAACAGCGGCTGCTGCTCAAACTCTTGACGATTTAGCATTAAAAGTTAAAATTGAACTTTTAGCTAAATCTAAAAAAGCTAAAGACATCCAAAAATCAGATGTTAAAGGAACACTTGAAAACTTTAACGGAAAAATTGTGATTGAAAATACCTTGGAAAACGGAAGCGATGTTGACGTTTATTATTTTCTAGAACAAGACAAAGCAAAATCACAAATCTTTATCAAAACTATTGGTGGAATTGGAACACCAACTCAATATTATTCAGAAGCAATTTTAGCAAGTTCTAAAATTTCTGAAATTCTTAAAAACACAGGTTTTGAAGCAACTGAATCTATCAAAATCTCAACTGTTAGATACAAAATGCCAAAATGAGTATTTGCAGTTATTGGTGTTATTTCAGGACTATTCTTAATCAACTTGATTTTTCTAATTTTATCATTTGCAAAAATTTTGTAAAGGCACTAACTTATGAAAGAGCAAGAACAGAAAAATTTAAATCCACAAGAACCAAAACAGCAAAACCAAGATAAAGTTAAAACACAAAATCCTAAAACTAAAGTTATAGTGTGATCAGCTGCAGGTGCAGCTGCTGCAGCACTTTCTTCAATAGTATCATTTAGTACTATTTTTTCAAGCCAAAGAAAAGTATCTTTTCTTGACAAAGTTTTACAATCAATTAAAATTGATGTAAAAGATAAAGAAACCAAAACTAAAGATGATATTAAAACCATTGCTGATTTTGTTTCATCTGGATTAAATGAAAAATTATATGAACTAATTGTAGAAACTGAAGAAAATCAAGTTAATAAACAACCACTTGATAAAGATAAACCTTATACTACCTTCCGTACTAAGTTTGCTATCCGTAATAAATTTACAAATGCACAATCAAATTATCGTACATTTGAATTTAAAGATATAAAACCTCCAAAAGAAAAAGCAGAACTTGACAAAATTGGTCAAATTTCGGCAAATGAAAAAGATAGAATTAATGATAAAGTTAAAATAGAATTTTTAAACTTTAATAGAAATATTAAACTAGCTTCTGAAGTTGCTGAAAAAGATGAAAATGGTAAGTTTAAATATTTCAATATTTATCTAAAACAAGATAATAATGATGCCCTTCAATATGAAATTGTAAATGTTGATGTAAAATTTGATGATGAAAAATCAACAGCAATTTTTTCTTATCAGTTGAAAGTTAAATCTATTGATGATGATAAATTTACATCTAATGTTTTAGAAGTTAAGTTTGATGATTTTGCTAAAACTTCAACTCAATTAACTGCATATTTAAACGACCTTACATTTTCTTATGAAAATGCAGGACAAACTTTTATTCAAGATGCAATTCAAACAAAAGTTAAAGCCAAAAATAATGGTGTAGAACTTCCAACCAACTATGAACTAGTATTTTCTGAATTTAAAACCGAAGGCGAACATCCTAAAAAAATTGATGCTATAGTTAAATTAAGAGATAACGCAAACAATACTATTTCTGATGCTAGAAGTATTGAAATTACAGGTTTTAAAAAATATCAAACTCCAGAAGAATTAAATACTTATATTAATCAAATAGAGTTAGATGTAGCAAACAAAAGTTCTGAATATATTTCGAATATAAATAACCAAAATCAAATTTTAAGAAAAACGTTTGATAATAGTAAATACGAAATTGATTTAAGTACTTTTGTTATTGAAAAACTTAGTGATTTAGTTTCAATTAATGTTCACTTTAGAATCAAAGAAAAAAATGGCAGACCAGGGATATATTCTGACCAAAAAACTATTAAAATTGATGGCTTTAAAATGCCACAAGAATTAATTGAAAGTTTGGCTCAAAAAGTTAGATTTGATGTAACTGATAAATCAAGCAAAATGGCTTATGATTTATGAGATAAATATAATGAAATTGAAAAATTAGATATTGACCCACGTATTTCTATAGTTGATACACCATCAGTTAAACAAACTGATGCTAATAAAATAACTGTCACATATAAAGTAAAAGATAATAGCGACAATAGAGAATCGAAAACATATAGTAAGGTTATTGAGGGATTTAATACTTCAAGCGAAAACGAATTTGCATATTCATACGAAATAATTGAATATAAAGGCAACAAAGCTGCTTACCTTAATGCAAGAAAGGACTTAAATAGTTTTATAGTTCCTGCTAAGATAGGCAATTACAAAGTAATTAAAGTAGGTAATTTATTTACGAATGTTTTAAGAACGGCTGAAAGAACTATTTATGGTGTTGTTTTAGAAGAAGGCATTGTCGAAGTTAACAATTTAGTTGTTAACACTGAGGATCGTCAATATGCTCAAATAGCTGCTATTAGTCTTCCTAAGACGATTAAAAAAATCACAAATTTAATTTCTGGTATTTCAACTTACTTTGCAAATTTAAAAATGTATGATAATGTTGAAGAGATAAATGGCTTATTCGATGAATATGTAAATAAATTCGGAAAAAGTGATCTATATCAATTAAAACTTCCGGGAGATAATGAATCAATTTATACATTTTGATTTGAAACAAGAACTCATTTCAAAGAATTTTTTGATGTAGAAACATCTGATTCAGGAAGAATGGGGCATGGTTCATTTAAATTACAATTACAAGTATCAGGCGAAACGCCAAAATTAAAAACAAATTTAGGATACAAAGAAAATTATACATTTTTAGAATCTGCAGATAATAAAACACTTTATAAGGCATTTACAAATAAAGAAGCAGATGTCGAAAAATTTGAATCAAAATTGGGATATGAAATTATTGCAAAAAGTGCATTTTCATATTTAGGTGTTAAAGAATTTAATCTTTGAGCACCAAGTATAAATATGCAAAAATTTAATTGATTTTTATTTGAAAAATTACCGAATATAAAAAAGATAAAATTTCAAGAAATTTATATGGAAGACTTAAACTTAAATTGACTTTTTGATGGATTGGAATTAGATGAATTAACATTACCTGATTTTAAAGACGATAATGGAGCAAATATATTAAAACGTACTAATAGTGGGGTTTTAAATGTTTCAACTAAAAAAATCAGATTGCCAAAAAATGTTAAAGATATTCATAAATTTATGAGTTCATTTTCGAAAGTTGAAAATTTAACAGAGCTTACCAAGTTAGAAAATATAAGAAATAGAGCATTCGAAAGTGCTGGAACATTTGAAACAAACGTTTTAGATTTTACGAATTCACCATTAAAACATATTGAATATATGGCATTTTGAAGAAATTTTGAAAATATAACATTACATTTACCTAAAGGTATTAATTATATGAGCAAATTCATTATGTTTGTTGCTGAAAAAAATAATAATTATAATTACATGGGTTCGGATGATGAAAGTTTAAATAATCAAGTTATATTAGATAAATTTAAAAATTGCAAGATAATTATCAACGAACCTAAGAGACCAAGTACTTGAAGCAAATATTTTATGGGACAATATTCATCACAAAGTGATACTGCTACTGGTAAAGTTGGAGAACTTGAAATTCAATGAAAAGGATAATTTCTTTTTCTACAAGAAACAAGACTTGATAAATTACGAATTTCATTTGATGAAAAATATATAAATAACTACAAAGTTAAAATTAAATTTTTATACTTTAAACGCAATATTAACTTAGTTTTTAAACTTGCAGCTAAAGATGAAACCGGTAAATTTAAGTATTTTAATACGAAATTGTATTTAAAAAAATAGTAAAACCAATCTAGATGGCAACATATAAATCGGATGAAATCCTAATTTGTAATAAAAAACACTAAAACAAGAGAAAAGTCGCACTAGACTTTTCTTTTAATTTTGCTTTTTCAAAAAATATGCTTTAAATAAGTGAAATTTTTGCTTATTTTTCACTTATTAAGGCGTTTTTTTTTTTTTTTTGTTTTGCAATACAATTCGAAAGAATTTTACGTAAAAAATTCATAATCTTAAGGAGAAAAAATGGCTGAGAAAAAGTTTCTATTAAGAGAAACTATTCACCCACAAACAAAACAAACTGTTTATTTAATCTCTGAAGTTGGAGTGCAAGCAAAACCGGTAGTCTTGCCAAACTTACTAGAATCATTAAAACAATTTGTTATGCAAAACGCAAAAACCCCACAAACTATGCTTTATTTTTATTTTCAAAATAAAGTTTGTGGGATTTTAAACGTTTTAAAATCAAAACAACTTTTAGACAAATTAGTCGCTTTAAAAGTTGATATTAAAACTACCAATATTGAATTTCTGTTGAAAAACAAACTTCTAGAAATTCAAGCAGGTAAAACTGAAGAAATTAAACAAGTTTCAACAGCCGCTGCTAGTCAAACACTTGACGATTTAGCATTGAAAGTAAAAATTGAACTACTTGCTAAAACTAAAAAAGCTAAAGACATTCAAAAATCTGATGTTAAAGGAACGCTGGAAAATTTTAACGGCAAAATTGTGATTGAAAATACTTTGGAAAATGGAAATGATGTTGATGTTTATTATTTTCTAGAACAAGACAAAACTAAATCGCAAATTTTTATTAAAACCATCGGTGGCATTGGTACACCAACGCAATATTATTCAGAAGCAATTTTAGCAAGTTCTAAGATTTCTGAAATTTTGAAAAATACAGGTTTTGAAGCCACCGAATCAATCAAAATTTCTACTGTTAGATACAAAATGCCAAAATGAGTATTTGCAGTTATTGGTGTTATTTCGGGACTATTTTTAATTAACTTAATTTTTCTAATCTTATCGTTTGCAAAAATCTTGTAATTTAAGGAAACTAAATGAAAGAGCAAGAACAGAAAAAATTAAATAATCAAGAAGCGAAACCACAATCAAATCAAGATAAGGTTAAAACACAAAATCCTAAAACTAAGGTTATAGTGTGATCTACTGCAGGTGCTGCGGCAGCCGCTTTATCTTCAATAATAACACTTACCACGGTTTTTTCAAACCAAAGAAAAGTGTCTTTTCTTGATAAAGTTTTACAGTCTTTGAAAATAGATGTAAAAGATAAAGATACTAAAACTAAAGACGATATTAAAACCATCGCTGATTTTGTTGCTAGCGGATTAAACAATAAACTTTATGAACTAATTGTCGAAACCGAAGAAAATGAAGTTAATAAACAACCTCTTGATAAAGATAAACCTTATACTACCTTCCGTACAAAATTTGCACTTCGCAACAAATTTACAAAAGCACAATCAAATTATCAAAGTTTTGAATTTAGAGATATAAAACCTCCGAAAGAAAAAACTGAACTTGATAAATTAGGTCAAATTTCACTTAACGAAAAAGATAGAATTAACGACAAAGTTAAAATTGAATTTTTAAATTTTAATAGAAATATTAAACTAGCTTCTGAAGTTGCGGCTAAAGATGAAAACGGAAAATTTAAGTATTTCAATATTTATCTAAAACAAGATAATGACGACGCTTTGCAATATGAAATAGTAAATGTAAATGTTGAAACTAATGATGAAACATCGACAGCAATTTTTTCATATCAAATAAAAGTTAAGTCAATAGATGATGATAAATTTACATCAAATGTTTTAAAAATTGAATTTAAAGATTTTGCTAAAACTTCAACTCAATTGACACAATATTTAAATGAACTTACATTTTCTTACGAAAATGTAGAACAAATATTTATTCAAGATGCAGTTCAATCCAAAGTTATAGCTAAAAATAACGGTGTTGATCTTCCTTCAAACTATGAATTAATCTTTACTGAATTTAAAACCGAAGGTGAACATCCTAAGAAAATTAATGCAAAAGTAAGAATTAGAGATAATGTAAACAACATTATTTCTGATGCTAGAGATATTGAAATTACTGGTTTTAAGAAATATTTAACACCAGAAGAATTAGATGCTTATATAGATCAAATCGAACTTGATGTAGAAGACAAAAACAACAAGTTTATTTCTAATATAAACAATCATTCGGAAATTAAAAAATCTAAATTCGATGATGACAAATATGAAATTGATTTAGGTACATTTCTTGTTGAAAAATTAAGTGATTTAGTATCGATAAATGTTCATTTCAGAATTAAAGAAAAAAATGGTAGACCAGGAATTTATTCTAAACAAGCATCAAAAACTATTACCGGCTTTAAAATGCCACAAGAATTAGTTGAAAACTTAGCGCAAAAAGTTGAATTTGATGTAACTAGTAAATCAACTAAAATGGCTTATGAATTTTGGGATAAATTTGATGATATTGATGTCAAAACAAAAGATGAGCGTATTGATTTCATAACTAGTGAAGTTAAGGTTAAGCAAACTGATGCTGATAAAATCACAATTACTTATAAAGTAAAAGATAAAAAAAATGATACAACTTCAAAAGAGTATAGTAAAACAATAGATGGTTTTAAAACGTCAACGGATAATACAACAGATTTTTCATATGAAATTATTGCGCATAATGGACATAAGGTAGCATTTTTAAATGAAAGAAAAAATCTATCACAATATAAAGTTCCTGCAAAAATCGGTTCATATAAAGTAATCAAAGTTGGTACATTATTTAGTGGTGTTAATAGAGCACACTCAAATGGTTCTCCATTATATGGAGTAGTCTTAGAAGAAGGTATTCAAGAAGTAAGCAATTTAATTATTTCTTCAGATTATGGTGAAGAATATGCAAAAATAGCGGCAATAAAATTGCCAAAATCAATTAAGAAAATTACTTCACTTATAAATGGTGATTCTTCGTCACTTGCATATTTAGAAATGTATGATAATGTTGAAACAATTGAAGGACAATTATTTACTACTTTTTGTAATTACAAAAATAAAAATGAAAAATATACAGCAAAAGGTATTGATTATGCTACATATTATTTCAATTTAATTCATGAATTTTCTAGTTTTTTTAATGTAGAAACTCCGGATCACGGAAGATACGGGATGGGTTCATTCAAGTTCAATTTATTAGAATCAAACGAAACCAAGAAATTAAAATTAAACAATAATGCAATAAATGAATTTTCATTTTTAGAATCATTTGACGGTAAGAATTTATATAAAATAGTTGATAATAAAGAATCAATTAAAGATTTTAATGTTCAATTAAATTATGAAACAATTTCTAAAAATGCTTTTTCAGGATTAAATATTGAAAAAATTGATTTACATCTACCTCATCTTGATGGAAATCAACAAAAAAATTTCATTCTAGAAAGAATGAAAAATTTACATGAAATAAAATTAACCCATCATAAATTTGATCAATTTCCAATGTCTAAATTATTAAATGACATTACTTCACTTAAAAATATCACATTTCCTGATTTTTCTAGTGACAGTTCTGCAAATATTTTAGAGTTTAGCTTAAATGGAAAATCTGAAAAAGTTAATTTGCCAACTAATACTAGAGAAATAAAAGCTAGAATAATTGATGCAAATAATATTGAAAATCTTAAGAATTTGACAAAATTAGAAATTTTACATAAAAATTCATTCATTCATTTTAAAAATACTACTCTAGATTTTTCTAATTGTCCTATCAAAGAAATAAAACATGCAGCATTTCATTGATCTACAGAGGGTGTAAGTATTATTTTACCTGGCTCAATAAATAAAGTAGATCCATTTATATTGTATTTTACAGAAAAAAATGAAAAATATTATATCGTAGATAATCCTTTTGATTATGTCGATCATTTATCCCAAATAGAGTTGACTGGTATTACAAATGTTACTATTGAAGTCAAAGGTGTTCAATCAAAACCTAATACTTGAAGCGAGTATTGAGTAGGACAATATTGAAAAGATAATCAAGTAAACGGAATAGAAAATCAATTAAAAATTAAATGAGAACAATAAACTAGGACAAAAGTTAGACTCAATTTGTTCATTCTTGCAAATCTCTCACAACTCGTGAGGGGTTTTTAAATCAAATTTTTTCATAAATCTTTCGTTGTTATATCATTAGATAAATTTTGATGCCTTTCAAAAATATATGTAAATTAAATTTAAAAAACTCGTAATTTTTTTTAATAACAAGTCTATTTTTGTATAGGTCATTAATCCCGCTATTTTTAATAAGAAACATTTTAAAACAAAATTTTTAATCAAAAAATTGTCGTCATACAAAATTTTGAATTATTTTGGTAAATTCTGGGGGGGGGTATTATTTTAACATTTTAACAAATAGATATTTGAAGTAGAAAGTAGAAATTAAAATTTTTATGTTTATTCCTATGTATATTCCTTTTCCTGTTAGGCCTCGGACTCCTAAACCTAAAATGCCAGAATTGGGTTTAACCATTGCATACAAATTAACTTTTAAAACTTATTTAAATTACTTAGATGAATCAATTGACGATAATTTTTTTTATGATAATTTTAATAAATTAATCTTAATTACTAACCCTAGTCAAGCAAATAATTTGGACTGAATAAAAGTACCAAAAAATAAGAAATTTATTTTTTATTTTTTTAATTATTACTATTTAATTAATTTAGATAAAATGCCAGAAAATGAAGAATACTTTTTCTGCAACTTCTTTTGATCTTTTGGATTGAATGACAATGTTGTAACACATATTTGTAATAAAGATTTAAATAGTTGATATGAATATTTTATTCAGGATATTCCATCTTATTATTATATGAATAGAAATACAAATGGAATATTATTTCAAGAATGATTTTACAAATTTATTATTCTTGTACAAAAAAGACGCTATGATTATATTGATTTTTGATTTTATGTTCTTCAAGAAAAATCTCATTTTTTACAACTTAATTTTAATGTACAAGATAAAGATTTTATAAATGCATATCATTTTGAGCGAAATGATATAGAAAAAATAGCAAAAGAAATATTAAAATGCAACGATATAAGTAATTTTGTTTCTAATGATAAAACAATTAATAAAATAATTGAACTATTTGATAATGATTTTTTAAGATATTGCAATAGCTATAAAAATGAGTATTGCGATGATAAATTTTCAATGAATTTTTTTAGCCCATTTTTAAATTGATTTGATCTTACTTTAAAAGAAATAGAAACAAATTGATTTTATTGGTCAAAATACATTCATGAATTATTAATAGATGTATCACAACGTATTTTATTAGAATTATCTAATATCAATAACTGCAAAAATGTTGGAGATGAATATCAAGAACTTAACATATATCTTTTCTACATTTTGTCACTACTTTTTTTATTAAAACAAAATACAAGAGAAGCATTCATTTTTGATTGAAAATTCTTTTTAAATGAATATATTAAATTTGAAATAAATGACTATACAGAAGGCAATTTAGAATTTACTACAATAGAAGAATTTAAAGAAGATGATTATAAAAATGCTAACTTCATATATTTAAATGATGTTGATGATGCAAAAGAAGCGCCAGAAAAATTTATTTTATTTAATAAATCATTATATTCGTTGGAGATTGATGGATTTATAAATAGCGAAGAGTATTATAAAAACAAAAATTATGAAGTAAAAAAAAGAGATTTGAAAAATATCTCTCATTATAAACGTAATTGCTATTTCTATTTAAAGAAAAAACGTCGTGAAAAAATAGCCGTAATTATTATGCTTGTCGTATATTTTATCGTTATGTTAATTGTTCTGCTTGGTGTGTTTCTGTTTATCTAAATTATTTATATAATTTTTATAGGTAAGCATAGAATTTATTTTTAATCTTTTTGTGTTAAATTTAATGCAGAAAAAAAACAAAATTTTTATATTTATATTGAAAATTCCCACATTATCAAAACAAGAAAAATAGGGCTCCAATACCTATATTTCAATTAAAAATATCAAGTAAAAAACTTGCTATTCCTTAAATGAAATATTAAGTAAAAAAACTTGCTATTTTTGTTTTTTTATTAGTTTTTCACTAGTTTTAAATTTTAAAAATAGTACAAAAAAATACCCAAAATTCCACTAATTTTCAATAAAAGAAACTCCTTTAAAACTAGAGTTTCACCCAAAAAATTTTCTTATTCATAGACATAAAATATTTAAAATCTATATACACTATGTGTATATATAAGATTAATAAAATTGCGAAAATTGTGAATTTTTTATTAAATTTTATTTTTTGGTATAATATCTAATGCAACTTGAGACAATGATATATAAGGTTACGGTACACCAAGCTAAGTTGTTCGCCTTGGATACTGAGAACTTATATGGAGTCGGTTCGTAAAAAAATGAACAAGGAGAACACATTTATGAAAATAGAAATTAAATTAAAATCTTTTGACGCTTATTTAATTGATGATGCAGCTAAAAAAGTTGTATTGTTAGCTAAAAGTGAAAAAGCTACAATCAGTGGCCCTATTCCTCTACCTACACATAGAGAAATTATTACTATTCTTAGGTCAGTACACGTTAATAAAAAATCACGTGAACAATTTGAAAGTAGAACTCACAAGCGTTTAATTGTTTTAACAAAAGTTAGTGCAACTCTTGTAGATAAAATGAAAAGATTAGAACTACCCGCTGGTGTTCAAATCAATATAAAATCTGTTAACACCAAGTAGCAGACTTTTTTGTTTTTATAAGAGTATTTTTTAATCTAGAATTTCAAAATCAGAAAGGAACATTATGAAAGGAATCTTAGGAAGAAAAATTGGGATGACTCAACTATTCACACAAAACGGGAATTTAATACCTGTTACCATAGTTGAAGTTAAACCAAATGTTGTTACTAAAGTTCTTAGTCAAGAAAGCGATGGATATGTTGCAGTCCAACTAGCTATTGAAGACAAGAAAAAATCACAAATTAAAAAACCTGAAATTAACCATTTCAAAAAAGCCAATACAACACCTAAGCGCTTCGTTAAGGAAATCCGCAATATGAGTGGATATAACTTAGGTGATACTATTGATGCCTCAATATTTGTAGGAGGAGAAATAGTAGATGTTACAGCAACTTCAAAAGGAAAAGGATTTGCTGGAACCATCAAAAGATATAACCAACATATTGGACCTAAATCACACGGTGGTGGTGGTGGATCTCAACCTATTAGACAAACTGGTTCTATTGGAGATATTATGGGAAACAGAGTATGACCGGGTATGACAATGCCAGGACATATGGGACACGAACAAGTTACTATCCAAAATCTAGAAATTGTAAAAATTGATTTAAGTAAAAATGTAGTTTTAATCAAAGGTTCAATTCCTGGAGCTAAAGGTGCATTTGTAGTTATTAAAAAGGCTAAGAAAACTTCTGTAAAACGTACACCAATTGAACTATTGAATTTAACAGAAGCACTTGCAAAAAATGAATTATTTGAACAAGGTAAAAAATACAATCTTGATTTAAATATGAAAATGTCAGTTGAAGAAATGAAACAAAAACTAGAAGAAGCTCAAGCTAAAGAAGCCGAAGCTGCAAAAGGAGATAAATAATGGCTGAAGAAATGAAAAAAGAAACAAAAAAAGTTTCACCTGCTAAAAAATCTACCTCAACTTCTACTACTAAAAAAACTTCAACAACTACAAAAACTACTTCTAAACCTGCTGCTTCTACTACTAAAAAAGCTTCAACTTCTGCTAAATCAGTTCCAGCTCCTAAAGTAGTAGCCTCAAAACAAGTTAAGAAATTAAACTTTGATACAGAATCACTTCCAAAAAGTGTATTCGGCTTAAAGAAAATTTATGACCAAGCAATCTTTGACACAATTTTGTCAGAACGTGCTTCAAAACACTTTACAACTCATGCAGTTAAAACTCGTGGCGATGTAAGTGGAACTGGTAAAAAACCTTTTAGACAAAAAGGTACAGGTAATGCCCGTGCTGGATCTCTAAGATCACCAATCTATGTAGGTGGTGGTAGAGTATTCGGGCCTAATGTAAATCGTAATTACAATCTAAAAGTAAATAAAAAAGTTAGAAAACTAGCACTACTATCAGCTCTAACTGAACTTGCAAAAGAAAAAGCTGTATTAGTACATGAATACAAAATTGCAAAACCTTCAACTCGTGATCTTCTAATTGAACTTAATAAAAAAGGTTTAGCTACATTAAATAGAGTGCTATTAGTATCATCTGATGAAAATGTTTTTCTATCAGCTAGAAATTTACCAAATGTAGAAGTTATTAAAATAACAAGTCTATCTGTTGAAAAATTACTTGCTGCTGATGTATTAATTCTTACAAAAGAAGATGTTAAATATCTAGAAGGGTTGGCTAAATAATGCGTTTTGAACAAGTTATTAAATATCCACTTATTACTGAAAAATCAGAAATTGCAAGAGAAAAAGGTAATCTATATACTTTTGTAGTTGATAAGAAAAGTAATAAAATCGAAATTAGACAAGCTATTGAATTCATCTTCAACGTTAAAGTTTTAAGTGTAAGAATAGCAAACTATGACAAAAAACCAGCTCAACTTGGAAGATTTAAAGGTTTTAAATCAGCTGTTAAAAAAGCTTATGTTCAATTAGATGAAAAATCACAAATCATTCTTTCAGCTGAACAAGCAGAACAAATTAAAAAAGCTGCTAAGAAATTAGAAAAAGAAACTAAAAAACAAGAAGCTCCAGCTCAATTAACTGAAGCAGAGAAAAAAGCTGCTGAGAAAATTAAAAAAGCAACTGAAGCTAAAGTAGAAACCAAACCTAAAACTGAAGACAAAACTTCAAAAACTACAAAATCTACAAAAACAACTTCACAAACTAAAGAAGTAAAAAAACCAGCAGTTAAATCAGAAGACAAACCTAAAAAAACTGCAACCGCTTCTAAGCCTAAAGCAGAAGCAAAACCAAAGACCACAACTAAAAAAGAAACAAAAAAAGCAACTGCCGATAAATAATTCTTAAAAGAAAACAATATTTTTAAGAAACATATAAGGAGAAACTATGGCAATTAAAAAATTTAAAGCTTATACAAATGGTCGCCGTAATATGTCTTCTCTTGATTATCAAGCAAATTTATCAGGACATAGCCCTGAAAAATCATTATTAGTAAAACTTCCAACACATTCAGGAAGAAATAATCAAGGAAAAATAACCGTTCGTCATCACGGTGGGAGATTAAAAAGATTTTACCGTATCATTGACTTCAAAAGAAACAAAGATGATATCGCTGCAACTGTAAAGACTATTGAATATGATCCTAACCGTTCAGCAAACATCTCACTTGTAGCTTACAAAGACGGTGAAAAAAGATATATTATTAGCCCTAAAGGAATTAAAGTAGGTCAACAAATTATTTCTGGTGAAAATGTTGATATTCAAATTGGAAATAGCTTGCCTATTAAAAACATTCCTGAAGGTACATTTGTTCACAATATTGAACTACAACCTAAACAAGGTGGAATAATCGCTAGATCTGCAGGTTCATCTGCACAAATTCTAGGTAAAGATGAAACTGGAAGATATGTAATCTTGAGACTTAAATCAGGTGAAGTGAGAAAAGTTTTAGGTTTATGTAGAGCAACCGTTGGTGAAGTAGGAAATGAAGAACACTCACTAGTAAATGTAGGTAAAGCCGGAAGAAATAGATTAAAAGGTATTCGTCCTACAGTACGTGGTAGTGCTATGAACCCTAATGACCACCCACATGGTGGTGGTGAAGGACACCAACCTATCGGACGTAAAAGTCCTATGACACCTTGAGGTAAAAAAGCATTGGGTGTTAAAACTAGAAGAACTAAAAAAGCATCAAATCAATTCATCATTAGAAGAAGAAAGGAAAATAAATAATGTCTCGTTCATTAAAAAAAGCTCCATTTGTAGATGATCATTTAATGAAAAAAGTTATGGCTATTGTTGAAGGAAAAAATCCGAAACGCCCAATAAAGACTTGATCGAGAAGATCAACTATTTATCCTGAATTTATTGGACTTACCTTTCAAGTTCATAACGGAAAAACATTTATTGACGTTTTTGTATCAAACGATATGGTTGGACATAAGTTGGGTGAATTTGCACCTACTAGAACATTCAACGGTCACGGAAACGATAAAGGTAAGAAATAATGAAACTAGCACAATTACAAAAATCTGCCACAGCTTCTGTGAAAATGCAAAGAATTAGTCCAAGAAAAGCTAGACTTGTTGCGGATTTAATTCGTTATAGAACTACAATTGATGCAATTAACATTCTAAGAACTACAAACAAAAAAGCTTCTTCTATTCTATTAAAATTACTTAACTCTGCTATTGCTAATGCAACAAACAATGTAGGGTTAGATGCTACAAGATTATTTATTAGTGAAGTTTTGGTTAATGATGGTCCTACACTAAAAAGATACCAACCACATTCACAAGGAAGAGCGTTCTCTATATTAAAAAGAACTTCTAACTTCTACATTAAATTATCTGAACTTGCTACACAAGCTGAATTTGACAAAATGGTAAAAGAAGAAGAAACTTCAAATCAAAAACCTAAAGCAAAACAAGTTTCAAAAACTACTGCAACCAAAACAGAACCTTCAACACCAGCTGCCAAAAAACAAGCTACAAACAAAAAAGCAACTGATGAAAAGAAAACTGAAATAAAAGCATCACCCGCTAAAAAACCTACAACAGTAAAAAAAGCAAGTGAAACCAAACCAAAAGCTGCAATAAAATCAGAAGCTAAACCAAAAACAACAAAATCAACAACAGAAAAATCTACTAAAGAAAAAGGAGGCAAATAATGGGACAAAAAGTTAATCCAAATGGTTTTCGTTATGGTATTACTAAAGAACATAACTCTAAGTGATATGCAGATAAAGCTCAATTTGCTTCTACTTTATTAGAAGACCAAAAAATCTATGATTTCTTTGAAAGAAAAGTAAGAAATTACCAAATTGGTAAAGTTCAAATTAATCGTGACCAAAATAAACATATAACAGTTACTTTATTTACTGCAAAACCTGCATTAGTATTAGGTAATGCTGGTGAAAATATTAAAACCATGACACTTGGTTTAAAAAAATTCATCAGAAACAAAAAAGCAAATATTAACATCGTTGTTCTAGAACTTAAAAAACCTGATTTAAATGCAAGGCTATTAGCTGAAAGTATTGCTGTTAAATTAGAAAACCGTGGGAACTTCCGTTTAGCACAAAAAATGGCTATCCGTGCTGCTTTAAAAGCAGGTGCTAAAGGAATTAAAACTTCTGTATCAGGACGTTTAAATGGTGTTGATATGGCTAGAACCGAAGGATATACTGAAGGTGAAATGAAACTTCATACTCTAAGACAAAGTGTTGACTATGCATTAGCAGAAGCTAAAACTACTTATGGTATTCTAGGAGTTAAAGTATGAGTTTCACTAGGTGAAATCCTTAATGGCAAATCAGAATTAGAATCACTAGTAGTTGATAAAACTGAACGTGCAAAAAGATTTGCAAAAAAAGGTGGTGAAAAGAATGCTGCAACCAAAAAGAACTAAACATAGAAAAATGTTTCGTATTCGTCATGACAAAGTTAAAGCTGCAAAAAACAACACTGTAACTTTTGGCGAATTTGGCTTGAAATCAACTTCATCAGCCTGAATTACAGCAAGACAAATTGAAGCTGCCCGTATTGCAATTACTAGAAAAATGGGACGTGAAGGTAAAGTTATTATTAAAATCTTCCCTCATATGTCTAAAACTTCTAAACCAATTGGTATTCGTATGGGTTCTGGTAAAGGTAGTCCAGAAGAATGACTTGCAGTTGTTAAAGAAGGTACTGTAATGTTCGAAGTATTAGGAAATAATCCTGACATAATGAAAGAAGCATTAAGATTAGGCGGACACAAACTTCCTGTTACTTGAAAAATAGTATCAAAACAAATCGAAGTTTCTTCACAAGCCGCAGAAACTAAGGAAAGTAAATAGGAGATATGGTAATGAAATTTTCAGATTTAATGAAAAAATCAGTTAAAGAACTACAAGATCTATTAGTTGAATACCGTGGTGAATTATTTACTCTTCGTTTTAAAAATGCAACTAGACAACTAGATAAAACCCACAGAATTACCGAAATCAAAAAAGATATTGCACGTACATTAACTGCATTAAACCAAAAAGAAATTAATTCAATTGAAGAATTACTTTCAACTAAAAAACAAGAAACAAAACCAGCTGAAACTTCAAAACCTGAAACTAAAACAGTAGAAACTGCTAAAGCAGAAACTTCAAAACCAGTTCAAGTTAAAGAAGCTAAAACTGAAACCAAAGAAAAACAAGTAAAAGTATCAGAAAAAACAAAAGCAGAAAAACCTGCCGCAACCAAAAAACCAACCTCTAGCAAACCTAAAGCAACTAAAACAACAGTAAAAAAAGGAGATAAATAATGGCTGAAGAACTTAAAAAAGAAACCAAAAAAGCAACTACTGCTAAAAAAGCTGCAGCAACTACTGAAACTGCTAAAAAAGTGGCTAAAAAATCTGCTGCAACTAAAGTTGCAAAAGCTCCTAAAGAAGTTGCTAAAACTCCTGCTAAAAAAGCTGATACTACCACAAAAACTACAACCAAAAAAGAAGTTAAAACTGAAACTAAGACTAAAGAAACTCCTAAAAAAGTTGCAAAAGCTAAAAAATCTGCTTCAGTTCAAACCCCTATTAATAGACCTAACAATAGAAAAATTTTGGTTGGTACAGTAATCAGTATTAAAAATAATAAAACCATTACTGTATTAGTAGAAGAATACAAAAAACACCCACTTTATTCAAAACGTTTCAAAAACTCAAAGAAATTTGCAGTTCATGATGAAAACAACACTGCTAAAGTTGGTGATGTTGTAAAAATTCAAGAAACTAGACCACTTTCAAAAACTAAACATTTTAGACTAGTTGAAATTAGAGAACATGCAATTGGAGGTCAAGAAAATGCTTAGAGAATTTTCAAGATGTAACGTTGCTGACAACTCAGGTGCTAAAGAAATAATGGTTATTAAAAACTTGGGTGGTTCAATTGTTAAAAGTACAAACATTGGGGATGTTGTTATAGTAACAGTTAAAAAAGCTATTCCTAACGGATTTGTTCGTGAAGGACAAGTAGTTAAAGCTGTTATTGTAAGAACTAAAAGAGGAATAATTCGTCCTGATGGTTCAAGAATTAGCTTTGATGACAACGCTGTTGTATTAATCAAAGAAGATGGTTCACTTCGTGGTACTCGGGTATTTGGCCCAGTAGCACGTGAACTACGTGAAAAAGGTTATTTAAAGATTATCTCACTAGCACAGGAGGTACTATAAAATGGCTTTACAAAAAATAAAGAAAAATGATCTTGTGGTAATTTTATCAGGAGAACATAAAGGTAAAGTTGGAGCTGTTTTAGAAGTAAATTCTAAAAACCAAACTGTTGTAGTTAAAGATATCAACAAAAAAACCAAACACCACAAACCTTCACAAGAAAACCAAGAAGGTAAAATTGAAGTTAGAGAATATCCTATTCATATATCAAAAGTTGCTTATATGATTAAAAAAGGAAATGCTCAAAACAAAGGTGCAGTTTCATCAAAAATTGGATGAAAACTAAACGAAAAAACCGGCAAAAAAGAAAGATTTTTGAAGAAAACAAAGAAAGTAGTAGCAGGAGATAAATAGTTATGGCAAAATCAAAAAAATTAGCTTTAGAACTAAAGTATCTAAAAGAAGTTAAACCTGCTTTAATTAAGGAATTTAAATTCTCTTCTTCTATGCAAGTTCCTAGACTTCAAAAAATCGTTATTAATATGACCGCCGGAAATGAAGTGTCAAACTCAAAAGCTATTGAAGAGGTAATGAACGAACTTACTTTAATTACTGGTCAAAAACCTTTTCAAACAAAAGCTAAAAAATCATTGGCTTCATGAAAATTACGTGAAGGTATGCCAATGGGTGGAAAAGTTACACTAAGACGTGCAAGAATGTGATCATTTTTAACCAAGCTTATTGATGTAGCTTTACCTCGTGTTCGTGATTTCAACGGACTAAATCCAAAAAGTTTTGATGGTCATGGTAATATGGCTATCGGTATTAAAGAAGAAATTATCTTTCCAGAAATTAGTTTCGACAAAATCCGTAAATTAAAGGGAATGGACATTATCTTAGTAACCTCAGCAGCAAACGATGCTGAAGCATTAGCTATGCTAAAACTACTAGGAATTCCATTTAGTAAGTAGGTAAATATGGCAAGAAAATCATTAATTGCAAAAGCAAAAAGAGTCCCAAAATTCTCATGTAGAAAATACACAAGATGTGAAATCTGCGGTAGAGTACATGCTGTATTAAGAAAATACAAAATTTGCAGAATCTGTTTTAGAGAATTGGCACACGAAGGAAAAATTCCAGGAATTAAGAAAGCGAGTTGATAGTTATGGCTATTATTATAGATCCAATTGCTGATATGTTCGTGCGTATTAAAAACGCAATTGCACGTAAGTATCACGAAGTATTAGTACCTCATTCAAAAACTAAAATTAAAATTCTTGAAATCTTTAAACAAGAAGGATACATCGTTGATTTTGAAGTTATTATCGACGAAAAAACCAAATTTAAAGAAATCAAAATTAGTTTGAAATACAAGGGACTAAACCAAAATCAATCTGCTATTTCCGGAATCAAACGTGTATCTAAGCCAAGTCTAAAAGTATATGTATCTGCTGCAAATGTACCAAGAGTATTAAGTGGATATGGAACAGCAATAATTTCTACATCAAAAGGGCTACTTACTGATAAACAAGCAAGAAAGGCAAATATTGGTGGCGAAGTGCTAGCCTTTATTTGATAGGTCTTTGCTATGTCTCGTATCGGAAAAAGAATTCTTCAAATCCCAGAAGGTGTGCAAGCAACACTAAATGCTAACACCATTACTATTACTGGAAAATTAGGAACATTACAATACACATTCTCTTCTTTAATTAAAGTCATTATTGAAAATAATGAAATCAAAACCGAAAGATCTAATGAAGAAAAAAGATCTAAACAATTACATGGAACTACCAATGCAATAATCAGTAATATGTTAATTGGAGTTTCACAAGGCTATAAAAAAGAAATTGAAATCAAAGGTGTTGGTTATAAAGCAACATTAAAAGGTAATGAAATTGAAATTATCGCTGGATATTCTCATTCAGTTACCGTTTCAATTCCTCAAAATCTAAAAGTTGAACTTCCAAAACCTACAAATATGATTATTTCAGGTATAGATAAACAAGCTGTAGGTGAATTCGCTGCTAATATTAGAGATATTCGTCGTCCTAGTCCATATTCTGGAAAAGGTATTATGTATAAAGATGAAATTATCCGTCGTAAAGAAGGAAAAACAGCTGCTAAATAGCACTGCATAAAGGAAATTAAATGCAATCAAGAAACGAAAAACGTGTTGCTAAACACCTAAAAATAACTAACAAGCTTTCAAAAGGTACTGCTAAAGTTCCAAGAGTTTGCGTTTTCAAATCATTACATCATTTTTATGCACAAGCTATTAACGACGAAAAACATATTACATTAGCATCATATTCAACTCAAAAATTAGCCAAAAAAGCAAATAATATTGAAGCTGTAAAAGCAGTAGCAAAAGGATTTGCTGATGCATTGAAAAATGCAAAAATTAAACAAATAGTTTTCGATAGATCTGGATATATATATCACGGAAAAGTCAAAGCATTTTGTGAAGTATTAAGAGCAGAAGGGATTAAATTCTAATGGCAGAAGATATTAAGAAAATTTTAGAATCAGCAGAATCAACCAATAAAATTCCTTCTGTTGATGAAAAAAATAAAGCTGATCAAAAAGCTAATCCAACCAAAATAATTGCAGCTACTAAAAAAACAGAACCTGCAAAAAAACAAAGTCAACCTCAACGTAGCACCCCAGTAAAAGCTAACAAAAAACAATTCAGAAAAGCAGAAGGTCAAAATCAAAATGATGAAAATGCTTATGAAGAAAAAGTTATTGATATAGCTAGAGTTACAACTGTTGTTAAAGGTGGAAGAAGATTTTCATTTTCAGCATATGTTGTTGTGGGAAACAAAAGAGGCAAAGTTGGCTTTGGACACGGTAAGGCTAATGAAGTTCAAGATGCAATCAAAAAAGCTGTGAAAGATGCACAAAAAAATATCATCACAGTTCCTATTGTTAAGGGTACAATACCTCATGAAATTAAACAAAAATTCATTGCATCTAAAGTTCAACTTCGTCCAGCACCTAAAGGTGCAGGAATTATTGCTTCTGGAACTGTTCGTTCAGTAGTAGAACTTGCAGGATATACTGATATTTCTACTAAAACTTATGGTTCAAGAACCAAACAAAATATTGTACAAGCTACAATGAATGCACTAAAAGAATTAAAAACAGTTGATGATATCGCTAAATTACGTGACATTGATGTTAAACACTTATTAAAATAATCGGAAGGAAATTATTATGGAATTACATACATTAAAATCAACTCCTGGTTCAAGAAAAGAAAAACATCGTGTTGGTAGAGGACACGCTGCGGGAAAAGGTAAACAAGCTGGACGTGGCCAAAGCGGTCAAACAAAAAGAAGTACTGTTCGTTTAGGTTTTGAGGGTGGTCAAAACCCATTATTCAGAAGAATTCCTAAGCGTGGATTTAATAACGTTAACCACGTAGAATACCAAGTAGTTAATTTAGACGAGCTTGAAAAAGCATATAAAGCTGGTGAAATTGTTTCATATGATTCATTATTAAAAAATGAATTAATTAAAAGAACACTACCTGTAAAAATTCTTGGTCGTGGTAAACTAACAAAGAAACTAACTATTCAAATTCCCGCTATTTCGGAAAGTGCTAAGAAAGCCGTTGAAAAAGCAGGAGGAAAAATAGAGGTTAAATAATGGCGAAGAAAAAAGCTAATAAATTATTTGCTACTGTAGAAAAGCCAGAAAAAGGTCTTTCTCCAGAAAATGCTTCTATGCAAGATTCAGAAGAAGAACTTCAAAAAGCTAAAGTAGAAGAAGCCATTAAAGAAGAGCAAGAAATCGAAAAAATTGATAGAAGAATTTCTATCAATAAGTTTATTAGTGAAAAAACTCGTTCTTGAAAAGATTGATGAGCTAACCACTCACTTTTCAAAAAAATATTATTTACAATCTTTATTTTGACAATTTTTATCGTCGCAGGAACTATTACAATTCCTGGTGTAGATTTAAAAAACAAAGACAAAATTTCATCAGATGGGGATTTTGTTTCAATATTAAACCTAGTAGGTGGTGGTGGACTTAGGAATTTTTCTATAGTAGCACTTGGAATAAGTCCTTTTATATCCGCTAGTTTAGTTATGATGATCTTGCAGACCAAAGCATTTCCTGCAATTCATAGACTGAGTCAATCAGGTCCGCAAGGTAGAATTAAAATAAACTATATCACCTATGCATTTACTATAATATTTTCAATCATACAATCTCTTTTAATAACGCGCGCGCTTGTAGGCGCACAACAAGGGTTTGGGATTAAATTCAATTCCTCTGTAACCCAATTATTTGGAAGTAAAGGCAATACCATTTATGGATATGTGATCCTTCCAATAATACTTATTGGAGGTTCATTCTTCGCTTTGTTTTTAAGTGAACAAATCACAAACAAAGGTGTAGGAAATGGAACAAGTTTATTAATTTTTGTCGGTATTGGAACTAATTTAATTCCTACATTCAGACATGCATTTGAATTCTTTGTTCCTAGTGCTTCAAAAAACTCAATCATCTTAAAAGAAATTATTAATTTTGCAGTTTATTTACTTGGATACTTACTAACTATTTTAATTGTAATTATCTTCACAATTGCAGAACGTCGTATTCCTATACAACAAGTTGGAGCTGGTCTTGCTAAAACCGAAAAAGAATTAAGTTTCTTACCCATTAAGGCAAATCCGGCTGGGATTATGAGTGTAATATTTTCTTTGATGGTACTATCAGTTCCTACAATGATAGCTAATCTAACTGATACTTCAAGTCAATATTATTATTGAGTTTATGCACATTTACAAGTAACAAAACCTTTAGGTTTTATCTTGTTCATCTTAATAACATTTGGCTTAACCATCCTTCTTGGAATTCAACAATCAAGAATAGATAAAATAAGTGAAGATTTCACTAAATCATCAACATACATTCCCGGAATTAAACCAGGTGAAGAAACTGAAGATTATTTACTTGATGTTGTATTAAGACTTTCGTTTTTCTCTTCAATATATTTAATCATCTTGGGTGCTATGCAATATGTTCAACAAATGATGGGAATGCCCGCACAAATTGCATTTGGCGGAACTACTGTAATGATACTTGTATCTACCGCCTATGAAACTATTGAACAAATTAAAGCGAGATATAAGTCACAAGAACTTGCTAGAAAACGTCGTCAAATAAGAGAATTAAAGGAAGTATATGGAGAAGAAGAGGAAGATCTAATATGATAGATAGTTCTAAAGAAAATATAAATTTACTTTTCCTAGGCGCACCAGGCGCTGGAAAAGGTTCACTAGCATCAAAAATGGTGGAAAAATTCGGTTATTATCAAGTTTCAACAGGCGATATGTTCCGTCGTGAAATTCAAAACAAAACCGAATTGGGACTAAAAATTAAAAGCATATTAGATTCAGGGGCATTTGTTGATGATAGTATCACAAATGAACTTGTGCAAAAAACCTTGAAAAATCTAGTTTCTGAGAATAAGAAATTTATATTAGATGGATATCCTCGTACCATTGAACAAGCTAAATTTCTAAAAAACTTAGAAAAAGAAAATATTGTAATTCATAAAGTAATATTGCTAAATATTACTAACGCTCAAATTATTTCACGATTAGATAAACGTAGAATTTGTCCAAAATGTAAAACTATTTACCATATGCAATACAACCCTCCCAAGGATTTAGTGCATTGTGATAATAAAACTTGCAAAGACATTGAAATTATTAAAAGAGCAGATGATGCTCCAGAAATTATTAAAAAACGTTTAGATATATATGAAAAAGAAACTGCACCTTTAATTGATTACTACCGTAAAAGCAACATTTTATGTGAAGTTAATAGCTATAAACCAATCGAAGAAGTTTTAAAAGATGCAGAAGAGGTTTTGAATTGATAAAAATTAAAACCTTAGAAGAAATTGAAAAAATCAAAAAAGCTTGTTCAATCTTGGCAGAAGTAAAAAAAATTGTATATGACTTCATAAGTCCAGGGGTTTCTTTAAAAGAAATAGATAGCGTCGCTTTTAAAGAAATTATTAAAAGACAAGGAAAACCCGCCTTTTTAGGGCAATATGGGTTTCCAAACACTTGCTGCATTTCGGTTAACGAAGAACTAATACATGGCATTCCATCAGATTATGTTGTCAAAAATGGTGACATTGTAAAAATCGATATGGGTGTTATATGAGATGGATATTATTCTGATTCAGCTTTCACTAAAGGTGTAGGTGATATATCCGAACAAGATAAAAAACTCATTCAAGTGGCAAAAGACGCTTTCTATGCAGGATTTAATGCAATCAAAGTTGGTAAAAGAATTGGTGATATATCTTTCGCTATTGGAAGTTATATTAAAAGTCAAGGCTTTTACACACCAGAAGAGTATACGGGACATGGCATAGGAAAAGAACTTCATGAAGATCCTATTGTGGATAATGATGGTGTTCCTGGAACTGGTCCTATTATTCGAAATGGAATGGTGATATGCATTGAACCTATGATTTTACAAAAATCTAAAAATGTAGTTGTCAAAAAAGATCGTTGAACAGTAGTAGATCCTTATGGTCTCAACACTTCGCATTATGAACAAACTGTTTTAATATACGATAACAAAGCATACATTTTAACAGGAGATAATATTTAATGGCAAAAGACGCAATTAAGATGTCTGGCAAAATTACCAAAGTATTTTCTACCAAAGATTACGAAGTTTTATTGGACAACGGGATAACGATAAAAGCTTTCACTTCAGGAAAAATGACACTTCACAATATCAAAATGATTCCTGGAGACGTGGTAGATGTTGAATTAAGTCCATATGATATGTCTAAAGGACGTATTGTTTATCGGCTAAAATAAAGAGAGGAAGAAGAGTAATGAAAGTTAGAGCTTCAATTAAACGCATCTGTAAAGATTGCAAACTAATAAAAAGAAATGGAATAAATAGGATTATTTGCATCAATCCTAAACACAAACAAAGACAAGGATAAGATATGGCTAGAGTTTTAAACATTGAAATTCCTAATAATAAAAGAGTAGTTATATCTTTAACTTATATTTACGGAATTGGAAGAACATTAGCATCAAAAATTTGTCTTGCTGCTAAAGTTGATGAAAGTAAAAGAGTCAAAGATTTAACTGAAGACGAATTAACACGTATTCGTGATGAAGCTAAAAAATACACCACTGAAGGTGATTTAAGACGTGAAGTTAACCTAAACATTAAAAGATTAATGGAAATTAAATCATATCGTGGAATGAGACACCGTAAAGGACTTCCTGTACGTGGTCAATGTACACAAAAGAATGCTAGAACAAGAAAAGGTCCTAGAAAAACTATTGCTGGTAAGAAAGGAAACACTAAATAATGGCAAAGAAAGTAAAAAAGACAATTACCCAAGGTATTGCTCACATTCACTCAACTTATCAAAACACCATCGTTTCTTTTTCTGATGTTAAAGGTAATGTTTTTGCCTGAAGTTCATCAGGTGCTATAGGATATAAAGGAACAAAGAAAAAAACCCCTTATGCAGCAGGACTAGCAGCTGCAGCTGCACTTGAAAAAGCCAAAGAATTCGGCTTAAAAGAAGTTTCAATTTTGGTTAAAGGAGTTGGACCTGGTAAATCAACAGCTCGTAAACAAATTGAAGCTAGTGGGCTTTTAATTAAAGAAATTAAAGACGTAACCCCTATGGCTCACAATGGAACTCGTCCTCCTAAGAAAATCCTTAAGAGACAATAAAAACTGGAAAAGATAACGGTAATAATATGGAAAAATTTGAAAAAATTAAATACCAGGAATTAAAATCAGAACACAAAAGTGAATTTGAAACTGTCTTTTCGGTTGAACCATTAGTTAGAGGTTATGGTATTACATTAGGAACTGTTTTAAGAAGAACACTTCTTTCTTCTATAACTTCTATAGCTCCTTTTGCAATTAAAATTGATGGTATAGAACACGAGTTTCAAACACTAAAAGGTGTTCAAGAAGACGTAGTTAATTTAATTTCAAATATTCGTGCAATTAAATTTACTTATGTACCAAAATTATTCGAAAAAGATAATTTAGTTAAAATTTCATTCAAATCAACTCACACCGGCGAAATTTATGCAAACGATATTACCAACACTAATGGACTTGAAATCGTAAATAAAGATGCATATATTTGTACCATTGCCCAAGACGGACATTTAGAATTTGATTTGTTCTTACGTACTGGACGTGGCTTTATTGATTTTGAAGAAAACAAAAACATTATTCAACAATACGGACCAAAACTTGATAGTAAAATTAAAATTGGACAATATCTTGCAATTGATAGTGACTTTTCTCCAGTAGAAAAAGTAGCAATTACAGTTGAACAATTAAATACAGGGTCAATTATTGAAAATGAAAAATTAAAAATAGCAGTTAAAACTTATGGAACTTTAACTTCAGCTATGGCTATGGAACAAGCTGCAAAAATTATTGTAGCTCACTTCCAAATTATTGGAAACTTTGACGCACTTGAAACAGTAAATATCTTTGAAGTAATTCCAAAAGAAAAAGAAAAAGTAGTAACATCATCTGTTCCAATTGAAAAATTAAATCTAACCATCAGAAGTTTAAATGCTTTAAGAAGAGCAGAATATTCTACAGTTGATGAACTTGCAAAACTAACAGAAGAAGAACTTGGAAATATCAAGAATTTAGGTAAAAAATCAATTGATGACATCATTGAAAAACTTAAAAAATGAAGAGAAAGCCAAGAAGAAAAAACTTCTGAAGAAATTGACAAATAGTATAAGGAGAAAAACGAGATGGCAAATCCTAAACAATTATTTAGAAGAAACAGTGAATGATGAAACCATGTTGAAAGAGCACTTGTAACCGATCTTTTAATCTATGGTGAAATTAAAACTACATTAGAACGTGCTAAAAGAATCAAACCTAAAGCCGAAAAAATGATTACTCTAGGTAAAACTAACACCTTAGCTTCAAGAAGGCAAGCAATTAAGTATTTAATTGATAAGCCTGCAAAAGATGGTAAGAAAACTTCTGTTCAACATTTATTTGATGTTGTTGCACCAAAATACACTGCTCGTAATGGTGGATATACAAGAATTATCAAACTTGTAAATCGCCAAGGCGACAATGCAAAAATGGCAATTATTAAACTTGTTTAATAACCTTCCCTGCCATTATTCAAATTAAACATTTACAACATGCATTTGTTTAATTACTTAATTTAATTAATATTATTAATAAGGAGTTGTGCAATGATTGTACCAAAACGAAAAACATCGAAACAAAGAAAAGCGCTAAGAAGATCTCACCACGCCTTAAAACCCGCTACACTTGCATTATGTAATAACTGCAAACAAGCAATTATTCCTCATACTATATGTGAATTCTGTGGTTTTTACAAAGGTAAAAAAGAAATCAAAGAAGCTATTAACGATAAAATTAAATAATTTTATTCAAAAACCTAACACACAAAATAAAAAAAATAAAAATCCTCGAAATCAAATTAAAAAGAGGATTTTTATTTAATAAAAAATTCCGCAGAAATTTTTATTCATCATTATGTGAAGTAAGTACAAAGTACTCGGATAAGACATTAACTATTGTTAATCCAATAACTTAATATTGAATTAAAAGAATTATAGCACATAATTTTGTTCATTTTCATTTTAAAAGTAAAATTTTCTTTATACTTTTTTATATACCATTATTTGACTAATTACTTTCACACCCTATATGGAGAAATATGAAATATTTTATAGCTAATCTAAAGTCCGAACTTTCTTATCTAGAAACTAAAAAATATCTTACTGATATTGCTAGTTACATTCCGAAAACTACATTGGATTTAGCTTCTACTTACATTGGACTTGCTGTAATGTCTTCAGCACTGCCATTTGCCCTAGATTATTTTTCAAACAACACATTTAAAATAGGCGCTCAAAATGTTTCTTCTTACAATAAAGGTTGTATGGTAGATGAAACCACAGTAACTTCTTTAAAAGAAATGCAAGTTAAATTTACAATCGTGGGTCATTCTTATGTCCGTAAATCAAAATGTGAAAGTAATGAATTAATAAACTCACAAATCCTTTTACTTCAAGAAAACAATATTTTACCAATCTTGTGTATCGGTGAATCTGCACAAGACTGCAACAGCAAAGATAGACTTATGAAATTTTTAACCAAAGAAATTGAAGAATGCACTAAAAATGTTGATTTAAAGTCATTAATAATAGCATATGAACCAATTAGTTATATAGGTACTGGTAAAATACCTAAAATTATGTATTTAGAAGATGCTATTAATTTTATTAAACAAAAAACCAATCATCAAGTGCCAGTTCTATATGGTGGAAGTGTATGCGACAACACTATATCATCATTATTAGAAGTTAAAAATTTAGATGGCTTTTTAATCGGCTATTATTCAATTAATCCTCAAAATTTCATTGATTTAATTAATAAAACTAATTGCAAATAATTTTCAAAGAAAATTAAATAAATAGATAGGTTTCTAGCATGAAATCTATTTTTTTATTTTATTAAAATTACACTGTCCAAAATTCATAGTCAACTTCCAGAATTTTATAAAACATATTTTTAGTTTTTCCTTAAAGACTAATATTTTAAACTAAATAAATCTAATGAATTTATACCATATGCTCACATTGAAGTTATTAGGTAAGTTAGTGGAACAGATAAAATGAAATCAAAAAAATTTGAAGGCCCAGTTTAAGTACAAGTTAAAACACTTAGTGATTATTTTAAGATTATATTATGTTCTCTTATACATTCAGAGCTAATGATAAAATAGAAAATAAAATAGTATATAACTATTCGCTTGCTACATTTGAAGAACTTGCTATGAATGCAATTTACATAAAGAATATCAAATTTATGAATATGTTGATATTCATCAATATAAAGATAGTATTTCATTTGTGAATCATAATTGTTGATTTCCGCTTGTTACCATAGAAGCTTTAAATAAAGAAAGAAGTTTTGATAGAAGAAGATATTTGAATAAAGAATTAAAAGAAATGTTTTTTAAACTTGGTTTTATAGAATCTTATGGTTTGGGAATAAGACGTATAAAAGATGCTCTTACTGCAAATGATTCTTCCTCCAGAGCTTAAATTTATAGGTAGCAATGATGATAATTGCACTAATGCAGTAATGTATATAAATAAAGAATTTGTAAATTTCATCAAAAGAATCGACTTCATAAAGTCAAAATGAAGATATATTTAATAATCAATTTGATAATATAAATTCAAGACAAAAGAAATTCTTCAATTAATTTAAAAAATCCTAATATAGATGCGAAAAGTATGGTTAAAGAATTAAGCATTACTTATTATGGTATTAATCATCATTTAGACATAATAAAAAAAGCAAAAATCATAAAATATAAAGGTTCTAAAAAATTTGGTTATTCAACTATTAAAAGCATAAAAAATAATTTTACTTGCATTAAAAAAACAAATTCTGTCTGATACAAAATTTATTTTTTAGTTTTTTAAATTAGTTAATTAACTTATTTTAAGGGAGTAGGACGATTTACATAAAATTGTTTTAAAACAGGATCTGTTTTATGTGAAGTTTCAAATGGAACTTTATTAACCACATTTTGTAAAAAGTAGCTGTAATAGAAATTAAATGAATCCTTCCCTGCTTCTTCATCACCATCATCTCAAGTTAAATCGAGTGGATATCAAGCACCCTTGCCATCTTTTTCAAGCCAAACTTCATTTCAAGCATGTGCTACTTTATCATCTTCATCTTCAGTAGGCATACCAATACCGCCCATATATCTACTAGGAATACCCAAATAATACATAAATAAAGAAAAAGCACGTGCATATCCATCGCAAACTACTGAACCGCCTGCTATAAGGTTATAAGGATCAGCAAGTGAAAGACCTAATTTATTAACAAAAAGGTTAGTTTCTTTTACTTTTTCTAATTCTTCTTCACTAGCATAATAAAGTTTATATAGAAGATAGTTTCTTACAGCTTCAACTTTAGTTTCATCATCTCATCTATCATCAATTATTTCATTTAAAGTTTTAATAACATATTCATTTAATTCTTTTTGTTTAGTATTTTCGGTTTGTCATTGTTGAGTTTTTACATTTAGTAAAACTTTTCCCGGAGTAGTTTTACTGTCAAGTTCTCAATCACCTAATGTAGTTAAATCAACAAAATAGCCTTCACCAAAAAGGTTATATATTTGACGACCAAGTTCGATTTCAAATACTGATGTGTAGAAATAATCTTCATAGAATTTTTGTTGAGTATATTCAGGTTTTGCAGGATCAGGAGTATATTTAATGCTATTTTCTTCTAAGTGATCTTTTAATCATTTAGGAACATCGGAAGTAAATTTAAAATCTTCTGCATATGTTGCATCTACTTCTATAGTAAAACTTTCGGCTTTATGTTCTTTGAATATTTGTCTAACATTATCTAATTTAGCATCTTGGAGCTTTTGATTAATTTTTAATTTACCAAGACGTTTGTTTTTGGTTTCTTCATCTTTGAAATATTTGTGGGCTGGATCTACTATTAATTTGGTTAAACGAGAAAGAATGTTATTTTGTGTTAAAGTTAAAGAATGGTATTGTTTATCAAATATTCCTTTTTGGATTTCAATTTTATTAGCTAGTTCCTTAGCTATTTCTGATTCCAAACCTTCTTTATTTAATTTATCTAAATCAGTTTTGAATTCATCATTGTACACATCCATTGTGTCTTTTAATTCTTTTACTGCTTCATCATAAATTTTTGCAAAATAAGTTGCATTTGTACCATAAGCGGTCAAAAGAGATGTTAATTTAGTTTCTACAAAAGATTTATAAAGAAGTAAAGTTTCAATTTTTTTATAAAAATAACCAAAAACTTTGTCATATCATTCATCTAATTGTTCTTTGGTTAATTTTATAGATGAAAATTGCTCACGTTTTATAGGTCTATCATAATCTTGACTTAATCCTGTAGTATCAACTACATCGAATTTAATTTCACCAATCGAACTTAAAGAATACATCTTCCCATCTTTATTTATATCATTTCATAAATCTGAATATGAATAAGGTAGATTTTTATCTTTAAATCCATTAACTTCAACACTTATTTGTTCTGATACAATACTCTTTGATTTACTTTTTATTCTAAATTTAACAATAATTGAAGTTTCATCGTCTTTTTTAATTTCAAAACTTTTATCAATAACTTCAAAATCATCATTATTCAAAGTTATTTTAATTTCTTCTTTTTTTAATGTATTTGTAAATTTGTTTTTGTTTTCTACTTCTACTTTTGCATTTTTCAAAACATTTTCCAACAATTTTTTATTATTGCAAGAAACAGAAAATAATGTAGTTCCTAAAAAAGGTAGAATTGAACCCATTAATAGAAACTTCATTTTTTTACTTTTTAACATTTTTCTCCATTTTATTATCAATATGAAATCTAATATTTTTCTATCAAAACAATGTTTTAACTTGAAAATAGATATATAAAATTATATATTTAGTCATATAAATATTGCTAAATTTGTAAAATTGGGCAATTTTATAAGAGTTTTTTTCTACCTTGTTATTTTTTTATTTTTTCCTTCTTCTTTTCTTCTTATGAAGTTTAAAATGATATAAATTCACAAATTTTTCTTTATTTAAGCCAAAAATTTGCTGCAACTGCATTTCGATAGCCTTTTTTTTTTTTTTTTTTTTGCAATAAAATTTGCTCGAATTTTTACGTAAAATACAAGGAGAAAAAAATGGCTGAGAAAAAGTTTCTATTAAGAGAAACTATCCATCCACAAACTAAACAAACTGTTTATTTAATCTCTGAAGTTGGAGTGCAAGCAAAACCGGTAGTCTTGCCAAACTTACTAGAATCACTAAAACAATTTGTTATGCAAAATGCAAAAGAACCACAAACAATGTTATATTTTTACTTCCAAAACAAAGTTTGTGGAATGCTTGATGTTGTAAAATCAAAACAACTTTTAGATAAATTAGTTGCTTTAAAAGTTGACATCAAAACTACAAATATTGAATTTCTAATAAAAAACAAACTTCTAGAAATTCAAGCAGGTAAAACTGAAGAAATTAAACAAGTTTCTACAGCTGCCACTGCTCAAACACTTGACGATTTGGCATTAAAAGTTAAAATTGAACTTTTGGCTAAATCTAAAAAAGCTAAAGACATTCAAAAATCAGATGTTAAAGGAAGTTTGGAGAACTTTAATGGAAAAATTGTGATTGAAAATACATTAGAAAATGGTAGTGATGTTGATGTTTATTATTTCCTAGAACAAGATAAAACTAAATCACAAATTTTCATTAAAACCATAGGTGGGATTGGAACATCTACCCAATACTATTCAGAAGCAATTTTAGCAAGTTCAAAAATTTCAGAAATTCTTAAAAACACAGGTTTTGAAGCTACTGAATCTATCAAAATCTCAACTGTTAGATACAAAATGCCAAAATGAGTATTTGCAGTTATTGGTGTTATTTCAGGACTGTTTTTAATTAATCTAATTTTTCTAATTCTATCATTTGCAAAAATCTTGTAATTTAAGGAAATTAAATGAAAGAGCAAGAACAGAAAAATTTAAACAAGCAAGAGCAAACACCTCAGCAAAATCAAGATAAAGTTAAAACTCAAAATCCTAAAACTAAAGTTATAGTGTGATCAGTTGCGGGTGCAGCTGCTGCAGCACTTTCTTCAGTAGTATCATTTAGTACTATTTTTTCAAACCAAAGAAAAGTATCTTTTCTTGACAAAGTTTTACAATCAATTAAAATTGATGTAAAAGATAAAGAAACTAAAACAAAAGATGATATTAAAACTATTGCTGATTTTGTAGCATCTGGATTAAACAATAAGTTATATGAGCTAATAGTTGAAACAGAAGAAGATCAAGTCAATAAACAACCACTTGATAAAGATAAACCTTATACTACCTTCCGTACTAAGTTTGCACTTCGTAATAAAATTACAAAAGCACAATCTAATTTCATAAGTTTTGAATTCAAAGATATCAAACCTCCAAAAGAAAAAGCCAAATTAAATGAATTAGGCAAAGAAAGAGTTGTAGTTAAATTCTTTGATGGATTTAGACGTGAATTAAATGTAGCTTCTAAAACACTTGAAGAAGAAAATGGCAAATATAAGCACTTTGAAGTTTTTCTAAAAGATAATAATAGTGATGATCTTAAATATGAAATTGTAAATATTAAAGCCATTGCTGATGATAAAAAATCAGAAGCAATTATTTCGTATCAACTAAAAGTTAAATCAATTAATGATGAAAAATTCACATCAGATGTTTTAGAAGTTAAATTCGATGACTTTGCTAAAAATTCAGAGCAATTAACCGAATATTTAAAAACAGTTGAATTTTCTTATGAAAATGCTGATGTAACTTATATTCAAGATGCAATTGAAACTAAAGTTATTGGTAAAAAAGATGGAAATACTTTACCTTCATATTACACACTAATATTTGATGAATTTAAAAAAGAAGGTGAACATCCTAAGAAAATTGATGCAAAAGTAAGAATTAGAGATAATTCTAACAATATTATTTCAGAAGCTAGAGATATCGAAATTACAGGTTTTAAAAAATATTTAACACCAGAAGAATTAAATACTTATATTGATCAAGTTCAGTTTGATGTTGAAAATAAAGCCACACAAGAAATTTCGAATATAACAGCTTATGCACAACTATCAAAAACTAATTTCGATGAGAGTATATACGAAGTAGATTCAAATACTTTCATGATTGAGAAATTGGATGACTTAGTTTCTTTAAACATTCACTTCAGAATTAAAGAAAAATATGGAAAACCAGGAATTTATTCAAAACAAAGAACGATTAAAATTAAAGATTTTAAAATGCCTCAAAAATTAGTCGATGATCTTGCACAACAAGTTTCATTTGATGTATCAACAAAAGCTAGCCATATGGCTTATGATTTTTGAGATAATTTTGATAGTATTGATGTAAAAGTTATTGATGAACGTTGTGAATTTATTCAAGAATCAATTAAAGTTAAACAAACTGATAAAGATAAAATCACTATTACATACAAGATTAAAGATAAGAAAAATGACACAATTTCACAAGAGTATAGCAAAACTATAAATAGTTTTAAAACTTCAACAGATAATATAGCAGATTTTTCATATGAAATTATTGAACATAATGGACATAAAGCGGCATTTTTAAATGATAGAAAGAATTTAACTGTATTCAAAGTGCCGGCGAAAATTGGTTCATTTAAAGTAATAAAAGTTGGTACGCTATTTAGTAATGTTGTTAATAATTCTTCATTATATGGAGTGATTTTAGAAGAAGGAATTCAAGAAGTAAGTAACTTAATTATTTCTACAGATAATATTAATGAATATGCAAGAATTGCTGCTATAAAATTACCTAAAACAATTAAAAAAATCAATTCGCTTATAAATGGTGATTCTTCAGCACTTGCTTATTTGGAAATGTATGATAACGTTGAAACAATCGAAGGTCAATTATTTTCTACTTTCTGCAATTATATAAATAAAAGTGATGATTATAAAGCAGAAGGTACTGATTCTTCTACATACTATTTCAAGTTAATTAACGAATTTCATAATTTCTTTACCGTACTAACAACAGATTTAGGAAGACAAGGAAAAGGTTCATTTAAATTTAATTTATTAGAATCAGGCGAAGCTAATAAAAAATTAAAATTAAATCATGCAAGTGAATTTTCGTTTTTAGAGTCTTCTAATGGTGAAGTTCTATATAAAGCAGTCGATAATAATGAAACAACAATAGATTTTAGCCAACAATTGGGATATAAAAAAATTAACAAGAATGCTTTATCTGGATTAAAAATTCAAAAAATCGATTTACATCTACCAAATCTTGATAAAGATCAACAAAAAAATTTCATTCTGGAAAGAATGAAGAAATTAGAAGAAATCAAATTGACTCATCACAAATTTGATGAATTTCCAATGCGTTTATTATTAAATGACATAACTTCACTTAAAAGTATTATATTTCCTGATTTTTCTAGCGATAGTACAGAAAATATTTTGGATTTTAGTTTAAATGGAAAATCTGAAAAAGTTAATTTGCCAAGCAAAACCAAACAAATAAAAGCTAAAATAATTGAAACAAATAATATTGAAAATCTTAAAGAATTAACACAATTAAAAACTTTGCATCATAATTCATTTAGTAATTTTAAAAATATAACGCTTGATTTTTCTAATTGTCCTATCAAGGAAATAAAACATAGAACATTTCAATGATCTACTAAAGGCGTTACTATTATTTTACCTAGTGGAATAGAAAAAGTAGATCCTTTTGTATTTTACTTTACAGAAAAAAATGATAAATATAATATTTTAGGAAATCCATTCTCTTATTCTGACTCAGAATTAGAACAAATAATATTGACTAATATAGAAAACTCGATTATAAAAGTTAAAAATACCATCTCAAAACCAGATGGTTGAAGTAAATATTGAGTAGGTCAATATTGAAAAGATAGTCAACCCAATGGAATAGATAATGAATTAAAAATTGAGTGAAATTCTAACTAATAAAGACCAGAAATATTAAAACAAGAGAAAAGTCAAATCCGACTTTTCTTTTATTTTGCTTTTTCAAAAAATATGCTTGAAATAAGTTGAATTTTTGCTTATTTTTCACTTATTAAGGCATTTTTTTTTTTTTTTTTTGCAATACAATTTGAAAGAATTTTACGTAAAAATTTAAGGAGAAAAAATGGCTGAGAAAAAGTTTCTATTAAGAGAAACTATCCATCCACAAAC
>NZ_SOCH01000007.1:0-3880 GCF_004365165.1 Metamycoplasma hyosynoviae | reverse complement strand
CTAAAAAAGCTAAAGACATTCAAAAATCAGATGTTAAAGGAACACTTGAAAACTTTAACGGAAAAATTGTGATTGAAAACACATTAGAAAATGGAAATGATGTTGATGTTTATTATTTCCTAGAACAAGATAAAACTAAATCACAAATTTTTATCAAAACTATTGGTGGTCTTGGAACACCAACCCAATATTATTCAGAAGCCATTTTGGCTAGTTCAAAAATTTCTGAAATTCTCAAAAACACAGGTTTTGAAGCAACCGAGTCTATCAAAATCTCAACTGTTAGATACAAAATGCCAAAATGAGTATTTGCAGTTATTGGTCTAATTTCAGGATTGTTTTTAATTAATCTAATTTTTCTAATTTTATCATTTGCAAAAATCTTGTAAGGGCACTAACTTATGAAAGAGCAAGAACAGAAAAAATTAAACACACAACAACCAAAACAGCAAGTATCTGAAGATAAAATCAAAACACAAAATCCTAAAAATAAGGTTATTGTTTGATCATCTATAGGTGCAGCCACTGCAGCACTTTCTTCAATAGTATCACTTTCAACAGTTTTTTCAAATCAAAGAAAAGTATCTTTTCTTGATAAAGTTTTACAATCAATTAAAATTGATGTAAAAGATAAAGAAAATAAAACTAAAGCTGATATTACAAAGATTGCTGATTTTGAAGCTTCAAATTTAGATGGCAAGCTATATGAACTGATAGTTGAAACAGATAAAGATGAAGTTGATAAACAACCACTTGATAGTGATAAACCTTATACTACCTTCCGTACTAAGTTTGCAATCCGTAATAAAATCAATAATGCACAATCAAACTACAGATTTTTTGAATTTAGAGATTTAAAACCTCCAAAAGAAAAAGTTGAACTTAATAAACTTGGTCAAATTAGTGAAAAAGAAGAAGATAGAGTTAATGATAAAGTTAAAATTGAATTCATTAATTTCATTCGTGGACAACACTTAGCTTCAGAAGTTGCTAAAAAAGAAAATGGTAAATTCAAACACTTTAACATTTACTTAAAACAAGACAATGATGATGCTTTACAATATGAAATTGTAAATATTGATGTTACAACTAATGATGATGAGGCTGAAGCTATATTTTCTTACAAGTTAAAAGTTAAATCTATTGAAGATGAAAAATTTATTTCTGATAAACTAGAAATCAAATTTAAAGACTTCGCTATTCCTTCAACTAAATTAACCGATTATTTGAAAAGTTTGAATGTTAATTATAAAGATGTTGCTTCAACATATGTTCAAGACGCAACTGAAAAAGGTATTGTTGAAGGCACACCTTTAGCTAATCCAAATTATCAATTAGAATTTGAAACATTTGAAAAATTAGAAGATGATAATAAAATAAAAGCAAAAGTTAAAATAGTTGATAGAAGTACCAAAGAATCATCTGAAGTTATTGAAGTTATAATAGCTGGCTTTTTTGATTATAAAAAAGCAGTTGAAGATGCAGCAAATGGTATAACTTTTGATTATACTGATAAAAGCACTACTTTTGCAAGTAGTTTAAAGAAAACTAATTTAACTAATACACTTACTTCACAAGCAAATAGCAATAATTTGGAAGTTATTTATTATGGTGACGAATTAATTCAAGAAGATGAAACAAATTCAACAAAAAGAACTAATGTTATAGTTTCATATAAAATTAAAGATAAGAAAACTCAATTTGAATCAGGTGAAAAAACCTTTACCATCAATGGTTTTAAATATTATGCAATTCAAACAGAATTAGATGAATATTTAAATGGAACTAACGTAATTTCAGTTGATGGTGTTGAATCAAAAGAAGCAATACAAGTTAATCAACTTTCACATTTGAAACAAGACATTGATCCAGGTTTTGAAATAGACGCTGGTAGTGTTGAAATATCACATCCTGCTGATTTAGTATCAATTAAAGTTTCATTTAGAATCAAAGATAAAACTGGTAGATCTGATATTTTTTCATCACAACGTCAAATAGAAATCACTGGCTTTAAAATGCCTTTGAAACTAGTTAATGATTTAGCACAACAAATAACATTTGATGTTGTAGATAAGCAAAACACAATGGCTTATGATTTATGAGATAACTTTAATGCCATTAATCTTATAACTAAAGACAGTCGTATTGAATTTGTTACTGAAGATGTAAAAGTTAAACAAACTGATAAAGATAAAATTACAGTTACTTACAAAGTGAAAGATGCAAAAAATCCTTCAACAGTTTCACAAGAATATAGCAAAGTAATATCTAATTTTAAGACACTAGATCAAAATGAACAAGATTTTACATATGAAATTATTGAACGTAATGGTCATAAAGTTGCATCTTTGGAACAAAGATTAAGACCGATATTTCAAATACCTGCCTTCATAGGTTCTTATAGGGTTAAAAAAGTAGGAACTATGTATTCAAACGAAACATTTGGTTCAAACTATTTTGTTAAACTTGATGAAGGTATTGAAGAAATTGATAAGTTAATAATTAATAGTTATGATGAATTCCACTCACAAGTAGTGGGAATTAAACTTCCTAAAACTATCAAGAAAATTAACACTCTAATTTCAGGAGAATCTGGTGATTTGCATTATCTTGAAATGTATGATAATATTGAAACAATAACTAATTTATTTTCTACTTATTCAAATGATGTTGCAGAAAATGTTGTAGCCACATTTAAATATTATAATAACCACGCTTATTATTTTGAAGGTAGAGACAATTTTAGTGATCTTGTATCAGTAACAAATCCTGATATTAAAGGATCGTTTAAACTTAAATTAATATCAACAGGTGAACAATCTAAGATTGCATTACGTGAAGATGTTACTGAAAAATTCACTTATCTTGAAACTAAAGATCAAAAACAATTAATTAAATTCTTAGATAAAAAAGAATCAGAAGTTAAATTCAAAAGAGATATTCCATACGAAAAAATTGGCAAAAATGCATTTACCGGAAATAAACTTGAAGAATTTATTCTTAGAGCAGCTAATTTAAACAAATTAGACTATTTCGTATTTGATCAAACCAATAGAAAATTGAAAAAAGTTGATCTTCAAAACAAGAAAAAAGACACCTTTAATTTTGGTATGATTGCTGATTCCAATACTATTGAAGAACTTTATTTGGCTGATTTTGAAAGTGATGATGGTGAAAACATTTATAGACAAACTGGTCTTGATGGATGAAATAACCTTAAAAAATTACGTTTGCCAAGAAATATCAAAGAAATTCGTAATTCTTTAATTGATGGTAATGGTTGAATATCTGAATGTAACTTTAATGAACTTACAATGCTAACAAGATTAGGTGTTTCTGATGTAAACCAAAATAATAACATCATAAATAAAATATTCAGAATGTCACATCTTGATTTATCAAACACCAAAATAGAAAGTATAGGTCGTCAAACTTTTTGATATCCTCACTTTGGTGAAATTACATTACCAAAAACTTTAAAATATGTGGGCCCTATAGCCTTTTGACCAGCATTAAGCTATGAAGAAGTTTTAAAAGCTTCATCCAATGATGAAAGTGTTTTATCTACAGTTATTTTAACTTTTGGTAATATGAAAATAAACATAAAAGAAATTGATAAAAAACCAGAAGGTTGAAGTAAATACTGAATTGGTCAACACTGAAATGAATCACAACCAACCGGTACTTCAAACATAACAATTGAATGAAATAAGTAATCTTATTATTAAATTAAGATAAAGAGAAGGACATATGTTCTTCTTTTTACTTTTTATATAGATTTTTTGCTTTATAATCAATATTTAGTTAAATCACAAATTTTCTCTTGTTTTAGCATAATTTTTGCTGCAAATGCATTTGGATAACCATTTTTTTTTTTTTT
>NZ_SOCH01000006.1:19262-72064 GCF_004365165.1 Metamycoplasma hyosynoviae | reverse complement strand
TAGTTTGTGGGGCTTTCGCGTTTTGCATAACAAATTGTTTTAATGATTCTAGTAAGTTTGGCAAGACTACCGGTTTTGCTTGCACTCCAACTTCAGAGATTAAATAAACAGTTTGTTTTGTTTGTGGATGGATAGTTTCTCTTAATAGAAACTTTTTCTCAGCCATTTTTTCTCCTTAAATTTTTACGTAAAATTCTTTCGAATTGTATTGCAAAACAAAAAAAAAAAAAAACGCCTTAATAAGTGAAAAATAAACAAAAATTTAACTTATTTAAAACATTTTTTGTGATAACAAGTAAAAAAAATCATTTATATTTGTTTATAACTAAGTTTATAAATTAAAAAAACTAAGATATGATGGACATCTTAGTCTTAATATGAAATAATAAATTTTCCTATTAACGGTTGTAGTATTCAACAATTAATGCTTCATTAATATCATGAGCGAATTCTTTACGTTCAGGTAAACGTTTGTAAGTAAATGTGAATTTATCTCTTTTAATTCAAGGACTTATAGTCATTGTATCAATAGCTGATTTAACTTCTGAATTATTTTGCAAACTTGGTTTAAGTTCAATTTTTGAACCTACTTCAATTTGCATTGATGGAATATTTGCTTTATGACCATCTACAATAAAATGTCCATGTGATACAAATTGACGTGCTTGCGCTCTAGTTTTTGCAAATCCTGCTCTAAATACTAAATTGTCCAAACGTGATTCTACCATTTGAAGTAGAATAACCCCAGTAATTCCTTTCTTTTGAGCAGCTTTTCCAAATAAGTTTTTAAATTGACGTTCATTTAAACCATACATATATCTTACTTTTTGTTTTTCAACTAAGTGAGTTTTGTAATCTGATGGTTTGGTTTTTTTAGCACCATGTTGACCAGGTGCAGTAGTACGTTTTTTACCTTTTGAAAATTCTTTGTTATTTTCTAAAAGAGAAGAACCAAAACGTCTACTTCTTTTAAACATTGATCCTAAGAATCTTGACATATATTTTTGCCTTTCTAATTTTGCAAAGACAATTAATAATTCTTTTATAGGGTTTTTATTCTAATGATTTCGGGATACAGCTTTCTTACTTTCAAATTTGTACAAAATAAAAAACTTTACAAAATACTATTATGCTGTGTCAATGCAGTATTATTTTACACTAAATTAAGCGAAAATTACATTATTGTAAAATTCTAAAATTGAAGAAAAAAACAAGTTTTATTCAACTTGCTCTTTTTCAACTTCATTAGTATTATCAGTAAGTTTATCTTTTGTTTTTATCTTCATTATTATGTTTTCTGAAATAGTAATTAACACACTGCTAATAAAAATTAAAGTTGCAAAAATTGTAAAAGTAATAAAGTAATTTAGTTTGATACTTACAAAAGTCAATAAGATAATAATTATAGAAGAAGAAATAATTCTAAAAATTAGAGTGTAAATTGTATTGTTTTTGAATTTTTCTTTATCAAATAGGAAGTAAGAATTTGTATAAAAAATAGTAATAAAAAATGAATAAAGCATTTGCTGAAAACCAATAGTTATTAAATATGCAATATTTTTAAATTTATTATTAACATTAGAAAATAATATAGGAATAGTTATCAAGAATATTAAATTCATTGGTGTTAAAACTCATAAAAGTTTAATGTTTTTATTTCTTATTATTAGAGATAATAAACTCCCCGCCAAACCAAATAATGCAAAAATTATGGTTAAAAAGAAAGATCATTTGTTAGCATCAAAATCTATTACTTTAAAAAATTGAGACATTCCGGATTGTTTCGGATATAAAAATATACCAATAATAAAACTAGATGATAAAGTATAAACTCACTTCAAAGCATTATTTTGTTTAATGTTACTTTGATTTGTTAAATCTGTTTTTTCTTGTTTTACTAATTCGATTTCTTTTTCGTTTAATTTAAATGAAAAATATAAAAACCCTGAAATTAAATAAGTTACCATGTTAAGTAAAATAAGTGCTCAAAATGGTAATTTACTAAATAAAATTAAAGAAAATATAGGAGCTAATAAAAAAGCTATGGAAGTTGAAATGGTAGTTAAAACGTTATAAGTTTTAACATCTTTTTCATTATTAGAAATATTATAAATAATAGTTTTTAAGGCAATAAATCTAAATGAATGAACAATACTTAATAGTGAATTTATAACTAATAAAAATATAGAAAATCCAAATAAATTATTTGACTTAATAATAACAAAATAACCTATTAAAATTGTTGCTAAAATTGAAAAACTTATTATATCCGTTCATAAAAGAATATGTTTCAAATTTCTTTTTTTGGTTATTTTGTAGTTTAATAAATAAGAAATAAATGTTGGTATTTGTATAAGCAAATACAAAATAGAAACTAATCAAAAACTATTTGTAAATTTATAAATGTAAATAGCAGTCCCTAATTTAAATGCTTCTGAACCTATCATTGACAAAATTAAAGAACTTGAATATTTAATTTTATTTTTAGTTTGCATTTTCATTCCTTGATATAAATTATAAGGATAAAAAAATTTATATTTTCAGTTGTATACTCCATATAAGTTTCTTGTTGCAATATGGAACCTCTTTTTATTTAAAAAAAAAGATCTTCACAATTAAATTTTATTTTGATTATTTTGCACTTAAATTTACAATTCAAAACAAAGAAAAAAACAAGTTTTATTCAACTTGTTCTTCAGTTTTTGTTTCTGTTTGTTCATCTGAAACATTTTGTTCAATAGTTTCGGTTTTGAATTCAATTGTATTTTTAACTTCTTTTGTTTTTTGTTCAATAGTTTTTAGAATGTAATTATCATAACCTAAAGTAAAACGTTTAAAGAATTGGGAAACTTTTTTAAAAATTTTATTTTTAGATTTTCCAATTTCTTTAACATAGCAAACTATTGAAGCAAATTGATATGAGTATTTAATAAAAAGTTCATGTTTATCAAATAATTTAATTTTACAAATATATTTATCAGTTTGGTCGTGAATATACCTTAAATCATCTAGTGTTTCTATTTGAAATCCTGCTATATCTTTTTGCATAAATAATTTCGTTTCAAAATCACCTAGATTTTTCAAATTAACTTTGTTTGCAAATGAATGGATATAAACTGGTTCATTAGCTTTATTTAAATTCTTATATAACTTCAAAATACTTGTATTTTGAGTTTTATAGTAATTAACCATATCTGAAATTATAGATAATGCTATCATAGCATCCGATATTTGCGAAACTTGATTTGAAATATAAGCTTTATTATCTTCCGATACATAAAGCGTTGAATTTTTCAAGGTTTTATAATTAGTTGAAGCTAAGATTTTAGTGTCATATTTAATTTTATATTTAGCACATAATTTTTGAATAGATTCTAAATTACATATATCAGAAACAATAATTTCTTTAAAAGGTTCAAATTCATCATTAGTAGGATAGTTTTGGTTTAAATAAGAAATTAATACAGAATATAAAATTCAAGGTTTAATGTGTTTATAAGTGTTAATTAACCCACGAGATGAGTTTTCATATAAATAAAGCTTTTGATAGTCACTTGAAAATTTAACTAGATAATCAAACTTACGATAAGTTTTTATATTTTTTTGAATAGTGTTATAAAAAGTTTCACTTTTTTTGTGGCTGATGAAAGTGTAAGCTAAATCATTTCAACCCATAACTTTTTTGATGAAAGGTTGAATTGTTTGACTGGCGTAAATTCCTAAATTTAAAACTTTATTACCATAATGGTTGTAATTAAATTTTAAAACATAGTTAGTATACTCTTCTAGCAACATATCTATATTTAAATAAGTTGGACGATCTGAAAATGTTTTGATATCAAACATATCCATATTTTGGAATACTTCATTTATTTTTAGTATTCTTTCATCTTCTAAATCATTTCCATAATTATCAATAAATTCAAGTGAATAAGAATCATTTTCATTAAATTTTGAAAAATAAATGATACCATCTAATTTTTCAATTTTTTTGATAGCAAAAATTAAAAATTGTTTGGTAACAGGAGTTTGTGCTTTAAAACAAATAGAACTTAAACCATATCCATTTACAACTTCAGTAATATATTCAACAAAATTATTGATTTTGCCAATGCCGTGTTCATCGCTTGCAATTAATATATTTAACTTGTGAGTAAATATAGGAGATTTTACGGCAAAAGTTGAAAGATAAGCTTTAATTAAAGCTTTAATAGTAATTTCATTAAAACGGTTATTACCCATTCCAATTTTGGCAACAAATTTATTATTTATTGGCTTAATACTTGTATTAAATAATAAATTTTGGTCATATTTTTTGACATATTGTTTTAAGAGTTTTAAAGAAGTTTTGTCTTTTTTAAAATACTCATATCACTGTTCAAGATTTTTTAGTTCCATTACTATTTCAATTTCCTGGTTTTGGTTAAGTTATTAATTATTAATAAAATTTTAGTATATTTTTAGCAATTAATTTATTTATTGGTTAAACAAAAATAAATAAAAAGAGCTTGCTAGCTCTTTAATGTTAATCTTCAGAAAATGCTGAATTATATAGTTTTTCATAAAATCCTTTTTTACTTAAAAGTTCTTTATGTGTTCCTGATTCTATGATTTCACCATTATTTACTACTAAGATTTTATCTGCATTTATGATAGTAGATAGGCGGTGTGCTATAACAAATGAAGTTTTACCTTTCATTAAATTTAGCATTGCTTTTTGAATATATTTTTCAGTTCTTGTATCTATATTAGAAGTAGCTTCATCTAATATTAAAATACTTTTGTTTGCTATTATTGCTCGAGTGATTGCAATTAATTGCCTTTCGCCGTGAGAGAGGTTGCTTCCACCTTCTAAAATTATTTCATTATATCCATTTTTAAGTTGCATTATGAATTCATCTGCTTTTGAAAGTTTGGCAGCTTGTATTATTTCATCATCAGTAGCTTTTTTATTAGCATATCTTAAATTTTCCATAATTGTGGTTTTGAATAAGAAAGTGTCTTGTAAAACAATTGAAATTTGATTTCTTCAACTTGATTCATTTATTTGAGAAGAAAGTTTTCCATCGATTTTAATTTCACCACTTAAAGGCAAATAGAATTTACTTAGTAAATTAATGATTGTGGTTTTACCAGCACCAGTAGGGCCTACAATTGCAAAAGTTTGACCTTTTTTAGCTTTAAAACTTGCTTTTTTAAGTTGAAGATTATCTTCTTTATTTAAATACGAAAATGAAACATTTTTAAATTCTACATTGCCTTTAATTTCATATAATTCTGAAAGTTTGCTTTCATCAATTTGTGGTTTTAATTTGGTGATTTGTAAAATTCTAGCAGTTGAAATAAGAGAGATTTGAAAATGTGCAAAGTTTTGGAAAAAGAATGTTACTTGCATAGACATTACACGAATATAAATACCAAATGAAGTTAGAATACCAACAGAAAATGGTTGCCCTGAACCTGTTGAAATATTATTCATAAAAAATATTATTCCCAAAAAACCAACAATAAATTGAATGATGTAAGAAGAAGCTAGGGCATATGGATAAATTATTTCAGAGTATAAACTTGCTTTAAATGTTGATTTAAAAAACTTATGTGTTTTAACTTTAAAATCTCTATTAGATTTTTCTATTTGATTAAATGATTTAATTAAGTGATGAATTTTCAAATGTTCTTGAATATAAGAAGACATTTTAGTCAAACGATCCTGTTGTTTTTTTAGATGTGGTATTGACTTTTTCATAATTAGACTTGTAAATGAAAAAGTTAGTGGAATTAAAAGTAGTACTACAAGAGCTAAATAAGGCGAGAAGTAAAACATAAAACCAAATGAAATTACTACTAAAAAGAAAGCATCTAACATTCTTTGAATAGTATCACTTAATCCAAAAACAACGTTATCAGCGTCACTCGAAATAATAGTCATAACTTCAGCAGCATTAATGGAATCAAAAAATGAAATTGGCATTTTCATCAATGCTTTGTAAGCATTACCCCGCATTATTTTTATGGCATAAGTTACCATTTTGACAATAATAATTGAAATTAAAACATCAATAGTTTTAGATAGAATATAAACAAGTGCTATTGCTCCAATACCCACAATAAAGAATAGCAAGTTAAAATCGCCACCTATTTTTAATTGGTTAAAGCCTAAAAGTTTATCAGCAATAATTCCCAAAATAAAAGTTGAGCCTGAGCTAAAAAGGGCATTTAAAATTGATAAGAACACTACTATAGCCATAATACCACGACGATAAGATAGGTATTTAACTAATTCTTTGATAGTTTCTTTTCTAACTTCAGCTTGCTTTTTCTTGAAAGCTTTCTTTTCATCAGGAGTCATTTCCTTTGGATTTTTTTGACTATAGAAAGGATTAAAATATGATTTATTCACTTTGTCCTCCTAATTGAACTGCAACAATTTCTTTATAAAGCTGACTTGTCTTTAAAAGTTCATTATGAGTTCCTATAGCTTCTGCTTTTCCGTGGTGCATTACAATGATTTTATCAGCGTCCATAATAGAAGAAATTTTTTGTGAAATGATAATCTTTGTAAGAGGATAGGCTTTAAAATATTCTTTTAAATTAGCCTTTACCACACTTTCGGTTTTCAAATCTAAAGCACTAGTTGAATCATCTAAAATTAAGATTTTAGGCATTTTCAAAAGGCCTTGTGCTATTGAAAGTCTTTGCTTTTGACCACCCGATAAATTAGCAGCATCAGTTTCAAGTTCATGTTCAAATTTCTTTGAAAAATTATTTATAAAATCATAAGCACAAGCTGCTTTTGTAGCAGCTATGAGTTCTTCTTCAGTAGCTTCTTGTTTTGCAAGCAATAAATTTTGTTTAATAGTTCCACTAATTAAAGCAGGTATTTGATAAATATAAGTAATAGCTGAATTTAATGAAACTGTATCTATTTCTTTGATGTTATGTCCATCTATATAAACATTACCTATATTTGTTTCATAGTCATGATTTATCAAATTAGCAATTGTACTTTTACCACTTCCAGTAGGTCCTATTATTCCTAAAGTTTCACCGGGTTTAAGGGTAAATGATACATTTTCAATAACATTTTTTTCATAATAAGCAAATGAAACATTATCAAATTTAATAGTTCCATTTGTGATTTTTTTATCTGATTCAATGAATTTAATTGAAGGACTAGTTTCTAAAATTTCAAATAATTTTTTAGATGATCTTATTCCACGAGCTATATTAAAACTAATCATTGTTGAACTTAAAACGCCATGGATCATAACAAAAATATAGCTTATGAAAATGTTGATTTCACGGATTATATCTTGATATTCTTGCTTAGTTGCAATCTTACCACGGTTTATAAAACCAATAGTTGCAAGAAGTGCTGTAGTTGCTAGGTTTGCAAACAAGAATATTAAAGAAAGCCCAATATTTAACATATTGTAATTGCTTTTGATTAAATCAGAAAATCCAACATTAGCTTCTTGAAATTTATTTTCTTGTTGAGCCTCTAGATTATATGATTTAATAACTCTAACACCTAAAATACTTTCTTGAGCCTCAAGGCTAATATCTTCATAGTATTTAGTTTCTCTTCTAAATCTAGGAATTGCTTTTTTTGCAATGATTCCTAAAATGATTGAAATTGGAAATAATAAGAAAATTAAAATTAATGATAAGTTTTTGTTGATTAAAAGTGCTAACACAAGTCCAAATATCATATTAATAGGACCAGTGATTAATGTTCTTAAAATATTGGTTACAGAATGTCTTACTCTTTGAATATCAGTTGTAAAACGAGTAATTAAATTAGCATGTGTAAATTTTTCAATTTCTCTTTTTGAAAAATGCATTATATGATCTCATATTTGATTACGCAAATTACGTGAATGCATAATGCCAACATAATTAGCTAAATAAGCAGCTGAAAGTGATGTAAAAGCACCTACAAAAATAATTGCAGCAAATATAATTGCAATTCACATTATTGCAGCTTTTACAGTTGGAACAGTAAAACCTACATTTTGCAAAATGTTGATGCGAATATCTTTTCCTGAATCTATTTGACTAAATAAAGCAACAATTGATCCAAACAAGTTAGGTGAAAATAAAAAACATAATACTTGAACAATAGTTAACAATATTGTTAAAATAGCAAGAAATTTCAACTTAGGTCGCATCAACCTGAATACTTTAATCATTATTTTTCTTCGAGAAGTATCTCTTTCGCTTCCTGAGCTAAATAAAGCTCTTCATTTGCTCTAACTACATAAACTGCAATTTCACTTTTTGAATCTGATATTAATTTATAGTCATCAAAAGTAGTAGTGTTATTAGCATCTTCATTTATTTTAAGGTTTATAAAATGAATCTTATTAATAATATCAAATCTTAAACTAGCGTTGTTTTCAGCGACTCCGGCAGTAAATACAATCGCATCTGGCTTAGTTTCAAATTTATTTAAATACATAGCAAGATAGTCAACTATTTTTTGAACATATAGATCATATGCAAATTTTACATCAGAATTTTCGGCTTTTAATTTATTAATGTCACGAAAATCTTGTGACACTCCGCTCACTCCTAATAGTCCTGATTTTTCATTTAACATCTTCATTACATCATCTAATTTATAATGAGTATGCTTTACTATATAAGGAACAATAGAAACATCGACATCTCCACTTCTTGTTCCCATCATAATGCCGGCTAGTGGGGTAAAACCCATAGAAGTAGCAAATGATTTACTATCTTTTATAGCACATAAACTTGCGCCATTTCCAATGTGCATATTAACAATATTAACTTTATCTTTACCTAAAATGCTTTGCATTTTTAAGGTTATGTAATGATGGTTCAGTCCATGAAAACCATATCTTCTAATATTTAGTTTTTCAGTTAATTCTTTGTCTATTGGATAAGCATATTCTACTTTATCGAGTGTTTTATGAAAAGTGGTATCAAAATGCAGTGTTTTATTAGTTTTAACAAAAACTTTTTGAATAGCTTCGATAGTTTCAATAGCACCTTTATTGTGAACTGGTGCTAAATCAAGGGCATCTTTTAAATGATTTATTGCAGTTTCAGTAACACTGCAAGTTTCTTGCAGATGAGGACCACCATTAACTATACGAAAAGAAATATGAGTAATATCATCATAATCGTGAATTACATTATATTTTTTTCATTGTTCTATTAAAGCCTTAACTGCTTCGTCAAAAGAAGCAAGTTTAGTTTGTTCAGTATGTTTTTCTTCTTTAATTGAAATAGTAAGAAAGCTTTTTCTTTCTTTTATTCTTTCAACTAACCCTTTAGCAATAACATTTAACTCGACATCAAATAATGTTCATTTAATTGAACTAGATCCTGCATTAATTATTAAAATGTTTTGTTTCATGTTATCACCTCTAAAAAATTTCTTTATATTATATTTAAAATGTTTTTTTAAATTTTGAAAAAATTCAAAAAATACAAGCCAAAAAATATTTGGTTAAAAAACATCTATTTTAATTTGTTGTATAGTGTTTTTAATTTTTGTAAATATCGATTTAAAGATGATTTAGATGTGTAAATTTTTTGATTTGCAAGAGCTTCCACTAATTCCGAAAGACTAAGATCAATGTTGTCTTTTTTAAAATTAAAAAATTCTAGTTCTTTATGGTTAAACAAATTTTGATAACTATTTTTCATAATAAAATCAAAACTATCTAAGAAAATTTTGTTTGATTTAGCTAGTTTAACTTGATTATAAAAATCAAAATTTGTTAAACGGTTGATGTTATTAGTAAAATCACGTTCGATTTTAGTTTGTTCAAATTCTAAATAAGCATCATACATTTCAATAGCACGTAGAAAATCACAAATACTTTCGATTTTCTTTAAATATAAAATAAATGTATTTTTACGTTCAAATACTTTGAAGTTTATGTTGTATTTTTCTAATATACTTTTTGCTTCTTCTGCTTTTAGTTTGCTAAAAAATTTAAGTTCTAGATGATAATGAACTGTGTTAATATCTCCAATTGACCCTGAATTTAGAAAAATACCACTAAAAAAATTTTGCCTACGAACATTATTTTCAAAATTAATACTATTAGCGTCAATTTTAAATTGATTTTTCTTTGAAAATTCAAAACTTATTTTTTGATGCTCCAATAGTTTTTGCACAAAAGTAAAAACATCAAGAGTGTTAATTGTTATATATATAAAATTATCTTCTTGATATGAGCTATACAAAATACCCATTAAAAGTTCTTGCTCAGAAGATTTTGTGTATTTACGAGCAATTATTTTTTCTTTTAAAGCAAGGGTAAATGATTTATCCATAATGCTTTTATTTTAGCATAAAACAAAATAAAAAAAGCAACGCCCTATTTTCCCTATTGGTATCGTCGGCACCGAAGGTCTTAACTGCTGAGTTCGGAATGGTATCAGGTGGAACCCCTTCGTTATGGTTGCTGGAAAATATTATACATAAAAATAAAGTTTTTTTTATTTTTTTTTAAAAAATTAAATTTTTAAAGATTTTCATAACTTCCATAACTAGTTTCAACATTTAAATTTCTTTTATTTTTTTATTTTTGCATAAAAGCATAGCAAGAAAAAAATAATGCTTATATAAAGCCAAATTTTCTTATAAAATTTATATATTGCATTTATTTTTACAAATAAATGACAAGTAAAATATTATGAGGAAATATAACTAAATTTATGACTAAACAGAGCAAGATAATTCTATTATCTTCATTAATCACCCCCCCCACTTGCATTCCTTTATTAGCAATTTCATGTGCTAATCAAGATCCAGCAAGTGAAATTAAAAAAGTTAAAGTTTCAATAACTTCACTAGATAAATTTGCAAAAGATGTAGTTGATGCAGATATAAAAATTACTGGCTATAGTCCTTCAGTATTTACTGCTACTCAAACTCACCAAGTGAGTTCAGAAGATCCCACTACATTAGAAGTACTTGTAGAATTAAAAAACAACAAAAAGGGTACTAAAGCAACAAAGCTCTTTACTATCAAAGGTTTTAAAGCTGATCCTACTGATGAAATAAAAGACACTTTAAATAAAGAAATTGAAAAAATTAGTGGTGTTTCTGTAGAAAACCACACAAATAAATTAGTTAACACTATTACAACTAATGATGTTAAAGTTACAGAAACTACTCCTATTGATAAAAGTGTATTTGAATATTTAATAACTCTAGGGTTTGATAGTAAAGATAGAACTAAACTTAAAGTTACAATTAGATTAAAACATAAACAAAGTGGTTTTATATCAAAAGTAAAAAAAGAATTTGAAATCACAGGTTTCAAAAATACAACACCCGAAGAAGAACAACAACTTAAAAATCTTGAAAACGCATCAAAAAAAGTTACTGTTGATGTTGAAGGCAAAGAAAATAAATTTGCAAAAGATGTAGAGGAATCTGAATTAAAATTTACAATCCCTACACTACCTGGTTTAATTGATGATCCTACAAAATATGAGATAATAGAAAAATCTTGATCTATAAATAAAGACGATTCAAGAATTCTAGAAATATATTTCCGATTAAAACATAAAGAAACTGGTTTAGTATCAAATAAACGAAAATTAAAAGTAGAAGGTTTTAAAGAAGCTGAAGCTTCTACACCTGAAGAAAAAGCATTGCAAGATGCACTCAATGCTGTAACTTTATCATATGATGGTGGAGAAGAAGCGCTTAAAAAATTAGATGCTGGTGATTTAAAAATTGATAAAGTTAAATTAGATGGTAAAAAAGAAGGTTTTGAATATACCACTAAATTCAAAAACGAAAATGCAACTAAAGATAATTACAATAATGGTTATAGAACTATTGTAATCACAGTTAAAAAAGATTCAAAATCACTTTCTAGAGAATTTAAACTTGAATGCTTCAAATCAGATTATGATGTAATCATAAAGCAAAGAGAAAAAGTTAAAACTATTGATCTTATGCAAACTTCTGAAACCAAAGAAGTTGTTGAATCTATGTTTTCAGGTTCACAAGATGAAGTTGAAATATTCTATGATTTTACTGGTAAAACATATTTCAATAAAAAATACACTGAAACTGATAAAAAACCTATTTTAGATATGTCAGCAATTACTTGAGCTCATAACACAATATTTGGAAAAGGTAAATTGAAGAAAACCGGTGAAAATAAATATAAGGCATATGTTACATTGGCTAAAAGTTATAAAGTAAATAATCAATGAAATTACATTTATGATAATAGACAACTTGAAACCAAAGAATTAAGTTTTGAAATTATCGATCAAGCTGCACTTGATAAAATAGCAGAAGAAAATAAGAATAATTTTGATTATCCTGAAAAGCAAACCATTACTGTAGATCAAGTTACACAAGATAAAATCAAATTACCTGAAGTAAAAATCAAAAATATACCTATTAAATTCAACATCACAAGTTTGCAAAAAGATGCTGAACATTCAAAACTAATCGTAAAATACCAAGCTGAAATTGATTACCAAAGCAAAAAAATTACTTCAAAAGAAGTTCAAACTGAAATTGTAGGTTTTAAAGAAAATACATTAGGTAAAGAATTTGTAGGATTAACTGTAGATTACGAAAATAAATCATCAACTGAAGTTGATAGTGTTCAAGAAGATCAGTTCAAATTAAAGAAAAATGGCAGTGATTACACACCAACTAGTGGCATAACAAAAGAAATAAAAATAGTTTCTAAAGATAAATATAAAGGTACAGTAACTGTTGTAGTTACATTGAAAAAAGATACAGATAGTGCTTCAAAAGAATTTGTAGTTGAAGATTTCAAAAAGAAAAACTTTGATTTCAATACAGAAGCTGACAACAGTTTTGAATTAAAACTTGAAGGAATTGATAAACCTAATACATTACCTTCAGTAGTAAATCAATCAAATGTAAAAGTTACCATAAAAGATGAATACAAATCAGCTATTAGCCTTGAAAAAATTGAATTAGAACCAAATAATACAAATGGAACTTTAAAGATAAAAATAACACTAAAAGATTTGATTAATAATCCCAACACTATAAAAGTAGTTGAAAAAGAAGAATCAGGATTCAAAAATAATACAGCTCCAACTAAAGACTATAAACTGCCAGAATTATATCCTTTATCTGAATCAGGACAACTAATCAAAGTTGATGAAAGTCAAAGAGATAGTATTATTCAATCATTTGAAAATATGGATCCAAAAAGTAGTGGAAGAAGATATTTAGCATATAAATCAGGTGCATTTTATACTAAAGGTACTGGCGGTACAAAAATAGAAGGTATTTCAATTTCTGATGAATCTTTAAAAAATAAAGTTTTAACTCATGGCGGAAAATATAATATTGCTAAAGATGCTGATGGCGATGGTTCTATCAAAGGTATTGCTCTTACAAAAGAAGAAAATAAATGAATTGCTAGATGAAGATTAGTTCTTTCTAATAATAAAATTGATGATAAAGTATATGAACAAATACTATTTCAATAAATAAAAAATAAATTAATACTTTCTTAAATTAAAAAGATGAATGGAGTTTGAATACAAATGTTCATCTTTTTAATTTTTTTGTTTTTGTAAAAGTAACCCAACAGAAAAAATTATGCTTATATAAAGGAGATTTTTATATTAGAATTTATATATTGCATTTATTTTTACAAATAAATGACAAGTAAAATATTATGAGGAAATATAACTAAATTTATGAACAAAAAAGTCAAGATAATTCTATTATCTGCAGTAATGACCCCCCCACAATTATTCCCTTGTTAGCTGCATCATGTTCTAATGAGGACCCCGAAAGTGAGATAAGACAGATCAAAGTTTCTGTAACTACATTAGATAAATTCGCTAGTGAAGTAACTGATTCAGATATAAAAATCACAAGTTATCGAACATCAGTGTTCACTGCCACTCAAACTCACCAAGTTAGTGATACTGACCCTACAACACTAGAAGTGCTAGTTGTACTAAAAAATATCAAAAGGGGTACTATAGCTCAAAAACTATTTACTATTAAAGGCTTTAAAACTAACCCAAGTCAATCTAGTGATGAAATTAAAAGTCTTTTAGCTAAAGAACTTGAAAAAATTGGTGGTGTTTCAGTAGATAATCACAGCGATAAAATTGCTAGTGCTATTACTGATAGTGACATCAAAGTTACAGAAACTACTCCTATTGATAAAAGTGTATTTGAAATTTCTATAAAACCGAAAGTTGATAAAACCAACAAAACTAAACTTAATGTAACAATTAGACTAAAACATAAGCAAAGCGGTGTTTTATCAAAAGCAGCAAACTTTTCAATTACAGGTTTCAAAACACTTTCACCAGAGCAAGAAGAGGAATTAAAAATTCTTAACATTGCATTATGAAAAGTCACAGTTAATGTTAACGATAAAAGCAATAAATTTGCTAAAGATGCAAAAGAAGCTGATTTAAATTTTACAATCCCTACAATTGCAGGCATCATAGATGATCCTTCAAAATATGAAATTGTAGAAAAATCTTGATCTGTAAGTGATACTGATTCAAAAATTCTCAAAGTATATTTCCGTTTAAAAAATAAAACTTCTAATTTAATTTCAAATAGACGTGGATTAGAAATCGAAGGCTTTAAAGAAGCTGAAGCTTCTACTCCAGAAGAAAAAGCATTGCAAAACGCACTTAATGCTGTAACTTTATCATATGATGGTGGAGAAGAAGCACTTAAAAAATAGATGCTGGTGATTTAGAAATTGCTAAATTTAAATTAGATGGTAAAAAAGAAGGTTTTAAATATATCACTAAATTTAAAAACGAAAATGCAACCAAAGATAATTATGATAATGGTTATCGTACTATAGTAATCACAGCTAAAAAAGATTCAAAATCACTTCCAAAAGAATTTAAACTTGAATGCTTCAAGTCAGATTATGAAGTAATCATAAAACAAAGGGAAAAAGTTAAAAATATTGGTTTAGTACAAACACAAGAAGCTAAAGCTGCTGTTGAAGCATTATTTTCAGGTAGTCAAACTGAAGCTGAAATATTTTATGATTTTAAAAGTGAGAAATTCTTTGACAAAAGATATGACAGTTCTGATAAAAAACCAATTTTAGATATCAAAACTGTTGGATGAACATTTGGAACTACTTTTGGAACAAAGGGTAAATTAATAAAACTTCCAAATGGTAATTACAAAGCCTATGTAACACTTGCTAAAAACTACAAAGATGGTAAAACCTGAAAAAGAATATATGACACCAAGCAAAGTGAAACTAACGAACTAAAATTTGAAATTATTGACCAAGCTTCTATTGATAAACTTGCAGAAGACAATAAAGATAATTTTGATTATCCTGAAAAATCAACAATAAATGTTGATAATACGCAAAAAGAAAATGTTATATTACCAGTTGCAAAACTTCAAAATATTCCTGCTACTTTTATTATCACTGATTTCATTCAAGATGCTGAACACGCACAATTAATAATTAAATATAAAGTTGAAATTGAAATCAAAAGCAATAAATACACTTCAAAAATAGTTGAAACTAAAATTACTGGATTTAAACAAGAAGAACTTGCTAAAGAATTTAATGGTATGTCAATTCAATATGAAGGTAAGGAAAATGTAGAAGCCGATCAAGTTGTTGAAAGTACATTCAAACTTGTTAAGGATAATGTTAGTTATGGTCCTCCAGTTGGCATAGAACAAAAAATTGACATTCTATCTAAAGATAAATACAATGGTGTAGTTAAAATTAAAGTCACTCTAACGAAAGGTAGTGAAGTAGTTTCAAAAGAATTTGATGTTACAGGTTTTAAAAAAGCTAACCTTGATTTTAACAATATAGCCGAAACTAGTTTTGATTTAACATTTGAGGGAATAGTAAAACAAAATGTATTTCCTTCAACAGTAGTTGAAAAAAATGTAAAAATAAATATCAAAGAAGAATACAAAGGTGCTATTGAAGTTGTAAAAATTGTTTTAGTTCCCGACAATAAAGAAGGTAAACTGGTAGTTAAAGTAACCTTAAAGGATTTAACCAATCCTTCAACTCCTGAAAAAGAAATTACAAAAGAAGAAACTGATTTTAAAAAAGAAGAAACTACAACTAAAAAATATAAATTGCAAGAACTTTATAATGAATCCTCTTCTAAATCATTAATTGCTGTAAATACTTCTTTAAAAGAAACAATGATTCAACAATTTATTAATGATATGAGGGAATATAGTGGAAAAAGATTATTGGTAGTTAAAAAAGGTATTTTCTACACTAAAAGTGATGGACAAGAAATAGAAGGTCTATCAATTAGAAATTCTAGTATAAGTAGCGAAGTCAATACACATGGTAAGAAGGAAATAGTTAATATATGAAAAGCTGAAGATATCGGAGGTAATGCTAGAGGTATCTTATTAGTAAAAGAAGGTAATAAATGAATTGCCAAGTGAAAATTATTTTTAAAAGATGGAACATTAGATACAGAAATATTTGAACAAGAATTATTCGAAGAATAATCTATTATTCACTTTAAATCATTCAAAAAGATGGGATGCAGTTTTAAATGCTAACTTCCATCTTTTTAATTTTGAATTTTTACACGCTAGTGAAAAAGTAAGTATTTTGCTATATAATTACTAATACCAAAAACATAAATTTATGGAGGAAAAATGGCAAAAGGAAAAGTTGCTATTAATGGATTCGGCAGAATAGGTCGTTTAGTTTTTAGAGAAATTTTTAATGATAAAGATATTGAAGTTGTTGCTATTAATGACTTAACAGATGCTAAAACTTTAGCTCACTTATTAAAATATGACACAGCACATGGAACTTGAAATCACAAAGTTTCTCATACTGAAAATGCAATTTTAATTGATGATAAAAAAATTCCAGTATATGCTGAAAAAGACCCTGCTATGCTACCTTGAAAAACTTTAAAAGTTGATATTGTTATTGAAGGCACAGGTAGATTTGTAACAGAAGAAGGATCTTCAAAACACTTAGAAGCAGGTGCTAAAAAAGTTTTAATTACTGCTCCTGCTAAAGGTGGAGAAATCAAAACAATAGTATATTCAGTTAACCACGATATACTAACCAAAGAAGACAAAATTGTTTCAGGTGCTTCTTGTACTACAAACTGTTTAGCACCAGTTATGAATGTACTAGAAAAAGAATTTGGTGTTGTAAAAGGTTTTATGACCACTGTTCACTCATATACAGCTGATCAAAGACTTCAAGATGCTCCTCATTCTGATTTAAGAAGAGCAAGAGCAGCTGGTTCAAATATGATCCCAACAACCACAGGTGCAGCTTCAGCTATTGGTAAAGTTATTCCTTCTTTAAATAAGAAAATGAATGGAATTGCACTACGTGTTCCTACAATCACAGGTTCAATTGTAGATATCACTGTTGAACTTAAAAAAGATACTAGTGTTGAAGAAATCAACCAAGCTATTAAAAAAGCAGCATCAGATTCATTAATTTACTGTGAAGATGAAATAGTATCATCTGACATCATTGGTTCAAAAGCTGGATCAATATTCGATTCAAAACTAACAAGCCTATTAGAAGTTGATGGTAAAAAACTTTACAAAGTTTATTCATGATACGACAATGAAAGTTCATTTGTTAACCAATACATTAGAACTTTAAAACATATGATTAAATTAGGTTAATAATATTTCGCTCCATTTAAACTACTATTTATAGTAGTTATAAAGCCAAGAAAATATCAAGACAATAAAAACCCCTTGATATTTTTTTACGCAAAATAAGTTTATTATGGATTTTTTAGAGTGCTTTTTAAAGCATAATGTTCTCATCTTAAATTTATTTATTTGCATTTTTTTGTTCTAGTTTGTTATTATTTATACATAGAAATAAATTTGCTATTTTAACTTTAAAAATTAAGTAATGATAATTAAATTAACAAAATAATTAAGGAGAAGAAAAATGGAAAAAGGAAACTGAAAGATAGCAGTTGAAGCTATTGAAAGTCATAAAAATATATTTATATTTCACCACATTCGTCCTGATGGAGATTGTTTGGGATCTCAGTTTGGATTAGCTGAATTTATTAAAACTAATTATCCAGATAAAAATGTTTTTGTATTAGGAGACGCAATTGGTTCATTTCCTTTTATGAATTTTAAACACGATAAATTTGAAGAAATTGATAAAAAGTATTTGGAAAACTCACTAGGTGTAGTAGTAGATGCAAACAATAGCAATCGTATTCAATTTTCTGAATATTTAGTACAAAAGAAATTCACTAAAACGCTTCGTATCGACCATCACCCAGAAACACCTGATATTGATTATGACTACACTTGAGAAAATGAAGATTATATAGCCTCAGGTGAACAAGTAGCTTATATTGCAATGAATGCTAAATGAAAAGTAACAGATCAAGCTGCTAGATATACATATCTAGCAATTTACACTGATTCAGGTAGATTTCAATATGATGCTGTTTCTAAAAGAACTTTTGAAGTTATGACATATTTACACAAAGCACCTAATTTTAGAGTGTGAGATATCAATTTGCCAATGTCTTATAGAGACGAAAAGAAAGTTAGATTCTCAGCTTATGTTTTATTAAATTATAAAAAATTGGGTAAGGTTTTATATTTCCACGTAACTAAGAAAATTCAAAAGAAATTTAAACTTGATTCAAATCAAGCTAATGATGTAGGTATTTTATCAAATATAGGTGATTGTAAAATTTGACTATTTTTCATCGACCTTCCTGATGGAAGTATAAGAGTTAGAGTAAGAAGTAATAGTATAACTATTAATGAAATATGTAGAAAATACGCTCCAGGCGGAGGCCATGCATTTGCATCTGGTGCAACAGTACATAACAAAAAAGAAATGATGAAATTAGTTAAAGAATTGCAAGAAGAGGTTATTAAATATGAGTCTAACAATTAGTCAAGAAAAATTAAATTTATTTAAAGCTATAGAAGAAAAAATTAAAACCTACGAAACTATTGTTGTGTTTCACCACATTCGTCCTGATGGAGATTGTTTGGGATCTCAGTTTGGAATGAAGAATTTGATTTTGGAAAACTTTCCTAAAAAGAAAGTGTTGACTGTAGGAAATAGCAAAGGTTCATTTAGTTATCTAGATTTCAAAATGGATGAAATCAAGAACAAACCAATCAAAAACTCACTTGCTATTATAGTAGATGCCAATTTTAAAGAACGTTTAGAATGCCGTGAATTGCTTGATAATAAAATCTTCACTGATGTTATTAGAATAGACCATCACCCTAATGATGATGATTTATATGCTTCAATTCGTTGAGTAGAATCTGAAGCTCCCGCAGCAGCTCAACAAGTTGCTGAACTTGCACTTGGTTTAAATTGAAAAATAAATGAACTAGCTGCAACTTATTTATATTTAGGCATTTACACTGATTCAGTGAGATTAACTACTAATTCAACAAGTTCTAAAACAATGTATATTGTTTCAGAACTTTGAAAAGCTGGTGCTAAAAAAGATTTAATCCATGCCGAAATGGCTAAAAAGACATTGCAAGATATTAGAGTAAATGCTTTCATTCAACAAAATATGCAAATCGAAAAGCAAGTTGTTTGATTTTATTTTACATTAGAAGATCAAAAGAAAATGGGCATTTTAGATCCTCTTCAAGGAAATAGACCTTCAACACTAGCTTCAATAGATGACAACAAAATTTGAGTTTTCTTTACTCAAGAAAAAGAAAACCAAATCAGATGTGAATTTAGATCTAATGGAGCATGTGTGCGTAATGTTGCTGTTAAATGAGGCGGAGGCGGACATCATAGAGCATCTGGCGCACAAATTCATAATTCGGCTTATATTCCTTTAATTATCAAAGACTGTCAAGCAGAAGTGTTAAATACTGCTGAATATGAATAATCAAAATTAAAGAAAGTCAAAAAAATAAAAAGCTACTTGGACAATGGAGAGTAGCTTTTTTATTGTTTTAGTTTATTTAATTTAAGTTCTTGGTTTAGTTAGTTAACTAAATTCCAACATTTTCTTTACAAGATCATGGGTAAAACTTTGAATTTCACGAATAGTATCAAAGTAAATTTTATAATGCTTATATTCACCACGCAATATGATTTTACGGTTTATTGATTGGGTGAATTCAATTGCTAAATAAACATCAAAATAACCATAAGCTTGTTTAATATCAATAATAAATTTTTCGATTTTGTGTTTTAAATCTAAATCTTTAATTTCTAAATTTGGACGACGGTATATTTTTCTAAACAATCTAAATAAATATGAATAGTAAATGTTACGTGATTCTATATCTTCTTTAGGAGCATCTTTAAATAAACTTGCTAATTGTTGTTTTTTTTGTTCATCTGATGGTACAACATCTTGCAAATACAAATCTAAATCAATTGCATTTTTCTTGTGTCTATTTTCTGATTTTAAGATGGTGATTATTTTAATAATCACAAAAGTAAATAATCCTAGGAAAATTCCACCAAATACATCACAGGTTATTTGAGCTGGTTTTTTAAGGTTTGCAGGTATTACATTTGTACCTATAAGTACTAAAATAAGCCCTAGTAAAAAAAACAGTATTATCAAAGATATTGATAGTATGTTTGATAATATAGTTTTGATTTTTGAAATTTTCATTATTTTGCTAAACTATTGTATTTGCCAATTAGATCTTCTAATTTCGTAGTGATAGATTCAATCATTTGAATATTTTCATCAGAAATAGCCTTATCAGCAGCATTGATTAATGAGTTTCCAAATTCATATAAATCTTTTTCATTTACATATTTAATTGAAAGATTATTGGTTTGTTTAGCTCTTAATCTTAGCTTAATAACCATAAATTTAGTTAAGCATTTATTAATAGTTTCTTTTACTGGATCTAGGGTATTTAAATTATTGTAATTATCAAATTCTTCAACAACAAATGAATTGAATTCTTCATAAAGAGCTTTATATTCAGGTTTGCCAGTAAGTTCATTTTTGATGAAGTATTCACTTTCAAGCAAGATATTTAGTAATCTTGCTTTTTTGTGGTTGAAAAGTAAGTTATTGTATCTAAATATAACAAGTTCATTTGTTCAAGAAGTAGTTGTATTTTCGAATGAATATTTCTTTAATGCTTGGTCAATAAATGTTTTAACTTCTTCGAATCTTGACTTAGCAGATGAAGCTACTGAAACATCTATTAAGTTTTTCAACTTAATAACAAGTGTTCTATCAGGTTCGGTTTCACCTTCTTGAAGTGTTTCTTTAACATCATCTTCAGGAGTTAAACTAGCTTTAAATACATATTGTGATTGGAACATCAAAGTATTTGAAGTTTCTTTTTTGTATACTTGTTTAGGTTCTTCTACTTGAACTTCTGGTTGTGAAGTAGAAGTGTCAAATGAATAACCTGAAATATCTAGTGATGAAACATTTTCAGTAGCATTAGCTTGTTTTTTAACTTTTTTAGGTTTTGCAATAGCTACTTCTTGTGATTTATAAATTTTGTTTGCAATTAATATTCCAGCTAAAATTATGATAAATCCTAATGCAATTCTACTTGCTCCACTTACTAGTACAAAGTTTTTATTTGTTGTAATAAAATCAGCTAATTTTACTTTTGTTAATATGCTTAATACTTTTGCATTGGTTGAAAGTAGCGAAACAATTAAGCATAATGCACCAAATAAAATGAATAGTACTGCAAATATGATGTAAGCTACTTTTAATGATTTTTTAATAGATTTTTTCTTATCTTCATCTTTTGATTCAGATTTTAATTTAGCACCATTTGCAATTCCAACAAAGAATGTTATTCCGGTTAGTAAGCATAATAGTGCTGTTATTCCTGGATATAATCAAGCAGCAATTTTTGGTCATTTTGTTAGTGGTGTGTACAAGAATGACAAGTTTTTTTGTAAAAAGTTGTAATAGCTTGACATTTTTGGAATCTTAGCCAATAAATAGGTTTCGATCGCAATTGTTAATGCAAATAGCCCTAGTAGTAATAACAGTGTAGTGAATAAACCAGTTAATACCCCATTTACAACAATTTTATTTGATTTTTTAGTTGTTGTGTCCATAATTTCTCCTACAATATATTAATTATAATCTAATAATTTAATATTATTTAAATAGTATCTTCCTTCTTTTGCAATTTTTATTCCATTTAGCTTAGTTGCATCTGCACTAAAGTGTATTTTTATCCGTAAAAGTGCTGCACCTACACCATAAGAATCAACCGGAGTTTGCTCTTCTTCAAAGAGTTTTATCTTTTTTTCGTCAAATCCTGATGAAACTATTATTTTTACATGGTTTCCACCATTAGCATCTAATTCTTCACGCAGTTTTTTAACTTGAAGAGGAGTCACACCGAACTCAGCTTCACCTTCTTTGAACATTTTATCCACAAGTGATTTCGAAGTGTCTATCCGAACACCTTTCAAAATTTTCCCAAATGCCTTAAGACATTTTAATGAATCGGATATAACATCATTGTGAAAATCTACTAATGCAATCAAATTATCATCTGGAAACATTTCTAGATAAGCTTTGCAAGCTTCAACTATATTTCCATTGAACATTTGAATTAATGCATGAGGCATAGACCCATAAGCATATTCAGGATTTCCATTTGCTGATGCCAATGTTGAATGATATTTAATTCCACCAACTTCTATTGCATAAGCATCGTTTGATTGATTGATATAGTGATCTGCTCTATCAGCCATACTAATAACTTTTTTACCATTAGCAACTTGCATTATACGATAGGCATTGGTTGCAATTGAAGTTTGACGTGCTAAAATCCCATCAATCATTCCTTCTCAAATTCCAAATTCATAATAAGGTCCTTCAAGTTCTAATACTACATCACGATTTTGAATAATAGAACCTTCAGGGAGATATCTAATTTTATATTTTTTCAAATTTGTATTGTCTTGAAGGAGTTTTAGAACTTCATTCATACCACATAATTTAACATTATTATGTCTTTGAAAAAATTGCAATGTGACAATATCATTGTGTTTATATTTTTCTGAAATTGCTTTAGTTTTGTGAAAATAAACCGCTATTTTATCTTTCACATTTCCTCTTTCTAGAAATTAGAATTTTGAATATCAATTGTTTTTCTTAAGTAGTAAAAATAAAAAAATTTATTAAATTATACTATATACCTAAATATTTTTATTTACAACTAATAATTAGAAAACAAAATTTAAGGAAAAGATGAGTGATTTTTTCTTGAAATTTGCACTCATCTTTTTTTAAAAAAGCCTTTATATATAATCAATTTTGAAAATTTAACTATTTATTTTTTTCTAATCTTCAGTAAATAGTTCTTGTTGAAATACTTCATCATCTTCTTTGCCATCTTTTAATACTAATCTTCATTTGGCAATTCACCTTTTGCCATCATTTATAAGTGTTATACCTTTATTGCTGCCTTTATTTACATCTTTAATAATATTGTTATTATTTCCGTGAGTCATAACTTCATTTTTTATAGATGAATTAGAAATTGAAATACCTTCTATTTTTTGACCATCATTACTATTTTTTGTATAAAAAGCAGCATTTTTGTACACTAAGTATCTTTTCTTTTCTGATTCATATGTTTTCATAGATTTCAATAGTTTAATAATGTTGTCTTTTTGCTTTTGATCTATTTCAATCAATTTTCCTGATGATGATAGGGTATATAGTTCTTGTAATCTATATTCTTTATTTAAAGTTTTAGCAATTTTAAATCCTATTTCTTCTTTTTCAACAATTTTTGTGGTGCTAGGGGTATTAATCATTAATGTAACTCTTATTTTTAGTTTACCTTCATTGTCATTGTAAATTAATTCATAGTTTTGAATTCCAATTATTGATGAATATTCATCTTTTAGTTCGAATAAAATATTTTCATTTTTGACACTGCTAGGCAACGCATTAGATTTTTCAATATCTTTAAGTTTTATTGTAAAACTATTTTCTACATCAACATTAAAATCAACATTTTTCTTTTTTTCTTCTTGAACTACTGATTCTTTTGGAGTTTGGATTATATCTTTGTTATCTTGCCTAACTCTATCGATTTCTTCTTTTTCAATATTATGAAAACTTAATACATTAGTTTCAATTTGTTTACTATCATAGATATATTCTCATAATTTATTAACTTGATAACTTTTACCTAATGTTACAAATGCTTTATATTTATTTTCACCAAGTTTCTTCAATATTCCTTTTTCGAATGATGTACCTTCTACTCAATTTATTTTAGACATATCTAATATTTGCTTTCTGCCTGATTCATTATAATCTTTATCAAAATATGTTTTTTGATCAATGTCATAAAATATTTTAACTTCTGTTTTACCATTACTAAATAATGCTTCAACTGCATTTTTACTTTCTTGAGTTTGGGATAAAGTAATATTTTTAACTTTTTCTCTTTGATTTACAATGACATCATAATCAGTTTTATAGCAACAAAGTTTAAATTCTTTTATTATTGAATTTTCATTTTTCTTAGCAGTTACTACTATTGTTCTAAATCCTTCATTGTAATTTTGTTTAGTTGGAATTTTATTTTTAAAACTCTTTTTAAATTCAAATTCATCGTTTGCTCCTTCCAACTTAACTTTATCAATTTCTAAATCACCAGCATCTAATTTTTTAAGAACTTCTTTACCACCTTCATATGACAAAGTTATAGCATTTATTGCTTGATTAATAACTTTTTCTTCAGGAGTATAAGTAACTACCATTTTTCTAAAACCTCTTACTTCAAAGGTTTTTTCAGCTGAGATATTATCATTTTTATTTGTTAAAACTACGTTAACTTTCAAAATTGTAGGATCGGTTTTATCAACTTCATGTGTATGAGATACTGAAAATATTGAAGATCTATATCCTGTAATTCTTATATCAGTATCTATTACATCTTTAGCAAATTTATCTAGTAAAACTACATAAACTCTGATTTTATTAATTTCTTTTTCAGGGTCTTCACTATTGCAAGAAATTGCAATCAATGGAAGTGTTGTGATTGGAGTAATCGTAGATAACAAAATTATTTTTACTTTTCTATTCATAAATCTTTCAATATTTCCTTTATATTATTATTTTTTTGTTTTATTTACTTTACAAGGTAAATAAAACCCGGAAAATTTTATAGAAAGAATGAATTTTTAAAATAATTATTATCTTCATAATATCAATAAACAAAATGAATAAAAAAAGGTAGTTTTACAATCAATTTTTACAATATTAGTTCGGATAAAACAATAGCTTTATCCTTTTCAAAAAATGAATTTATAAATAAATAAATTTCAAACAATTAAAATTTGAAAAAATAGCTTATATAAAGTAAAAAATTAAAAATTTTATAGTTTATTTTTTTATAAATTATCCAAAACAATATGAATAAATTTAATGATTAAAAGATTACTTTATATTGTTAAATTTCAATAAGAAGAAATTTGAATAAAGCTCTTTATCATCTACTAAACAGATTACAAAAAAACAATTTATATTAATGAAATAATATAAAAAAATGAAACTAAATCAATTTCAAAACATTTTTTTTTTTTTTTGTTTAATGTAGAATTTACAATTTATAGTATATGAAAAAAATAAATCATTCTTTTTTGCTTTAAAAATTTGTCATTGTATAAATGATATTTGGAAATTTCAAAAAGATAGATGAAAAAAATTGAATTATTAAAGATTAACTATGAGTGATAAGACAATAGAATTATTAATAAAGAAATTAAAATCAATATATAAAAAGCAAGAATTTATAGTTGAAGGTGATTTTGCATTACATTTACAAAATTACATTACTAGAAATCCAAATAATTTAGATATACTATTTTTAAATGAACATAGTGATGATTTAAAAGAAATTAATAATAAGTGAGATAAATTCATTTCAAATTTTGAAGTTATAAATAAAAAAATAGATAACTATACCTTTAAAAAATACACCATTATTTTCAATGAAGAAAAAGTGGTAATCCAATCTTCATTATCCAAAAACTTAAATAATGAATTTATAATGAATAATGATGGGTTGTATTTAGTTTCACCAGAATATTCATATTCAAGAAAAATATGTGAATTATTTCATATGCTTTCTAATGAACTATTTTTGGACATAGAAAAGTTCAATAACATAATTAAAGATATTCAAAATATTGAAAAAAATGAAAACATAAGTTTAAAAGAAGCAATCAATAAAGTTTTAGATTATGAATATAAATTTATTTTTTACAATTCTAATTTAAATTATTGAAACATATTAAAAAGTAAAAAAGAATTCATAAAGAAAATATCTAAATTCTCACAACTTGATAAAGATGAATCTAATTCATTATTTTCATACTTGAATAATCTAATACTCAATCAAGTTAATATCAACAAAATTAATAACATAGATTTTTTAATCGAAAGCAAAAAGAAACTTTACAAGAAGTTATCTAATTTAGATAGTTATAGTTCACCTGTTATATTTAATGATAAAAATGATTTTTTAAAAACTCTTGTTGGATTTTTTAAAACTAAAAATATTTTGTTGAATGATGAATTTACAACATACTTTAACAAAAATATAGTTATAAGCAAAAATAATTTATTTTCATTTGACTTAATAAAAGTATATGAATGAATTTTCAACTATGGTATTTTAACAAAGCATAATTATGTATCGGAACACAACAATAAAAACAAGATAAATAGTTTTATTGCTATATTCTATTATTGATTTACATTTGTTGGATATTTATTATTAAATTTAATTTTTGGTTTGATCAAAGGGAAAATTAATAATACATTATTAGAGTCTTGAGAAAAAACAACATTAATTATAGTATCTATTTTAATATCCATTATCATAGTTGCATCAATAGTCATATATATTTTTGTAATCGACTATTCTCGAAAAAAATGATTAATAATGACGTATGTCCTACAAATAGTGTTTGGATTATTCTTCTGAATAATATGTATAACAAATATTGGTTCATTCCTAACAACATTATTATCAATTCATTACTTTGTTATAGTTTCTACTTATACTAGCTTAGAACTATTGATATATAAAAACAATATTCAAAAAATTTCATAAATTCTACTATCCAAAATTTAGGGGTCTTAGAATTAAAAAAAGCAAATAAATTAGGTAATTTCTTTTTTTAATTTTTTAAAAAATAACATTAATAAAGATAATTTTTAAAATTAACTTCAATCATTATTTTCTTCTTCACCATCTTCTTTATTAATTAAATTAGTTAATGTTTTGTTACCCTTAGCAAGTTTTTTCATTGTTAAATTATCTAATTTATTAACAGCTGTTGTTAAATGAGTACCGGCTTTTCTAAAGTTTTCACGCATTTCTTCTAAAACTTTTATAGCTGAATCTATTCTTTTTACAGCAGTAATAAAGTTTTCCTTTGCATAGCCAACACTTTTTGTAAAACTTTCCTTAAAGTTTAAAATATCATTTTCCAATTTTTTCTTATCAATATTTGTTTGTTCATAAGAAAGATATTGCTGTTTGGTTTTATATAAATCATAAGCTTGTTTCCGAAGTAATTGAATTATAGATATAAATCATTGTGGTCTTACAACATACATCTTTTTAAATTCTGGATGAGATATAGAAACGTCAACAATACCATCATATTTACCATTATTAGGTTCTAACATTGTAACCAAAACAGCATATTCACATTTTTTGATATTTCTATCTTTATCTAGTTTTTTAAAGAATTCTTCATTTTTTCTATTGCTAGAATCGGTTTGATAGTTTTTCATTTCAAACATAATTGATAAAATTTCTTCATTTGTTGATTTATCAATTTCTTTAAAAACAAAATCGCCTTTTGAACCTTCGCTTGCATCATTATCTTTTCCAAATTTAACTTCTGTTTTAGAATCATAAATTAAGTTTTTTTGGATGTTGTTGTAGTACTCGTCTTGACAAAATTGTTCTAAGCTTTCACCAACCATTTTTGTAGTTGAATTTAATCTAAAATTCTTTTGTCTATCTATTTCTTCTTTTAAATTTTTGGTTTCTTCTTCATATTTTTCAATTTCTTTTTGATGTTTATTTTGAATTTCTTTTTTAATTTCAAAGATTTCAGAATTATGTTTATTTTCTAATCTTTCTTTTTGATTTTCTAATTCATTACTTTTTTGAGTTAGCTGGTTTTTAAGCTGATCGATTTGTTTTATATATTCAAGATTTGAAAACTTAATTTTTTCTTCTTCGTTTTTTTTGAGACTTTTTATTATTTGATCTTGTTCAAGAATTGATTTTTTAAGTTCTGAAATTTCACTATCTTTTTTAGAAGCGATTTCTTTTTCTATTTTTACTTTTTCTTTAATGGAATTATTTTCGTATTCTTTTAGCCTATTCTCATATTTAAAACTAATTTTTTCAATTTCGTTCTCTTTGGCTAAAATTTGGTTTTGATATTCATTAATTTTTTTATCATTTTCAAGTTTTATATTCTTGATTTGTTCTTGAACTTTTTGTTCAACTTCTTCTTTAAAAGTTGAATTTTTAACTTGTTCAATTAATGAATTGTAATCATCTTTTTCAATTGAAAATATTTTCTTGCAATGTGGACATTTAATTTCTGCCATCTTACACCCTTTCTTTTATCTTATAAATTTATTTTATAAAATAATGTTAATTTTTAAAAATAGCCTTAAATAAAGATATTTTATAAAATTTCACTATTTTATATATCCCCTTCTTCAATTAGCATTTTTTGAATGTTATTAATTAACTTTTTAGAAAAAATCCCCGTCTTATGCTTGAATTGATCATATAGAAAATCTATTTCATCATAAAGTCTATGAATTAGTTCAAATGGATAATTCATCTTCTCTATTGATTCTTTAAAATCTTGTCAATCTATGACATTAAATTCTTTATCAGCATAGCTTTTAATATCTATATCAAAATCAATGTATTTTAAAACACCATTATCAATATAAAATGGACTAGCTAAATTTACATATATATAATTATTTTTTGATCTGTTCAAAGTAATTGATGCATTATAAAATTTATTCTTTGCAAAAAAGAAAAGAATTGGTTTCCCAACAACTCAAGTAATATCTTTTTCTGAAACTTTTGTTTTCATTAAAAGTACAACCACAAAATCATTCAAATTAGCAACAATTTTTGCGCCTTCATATTGTCTATACAAAGTTCCATCAAACTTAAATGCTTGTATGCTTGTGATTGAACCTATATCAAATAAATGACGTTTATTTTTTGAAGAAAATGAAGTTTCTTCTAATGTTTCATTTTCTTCTAATTGTTCTATTTCTGATTCATTTTCATTAATATAATTTGCGACTAAATCAGCAAAACTTTTAAAAGCATCATTTTTGTTATCATCATTAATTTTCATATTTTTATTTCCTTAATATAATTTATTTTAAATTAAAATTAGACTAAAATTAATAAAAATTTATTTTAACTATACATTCAAGTTTAATTAAAACTTAAAATAATGCGCGAATAATAAATGTATAATAAACTATTATGCGTCTAAGATATAACAAAAATGCTGATGAAATATTGAAAAATAGTGAATATACTATTACCAATTTCCCTTTTAATATAGAAGAAAATTCAATTTTAGAGATTGGAATGGGAAAAGGCAAAATGATAACTGAAATGGCATTTGAAAACCCTAATAACAATTACATAGGAATTGAAAAATACTCTACTGTTGCATTAAGTGCAATGAAAAAAGCAGTTGCATTAAATTTAAATAATTTCAAAATAATGATAGGTGATGCTAAAAATATTTTGGAATTATTTAATGGAAAATTTAATACAATTTGGCTAACTTTTTCTGACCCTTGACCAAAAAAAAGGCATTTTAAAAGACGTTTAGTTTATCGTGAATTTCTTCTTTTATTTAAACAAGTTTTAAGGGATAATGGCACTATATATTTCAAATCTGATAATGATGGATTATATGAATTTGCATTAGAAGAATTAAATGCTATAAATGCTAAAATTATTTTCAATACAAATGATTTTCATAACTCAAATTTTAATATAAAAAACTATCTAACAGAATATGAAGAAAAGTTCAAAAACAAAGGGAAAAATATAAATTTTATAGCCTTTAAATTCTAAAAACAAAATATAAAAAATGGCCGATGGTAAGGGATTTGAACCCTTGAATGCTATTAACATTATTAGTTTTCGAGACTAACCTCTTCAGCCACTCGAGCAACCATCGTTCATTGATAAATATTATACAACAATAGCATTTATTTAGTTTAACCCTTGAATTTTGGACACTCCTTAAAAAGTAATTTCTAATTCCGAAATTATTTATAATTAAATTCAAAAATTCCCCTTATATTAAGTATAATTTTAAAAATTTAAAATAATTTATATTTAATTTAAAATACAAGTAAAAAATTCTTTATAAATATACATAATGTATATTTATATTTTTAATCTAAGCAAAAAATCTTTTAAAAAATAATTTATAATGTTTATACTATGTCAAATAATAATTATGGTGCAAAAGATTTAAAAGTCTTGAAAGGCTTAGCAGCTGTTAGAAAACGTCCTGGTATGTATATCGGGTCAACTGATAGTAGCGGACTTCATCACTTAATCTGAGAAATCGTTGATAACGCATTAGATGAAGCCTTAGCGGGTTTTGCTAATGAAATAAAAATCACATTAAAAAATGATGGATCATGTGTCGTTGAAGATAACGGTCGTGGTATTCCTATCGATAAACACTCTGGCGGAAAAACTGGAGTAGAACTAGTTTTCACAGAACTACATGCTGGTGGAAAATTTGATGAAGGAGTTTATAAAACAAGCGGTGGGCTTCACGGTGTAGGTTCATCAGTTGTTAATGCGCTTTCTACAAAATTAAAGGCAACTATTTATCGTGATAAATTCGAATATGAAACAGAATTTGAACAAGATAAAATAACTGAAAGAACACACAAAATTGGTCATACTACTAAAAGAGGTACAAGAGTTCAATTTTGACCTGATCCTTTAATTTTCAAAAAAGCTAAATTTTCTAGTGAAATTGTAAAGGAAAAATTACGTGAATCAAGCTTTCTAGTACCCGGTCTAAAAATTCACTTTTACAACGAAAGTACTAGCGAAAGAATAATTTTTGAAGCTGAAGAAGGTATTAAAGAATATGTAAAATTTGTGGGTGAGGGAACTAACTTTTTAAGTTCAGTATTTTATGCAAAGGGTATTGAAAAGAAAATTGAAATTGATATTGCGCTAGTTTATACCGATAACTACAATGAATCAATCTTCAGTTTTGTAAACAATGTTAAAACCCGTGATGGTGGAACACATGAAACTGCATTTAAAACCGCACTTACAAAAGCAATTAATGAATATGCAACCAAAAATGGAATTCTAAAAAATAAAACCACATTTGATGGTAATGATATTCGTGAAGGATTAATTGCAATAATTTCGCTAAAAATTCCTGAATCAATTCTTGAATTTGTTGGTCAAACTAAAGATAAATTAGGCACGCCAGAAGCTCGTGAAGCTGTAGAAGATTTCTTCTCACAACAATTTTCATTCTATTTAAATGAAAATAAAAAAGAAGCTGAACTAATCTTATCTAAAATTAAAAAAGCTTATGATGCTAGAATTGCAGCAAGAAATGCTAGAAATGAAGTTAGAAAAGTTAAAAATAAACTTGAAGGCAAGAAAATTCTTTCAGGCAAATTAACTCCTGCACAATCAAAAAATTCAAGTGAAAAAGAACTATTCTTAGTCGAAGGGGATTCTGCTGGTGGTTCTGCTAAAATGGGTAGAGATAGATATTCTCAAGCTATCTTGCCATTACGTGGTAAGGTTATAAACACCGCAAAAGCTAAATTAGTTGATATTTTAGGTAATGAAGAAATCGCTACCATCATTAATACAATTGGAGCTGGAATACAAGGTAACTTCAATATTGAAAAATGTCAATATGGCAAAATAATTATTATGACAGATGCTGACACCGATGGAGCGCATATTCAAGTATTGCTCCTAACTTTCTTTTATCGTTATATGAAAAAATTGATTGAAAATGGAATGGTATATATAGCACTTCCTCCACTTTATAAAGTAACAATCAAATCAAGTAAAGAAAAAATAATCTATGTATGAGATGAAGAACAACTAAAAGAAGTTACATCAAAATACACCAACTATGAAATTCAACGTTATAAAGGTCTTGGAGAAATGAACGCAGATCAATTGTGAGAAACCACAATGAATCCAAAAACTCGTTCAATTATAAAAGTAAGAATAAATGACGAAGTATTAACTGAAAGAAATGTTAACACTCTTATGAGCGATAACATTACTGAAAGAAAAACTTGAATTAATACATATGTTGATTTTTCAATAGAAGATGATTTTGTCATTACGGAAAAAAAGTAGAAAGGTAATATATGAAGAAATTAACTAACGACGAAAAACATCATATAGATGAGGTTGTTGAAAACATCATTGAAAAAAATATGATTGACATCATGAGCGATCGTTTTGGAAGATATTCAAAATATATTATCCAACAACGTGCTATTCCTGATGCTCGCGATGGACTAAAACCTGTACAACGTAGAATTTTATATTCTATGTGAAACTTACACTTGAAAAACAACCAACCCTTCAAAAAATCAGCTAGAATTGTTGGAGATGTTATCGGTAGATTCCACCCACATGGTGATTCTTCAATTTATGAAGCATTGGTTAGAATGTGTCAAGAGTGAAAAAGTAATTATCCTCTAATTGAAATGCATGGTAACAAAGGGTCAATCGATGATGACCCTGCTGCTGCTATGCGGTACACTGAATCAAGACTTGAAAAAATTAGCGAACTACTTTTAAAAGATTTAGATCGTAAAGTAGTTACAATGGCACCTAACTTTGATGATAGTGAATACGAACCTACCATTTTACCTTCATTAATTCCAAACTTACTAATAAATGGTGCTAAAGGTATAGCTGCTGGTTTTGCCACTGAAATTCCACCACATAATTTAAACGAAGTACTAGATGCTACCATTAAATTAATTAAAAAACCCAATTCTTCTTTTGCTGATTTAAAAGAAATTATTAAAGGCCCTGACTTTCCTACTGGTGGGATTATTAATGGTATTGAAGGAATATACGACGCTTTTGAAAAAGGTCAAGGAAAAATTATTCTTTCTTCAAAATACAAGTTTGTTTATGATCCAGAAGATGAAGATAAAATAATTGGAATTGATATTTATGAAATTCCTTTTGGTGTTGTTAAATCTAAATTAGTTTCAGATATGAGCAATCTTGTAATTGATAAGACCATTAGTGGAATTATTGATATTCGTGATCAATCAAACCGTGAAGGTATATCAATTTATCTAGAACTTGATAAAGATGCTAACCCTGAAGCTATTATAAATTACTTTATGTCAAAAACCGACCTAAGAATTTCATATAACTATAATATGGTAGCTATTTATGAAAATGCTCCTAAGTTAATGAACTTAGAAATGCTTCTTTATGCATACTTAACTCACTTACGGGATGTGAATACCAAAGGTATTCAATTCGACCTAGAAAAACATAAAATCCGTTTAGAAATAATTGAAGGATTTATTCGTGTAGCTGAAATAAGTGATGAAGTTATTAAAGTAATTCGTGAAAGTGATAACTCAAGAAAAGGAGTTATACAAGCTCTTGAAGAAACATTCGGTTTTACAAACCTACAGGCTACTGCAATTGCTGAATTAAGATTATATAAACTTTCTAAACTAGATCAGCAAGAATATCGCAATGAAAAATTGGAACTAGAAGCAATGATTGCTCGTTGCAATTTGCTTTTAACCAATCCTAGTGAATTTGACAAGTTTTTAATTAATCAATTAAATGAAATTAAAAAAACTTATGGAGTACCTCGTAAAACTGAAATAAGCAATGAAAAAGTTTCAAATGCAATCAACACTAAACTTCTTGCTAAAAATGAAGACTTTTACTTCTTTATATCAGAACAAGGATATTACAAACGTGTTTCTATAAAAACCAAAAAATCAAATGAGTTTAACACTTACAAACTTAAAGAAAATGATGCTATTTTCTACTACTGCCAAATAAACTCGCTTTCAAAATTAATCTTTTTTACTAACCTAGGAAACTACTTTTTAATTGATGCTCACATTCTAAAAGAATGTGGCTGAAAAGATTTAGGTAGCCATATATCCTCTTTAGTTGCGCTTGACACTAATGAAAAAATTATTCGTGTGATGGAAATAGCTTCATTTAGAACATATGTAAACTTTATCTTCATTACCCGTTTAGGTATGGCTAAAAAAATGAGCCTAGAAGAATTTAAAGATAAGCAAATATGTCGTAAAAGAACATGTATGCCACTTAAACCCGATGATTTATTAGTTGATGTTAAAATATCTAATGCTGAAAAAATGCTCTTTATTCTTCTAACTGGTGGTATTTATTACTTCATAGAAGATAGAATCATTTCAGAATATTCTTCAAAAGCAAGTGGTATTAATTTAATTAAATTAGAAAATGGACTTGAAATTGAAGCCTTTCACACCGTTCGTCCTGGTGCTGATAGAATTATTATTTACACTGACCAAGGCCAATTCAAACGTGTAAAAGCTTCAAAAATTAAACCTGTTGGAAGATCAAGTCGTGGAAAAATTTTCTACTTCCCAACTAAAACAGTGAAATCAAAAGTTATCGGAATCGAAAGTCAAACCAAAGAACTTGTATACTTATATACAAATGGTGACAATGAACCTCAAAAATTCGATTATAAAACAATAGCATTCTCTGATTTAAAGGATGGACTTTCATATGTTAAAATCAAAGGTGCTAATAACAACGGTTATTTAATTCAACCATATACAATTAATGAATTAACTGATGAAGTTGGCGAAAGTAGAAGCAAAATTCAAGAATTCTACAAACAAAATGAAGATATTGACTTAACCCTAAGTGCTGAATCTACAATCTTCAAACGTAGTTATATTTATGATGATGAGTACTATAAATTAGGTAAAAAAGTTGATTCAACTGAACTTGAAGAAAAAACATTAGAAACTACTGCTGAATCAGATGATTTCGAAGTAATTAATAAAAATGTAAAACAACCTTCTTTGCCAGTGCCTGCTAAAAAAATTGAAAAACCTAAACCAAAATTTGAACCTAAAGAAGAAATAATCATCACGCAAGAAGACAGTAGCGAGGAAATGATGGAAATTAGTGAAAAAAATCTTGCTACTGGCGAAATTGAAATTGATCCTGGTGTAGACTTAGACTTAACCATAACAACAGAATCAGCTATTGATGTAGGTAAAATTTTCACCAAAGAAAAACCTAAAAAACCAGAAAAGCCAGTTACAAAAGAAAGTGTAGCTAAAAAACTTGAAGCATTAGACAAACTAGATCTAGACTCAATTCTAGGTCCAACTGGCGACTTTAAAATATGAAAAAAGAATAAAAAATAGTTATAATATTTAATTATTTTTAACTAAATAAATCAAATAGTTAAACTTACTAATATAACCTAATATAACCAAAACTTATAAGCTTATATATAGTTAATACAAAATATTCAAGCAAAGGATAGATCATGCGTAAAGAAATTAGATTAAGAAATAAAGTAAGAGCTGAAAAAAGAAGAATTAAATTAGCAAAAGAACGTGCTAGAGAATTAAGACGTTTAGCAAGAGCAGAAGCTGCAGGTAAAAAAGAAGCTCCAAAAAAAGTTGCAACTACATCACCAGCAACCAAAACAGAAACAAAGAAAGCTACTCCTGTTAAAAAAACCGCAACTGCTGCAAAACCAAAAACCGAAATCAAAAAAACCACAAAATAATTTTTGCATTAAAAAGTATGACAATACATACTTTTTATTTGCTTTATATACCTTATATAAATTAAAGGGAATAAATGAAAGAATATATCAAATACCAACAGTCGGACGATGAATTCAACCAAATGGTTGATCATATTGCAAAACTTTGTGCAATTCCTTCAATTAGTAAACTGTCAAAAGACAAAGATGCTGAATATCCATTTGGCATTGAATGCAATAGAGCATTAAATTATGTCCTAAAATTGGCATATGATTTTGGTTTCAAAATTTATAAAGATCCAAAGAAAAGATTTGGTTTTGCCCAAATTGGTAAAGGTGAAAAGATAATGTGTATCTTCACTCACCTTGACGTTGTTCCTGAAGGTAATAAAAACCTATGAACTTCATCAGCGTTTGAACCTATAAAAGATGAAGACAAACTTTTTGGACGTGGTACATTAGATGACAAAGGTCCAACTATTATTAATATATATGCAATGAAATATATTAAAGATCATAAATTGCTGGATAAAGATTGATCAATTAGAATTGTATTTGGTTTAGCAGAAGAAACCAACATGCTTTCTATGAAAGCATACAAAAAAGAATTTGGCCATCCAACAGTAGCCTATACCCCTGATGGTGCTTGACCTTTAATATATGCAGAAAAATTAATTTATCATATGAATGTTATTTTTCCCACAATTCCAGGATTGGTATTAGATGGTGGAAAAGTAATAAATCAAATACCAGATGCACTTTATGTTTACTATCCTAACATAAAAGAAATGCAATCATTTTTCCCTGAAAATGAAACTGTATATGATCCTAAAAGAAACATTTTAAAAATCATTGGAAAATCAGGTCATGGTTCCACTCCCGATAAAGGGGATAATGCTATCATTAAGTTTTTCAAAAGATTTGCAGAATTTGAACCTAAACTTAAATCTAATTCAGTAATTAAGTTTATGGCTGAAAACTTTTTTGATGGTACATTTGATATGCACAATGTTTTCAAAAAATATGAAGATCAAACAGGAACATTAACTGCTAATTTAGGAATTGTTAAAACAATTCCAGGATATTATGTTTTTAGTTTTGATTTCCGTGTGCCAGTTTCATTTAACCGTAGTAATATTTTCAGTGATTTAACAAAATATATTGCTGCTCTTAATAAAAAAATAAACATTGAACCTATTAGCTATAAACCCGCAAAATATGTAAGCAAAGAAAATAAGCTTGTAAAAATTTTGATGAATGTATATAACGAAAAACATCAAACAGAATTAGAACCTATTTCTATTGGCGGTGGAACTTATGCAAGAATTTTCAAAAACTGTGTTGCTTTTGGTTCAACTGAATTTATGCATATAATGCATGGACCAAATGAATTTTTCACATATGCCGAAATGAAAGATTCGCTTGAAATTTATATTAACGCACTAAATAGACTTCAAGAATATGATGCCGAACCTGATTTGGGTAAAACTACAGAATACGACTATTAATCAAAATAAGGCATCGAATTATTAAGTTTCATAAACAAATAATTTCTCAATAAAGAAAGTTGGATAGCATCCAATTTTTTTTCATTTACAAATACTTGAAATGGAACTTTATATAAAAATTCATTTAATTTATTAACAACTAACTTACCATTTTTTGAACATATCTTACTTATTTTTTGCATTGTATAAGATTTTTTAGTATAGTTATTTTTAAATTTAATTACCACATCATCATTTAACATTAAATTAAATTTAGATGCTTCTTCAATATTAGTATCATTAGCGCTTACAAAAAATGGAGTTGTATTTAAATGAGCCACAGGTATTACTTTTCTTGAGAAATCAAAATGATTTTTAATCAATAAAAATCTATAATTTGTAAATAATGTTATAGGCATTGCCAATATATTTGTAATACTTAAAATATTTACAAGCAAAGAAGAAGATTGGCCTAATAACCCTCATAAAGCCAACGCTGTATGAAATAAAATTATTGGCATACTTCAAATTGCATATCAACCTGCAGTTTTATAAAATTGCTTTTTCAAGAAATTTTGTGGCATAAATAATCGGTTTTCTTTTAAATACTCATTAGCTTCAATTCTAAATAACATAAATTTGTTCAAAATAAAATATTTGAAAACTAAAGTCCATAGAATTGTGAATATAATTGAAATTGAATATAAGATGAAGAAAATGTTATTAATATACATAAATTTACCTAGTAATAATTTAATTAGTAATTAAATTATAAAATAACATTTTTTATAACTATCAAAAAATTAAATTATTAATTTTCTAAAATTGAATGAAAATTTGATTTTTATATTAAAATTAATAAATCATTTATTTTTATAAACAAGAAAGGCATACCAAACTATGGCAAATATCAAGGCAAATCAAAAGGACATATTATCAAATCTAAAAGCAAATAAACGTAATTCTGCAATTAAATCATCTGTAAAAACAGCTATCAAAAAAGCTAAGAAGGCTGTAGAAGCTAAAGACAAAAAAGCTATTGAATATATCAATAATGCACATCATGAAATTGATAAAGCTGTTTCAAAAGGTGTATTGCACCAAAATAATGGCGCACGTAAAGCTAGCCGTTTAGATGCGTTTGTTGCTAAAAATAAATAATTTCTTTTTCACTATATATAATGAAAATGGGCAAAAAGCGCCCATTTTTTTATTATCAAAAAACTATTTTGTTGCCTTCGTCTGAAGTTCATATTATGGTCGCCATTATTAAATTTGATTATTGAGCATCACATTGATTTCTTCACCTGTGTAGAATTTATTTTCGTATTTAAATAGTTTTTTCGTTCTATATTCAAAACCATCGGATGGTTTTACGGTGAAAAAGATTTTAAGTGCAGAAGCTGCAGCTGCTAGTTTTCAATAATTTACTAGTACAATAGAATCTTTATCACCTCACAATCAATTTAGTAAAAGCATTTCTTCATCTTCATCATAACCATAAATGACAAAAGCATGTCTTGTTTTAGCTGTACTTACAATTACAGGATTATTCTTCTTGATATTTTCTACCGTGCGTCAATAATAAGCACCTTTCTTGTATTCATATTCATATTTTTCAAATGCTATTTTATCTTTCATAAATTCATTAATTGGCAAAGTGTAGCCATTATAACTATAAAAATCAACTTTACGGTTATTTAATCTTCATAACTTTGCCACTAATGAATAATCAGGAAATTTATTTTGATAGTATCTAAAAGTAGGAGATGAGTATTTTATATTAGTTGGATTTATTTCATAATCAAAATATTCATTAAATTGGTCATCTGTAAATAATCCTCCTATTTTAAATAGTTCATTATATAAAAGCAAATTAGAAATTGCAACATATTCACATAACCCACTATCACCTCATTTGCCATAAAGACGATCATGCAAATAAGTTTGGTCAGTATAACCTACTCTTTTCTCATTATTTCTTGATGCTCATCATCAAGATTCTTTAAGAGTGTGGCTAATATTAGGTATCAACGAAAGTTTATCATCTTCTTCTGGAACAAATGCTGCTCTTCTTACACGACTAAACTTTTTGGATAATTTGCTTGGTCTTTTAAAGATACTATATTTAAATTTTCTACTTTTTTCAATATAGCCTCTTTTAACTTCAACCATTTTATTGTCATTTGCATCAACTATTACATAATAGTCTGTAAATTGAAAAAGCATATATCCATCATTTATCTTCTTTACATAATTAATTGTTTCATCTACATAAAAATATCTATCGATTTTAGATTTAATTTTTAAAATCAAATCTGAATATTTTTTTAGTAAATTAGCTTTATTTTGTTTAAATTTAGCCGATAATAACATATTTGGCATTACGACAAAAGTAGCTAAAGTACTTAAAAGAGTTTTATTTAATTTCATAAATTTTACCTCCTTGTATAGTTAAAAACCATACGGCGGGAAATTATAGCCAAAAATTTTTTTCGGCTTATTTTTAAAAATTAAACTTCAATTTTTACACTATTAAAAATTCAACTTTTTTTTGAAGCGTTTGAAAAAGTTGAATTTCAATGTTGTTTTAAGTGTAATTAATTTTGTTGGATTGCTTGTTCGAGTGATTTTTTTGCTTTTTCAATATAGATAAATTCAGGAGTTTTGATTTTAGCAATGCATACTGAAAATGCTATAAAACTTGGAATGTATACAATTTGTTGTAAGAATGGTATATTTTCTGGTCTTAGAAAATCATTGTAAGGTGTGAAGTTATAAATTCAAGTACTCATTGTTTCAGGAAGGATTGAAGAAATAGCAAATAAAGATATTGTTCTTGCTAAATAACTAGCTTCATATAATATAAAAATAATTACAAGAGATAATAAATATAATCCTAAATATAAGAATGAAAATCCAATTAATTTTTTATCATTATTAGTAAATTTAATTAATAAAATTGTTAGTAAATATCAATATGACAATCTAAATAAATAGATTAATGAAAATTCAATAGCCTTTCAAGGCAATATTGTTATATTTTTTATTTCATTGTTTGAAGGTGTTTTGGGTTTAAATTTTTCAATTTGATAATTTTGAATAATGAACTAATAAAAAATAAGCTACATTAAAATTATATACTTCGCAAATGTATAAACGTACTCTTTAATATGAAATGAAATAAAATTCAAATTTTCTTAAAGAAAATTAATTATTAAATTTTTGCTTTTTTACCTACTACAAAAATTTAAAAAACAATAAAAAAACACAACTTTAAATCATTGCGTTTTTTTAAGTTGTATAATAATTAAACTAATTTTTAAACGGCTACATAGCTCAGTGGACAGAGCGCAAACCTCCTAAGTTTGATGTCGCAGGTTCAACTCCTGCTGTGGTCGCCATTTTTTTTATTTGCGATTAATAAATTTAATTACTTCAAGAAGTTCATCTAAAGAAGATATTTTAAAGCCTGATGAATTTTTATGCCCACCACCGCCAAATTTTCTTGCAACTTCTGAAACATCATAATAACTTCTTGAGCGGATACTACATCTATAAATTCCACTCACTTGTTTCATAACTGCAAGTGTAACTTCACTATTACTTAATGAAACAAAATTAGCAATTAAAGGTCTTACTATATCATTAGTTACAACTTTTTCACTTATAGCATAAGTCACTAATCCTTCAGTTTTGCGGTTTTGGCAAACTTCAAAAATTTGGTTAATTTCATCAGTGTTAAGTTGCATATTTTTGATAAGTTCAGCATAATTTAATTTGTTTTCCATTAAATAAACCATCATTTCAAATGTTTCTGTTGATATATTTCTTTCAGTAAAATTGCTAGTGTCAGTAATTATAGCCATCGCCATACCTTCGATGGCTTTTTGATTAACTTTTAGCTTCAAAGTTTTTGCTAAATTAGCAACTACTTGACCTGCGGCAGGTCAATAGTCTCCGCCAATTTCATATAATCATTTTTCTTCACAAGGATGGTGATCTAATTTAAGCGATTCTTGTGGAACCACTCTTTTATCGAAAATACGTGATTTAGTAGAAGTGTCAACAACAATTTTTAATGATTTAGCAAAATATTCATCTGAAACTAGTGAAATAGGCTCATTTATAATAAAAGATAAATTTCTTGGATAATCTCCACCTGAAATTTTTACTTCTTTACATTTTTTAGAATTTAATTTTATTAAATTTTGTAATGCTATTGCACTTCCCAGCGTATCTCCATCAGGTTCAATGTGAGTACATAAAGTTATATATTCATATTGACTTAAAATTTTTCAAAATTCTTCAAATTTTTTAGCTAAATTATTCATTAGTTTCTTCCTTTAATTTATTTGTTATTTGATGTAGCAATATTCCAGTAGCAACTGAAACATTAAGTGATTGCACGCTACCATATTGTTCTATTTTTATAATTTCATCTGCTTGTTTTTGCAGCGTTGTAGAAACTCCTATTTCTTCATTTCCCACAATTAGTGCAATCGGACAAACAAATTTTGTTTTACTTAACGGTTTTGATTTATCGCTTAAAGCAGAAGCATAAATTCAAAACCCATTTTTTTTCAACAAATTAATTGCATCTTGTAGCGATGCTACTTTTATAATTTTGGCATTATTAAATCCACCAGATGAAACTTTTAACACCGTAGGTGTTATATCGCAAGCACGATTTTTAGGAATTATAATATGTTGCACTGCAAAGCAATTTGCTGAACGCAATATTGCACCAAAATTTTGTGGATCTTGAATGTGGTCTAAGACAAGAACAACTTGTGGCTTATCTTTTGTAATGCTTCCAATATCATAATATTTAAATTCTTCAATTTCAGCAATATAGCCTTGATGGTTTCCATTAATTAATTTATTGAGTTCGGTTGCATTTAGAAACTGAACATTTTTAACACTTGAATGTAATTTAATGCCATGCTGCAAATAAAGTTTTTTGATAGGCAAGGCGTTTTTGATTGCATCTAAAACTGAATTTTTACCATAAATATATTTACTCATTTTGCCTCCAAGTGTTTTAATTACATTAAATTATATTTTCTTCAATTAGCATTTTTCTTAATTCATCAGCTTTTGTATAGTCTTTTTGAGCAACTAATTCTTTTCATTTTTCATAAGTTTCAATAGTTTTTTTAGATAGTTTTTTATTTGGAAAATTAAACCCTAAAATTCTCATAACTTCAAAAAATGAAGGTAGTGTTTCAACACGTTTTGAAAGTTCAAGTAGATTTTTATAAGCTTTTGCAAATTCAAGATTAGATGCATCTTGCATTACTACCTTAATTTTTTCTAAATCTAGTTTAGCATCATTTTTTTCAAGTTGATACTTATTTCACAATTTTTCAAATTTCAAAATTATGGCATTATTAGTTTGCATTAATTCATCTGTAACCATAATAGGTTTTGCATAATTAGTTGTAAGCAGTAAAAGACGATAACTATCAGCACTATATTTTTCTAAAAAAGAATCAGGATAAATTATATTCCCTATTGATTTAGACATTTTTTGATTATTGTAATTTAATGTACCAAAATGAATTCATTTTTTAGCAATAGGTTTTTGATGAAGAGCAAAATGTTGAATATTTTCATTTTCATGGTGTGGAAAAATTAAATCAATTCCTCCTCCATGAATGTCAATGGTTTCTCCATCAAAGTATTTATCAATAAATAAACTACATTCAGTGTGTCATCCAGGACGCCCCAAACCAAAAGGAGAATCAAATTTAATTCCCACATTAGTTTCTTTTCAAAGTGCAAAATCAGCAGGGTGACGCTTTGAAATTTCGCCTTCTTCGTATTTAAGTTTGCTTAAATCCTGACCGCTGATTTTGCCATATTCATCTTTTAGTTTGATTACATCAAAAAAGATATTTTGACCAATTGGATAAGCATAGCCTTTATCAATTATTTTTTGAATGTAAGAACATAAATCTTTTATTTCATCAGTAACTTTAACAATTTTAATATTTGAAAACTCAACATTAAAATTTTTCAGTTGGTCAAAATAGTATTTTGTATATTCTTCACTTATTTCTTTTTCAGTTTTATTGGTTTCAATGGCTTTATTAATTATTTTGTCGTCAATATCAGTTATATTATGCAAAAACGAAATATTTTCACCTAAATATTTCTGGCTTCTAATCATTAAATCAAAAGTTAAAATAGGACGTAAATTGCCAATATGACACTTGTTATATACTGTTGGACCACACAAATAATAGCATTTCTTCATAGTTAATTATTATATTTTAAAATTGGTAAATATATTATAATTTATATACTATGAACACAAGTACTAAACAAATGATTATTGCCATTTTGGCGAAGACACTTTCAAAATTAAATATACAAAAAGATATCACTTTAACCGAATCAAAAAACCACGGAGACTTTTCAACTAATTTACCTTTATTGCTTCAAAAAGAACTAAAAAAACCTGCAATTGAAATTGCAAATGAGTTTTGTAAACTTATTGAAGCAGAAAAATCTCCTGTAATTTCCAAAGTAGAAGCTGCTTTACCTGGATTTATTAATTTCTGAGTAACTAATAATGAAATTGTAGATGCAGTTAATACAATCAACAAATTAAAAGATAAATTCGGAAGTGCGACTGTTAAAAAAGGTGCAATCAATGTAGAATTTGTTTCAGCAAATCCTACTGGAAGATTACACATTGGACATGCTAGAAATGCAGCTATTGGTGCTACATTATGTAATGTTCTTGAAAAAGCAGGTCATAGGGTAATTCGTGAGTATTTGGTAAATGATTATGGAAATCAAATGAATAATTTAGCATCTTCTATTTATAGTAGATACCAACAAATCTTTGATAAAGATTTTCCAATGCCAGAAGATTGCTACCGTGGTGGAGATATAATTGACTTTGTCAAGGAATTTTATAAAGAATATAAAGATAAATACAAAGGTGTAGCTTATACTGATGAAATTAGAGACTTTTTCAGAGAATACGGAAGAAAAATTGCTCTTAAATACATTGAAATCGATTTACAACGTTTTAATGTATGATTTGACTTATATACTTCAGAAACCGAACAATATAAACTTAATCGTGTATGACCTTATATCAATAAGTTAAAAACAACTTATAAAAAAGATGGTGCTACTTGACTAGCTACAACAAAAGGCGGGAAAGACGATAAAGATAGAGTTATTATTAAAAGTAATGGTGATTCTACTTATCTATGTGCTGATATTGCCTACCACGCGCAAAAATTTGAAGAACTTAAAGATAAAAAGCACGGTAAGATCATTGATATCTGAGGAGCTGACCACTCTGGATATGTTGAACGTGTAAAATTTTCATTTGAAGATCTAGGATACAGAAGAGATCAAATTGAAATGATTTTATTCCAACTACTAAGAGTTGTAAAAGATGGTAAAGAAGTTAAAATGTCTAAGCGTTTAGGAACTTCACTTACTCTTTATGAACTACTTGATCTTGTTGGAAAAGATGCTATTCGTTTCTTTTTAATTGAAAGATCTTATAATTCAAAAATTGATTTTGATATTGCTAAAGTTAATGATGCAAACGAAACTAACCCAATGTACATCATCAAATATGCTCACGCTCGTTGTTGCCAATTATTAAGCAAAGTAAAATATAAAAACCCTACTGCTAAATCGCTTGAAGACAAATACACCAAAAAACTAGTTAATGACTTACTAGAATATCCTGATTTAATTGAAACAATGGCAAAAACTTATAAAGTTAACTTGCTTCCTCACTATTTATTAAAACTAGCTAATTCATTTAACTCATTTTATTCAAACACTAAAGTTATAGGCGACAAAAATGAAGAAAGTTTAGTAGCATTAGTACTTGCTACAAAAACTGTTTTAGCAAACGCTATGGCTTTAATGGACTTAGACATTCCTGAAAAAATGTAATAAATAACTAAAATTTATGAAAATATTAGTATTAGTACATAATCATTTTAATGATATAGAACTTGGCACCACACTTGCTATTTTAAGCAAATGACCTAGCATTTCTAAAATCACAATTTATAATCCCGATTCTACAATAAAACAAGTTGTTGGTCAATGCAATGTTTTAAAACTTGATGTAGAACATACCTTTAATTTTGATGAATATGACGCCATTTTTATTCCTGGTGGTAAAGGCGCACAAACATTAAGAAAAGACACTAAATCTATTGAAATAATCAAAAAATTCAGAGCTAACAAACAAAAATATATCTTTGCAATTTGTGATGCTCCTAATGTTTTATATGAAAACAAAATCATTGATGACAATATTTCATATAGTTCTTATCCAATCGACACACCTTTTTTATTTGGTGCAAAAAGAACCGAAGCACTTGCTACAGTAGATGGAAACATTGTAACAGGACGTAGTCCTTATGCTACTTTTGAATTTGCATTTAAAATTCTCGAAACACTTTTCAAAAACAATCTTGAAGAAGTTGCAAAATATAAAAAAGCTTTAAAAGGCGAATAACCCAATAAAGCTTTTTTATTTGTCTAATCTTATAATGACTAGCATTTATCTATTTCTAAATGCTTTTATTTCTTTGCTATATTCACTTAACAAAAATTCTAGATCCTTATCTCCTTTACCTGATAAGGTAACTAAAATGTCAATGTCTTTATCTTTATGCTGTTTTGCAAGTTTTATAGCATAAGCAAGAGCATGCGATGATTCTATTGCTGGAATTATACCTTCACTATTAGCTAGCATTAAAAAAGCTTCTAGTGCATCAGCATCATCAATCGCAACATATTCAACTAATTTATTTTTCTTTAAATAAGCATGTTCTGGACCAACTGATGGATAATCTAAACCTGATGCGATTGAATAAACTGGCGAAGGTTCTCCATTTTGATTTTGCAATAAAATTGATTTAAAACCGTGCAAAATTCCATCTTTACCAAAATTAAGAGTAGCCGCATTTTCACCTTCACCCGAACCTTTACCTAAAGGTTCAACTCCAATTAATTTAGTATCGCTAAATAAAAAGGGAATAAAACTTCCAGCTGAATTAGAACCACCACCAACACAAGCTATAACATAATCAGGAAGTTTATTGTATTGAGCAGCAAATTGTTCTTTAGATTCTTCTCCTATACACATCTGAAAATCTCTTATCATTTTAGGAAAGGGATGAGGGCCTACGGTTGAACCGATGCAATACATTGCGGTCTTGTATTCTTTTTTATAACTTTCAAAAGCTGAATCTACTGCTTCTTTTAGTGTTTGATTACCATGCGTTACAGGGATTATTTTAGCCCCTAAAATTTGCATTTTTTCAACATTAGGTCTTTGCTTTTCAATATCAATTTTACCCATATGAATTTCACATTCTAATCCAAAATGAGCTGCAGCCGCTGCAATAGCAGCTCCATGAGAACCTGCTCCAGTTTCAGCAATAATTTTCTTTTTACCTAACATTTTAGCAATCAATGCTTCTGCGATGCAGTGATTAAACTTATGTGAACCACCTTCATTTAAATCTTCACGTTTTAAAAAGATTTTAACTTTTCCAATTTTGGCACTTAAATTCTTGCAAAAATAAATCGGTGTTGGACGCCCTTGAAGATTTTTTCTAATCGCATTTAATTCTTCTTTAAAAAATGAACTTTGTGATATTTTTGCATACTCGTTTGCAAGAGTTTGAAAAATAACTTTCATTTCATCATCCAAATAATTTCCACCATATTCACCAAAATATCCTTCTACATTTGGAGTGGTTTTTAAATATTCTTCTAACTTAATGTTTTTTAATAAATTATCTTTTTTAATTTGTTTCATATGTGCCTCAATAAATCATTATTGATATTTGTCTAACTTATTTTATCACAAATACTTTAGTTTTGGGACTTAGAAATAATAGAGGATGCTAGGTTGTAGTGAAATAAAAAACCACCAAATGCAATTTAGTGATTCTTATAATTCTTATATATATGAGAAATTATTTTTTGTATTGGCTAAATCAACCTATATTGTTTATATTTCCATTGACTCAAATTTTGGAAATATTGCTTAACTCAGTTTTCTTTATTTCAATGGTGAAATTATTGGAAATTAAATTTGAACTTTGATTATTATTTGAAGATTTTGTTTGTAAGTAATGAGAAATATTTAAATTCAATGAAACTTTTTTGCTAGTTTTATGCATTGTAACATTTTGAACATCAAAACCTATAACCGCATTGTTCTCTTCTGAAAAATCAGCTATTATTTTAGGAACATTAGCAATCAAAATAACAGACTTAGTATCAAAATATTCTTTGGTGTATTTTTTATCTAAATTTGCTTTTATTTTGTCAAGTGTTGCATTATTTTCTCAAAATGGTTTAGTAAATTCAGTGTATTCTTTGTGTGTATTTAATACTATCAAACTATTTTTTCTAATAACATCAGAAAAACCTTTTTCTTTTATCATTTCGTTTAATTGATCATTAGTTAAATCATCTTTTATTTTGCTATCATAAAAGAAATTTAAAAAGTTTTTCTTTAGATTTGCATATTCTTTTTCACTTACATTCTTTGGCAAATTATTTAGCCCGCTAGCTAATGATACAGCACTTGCAAATAGTGGTTTATTTTCTTCAAATCAACTTTTATTATTAGAAGTATCAATTAAATTTCCAAAGGAATTAGTTATATTCAATGTAAATAAATCAAGATTTTGATCTTCTAGTTTGGTAATCAAAGAAGTTATTTCTTTTGTATTTGAACAAGATATTAAAGTTAACGGTAATACAGGTAATGAGGATATTGATAATGTAAAAATAACATTTTTCTTTAAGCTCATATTACAAACCTTCTCTTATTTCTATAATTGAACCATCCTGAGGATTTATAATAATTCTTGGATCTAATGATTCAAATAAAATTCTATATGAAGGTTGAACTATATCATTATTATTTCTTAATATTAGCGAACCACCAAAACGTTTTATACGTGAACTTATATAAGAACTTCTATAGTCAACTAATTTTGATTTTTCTTTAGTAAAAAATTCATATAAGTCATTTGCATATGTTCAATGTTTAAGTACCGGCGGAGGACAAGCTTGCTTTAATTTATTTAATTTTGGACCAAGCAATTCAATAACTTCATCTATTTTATTTATTGCAACTTGTAATTGACCAACAGTATAATATTTGTAATTTACAATAGATTCATCTCACGTAATGATAAATTCAAGTATTTTTTTATCTATTTTAATAAATAAATTTTTTAACCATCTTTCATTATGCATTGTTCCAATTGTAAATACTAATGATTGAAAAAAGAAATATTCACTCATCTGTCTTAATCATGGAACTTTTTCAATGACTTCAACTTTTAATTTATCATATTTTTCATATATCTCTAATTTTTGTTCATAAACTATTTGGTTTGTTAACAATATCATTTAATCTCCTATATATATAAAATTATATCAATAACTAATTTAAGGTTTTGTCTGATGATTTAGTTATAACATTAAAGACAAATAAAAATGCCAATAAATAACAATTTAGTGGTAATAACAAGTATTATTTTATTTTACAGATGGCAGTGGAAATATAAATAATGGTAAGAAGATGAATAAATATTTTAATTTACTTTGTTCTTTTCTATATAACACCAAAAGTGCAACAACCTTTGCAAAATAGAAAAAGGGTAATGTGAAAAGCGTTGCATAAATTAGTGAAACAAATGACATTTTACTTACACTAAAATAAATTGTTAAATAGTTAAATAGTACAAACAATGTTCCATAAAATCAAAAATAGATATAAATTCAAAGTGCTGAAACAAAATTACCAATAGTCGAATTTAATTTACATTTTGGATTAGTTTCAAATATTTTGGCATATAAAATAAAAGGCGAAACAAAATTTACAAATAATTTAACCAAAAATATGATTGCAAAAGTATTTGCAATTCTTATATTATCCGCATGTAATTTAGCACTAGAAAATGCCATAACTTCCATTGAAAGATAATAAATTCAAATGGTAGTGTTAAAAATTTTGTTCAAAAAGTTTATACGGTTTATTTTTGTATTGTTTAAATAACAATAAATCAAGTAATAACCTTTTGAATTCAAATATTCAATATTTTCTTCTTTTAGAAGATCTAATTTTTTATGCAACAAAGTTCCAATTAAAAATGTGTTAAATAAGTAAAATACAAATAAAATTGTTAATTTTATAAGTAAAAACACTTTACTATTTTTACTAAAATCATCAGATGATGCTTTCTTGGTAATAGTATAATAATAAATAATATTAAATAGAAGTATGCCAAAGAATATAAAAACATTAACAATGTTTAAGAAAAATAATCCTTGTGGTTTTGTCTTTTTTCTTAATTCTTTGTTTCTATTTAATTCTAAAAGTATCGAAAAATTGTCAAAAGTCGATAAATTTGAATACATATAATTTTTCTCTCCTTAATTTAATTATATCCGCCTTATAAAAAAAACACTATAAGAAGGGTAAAAAAAGTAAATATTATATTAAGTTTAGGAAGTTGTTCATCTTGCAAAGATAAATTTATTTAATCTATTTTTTTTCAATCAAACCCTTAAATTTTGGACAACACCTAATTTTCAATGTATTAAATTTAAAACGTAATTTAAACAATAATCATTAACATAAATAATTATGAAGTTCACTAATTTACATAACATTATAAATTAGTGTTTTTATTATTTGCAATAAGAAAAAAATAAAAATAGCATAACCTTCATTTAAGTAAAAGTTGCGTTTTCATAGTAAAATTAATTAATACAATTTTGATAAAAACTATTATCAATTTAATTGATAAAATAAGTTATAAAAGAAACTGATTAAATAAATTTATTATAAAAACATTGAATGGAGTTTGAAAGAGAGTGGAAAAATAAATAATGTCTCAAATTATTGATGAAAATATTTTATGAAAAGCAGCTGAAAAACTTAGAGATAAAGTAGACCCGGCTGATTATAAAAATGTAGTTTTAGGGCTTGTTTTCTTAAAATATGTTAGTGATAAATACATTGCCAAATATAATGAATTAAAGAAAAATGGTGATGGTAGTGAAAAAGAAGATGATTATTATATTGCCGACCATGTTTTTATTGTACCTAAAAATTCACTATGAAGTTATGTAGCATCACATTCTAAGCAGGTTGATTTAGGTCAAGTAATTGATAATGCATTTATAGAACTCGAAAAAAATAATAATCAATTAAAGGGAATATTACCTAAGACTTATTCTAAAAGTGATTTGGATAAAAATGCATTAGGTGAATTAGTTGACTTTTTTACTAATCACCTAAATATGGAAGATGCTGATGGTGATTTTTTTGGTCAAGTATATGAATATTATGTTGGAGAATTTGCTAAACATATTGCAACCAAAGGTGGTGAATTCTTTACGCCTAAATCATTAGTAGAACTTATGGTTGATATACTTGAACCTTATAAAGGAAGAGTATATGACCCTTGTTGCGGTTCGGGCGGAATGTTTGTACAATGTTCAAAATTTGTAAAAAAACATCAAGGATTAATCGACAACATTTCAATTTATGGTCAAGAATCTAATCCAGGAACATGAAAGATGGCTAAGATGAATTTGGCTATTCGTGGTCTTGAAGGAAATCTTGGAGATAGAAATGCTGATTCATTTACTGATGATTTACATAAAAATTTAAAAGCAGATTACATTATTGCAAATCCACCATATAATCTAAAAGAATATTGAAAACCTTATCTTGATGGTGACCCTAGATGAGTAGAGTTTGGTAAACCTGATGAGAAGAATGCAAATTATGCTTGAATTTCATTAATGTATTCAAAACTTTCACATAATGGTAAGGCTGCAATACTTATGCCTAACGGTGCAACTACATCTAATACGAAAGATGATTATAAAATTAGAAAAGCCATGATTGAAGCAGGAAAAATTGATGCTATATTAGCTTTACCTAATAAATTATTCTCAAATGTTAGTATCTCAGTTCAATGTTGAGTACTAAATAAAGAAAAGACTAACACTGACATTTTATTTATAAATGCTGATTCTATGGGCAAGCTTTTAAATAGAAAAATTAGAGTATTAGAAGAAGCAGATATTAATAAAATAGTTAAAACATATAAAGATTTTAAGTCTAATACATTAGAAGATATACCAGGATTTTGTAAAAAAGCAAGTTTGGAAGAAATAAAATCGAATGATTATTCTTTAAATCCCGGAAGATATGTAGGAGCAGATGAATCTAATAAATTGTCACCCGAAGAGATTCAAGATGAACTTAGAAAAGCTTCTACAGAATTGTTTGAATTAATAAAGGAGGGTAAGGAACTAGAAGAAAAAGTTAAAGAGATTTTAGAAAAAGAGATGAAATAAAGGATAGTGTTAACTATGTGATGTTGTTGTTCAATAGAATGAATAGATAATTCTATGTTCTCAAATAGTGTTTTATTAATTATGGGCATTGTTGTTCCATTTTGCCCTATGCTATTGAAATAATCTTTTTTTGTTAGTAATAGATAATATAAGTAAAGTTCTGACACTATATTTCTATTGATATTAGTAATAGCATTAATTTGTTGATTTGAAATACTAAGTTTTTTAGTAATTGAAACATACCCTATATAACCTATGCAACTAATAACAATACTATTTTCTTTCAATTTTATTGAATTGAATTTATTTAGTGCATAGTTACTTATATATTTAATACTTTTTGATATATATCTATTATTTTTAATATCAGGTGGACAAATAAAAGGGAAATCATTAGAATTCCAAAATATATTTACTTTGGTTGAAGGTGTTTTGCCTGTTATTACTTTTCCTAAATCTTTAATTTTGTATGTTCTCATAATTTTATGGCTAATAAAAAGTTAAATGATATATGTATTAATATAACTGATGGAACCCACTCAACTGTTATAGATGATGAGAATGGCAGCAGTTATTTATTAAGTTGCAAAAATATTAAAGGAGGAAAAATATTTATTAATGATAATGATAGAAAAATCAATAATAATACCTTCCTTCAAATTAGAAAAAGAACAAAAACAGAATATAAAGATGTTGTTATTACTAAAATAGGGACAGTTGGTCAATCCGCTTGCATAAATGATTTGGAACCTAATTATGAATTTCAATGCAATGTCGCTATTTTAAAACCTAATAATTCAATTATCTTGTCTGAATATCTTAATTATTTTTTTCATTCAAACACTGGGAAAATATCAATTAATACAAGAATTAAGGGAGCTGCTCAACCTTGTCTCTTTTTAAACGATTTAAAAGATATTAATATTTTTGTTCCCGATTTGCAAAAACAACATCACATAGTTAACATTATGGGAACAATTGATGATTTGATTGAAAAAAAGCAAGTTGAATTTAATCAAAAAGTGAAATATTTGTTACTGTTATTTGATAA
>NZ_SOCH01000006.1:0-19252 GCF_004365165.1 Metamycoplasma hyosynoviae | reverse complement strand
GCATCAAATTATCTTCACTTTATAAGTTCTAATCAAATGGAAAAGATTGATTTATCAAATACAAAATTGAAAAAACTAGCTGCTTATGTATTTCCGTTTATGCCAAAATTAAATGAAATAATATTTCCTGCAACACTACAAGAAGTAGGTAAATTTATTACTTACACTAGTTCACAAAACGACGGTATAATAATTGATCATTTAATCAATATTAAAATAAAAACCATCACCGAAAAACCACAAGGTTGAAGTGATGAGTGAATAGGCAAATATTGAGATGCTTCGCATCAAAATGGTACCGAAACTTCAAAAGTTAATATTCAATGAAATGATCAATAAAAAACTTATTGGCAAAAAAAGAAAGATAGTGGTAAGAATCATTATCTTTTTTTGTTTTTTAAGAAGATTTTTATATGCTTTTTTTATTTCAAATTATAAAAAAACAAAAAAATAAAAAGTGTCTTCTTAGTTATTTGTTGTGATTATAAATATTGCATTTCTCTCTATAACATAAGAGGAATTCAATTCATTATCCATTAATTAAATGTATCAAAGAAATTCAAGAATAAATATTCCTCTTTTTTTCTTTAATAATTAAGACAAAAATCTATTTTTTAATTTTATGTTCTTTTAAAATTAATAATATAAAATTAATTAAATACTTTTACGATTAGTAAATAACTGGGTTAAAAGGATATTATATGAAAACAAAATATATTTTTGTAACAGGCGGCGTGGTAAGCGGATTGGGCAAAGGCGTATGTGCAGCATCTGTTGGAAATTTATTAAAAAATTGTGGTTACAATATTTTTTCAATGAAACTTGATCCTTATTTAAATACTATACCAGGACTACTTTCACCAATAGAACATGGTGAAGTTTATATCACAAATGATGGAACTGAAACAGATTTAGATTTAGGATATTATGAAAGATTTATTGGAAGGAATTTAACTTGTGATTCTTCAATTACATCAGGTAAAATTTACCAAAAGTTATATCAAAAAGAAACTAGTGATAGTTTCGATGGAAAAACTTTACAAGTTATTCCAAGTTTCACTAATGAAATTCAAGAAATCATTTTAAGCATCGAACAAAAATATAAACCTGATTTTGCTATTATTGAAATCGGTGGAACTGTTGGGGATTTAGAAAGTAATCCATTCTTTTATACTATTGCACAGCTTAGTTATTTGTATCCTAAAAACATTTTAGTAATTCATAATTCATATCTTCCTTTTTTGGAAATGACCAAAGATTATAAAACTAAACCTACACAACATTCAATATCAACCTTGCGTAGTTTGGGTATTAATCCTGGAATGGTTTTTTTGAGATCACATAAAGCTATCAAAAAAACTATTGCCCAAAAACTTTCAAAGATTTTATTTATTGATTCTAAAAATATTATCAACATTCCTGATTTTGACAATATCTACAAAATTCCTTTATTTTTAGAAAATAAAAAAATTCTTGATGTTATTGCTAAATACTTTAATTTAAAGAAAATGGTACCAAAACTTGACAAATGAAAAGCATTTGTTGAAAAATTGGAACAAAAAAAAGATATCACTTTAAATATTGCAATGTGCGGTAAATTCGCTAGTTTTATAGATTCTTATAAATCAGTTAAAGAAGCACTTGAAATTAATGCTGCTTATTTGAATGTTAAAATCAATTTAAACTGAATTGATTTAATGTCAACTACTCAACAACAAGTAAAAGAAAAACTTGGCATTGCTCATGGTATTCTATTACTTCCTTCAAATAAAAATGACACTTGAGATTTAGAATTATTTATTGCAGAACACGCTATTTCAAATAACATTCCTATTCTAGGAATAGACCGTGGGATGTTAGCGATTACATACAACCAAATTGCAAAACAAAATTCAAATATCATTTCAAAAGAAATATATAAAACTGAAATGGAAAAAGAAAAAGAAGTAATTGACATTAAAGTCAAAAACTTTAATGAAAATGAATTTTCTTTAAGAATTGGTGAAAGAAAAATAAATGTTATTTCTAATACCAAGGCTCACAAAATTTATGGTGAAAACCAAATTTCAGAAAGACATAAACACAAATATTGCATTTTGTATGAAAATGTAAAAAAATATGAAAATCAAGAATTCAAAGTAAGCGGTCTATCTGAAAACAAAAACATTGTTGAAATTGTAGAAAATCCATCTCACAAATTCTGCATTGGTGTTCAATTTCTTCCACAATTTCAAGTTAAACCACTTGACTGTGGAAAACTTTTCAAAGAATTTTTACTTGCCTCAAAAGGAGACAAAAAATAATGTTTGAACAAAATACAAACACTGATGATTATAAACAAGCGTGAGGCAAAAGTAAAGTGAAAAATTCTTTACATTTCAGGTTTTTAGGAGGCAAGTAAAATATGCCTGAAAATAAGACAAAACCCGAAATTCGCTTCAAAGGATTCACTTACGCTTGGGAACTGTCCGCTTTGGGGGATTTAGGAACCACATTTACAGGGTTATCCGGCAAGAAAAAAGATGATTTTGGTAAAGGTGATGCCCATTTTATTCCATATTTAAATGTTTTTAATAACCCAATAATTGATCCATCATTTGTCGAATCAATAGAAATAGATAACTCACAAAATGAGGTTAAATATGGTGATATATTCTTCACTACCTCTTCAGAAACGCCAGATGAAGTTGGAATGTCTTCAGTTTGATTAAGTGGTTTAAAAAATATTTATCTAAATTCATTTTGCTTTGGATATAGGCTTAATTTTCTTGAAAATTATGACTTGAATTATCTTGCATATAACTTTAGATCTAATTCATTTAGAAATCATATGATCCTATTAGCACAAGGAATATCAAGATTTAATATCTCAAAAACAAGGGCAATGGATATAAAAATAAGTATTCCTACACTTAAAGAACAACAAAAAATAGGAAATTTCTTCAAAAATTTAGACAAAATCATAGACCTTCATCAGTGTAAGTGTGAAAAACTTCAGACCATCAAAAAATCACTTTTAGGAAAAATGTTTTGTTAAGAAAAGGAGACTAAATAATGTCTGAACAAAATTCTAATAATAAAGATTACAAAGAGACGCTTTTAATTCCTCAAACGGAATTTTCAATGAAAGCAAACCTACAACAAAAGCAAGAAGAATATCAAAAATTTTGAGAAGAAATTGATTTATATCAAGTTCTTTTAGCACGCAATAAAAACAATAAATCTTTTGTTTTACATGATGGTCCACCTTATGCTAATGGTGATATTCATGTAGGTCATGCTTTAAATAAAATTCTAAAAGACATTATTGTGCGTTTTAAAACAATGCAAGGTTATTATTCTCCTTATGTTCCTGGCTGAGATACACATGGTCTTCCTATAGAACACAAGATGTTGCAAAATGCTAAGAAAGAAGCAAAAGATTATTCAACTCTTGATCTTAGAAAAGCAGCAAAAGAATATGCCCTTCAACAAGTTGAAAGACAAACTGAACAATTCAAAAGACTTTCAATGCTATGCGATTTTAAAGAAAGATATGTAACTCTTGATAAATCGATAGAAACCGCCCAGTTAAAACTTTTCAAAAAAATGGTTAATGATAAATTAATTTATCGTGATTTAAAACCTGTTTATTGAAGTCCATCTTCTCAAACTGCACTTGCAGAAGCAGAAGTCGAATATCAAGAACATATTTCGCCCTCTATTATTGTTGCTTTTGAAATTAATAATTGAAACAAATATTTATCAAAAGGTGATTATATTTTAATTTGAACCACTACACCTTGAACACTTATTGCTAATGCTGCTGCTGCAGTTAGTGAAAAAATTGAATATGCTATTGTTTTAGTAGATGGTAAAAAATATGTACTTGCATCTGATTTACTTACTCAAACTGCACTTGCTTGTGGTTGAGAAAAATATGAATTGTTACAAAAAATAAGTGCTAAAGATTTAATTAATATAACTTATACTAGCCCATTAAATAAAAATGTATGTCCTGTAGTTTATGGACATCATGTTACATTAGATGCTGGTACTGGTATAGTTCATATTGCTCCTTTATTTGGTGAAGATGACTTTATTATTGGCAATAAATACGATCTAAATAAAATAATGCATATTGAAGATAATGGGTATATTAACAAACTTGGTGGAGAATATCGTGATTTATTTTATAATGATGCTAATCCTAAAATAGGTCAATATCTAAAAGATAAAGGGCTTTTACTTTCATTTAAAAGAATTAAACACCAATATCCACATGATTGAAGAACACACCTGCCAATTATGTATCGTGCTACACCTCAATGATTTGTTTCACTTGCTCCAATAAAAGAACAACTGAAAAAAGCTATTGCAAGTATTGAGACATTTTCAGATTGAAGAAAGAAAAGACTTTCTTTAATGCTAGAAAATCGTGAAAGCTGATGTATTTCACGTCAAAGAAAATGAGGTGTTCCTATTATTATTTTCTATGATGAAAATAAAAATCCAGTAATTGAAAATGAAATTTTTGATTATGTAATTGATTTAGTGGAAAAAAATGGTTCTGATATATGATATGAAAAATCAGTTGATGAACTTTTACCTAAAAAATGAAGAGGCAAAAATTTCACCAAGGAACTTGACATTATGGATGTTTGATTTGACTCAGGTTCTACTTCAATTAGTCTAACTCCTGGCGGTCTTGCTGCACCTTTTGATATGTATCTAGAAGGGAGTGACCAATTCCGTGGTTGATTTAATAGTTCAATAATTAATTCGGTTGCTTGAAGAAAAAAAGCTCCATTTAAATATTTACTTTCTCATGGCTTTACCTTGGATGGTAAAGGCAACAAGATGTCTAAATCAAAAGGTAATGTTGTAGATCCGCTAGAAATTATTGCTAAATATGGTTCTGATATATTAAGACTTTGAGTTGCTAATTCAGAATATTCAAATGATGTTTCTATTGATGATAAAATCATCCAACAAAATATTGAAATATACCGTAAAATCAGAAACACAGTTAAATTTATGCTTGGAGGGCTTGCTAACTACAAACACAAGAAAATTACACTTTCTTCAATTCACGCCCTTCAACACGAAAGAATATTACGTCTTGAAAATGAACTATTAAAAAACTATGAAGAATATAAATTCATTAATGTTATTAAACTAGTTAATAATTTCATCATTGATTTTAGCAGTTATTACATTTCTATAACCAAAGACATTCTTTATTTAAATAAAGAAAATGATTTAGAACGTAAGCAAGTTCAATTCATTTTCCACACCTTAATTAGTGTTTTATTAAAAGCACTTGCTCCAATACTTCCTATAACATGTGAAGAAATATATCAATATTTCGACACTCCTAGAAAATTGCAATCAGTTCATATGCTGAGTTTTTTAAAGAAAAACACTATTAATAGCAATTTAGAAGAAGAATGAAAAGAATTTTTCGAAATCAAAGATATAATCTATAAACTTATTGAAGATGAAATCAAAGCTCAAAATATCAAAAGACAAAATGAAGCTGAAATATTTATTAAATCAAATTCGCCTTTCATAAAATCAATTGATCTTGTTAAACTTTTAATGGTGGCCAAAGTAAATTATTCAGATAAATTCTTTGCCCAAAAACTTGAAGGTTCACACAAGTGTTTGAGATGCTGAAATCATTTTGAAGAAAAAGATTTTGATTTTGAAAAAGAAATTTGCAGCCGTTGTAAAGAGGTTATAAATGGAAAATAGTACTTGAGAACAAAAGAAAAAAGTTCCTAAAATATTCACCAAAGAATATTGAAAAAACTATAACTGAAAATTAATGTTAATTAATTTAGCAATTTATATAGTTTCGTATATTGCATTTCTTCTTGCTGATTTATTAACCAAAAAAAATATTTTCCAATGAAACCTTGATGGTTCTGACGGCACGAATCTAATTCATTATAAGAACGGATTTTATGGAACAAGATCAGTATTACACCGTGGGACTACACTAGAACTTGGACTTGGGATGGTGGGCCTTCACATCGTAAGTATTTTCATAATGCTCATCACTTTAGTGGGAATTGTATTCATTCAAGCTAAAAATTATAGTTATTTAATCTCAGCTCTAGCAGCCATTTCTGCAGGTGCAACTGGTAATATGGTAGACAGATTTTTATATGGTGGAGTTAGAGATGTGTTCTTCTTTTCTTGATCAGATACAGGTACTTTTAATATAGCGGATGGATGCCTTTTATTTGGTGCCATACACTTTGTAGTGGGTGTAATTACTATATTTACAATTGATTATTTGCGTGAACAAAAACGTCAAAAATTTGAAGAAAAAACACGTGAACTTGAAGAAAGTGAAAATGACAACACAACAACACCAAATACCGAAGACACGCACACAGAGGATAAAAACCCCCAAATATTGGACACTAAACAAACACCAAATGATAAGTAAGCTCCAAAAGAAGATAATTTAAATTAATCAAAGCAAAAAAATAAGAGCAAAAAAATGCCCTTGTTTTTTTTATATTTTATTAAAATAAAATAAATTTTTTTATGTTCAAATTTTTGATTTTCATTTTTACAAAATTAAACATTTTTCTATAAAAAAATAAATTTTTTTAGTCTTAAATTTTTGCTAAAATCACATTAAATTTAGACGCTTCAAGTTTCAAATTTATGTTCAAAAAAAATTACTCCTATATAATTTATATGTGTTTATTTTTTGATGAGATAAAAAATTTTTGTCAAAAAATATGGTGTTTCACAAAATAATAGTGCAAGGAGAAAAATGCAAAAAAGCAAAAAAATAATGATCCTACTTGGTTCAATTTCACCAATAATAGGACTTCCATTATTTTCTGTTTCTTGTAAAGATAAATCATTAGAAAGCACTTTGAAAAGTGCAATCGCAGTGGTTGAAGATAAAAACAAATTAGCATCTGATGTTAAAGTTGATGATGTAAAAATAACTTTGAATAGTAAAGACTTTGAAGTAATTGAAAAATCTATTACTGTAAAAAATACTGATAAAACAATACTTATAGTTAAATTTAAGATTATCAATGCATTAAATAATAAGACTTCTGATTTTAAAACTATTGAAATTTCTGGTTTTAAAAACCCTAATGCTAGTGGGGAAGGTAACGGCAATCAAGGTGGAGAACAACCTGGTGGTGGTAGCCAAGGCGGTGGAAGTGGTCAAGGAGAGCAACCAGGAGGAGGAACACAACCTTCTCAATCTGCTGAAAACTATACATATGCTGAATTATGAAATGATGTAAATAAAGATAAGAGTATGTACAAATTATCTTCAATGAGTAAAATTAAATTTGAAGATGTTGATACTAGTGGGTTAAGTCATTCATATGATAGAAAAGTAAAACTTTCAGATTTCAAACCTAATAAAATTACACAAGAACAATTAGAAGATTGATACAACAAAACCTTTGGTAATTTCTATGAAGACATTGAAAAAATGTATCTTTACAAGGCTTATGCTGAAGGACCTAAACTGGCAAGTTTATTAACTGCTTATGGTGCGAATGCTGATTATTTCAAAAATCATTATGACAATGTTATTAGAGAACTAGAAGACACTATGGAACCTTATAATGAAGAGTTCAAAGAACTTCTTACTAGATTAACTAATGAAGGTATGTCTTCAGAGGCATTCAACACTCTAACTGGCAAAGTTGATCTTCAAGCCAAAATTTGAGAAAAACTATTTAAAGATCAAACTGAAAAACAAAATAATATTTTGTCGCGTCTAGCAAAACTTACAGTAGATCCTGAACACAAGTATTTCAAAGATGAAAAAACTAAAAAAGAAAAACTTGCTAAATTAAAAATAAATCAAACTTTAACTGACACTAAATTAAACAAAGTTAGAGAAATTTTTAGAGATCATAAAGCAGAAGAATTTACTATTGAAGTTCCTTCGATATATGGAGAAGATTTCCAATATACTTCTAATGTACCTAAATGATTAAAGGATCACTTATCTGAAAATAGTATCAAATATACACCTGATCCAAAATATACAGAACAACAATTTTATCAAGATTTCTTTTTATCATCAGTGTTTGAAATTGAACTTGCACGCCAATTATATAACACTCTTGGAGAAGGATATTATGTTGATTTAACTACCTTGGGTGAATGAGAATTGAATTTAGATACACCTGGTAAAGTTTTACTAAATGTTAAAACTCAACAATGAAGAACTTCAATGGAAAATCAAAAAAAATTAAATGATTTTGTTGTTGAAACTTTAAATAATATTATTGATGATCGTTGAGATGATCAAACTAAAGTTGAAGCTATTAGAAGTTATCTTCTATATAAACTATATTATGCAACAGATGAAGAAATTGAAGCAGCACAAAAAAATAATAGTTTTAATAATAGTATGGGACTTTCATTTGCAGACCCTTATAACCTTATGGTAGGTGGATCAGTGGTTTGCGATGGATATTCGCGTACATTTGCACTCTTTATGTACTACCTTGGAATTAGCACAAGATATATGGGCGGTATTGGCTTTATGGGCGAAATTTCAGAAGGTGAAGAAGGCGAAGATGACAGCTCTATAGCTCATGCTTGAAATGAAGTTTGACTTGAAAAAAATGGTAAAGGTGCTTGATATCCACTTGATTTAACTTGAGATGATGGTCAAGAAGCTGGCAAAGATTCATTTGACTTTTCTTATGATTTCTATTTACAAAGTAAGGTTAATGGCGTTGATTTTGCTAAATCTCATAGAATAGATCCAGTTTTAAAACAATTCTATATCAAACGTCCTACTCCTTTAAAATAGTACATTTCAAAATCAGAGTTTTGGCTCTGATTTTTTTGTTTTTTAGAACACATTGGCCTTAGATTTAATTTGTTTCTTAATAATTAACAATAAAATTATTTTAAAAATATAATTATAAATATGAAATTAATTAATGGACATTTGAATACTATTTTTTCTTTTATGGAAAGCGCTATCCAACCGGATGAGTTTTTGAAATTATTGAAAAATAGTGAGAATAAATATTTTGCAGTTACTGAACATAACAATTTTTTTAGTTATGCTTTTTTCTTAAAAAAAGCAAAAGAATTAAGCCTTAAACCAATTTTTGGAATTGATTTAGATTTAGAATATGAAGATGCAAGCTATAGATTTATTTTATATCCTAAAAATAAAAATGGCTTAATTGAACTATTTTTGCTTTCTAAAAGAAAACTAAGTGGTGAAATAATTTTACTTGATGAAGTTTTACAAATGGGTGGTGTTTATATAATAGATCACCCACTTTATGGACTTTATTCAATTCAAAAGCAAGAAATTATTCATAATGATTATTATTTTTCTTTTTCTTATGAAAATATAGCAAGTAATGAAGAATTCATTTTCAAAAAATTAAACAAATGTCTTTTAATTAATCACAATATCATCTTAGATACTTGAGATAATTCCATTATTAATGTTTTAAAAAATATTGAAAATAAACAAGTTCAAGAAACTAAGAATTTCTATGAAATTCTACAACTTGATATTGATTGCCAAAACAATTTAGAAAATCAACTAATTTCACTAACTAACGCATTTTTAGAAAAATGCTATATTGAAGGCATTGAAAATATACCTGATCAATTTGAAATACCTCACTTTGAAAATGGTGAAAACTTAGATTCAATTAATTATTTGAAGACCATTCTTATAAAAGGTATTAAGAATAAATTTAATAAAGAAACTTGAACTACTGAGTATCAAAAAAGACTTTCTTATGAAATTGAAATAGTTGAAAAACTAAAATTTGCTGATTATTTTTTAATTGTGCAAGATTTTGTTAATTTTGCAAAGCAAAATCAAATTGGTATTGGTCCGGGTCGGGGTTCTGCTGCAGGATCTTTAATTTGTTATTTATTAAATATAACAGAAATTGATCCGCTTAAATATGGTTTAATTTTTGAAAGATTTTTAAATCCTAACCGTAAAAATATGCCTGATATTGATATAGACATTCAAGATAATAGACGTTCAGAAGTTATTGAATATATTATCAATAAATATGGTGAAGATAAAGTTGCAACAATTGTCACTTTTTCTACTCTCGGCAAAAAAAGTGCAATTAGAGATGTTCTTAGATCTCATAACATTTTGCCACTTGATATTAATGAAATTTCTAAATCAATAGCAAGTGATTCGGAAAAGACGTTGCTTGAAGAATTTGAACATAATGAAACTTTAAAAAATAAATTAATTCAATTAAATCGTAATGACCATAATTTTGCTTCTGAAATTATTGAAGAAGCCAACAAAATTGATGGATTTTATCGTCAAACTGGAACACATGCCGCTGGAATTGTTATAGGAAACAAAAATCTAAATGAAATTATTCCAACTTATATTGTAGAAAAAAAATATAATCAAAGTCAAATCAGTATGGAATATTTAGAAGACTTTGGACTTTTAAAAATTGACCTACTTGGACTAAAAACATTAGCCACTATAAGAGAAATTGTTGAAAAAATAAACATAACTCACCCAGATTTTTCATTAGATAAAATTAACTACAATGACAAAAAAACTTTTGAATTACTTTCGCAAGGAAATACATTAGGAGTATTTCAACTTGAAAGTTATGGAATGATTAAAGCTATTAAAAAAATTCAGGTCAATAGTTTTAATGATATTGTTGCAACTATTTCTTTATTTAGACCGGGGCCAATGGATAATATCAGTGAATATGCAAGTAGAAAATCTGGTAAAAAAGAAATTGTTAAGGTGAATGACACTTATGATCAAATCTTAAAATCAACTTATGGAATTATTATTTACCAAGAACAAATAATGCAAATATTTCAACTTGTTGCTAACAAAAGTTTTGCAGAAGCTGACCAAATTAGGAGAATAATTTCCAAAAAACAACATACTGAAGTTGCAAAACTCAAAGATGATTTTATAGAATGTGCTACAAAAAATAATTATTCAAAAAAAATAGCCACTCAGATTTATGAAAACATAGAAAAATTTGCTGACTATGGATTTAATAAATCACATGCTGTATCTTATGCTACAGTTGCTTATCAAATGGCTTATTTAAAAGCTAATTATCCTTTAGAATTTTATGCTTCTATTATTTCAAGTGCACACGGCGCTCATGAAACTATTTCAAAATATGTAGCAGAAGCAAGTAATATGGGGATTAAAGTTAATTCACCTGAAATTAATATTTCTGATGAAAATGTTGTTATTTATAACAATCAAATTTATTTACCCTTAACCCAAATTAAAGGGTTAGGTCCTGAAACTATCAAAGCTATTACCAAAAATAGAGCAGAAATTGGACCTTATAAAAACTTTGAACATTTTGTGTTTTCAATTTTTACTATCAATGGTGTTGGTGCTTCTACAATTGAACTTTTAATAAAAGCATCTGCGCTTAGAAATTTTGGGCATAATCAAGAAACCTTACTTTATGAACTTTATCAAGGAAATCCAGATGTTAGAAGTGATTTATTAATTAAAGTTCAAAGTTTTAAAAATGAAATGCAAAGGTATTTCGACCAAAAACTTTGGAAAGGTTATGAACCTGCAGAAATCAAGAAAATTGATGTTAAAAAAGAAAGTGAAAATGAAACTAATTTATTAGGCGGAATTTATAACTTTCATTTAACCAAAAAATATGAAGTTGAAGGGCAAAGATTAATTGATTTGCATTTCAATAATGAATATATAATTTACTTTTTCTGTAATCGTGCAGTGCAAAGAAATGGTAACTATGGAATTTATTATTGAATAGATATTCAAGATTCATCACAAAAAATTAATTTTAATGTTTATAACAATAAATCTGACCTTCGTCCTATGCAAGGCAAAATCATAAAAGCAAAACTAATAAAAAAAATAAATGGATATATTCTTAGAGATTGGAAAATAATTGAAGACAATGAATAAAAATAAAATATTAATAATTGATGGAACTTTTTTAGCTTATAAAGCATTTTATGCTACTTTATATAATTCACCTATTCAACTAGCTAATTCAGAAGGCAAAGACACTAATGAAATAGTAGCTTTTTTTAATACTTTAATAGCGCTATTAAAATTCCACAAACCAAGTCATTTATTCATTGCCTTTGATTCAGAAATCAAGACATTTCGCCATGAAATGTTTCAAGAATATAAAAGCACACGGAAAAAAGCACCATCTACTTTTTATAATCAATTAAATGTCATTAAAAAGCTTTTAACTTATTTAAATATAAAGAACTTGTTTGTTAATGGTTATGAAGCTGATGATATTATTGCAAAAGTTACAAAACTTTTCCAAGACAAAAGTCAAATCTTAATTTATTCAGGCGATCAAGATTTAAATCAATTAATTTCTGATAATGTTTCAATTATCAAGAAAATTAAAAGTCAAAACGTAATTATTAATAATTACAATTTTGATAATTACTATGAATACTTACCTTCACAAGTAGTTGATTACAAAGCAATTGTGGGAGATAGCAGTGATAATTTTAAAGGTATTCCGGGACTGGGATGTAAAACTGCAATAAGCTTACTTCAAGAATTTGATTCACTTGAAGAAATGTATGATCATATTGAAGAAATTGAAAGTAAATCAGTTAGAGAAAAACTTATAAAATATAAAGATAAAGCGTTATTTGACAGATTTTTAGCCATCTTAAACACTAATTTTGAAATAGATATTACTTCACTTGATGACATTAGTATTTCTCACATCAATTTAACAGATAAAGCAATAAATATCTTAAAAGAATTTGAACTTCAACAAATAAAAGATAAACTTGAATCATTAATCACAAGTGATTAATTTTATGTTCTTAAATAAAAAAACAATGAATTTAGGTTCATTGGATTTTTGATAAAAAGCGAACTTTGAAATATGAATTTTTTATTTTAAGCGTACATATATTCGGCTTGTTTAATAACGTTTAATATAGCTAAGTCAGTATATTCAGGTGGATAATTGTATTTTTTTAAACATTCTTTAATTTTGTTACGCATTTTAGCTCTAGTTGCTTCTTTATTAGCCCAGTCAGTTAATGCATATTTTTCAACAACATCTTTTAATTCTTTTACTATCAATTTTAAAGTTTCATCGCTCAATAATCTATCAAGTGGTTTATAAACTAGTGCATCATAAAATGCTTTTTCTCTACCAAATATACCAAGTTTATTAGCTTGTTTTTCATCAAATACTATTTCATTGGCAAAATTAACTAAATCTATAATTGTGGCATCTGGTGTAAAACTAGCATCTCTATCATTATATTTTTCTAAGATTCTTATTAATTTCTTAGAATATTCTTGTGATTTAATGTAATTATTTCTTCTGGATTCAGAAATTGATTTTTCAAGTAGTTTTTTAGCTATTTCAACAAATATATGAGGAGGATTTTTCTTTCTTAATTCTTCTATTTTTTCTTTGTTTAATAATTCAATTAAATTAATTGAACCATCTTTATTGATTGAAATGTCTTTTTTAATTGAATCACCTTTGTAGCTAGTTAATACTTTTACTTCATCACCTTTTATTGCATCAGCTAATAAATTAGATACATATTCATTCATATCTTTTGTTGAAACAATAGTTGTCTTATTGCGAAGTCTTAAAATATAACTTCTTATCGCTAAATAATATAATGCATTATTTTTTTCATCAGAAGTTAAAGTACCAGCACAAACAATAAATGCTTGTTTAACTGCTATTGATAAATCTTTAATAAATGTATCTTCGCATCTTTTTTTATCAGATAAAACAAATTCTGCACCTTTTTGTATTGCGCTAAATTTAGTTAATGCATCTTTGCTATAAAACTTTTCTTTTTCTTTAACGTTGCTAAATAAGTTATTAAGAGCATTCAATTTGTCTTTTAAAATAGTATAGATTTCTTTTTTAACATCTTGAAGATTTTGGGTTCTATCTTGGTCTCTATCGGTATATTCGGTCAAAGCATCATCTAATGCCTTATTTAATCCAATATAATCAACAATTAAACCATATTCTTTGCCCGAATATACTCTATTAACACGAGCTATAGCTTGCATTAGATTATGAGATTTTAATCTTTTAATGAAATACATTACATCAAGATCCGGAACATCAAATCCTGTTAATCACATATCGCAAACAATTGCAATTTTGTATTTAGATGTTTCTTTTTTAAATTCGTTCCCTAGCTCTTTTCTATAATCGCTATTGCCAAATAATTTTCTTTGTTCATCTGAATCTTTGTTAGATTCAGTAACAACTAAAATAGTAGTTTCTTTATATTCGGGTCTTTGTTTTAATATTTCATGATAAAGTTTAGCAGCTGCATTTCTGGTTTGACATATAATCATAGCTTTACCGTTTAAAAAGCCTTTTCTGCCTTCATAATGTTCTAAGATGTCAGTGGCAAAAAGTTTTATCATATCATCATCTTCTAAGATAATCTTTATCTTAGACATTTCAGCTTTAGAACGTTCAATTGAATTACTATCTGATTTTGCAGTGTTTTCTAAATTATTATAATATTCATCTATTTGCTTCAAAACTTTTTCATCAGTTCATACTTTTGCAAGTCTTGATTCATAACATAATTTTACAGTTGAACCATCTATAACTGATTGAGTGATATCATAAGTATCAACAATATCACCAAATATATCAGTAGTTTGCTTATCTTTGTTTGAAACAGGTGTACCAGTAAAACCTATAAATGTAGCATTAGGAAGTGCATCTCTTATATATTTTTCTACACCATATTTAAATACAGCCTCTAATTCATCAGTTTCATCATTTCTTTCGTAACGAACTGTTTCATAAATTCCGTAATGACCCCTATGTGCTTCATCAGTCATTACGATAATATTACTTCTTTCATTTTTTGGTAAATTTTCTTTATCAAATTTACCGACGGTGGTTAAAATAATTCCACCCTGTTTAATACTGTTTAGTTTTTTGACTAAATCAGCTCTTGAATTAACTTCAATAGGTTCACATTTTAAATAATTTTTAGCACTAAAAAACGTTTTATATAATTGATTATCTAAATCAATTCTATCAGTTAATATTACAATAGTAGGAACACCTAATGATTTTTCCATTAATAATCTATGAGCTAGCATAACCATAGAAAATGATTTACCACTACCCTGGGCATGTCATACAATACCAGCTTTGCCGCCATTATTAGCTTTGACTGTTTTAATAATAGAAGAAAGTGCTTTATTTACACCAAAATATTGGTGATATTGAGCCATTATTTTAACTGATTTTTCATTTTTATCAATGATGAAGAAAATATTATTTTTGATTATATCTAATAATCTATTTTTATCGAATAGTCCTTCAAATAAAACATTAAGTTTAGTTACACAACTATCATCATAACCTTTTTCGCCACTTATGCTTTTTCATTCATTATATCTATCTATTTTAGAAGTGAGTGTACCTACTTTGGCATGAACACCATCAGATATAACTAAAAATGCATTGTAATTAAATAATGTTGGAATATCATAACGATAGCCATTATGTTCTGAATTTGAACCAAGTTGTGCATAAGCATGTTCTAAAGTAGCGTTTATTGCATCTTCATCGAATGATTTTAGTTCCATTACAATCAAAGGGAGCCCATTGATATATATGATTACATCTGGAATTCTGCTGCTTCTACCTTCGTTAAATTTAATTTGATGACATACTTGGAATACATTGTTTTCGGGATTTATAAAATCAATAAATCTAATTAGTGGATTTACTTTAAAATCTTTTGATTCAATTGTTATACCATCAATTAAAATTTTATGAAAAGCAAAATTTCTTTCAAATAATGAAGGGTTATCTAATCTTTCGATTGTATTAATGGCAGATTGAATAACATTTTCATTGCTTATTTTATTGATTTTAATAAGACTTTCTCTTAATAGTTTTTTATTAATGAATTCATCAAGATTTCTTTTTGATATTCAATCATCATTTTTGTCTATTAATTCATAACCTTTATTTTGTAGCAAAGAAATTATGGTTTTTTCAATTTCTGATTCATATACCATATTATAATTCCTCCATTGATAGCAAACTTCCTGACTTAATATATTTAAAAACTAAGGCTGAATAATCAACAATATCATTAATAAGATTAGTGTTATTTAGATTAGAAAATACATTAACTTTTTCATCAAAAACTTTTAGGTAGTTAAAAAATGCATCTAATTTATATATTTCAGGACTGTAGTTAGATTCTCTTTTTGATTTTGTAGAATATTGTGATAATTTTTGGGCGGCATATGTATGTTTTAAATATTGTTTGTGAATAATCATATGTTCACCTTTTAAATAATTTACTTATTTAAATTATACTATCAGTTTTAAAAAGTCAATATTTTTGCTCATTTTAATGAGTAATTTTTGTTCCAGTTTTTTGATTTAATTTAAACATTTTATATTGCTTAATTTTTTTACATTTTAATTCAAAATTAATAGAACAATAGTTAACATTATGGGAACAATTGATGATTTGATTGAAAAAAAGCAAGTTGAATTTAATCAAAAAGTGAAATATTTGTTACTGTTATTTGATAAATTTGAAACCAAAAATGTTTCTGTTTTAGATAATGTTTTTAAAACATTTAGTGGTGGTATTTTTGAAAATAAATATTATGTTGATAGTTCAAAGCATAAACTTATAACAATAAAAAATGTAGATGATGATGGATTTAATACAAAAAATGTTTCATATCTTTCAAAAGAAAAGGCAAACAAGAAATACCTATTATCTATAGGTGAAATGGTTTTAACTATGACTGGAAATATTGGACGTACTGGTATTGTGGATGAAGATGAATGCTACTTAAATCAACGACTTCTTAAATTAAGAAGTCAATCAAGTAGTTACCTATTTGCATATTTGCAAAAGTATAAAAAAGAAATAATTCAATTAGGAAAAGGTACTGCTCAACTTAATTTATCATTAGATGATTTGAAGAAATTAAAAGTCTTCAATTCTTATGAAGAAATTGTCGCTTTTAAAAAATACGATTGAATATATAATTCTTTGTTAAATTGCAAATTAGTTATAAAAAAAGCAAAGCAAATAAAGAAAATTTTACTATCTAAATATTTCTAGTTAGTTAACACTATCGGAAGTGTGGATAATTTGATAGAAAATTATCAAGAAAGAATAAATAAAATTTGTTATATTTTATTTATTTCATTAAAAAAATATACAGAAAAAATATCAATTAAATATTATGAACCAAAAATAATTAAATCAGGAATCACTAAATTTGATAAAACAAAAATATATATTGACACTTCTAAAATTGAAGGTATAAATAATATGTCTAATGGCAACATCATAACTTTTAATAAAAGACCATCAAGAGCAAATATGCAGCCTATTAAAAATAGTGTTTGATTTGCAAAAATGAAAGAATCTAATAAAAAGTTAATAATAACAGAGAATGATTTTGATTTAATTAATGACTATATTCTTTCAACCGGTTATTTAGGTGTTGAAGCATCATCGAAAATTCCTCTTTCATTATTATTAGGTATTATTATATCTAGTGATTTTAATGAACAAAGAGATTTAAATTCAGTTGGAACCACAATGGCTGGTATCAATAATGAAACTTTTTTAAATATACTAGTTCCAAAATTAAGCGATGATGAAATTTTAAAGTATGATAAAAATTACCACTCATTTATTAATGAGTTATCTTTACTTAGAAAAAAAATAAATGAATTAAGGGTTATAAAATCTAAATTGTTAGAAAAATATTTTTAATATTTATTGATATCTTCAAAACAAAAGAGGTATCAATGAAAGATTTTAAAACATTTTTACTTCATCAAAATTTATCTAAAAATACAATTGAATCTTATCAATCAGCTGTAGATTTATATTTAAAAGATTTTGATGAAATTAGCAAACAGAACTTATTAGCTTTTAAAGCTGTTTTAGTTGATAAGTATAAGGGGAAAACAGTAAATTTAAGAATTCAAGGAATTAATAAATATCTTGAATTTATAGGAAAAGAAAAACTAAAACTCAAATTTATTAAAGTTCAACAGAAAAGTTTTCTTGAAAATGTTATTAGTGATGCAGATTATGAATTCTTTAAAAATAAACTTTTAAAAGAAGAAAATCACGAATGATATTTTGTTGTTAGATTTTTAGGTGCCACAGGCGCACGTGTATCTGAATTAATACAATTTAAATATGAACATTTAAAAAGAGGATATATCGATTTATATACTAAATCAGGAAAAATAAGAAGAATATTTATTCCTAAAAGATTGAGAATTAAAGCAATAGATTATTATGATTCTATCGGAAGAAGTGAAAGTTATTTATTTTTAAATAAAGATAAAAAGCAAATAACAACAAGAGGAATTGCACATCAATTAAAAGTTTTGGCAAAAAAATATAAAATGAATTTAAAGGTAATATATCCCCATTCATTTCGACACCGTTTTGCAAAAAACTTTTTAGACAAAAGAAAAGATATAGCATTATTAGCTGATTTAATGGGGCATGAATCAATAGAAACTACAAGAATATATCTTAGAAAGACTAGTGAAGAGCAACAATCAATTGTCGACAAAATTATAGATTGGTAAATATTAAAAATATTTATTAAGAAGATTATCTTTTATTTTGCTTAAAAAGTTAATCTTCTTTTTATTTTGCAATATTAAATTAAAATAGTTGTTTAGTACTTTTCTATCGTTGTTATCAACGTCAACATAAATAAGATAATTAATAGATTTTGAAGCATGAAGAATAGTTGTTCCTTTTGAGTGATTATTAATAATTTTTTTATTAATATCACTATTCATTTCAAAATATACTAATCCTTTGTCATTATTTGTACTTTTTAAATTATATATTCCTGATGAATAAGCGCCAACTAATCCTATGCTATTTCTTCCTGGCGAACCATCAAAAGCAACTAATATATCTTCAAATTTTGCAATTTTATCACTATCTTTTTCATCTATGTATGTATTACTCAACGATAATAAATCACCAACTCTTAGATAATTAATTAAACCTTTTTTATATATTTCAATATACTTTGATGATCCTACTTCAAATCCTTTTTCAAATTTAACAATTTTATTTAATGATTTTTTCTCATAACTATTATTAAATTGATTAATTTTACTGATACCTAAAGTCATTAATATTTCGTTTTGTTTGGTTAAATTTTCTATCAAATTATCCACACTTCCGATAGTGTTAACTA
>NZ_SOCH01000005.1 GCF_004365165.1 Metamycoplasma hyosynoviae | reverse complement strand
TTTTTTACTTCATTTTGTAATATTTGAATATCATTTTCATTATTAAAGTTTAACGTTTTTAATCCATTTATTTTTTCTTTAGATAGAGATGAAGATGAATTTTTATAAAATTCAATTGCAACCTTTTTATAATAATTAAATCCAAACTCATAATTTTTCATCAAAGCATTATTTGTATATAGTTTTGAATAATCAACATCTTTTAAATTATTTAAGAAATTTTCTCTTAAATATTCATTCATTGCTTTTGCTGATTCATAATTATAATGTTGTAATGCATTAGAGGCAATGTTTTCATTGTTGTCTTGATATATTTCTGTTCTAATATATTCGCCTGTGTTATCATCAAAAATATAATTCGATTTATCTTTAGAACTCAATGAATATTTATCATACAATTTTTCTAATTTATCATAATTTTTTGATGATTTTCTTAATAAATCTTCATCGCTAAAAGGTATTGCAGATGAAGAGTTCATTGCATTTGTTGCAGCTAAATTAATAGTTCCAATAGCATTAATAACATTATCGCTATTAGTTAATTTACTAATGAAAAAATCATTGTTTATATCTAAATCTAATGAATAATCATCTAGATTATATGCTTCTACTAAATTTAATTTCTTTTCTTGATTATCTACATATAAATCACCTAATGCATCACTTAAATAAGAATCTATTTTACTAATTAGATTTTTAAAGTATTTTTTAAATAATAAAACAAGTGTATTAGAGGCACCGTCTTTAGCAAAATATGCTAATCCTGAAAAATATAAAACATTTAATTGATTGAAAAATGTTCCTCTTTTACCATTTTTCATAAATTTAATAATTTCTTCAAATTTTTCTCATAAATTTGAATGTTTATTATCATTGATATGAAAAGCTTTTAAATGAGTTTTTAATATTTCAGCTTCATCTATTAAAGGTAAAAAGTTAAAAATTGAAAAATTGTTGTGAAATTTATTTAGTAATTCTTCTTTTTGGCTAGGATTTTCCTTTATTTTCTTTTCTAATAAATAATTATTAACCGTCATCATTAAATTTGAAACAAATTTATTAACTATTTCTTTATATATAGAATCTTTAGAAGATATAACATTTTCATTTCTTTTACGTTTTGATCATTTGGAAGGATTTTTAAAATCTCTAATTTCATCACTTGGAGATTTTAAGATATAATCACCATAAAAATTAGCCTCATCATTTTTATCTATGTCAACTAAATATTTCTTATCGCCTTTTGTTGATTTTACTTTAATAATTGATGAACCTTTTCAATCTTGTTTAGCAAAATGATTATTAACAAATTCATCAACTTCATAAATATTGCCATTATGTTTTATATATCTTTTTGCATTATTGCTAATAAACTGTTTTAATAAATCTAAATTAAATTCATTATTACTATTTTGAAAATTAATATCAGAAACACTTCCGTTAGGAGCAGTAAATCTCTTATAATCAGTGTCAGTTAAATTATATAATCGCTTAAATTCGTTTATTCTTTCATTTTCTGTAGAATATGTGCTTTTAATTCTATTGTAATCTAATACTATTTCATTAATTATGGTTTCTTTATTTGCATAATACTTATTATTAAACTTATAAATTTGTGCGCTATTAATGTATGAAAGTTTTGCATCTTTTTCATTATTATAAGCAACATTGTTTATACCCAAATAAGCTCTTGTATTGTAATCTAAATTATTTAAATCCATTTCATTTAGTTGATCTAATGTTAAGTGCAAATTTGAATCATTTTCATATAATATATTTTGTTTTAATAGATTTACATCATGACTTTTTATATTCTTATATAAAAATTTATTTAAATCTGCTTCAGAATTAAATTGTTTATTAATGTTATTAGCATAATAAATTGTTCTTTCATCATAGCTCATTGCTTGACTAATTTCATTTTTAACATGATTTTCAAATTCCGAAGAATTAGCAAAATATTTATCATTGTAATAAAAACCTTCGGATTTATTTCTTTTACCTATTGCCGCTATTGTAATAATACTTGGAACAATTGTGATTGGTAATAATGTTCCAAATAAAATAGATGCAATTTTATGACTTTTTTTCATTATATCTCTCCTTTTATTGATCTAAATATTGTTAAAGGTATTGTTATACTAATAATTAATAAAAGTAAAAATGTGTAAATTAAATTAAGACTTGGATCTAATTCCAAAATGGGTGTCAAAATATCTTTGTAATATTTTGTTATTGATGAATTAGATAGAAGTTTAATTTTTTCAATAGTATTAAATTCATTGCTAAATGAATATATATCAGTAAGAATACGGTTAATATTATTCAATGAGGTGGCGTTTTCCTCTATAAAATTTTCTCAATCAAGTTGATTATTTATATTTTTAAAAACTTTTTGAAAATCAATTAAATTTATAGAAAATCTTTTTGATTTATTGTTATTAAAAAATACTTTATCATTAATAAAATTAGCAAAATGTTTTTTTAAATATTCTTTATCAATATCATTTATTTTATTATCAAAATCATATTCATCATTAGTTTTAACATCTTTTTCAAAGTAAAAATTAGCATTTTTAATATCAATATTTAAATATGCATTGAAAGAATAAACATCATAAAAGTCATTTAATAAATTCCAAAATTCTAATCCAAATTTATTAATTATTAAATTTTGTAATTGAACATTATTATTTAATAGATATTTTCAATCTCTTCTTAAATATTGAATAATTTTGTTGTTTTTACCAGATAATATTTCAATTAAATCAATCTCTTTTGAAGATAAAACTAATTTATCTCATTCTAATTTATTAATTAAATTTCTAATATTATTAATAGCATCTAAATCAATATTTTTCACATATATTTCATTATTTATTAATTCTAATAACTCATTGTTTTTATAAGAAACAATTGGTTTGGTCTCTAAATCATATATAAAATAGTCATTATTATTATTTCATTTTTTATTCTCAATAACACTATTGATAACATAATTTGAAAATTTAGAATTCAAAACTTTTGTTGGATCATAATTTTTTATAAATATTTTCTTAAATATAGAAATAGAACTAAAATAAAATGCATTAACTAAATCAAAAGTTACATAAAATTTATTCTTGTTAACAAAAGCATTTTTAGATACATAATAATCTTGATTCTGATTATTTTTTGAAACTTCAACAATTTTAGATAATTCAGAAAATCTTATATTGTGTCTATCTTTATTTGAAAAAGCTTTTGCAAAAATTGGAATACTAATTACGGAAATAGCTAATGTTGCATTAACCATATTTTTATATATTAATTTTTTTGAAAAACTACTAAAGAAAGTAAAAATCCAGAAAAATGAATTAAAGACAATAAAATTGATAAATAGCATTGCTAAAAAATAAAGAAAATTATAAATATTATTCTTAAAAATTATTAGCATAAATAAAGTAGTAATAATAGATATAAATAAACTTAAGATGGCAAAAATTGTTACTAAATATACATATTTTGATATAAAAATTTTTCTGCTATTAGAATATAGTGAATTTAATAATTGATCATATTGGTTTTTTCTTGTAGAAACCAAAAAGAAATAACATAAAACTAATGATAATAGAACCACTATTGAAAATATAATAAAATAAATTATTCAATTGTAATTATATAGTAATGAATTATTCAAGAAAAATGGAGAAACACTAAAAGAACATAATAGCAAAATAGTTACTAATGAAATTAATATTTTATTTTTAAAGAAATAAACTGCATGACTTTTAAATAAATTTTTCATATTATTTATTCCTTCTATTTTTTACATTTGAAATAATCTTGGTATTCAAATTTGAACTATCAATTATCGAATTTAAAATCTTTCCTTTTTCTATATAAGTAACACAATTAGCATATTGTTTGATTTCATCGTTATAGTGACTAGAAATAAAAATCGAGCTTCCTTGTTCTGAAATATTTTTTAATTTCTCATAAATAAATTTTCTAGCTTCAGTATCTAAATTTGAATCAGGCTCATCCAAAAATACTAGTTCAGGTCTTAAAAGTTCGACCAAAATTATTGGTAATTTTTTCTTTTCGCCAGATGATAAAAAATTAGGATTTGACTTAATCTTATCCTCTAAATTATATTCAGCTAATTTGTTCATTATTTCTTTATTAGACAAAATTTTATTATTAAAAAAATAAGAAAAGTTTTTAATATATTCAAACACATTTCATCACAAAGGAAAGGAAAGATTTGTGTTAAAATACATACAACTTTTTCTTATTTTTACTAATTTAATATCTTCGTTTTTAAAATATATATCGCCAATATAATTTTTATCATTGCCCGTAAGAATATTCATTAATGTAGATTTACCAGCACCATTGCGTCCTATAAGAACATGAAAAGATTTAGTAATTAATTTAAATGAAATATTCTCTAATAACATTTTGTTTTTAATTAGCTTTGAAACATTTGTTATTTCAAGAATAATATCTTTTTTAATATGTTTATTAGAAGAAATGTTATCCATAATAAAATTATACATTTTTATTCTTTTGAATAATATGATTAAATTTTATTAGCCAATTAGAAAAAGATAGAAGATTAAACCTAGATAAATATTAGACTAGATTTTTTTCTAATTTGTGTCTAATATTTATCTAGGTTTATGGTGAACTATTTTTTTTAATTATTCAACTTTTGAGGTATTGAAGTTTCCGATAAGTTTATATAGTGGAGCAATAGTTATAAATGCTTTATCATCAATAGAAAGAATTTCATTCTTTATTTGATTTTGTTCTAAGAACAAAGCAATAGTTTCAATTTTAATAACTTGTTCTTTGCTATATCCACTCGTCAGACTTTCGTAGTTATAACCGTGTCAATAATTAATTGATTTTAAGTGGTCAATAATTTCGGCTGCTTTTTTAGAATAAATTTCAATTTTAACTTTTTTGTATTTAGGATATAAGATTTCAAGAAAGCCATTATAGATAAAGATATAAATAATTGTAGAAACTGCTCTTAATAAAAACATTGCGGGGTTTCATGGTTTATCAGCACTAACATTGAAGTATTCTAAGAAAAAGATTAATGAAATTGAAAAAGTTGCAAATGCTAAAGCCACAAATGTTGAAACTGAACCAATGCTTTTCTTTTTCATTCTTGAAATATAATAAACTATGATGTCACTACCTGCTGTAGATCCTGAATTTTTTCAAGCAAGCCCAGACGAAACCCCGGCACAAACCCCACCAATTAAAGTGTAAATAATTACAGGTCAGGTGTGATTACCTTCAAGGGTTGAATAAACACTTCAAGGTTGTAATTGCCTTCAAGAAATACCAGGTTTTCAATTTATATAGAAAATAGAAATTTTATCAAATGTAAGATGAATAGGTTTAATTAACATTATTGATTGAAACACTACTTGAAATAGCAACCAATAAAGTGTAAATAACATAAATGTTCTAGGATTTTTGCGTCAAAATGCAATTATGAAAGGTAAGTTAATTCCAAAATAAATGTAAGCAAAATAAGGTGCTGTTTTACTTACTGAATAAGTTAAACCCTGAACTAATGCAGAAAGCCCTGACGCAACTGTTGCTGCTTTTCCTAGGAAAATAGCAACTCCGATGTTATATAACATTGCAGATAAAAATATGAAAAACATTTTCTTTGGAAATTTTTTTCATATTGTAAAGAAATTAACATTATATGGATTTAAGTTAATTTCTTGTGTGAGAACTTGTTTATGTTTCTTACATTTTTTTGGTTTTTCATCATCTTTTTGTTCTTGCATTGTCAGTACCTATAATCTTTGTTTAATGGTCTCTATAATTTTAATAAAATTTTTAAATTTTAATATGTTAATTTTTGGGTTTTTGATTTGAAAAATAAAAGCATTGAATTTTCAGATTTTTCAAACTTATTTTTTTGTAAATTTCGCACAAAACATCTTTTAAAAAACAAAAAAATCAGAGTTTTGCTCTGATTAAATTAAATATTTTTAATTACTTATGATTTTCACATTTGATTGACTTGAATAGTTCAAGTTCATCATCAGAAGCTAGTACAAAGTGGTCACTATTTATTTTTTGTCATTTTGGTTGGTTGTTTTCATCATATTTATGAAGCGCAGTATCATATTGATAACCAAGCAAAGATCCTTTTTTAGCTTCGATTGAAGGAATAGCATCTAGAAGTGATTTAGTATATGGGTGAATTGGATTATGAATAATTTCTTCAGTTTTGCCAACTTCTAATAAAGTACCTTTATTAATAACGGCAATTCTATCTGAAATATATTCAACCATACGGAGGTCGTGAGCAATAAAAAGAATTGTTAAATTAAATTTCTCTTTGAATTCGTTGAAAATATTAATAACTTGTGCTTGAATAGAAACGTCAAGCGCTGAAATAGGTTCATCTGCTATTAGAAGTTTTGGCTTTAGAATAACTGAACGACAGATTCCCAAACGTTGTTGTTGTCCACCTGAAAATTCTAATGGAAAACGACCAAGTGCTGATTCATCAAGTCCAACTTCTTTCAACATATTGATAACTAACATTTTTTTAATTTCTTTTGGGGTTGCAGTTGAAAGTTTGTCTTTTTCAATTTTAGAATCATCAATATATTTTATTATTTCTTCATACTTTGCATTTTTTGTGGCTAGTGTTTTGAAATCATTGTACAAAGTTTCATAAATATATTTATCTGAGATTTCTAAAGTTGATAAAAGAAGTTTATAACTTTCTTTTAGATTTTCAATAATTTTAGATTCAGGATCTATTTCTCTTATTTTTTCTCGAATGTTAGCAAATACATTTTGGTTAAAATCTATTTGGAAAAGCAATTTGATATTTTTAGCATTATTTAATCCTTCACCTACAATTCATTCCACGTTTTTATAAGGATTTAATGAGTTTGTAGGATCTTGAAAAATCATTTGCACTTTATTGATCATAAATTGCACAAGGTCTTTTTTAGCTTTAGTAAAAGAAAGACCTTTGTTCATATTTTTAGGAATAATTCTATCTTGAATTTTTATATATCCAAACGAATGAGGTGTTAGTCCTATAATAGCACGTCCAGTGGTTGATTTTCCAGAACCCGATTCACCTACAAGACCTAAAACTTCGTTTTCATAAATATTTAGATTCAAGTTTTTTATAGCGTAAAACTTTTTTAAAGCATTTCCATAAGTGATGTCTAAGTTTCTTATTTCGACTAAGACATTTTTATCGGGATAAGTTGAAAGCATTTCGCTTGTACCTTCAACAATTTCACGACATAATTGTTTGCCAAATAATTTGGTTTCACAATAATATTGTTTAGATTGTTTTGCCATTATCTGCTTTCTCCTCATCTTTTTTATGTTTCTTAGCCGCTTTTTTAGCTTCAAATTCTGCTTTTAATTTAGCTTCTTCTTCTGCTTCTAGTTTGCGTTTTTCTTCTCTTATGCAAGCTTCTTCAATTAATTTTTCAGTTTGAATGTTATGTTCATCTGACTTAACTTTATAGTAATCAAATAATTTATCTTCAACATAAATGTTTTTACCATAAAGTTTTTCGATGTGAGCATCAAATTTATTTCATAAGTTTTGGATAATTTTAGGAGGTTCTACTTTAGGAGCATATTCTGAAAGTAGTGAAGATTTAACAAAATGTGTTGGTGAAATTTGATAAATACTTGGCTCTTGTTCAAAATCAATTTCAAGTGCATATTCATTTCTTACAGCAAACGCATCTCCTACTATATTATTTAAAGAAGATGGAACTGCTCCGTGAATAACCCTTAATTTTTCACTAGTATTGAAATCAGGCATTGACATAATTAGCCCTCAAGTATAAGGGTGCATTGGATGCCCTAAAATCTCTTCTTTAGTACCTGCTTCTATAATTTGACCCGCATACATAATGTTAATGTAATCAGCAATAGAAGCAACAACACCAAGGTCGTGAGAAATAAAGATAGTTGAGATTTTGAACTTACTTTGAAGTTCACGAATGATATCAAGTACAAGTGCTTGAACTGTAGGATCAAGTGCCGTAGTAGGTTCATCCATTATTAAAAGTTTAGGTTTTAAAGAAACAATGGCTGCAAGTGCTATTCTTTGAATCATACCACCCGATAGTTCATGTGGATATGCTCCCATAACTTTTTCAGGGTTATTAATTTTAGTAAGTTCAAGATATTTAATCGCTTCTTGTCTACCTTCTTTTCTGTTTTGAACAATCTTATTAATCAACATTCCTTCAATGATTTGCTCGCCAACTTTCATTGTAGGATCTAAGATTGACATAGGGTTTTGAAAAACAGCTGAAACAATACGACCACGTAATTTAGTTTTTTCTCAATCTTTTAAACTAAAGTTTTGAACTTCAAGTCCATATAGTTTTACAATACCACCTTCTAAAATAGCATTGTTTCCAGTTAGACCGTAAAGAAGAGAAGTAATAACTGATTTACCAGATCCTGATTCACCAATTATGGCATGAACACATCCTTCATAAACTTTAAAACTAGGACCACGAAGAACAATATTTTTTTCTTTAGGATTTGCAGGATTTGCAAATGAAAGATAAATATCTTTTACTTCAGCCACAACTTTTCTTCACTTGTTAAAAATGTATTCTTCATCAGCTTTTTGAATATATTCATCAAAGTTAAAAAAATCTTTTTTCACTTTATTCTTTTTGAATAAAGTAGGCAAGACTTCAGTGAAGAAATATTTAATTTGCTTGCCTGCATTTATAAATGATTTTTTTAATACTGTTCAAAAACTAGGGGTAGGAAGACCAGTCATTTGTTTAACTGATTCAGGTTCGGGTTTAACCTTAAATTCCAAACTTTTTTTGAAAATTTTTGAATATCCTGAATCATCAATTGAAACATTATAATCATACAAAGGCTCTTTTTGTACTTCTGGAATTTGAGGTTCTTGAGACACTTGAGATTGAGTAGTTTCGTGTTCAACTTCAAGTTTTTTAGAAGTTTCAATTTGCTCTTTTTTGGCAGCAACTTTAGAAGTTGTACTTGAAAAGTTTTCTAAAAGATTTTTTGTGAATATGTTTCCAACTTCTTGTTTTGGGGTGTTTTCTGCGTTTATAGGCTCATTATTTACAATAGCACTAGTTTCAGTAGGCTTTTTAGTTTTTGAAGTTTTGGTTGTTTTAACAGTTTTTTTGACACTTGTGGTTTTGGCTTTAGTTGCTAATTTTGAAGCAATTTTTTTGGTCTTTTTTTCTTTATTTTCTTCCATTTTTTATCCTATCTTTGTCTCAATAAACTATCTTGAACACCTGCTGAAATTAGTTGAATACTAGTAGTTACTAAAATTAACATTGTTGATGGAATTAACACATAACGAGGTGAAGTTGAGAAGATTTTTGAACCTTCTGTAATTAAATTTCCTAGTGTAGATTTATTAGGAATTGAAAGACCTATGAATGCAAGTGAAGTTTCTGAAAGGATAACTCCAGGTATATGAAACACAATTTCAGTGATCAATAGTGGTAAAACAACAGGCAAATAATTAAGTAAAATTTTTCAAGTAGGAGTGCCCAAAATTCTTGAAGCTGAGACTCATTCATAGTTTTTCGCTCTTAAAACTTGTGAACGCATTTGGTTAGCAATACCTGTTCAAGAAGTAAAAGTAAGAGCAAAAACTATAACTCAGAATGTTGGATTTAAAACAATTGTAATAACAATTAGAATAATAATCGAAGGAATATTTGATACTACTTTAATTATAAAAGTCATAATTTTATCAAACATTCTGAAATGCCCCATCATAATACCAACGACCAAACCAATGGAAACTTGGATCAAAGTTGATACTACTGCAAGAGCAACTGAATAACGAAGTCCTCATCACAAACGTGCTCAAATGTCCCGGCCTTGTTGGTCAGTTCCAAAAACGTGTCCATCAGTAAAGAATGATTTATAGATTTTATCTGGATTCAATTTCGAAGGATCTTGGGTAAAAAATGGGATGAACAATGCACAGAGCAATAAGGCTGCAAGAACAACAAATCCAACAATAGCACCTTTATTTCTACTATAACGATAGAAAAATTCTTTTCAAGGTTTTTGTTGATTTTGCATAAATGAAGTTTCACGATAATTTACTATTTTAGAAACTAATTTATATTTTTGATAATTAAGTGGCTGCAAAAACTTGTTTGGTGCTAATCTTTCTTCTTCGCGTTGCAAGTTTTCTTCAAATTGTTGTTGACTGAATTTTGCCATCATTATCCTCTCTTTCTCACACGAGGATCAATAAGTTCATATAGAACATCTCTTAGTGTGTAAGATAAAATAGTAATTAATGAAAATAGTGAAACCATGAATAAAATAATGTTATAGTCTTTTGAAGTTATTGCTTGAAGCAATAATCCTCCTGAACCTGTGATAATGAAGATTTGTTCAACAAACATTGAACCAATGAAACTACCAAAAATAACAACAGGGAAAAATGTAGCAATAGGAAATAGTGATGGTTTTAAAGCATGCTTTCAAACGAAATGACGTTTAGTCATACCTTTTAAATAACAGAACTTAGCATGTTGTGAATTTAATTCACGGTTTAATTCTGATCTTATATATTTTATATAAACAATGATTGATCCTAGACTTAGGGCAAAGCCAGGCAAAATATAAGTAATTAAATTCTTTTCATCAAAAATATACGGAATTCCAATTGCTCTACCAATTAATAGTAAAAGTAAAGCAAATACTAGTGATGGAATTGATGAAAATATTGAAACAAATATAGTTGCTAAATGATCAGGTAGTTTATTTGGATTCATTCCAACATAAACACCGATAGGAATTCCAATCCCTAAGGTTAGAATAACCGAAAATATTCCGATGTAAAAACTCTTCAAGAATCTAACTCAAATGAAACTATTAATTGAAGATCCTGGAAATACTGAAAATGAAAGTCCAAAATCTCCTCTAATTAAATTAGCAAGATAAATTCCGTACCGTTTCCCAATAGGTAAATTAAGTCCATATTTTTCTTCAATTGCAATTCTTTGGGCATCATCTAGGTTAGCTGAAATTGTCATTGAACCAGGTACAGAATTTATTAAGAAGAATGTAGCTGTAATAACAATTCAGGCAACTATAATAAATTCTGCAATTATTTTAAGTGATTTTAACATACCTTTTACAAGAGGAGATTCAATGTTGAACATCTTCTTTCATCAAGGAAGTTTCACTTTGGTTTTATTATTAAAATCAACATAAGAACTAAAGTTCTTGCTTTTCTTAGAAGTTATACTTTGCTCATATTCTGATTCGGTAAGGATAATATAAGAAGGCTTAATAACTTTTTCTTTTTTATTGATTTTTGTAGCAACTTCAAGTTGAGGGCTTGAAGGTTGCAGGGGTTGGTTAGTATCTTTTTGCATTATTATCCTTTCTCTAAAATTCCATTTTAGTTGGTAGTGTTTTAATTGGAGGGTTATTTACATCATAGGCATATTGAAGTGAATATTTGTAAAGTGATTTAACACCTCCAACCCGTGAAATTTCTCAGTAAGTATCAACTTCCATTAAAGGAATTACAGGCGATCCATCTCTGATAATTTTTTCAAGTGCAGCAATTGTTGCTACAATTGTCCGTTCGGTGAAATTCTTTGCTTTTTCTTCATCATTGAATTGACCTGAGAAATAAGCTGAATATCTTTCGGTGTATTTGCTAATGCTTTCACCTTTTTTAATTAATGAAAGATCAATAATTTTATTTCATATTTCTTCATCTAATCTCAAACGTTCGCGTGTGTCATCAGCAAGTTTAGTGTCTTTAATTTCAATTGCATCAGTATCTGGATTTCTAGTAATGCCTAGTTCTTTGAAATAATCCTTATAAGTTCAAGAGGCAGCAGGGTTATTTCTAAACCCAGTACTTTTTTGATCTGCTTTTTTAATTTCATCAGGTTTGAAAAATACTCTTACATATGAATATGAATCTGAACCAAAGGTATCAAAGTTCCGATAGATAATATCAAATTGACCTTTTGTTCTAGCATCTTCATAAACATTTTCAGGAAGACCTTTGATTTCTAAATCAATGTATTTGCCAAATGCTTTTGTTAAAGCATCTTTTAACCCAATACCAGCATTTAATTGTTCATCAGTTGAATTATGGATATATTTCAAACTAATTTGTTTTATATTTGGATGATCTTTTTTGAATAGATCCAAGTATTTATTAGCAATTTTAGGTAAGTAAGTTTTATCAGTTCTATCTACGTGTTCAAATTTATAAGATTTAGACAAGTGGTCAATGTGGCTATAGTTTTGAATTGGAAGTTCCAATGTCTTATCAACTTTAGTTAATATAGTGTCGTGGTCAAATCCAAGTTCTGTAGCATCTCCAAAGCTTGATGAACTTTGACCAAATGCAGTTCAAGTATTAACTGGAAATGATGAGTTCCATCCAACTATTTTTAGAAGATCATTGCGGTTAATAGCATAATAGATTGCATTTCTTAAATTATTATCATTTAAATAACTTTTACCATTAGTTTCTTGATCTAAATTGAAAGCAAATGCAATCGTTCCAAATCCAGAAGATTTGTTCATATTTTTTCTATAGTTTAAATTAGATCAATAATTTATTTGTTGAATTGCTGGAATTCTAGTTGAAGCAATGTAACCATCATCATATAGTGCTGAGTTTAGATTACTATCTGAACTAAAGTACAACTTTATTTTATTAGATATAGTTCTATCATGAGAATAGTATCTATTATCTTTTTTAAGAGTCATATAACCTTGTGGTCCAAACACAAGTCCATCAATAGTGAAAGGTCCATTGGTTAGGAATTTATCGCGATCAAGTCCAAAGTTATTGATTCCTCCAATAGATTCAACAAATTTTCTGTTGATTGGAATTAGTGTATCTTCCAAATCATGGTAAGCATTACTTAGTGATGTTGGTTCAAAACTATCATATTCAATTCTAAGTGAGTATTCATTGTAGCAAAATATCATTCTTTTAGCATAACTTGTGATATCTAAATCTTTGGTGGTATCATGAGGATTTACTTCGCTTTCATTGATCTTTGAAAGTTTCATATCATCATATTCACCAGAAGGATATTGATTTAGATACTTAGCTTTAAGTTCACTTGCTTTTTGAAGCAGACTTGATAGATCTCATTTTTGGTAAGGATCAGCATAAGGATATTTACGCACAAGAGTTTTAACTCTTTTAGGAATATTTTTAAGTTCATCTGCTGTTTTATTTATTGGATCATAATTTGGATTTGGAAGCATCAAATAAGAAACTTCTTTTGAAAAATCAAATTCAGGCGAATAAGGAATTGAACTTAAAATTTCTGCATTTGAGTGGTTGAAATATAATCTTCCTGAATAAAGTCCCATATCCAAAGCAGCTTTTCTTATAGCTTCAACATAATCTTCATCGCCTTTGTTTTGCGAAGGTCAAAGCGAAGCAAAAGGTTTTGTGGGATCAATTTTGTCATCTATTTTATAGATTAGCTTTCCATCCCGTCCTTTTGCAAGATCAGGATAACCAAAAGGATTTTGGTATGCTTTTTGAAACTTTCTAACATAATTTTGTTGAGCTTCTAACATTCTTGAAGTTGCTTTTATTTTCTTTTGAAGCAAGTTAGTTTGTTTTTGGCTACCTGTGTTGAAATCTAAAATGTAATGAAGAGCATCTATATAATCTTCGGCATAAACATCATCATTATTAGATCATTTACTTAACCCGTGGTTTAAATTCATAGTAACAGATAAAAACTTATTGTTATTAGTTCTAATTGCACTAATTTGAGGAAGCTCACCATTTGGACCTATTAAGGTTCCAGTGGTTGAACCAAATTGGTCTAATGGATAAAATTGTGAAGAAGGCTGAATTATTCCATCAACATGTACTTTCACAAAATTTTCCATAGTATTAGAATTATCATCTCCACCATACATACTCATCTTAATTTCAGGCAAAGCATAAATTCTTTTCAATGATTCATTAGGTCCTGATTTTAGAGGCGATTCTACTAAACTAGGTAAGACTTTATCAACTGATAAATATTTTATGTAATTTAATGAGTTTAATGGAGCTACTGTAAGACCTAAATCATATCCTATATTTCTACAACTACAAGAAACAAACAACAAAGGTGCAGCAGACACTGCTGCTAGAGAAGTTAGTGACAATATTAATTTGGTTTTTGTTTTCATATCTCTTTTCCTTTCTAGAAGATGTTAAATTGATCTTGTATTTTTAATATTATTTTGGTCTTGCCATTTACAACCTGTTTGTAAATTGCAGTTGGTGCTTGTGAGAATGTTTTACCATTTTCTGAAATAGAATGTGTTTCACCTAGATAAACTTCACAACCATAAGTTCCTTTTTCATCTAATGCAAAATAAATTTCATATTCATGACCTGGTAGCAACAATGTATTTGAATACTTAGAAGCAATAATGTAATCCGATACATAAGAATCAAATCCAACTCCAGCCACTGGTTTTCCATCCGATCCTGTTCAAATGTATTTTTCATCACTTATGTAATGTCTTACTCTTTGATCGTAAGGTTTGCCAATTTCTTCAAAGGCCTTGTCTTCATTTCTTATGTCTTGATTTTTATAATAGAACATATTGTTACTATTTTTTATATTCAATGCAACAGTTTTAACTTTTCCAGTTTTAGTGTCTTTGAAGGCTAGATATTTAACTTTATTAGTTAAATGTTTTGGAATATAACCATAAAATGCAATGGCATCTTTATCGCGGTCTCTTCAAATACCACTCATACTTCTTTTACCTACACCTTGCGATTGAATATAGTACTCTCAGTAAGCCTTAGCACGAGTTTCAACACGTTTACCTTCTAGATCTTTTATTCTAATTGAAGGATCAACAATATCTTTTCCTTCATCATCATATAACTTAAAGTCTAAGAATTCACGGTATCATCTATCTTTAAATCAACCGTTGTTATTGATTTGAAGCTTACCAAAGTATGAGTTTCTGAATGTATGCCCATTATCAAATTGTGATTTATCTGATAAAAATATTTGTTTTGCTTTTTGATTAAATGAATCAGCTATATGGTTTTGTTCTTCGTTTTCAATCTTATTAAATTCTAGAACTGAGTTCATCAATGCTTTTCTAGTGTTGGTTTTACCCCGTTCATTGAATTTGATTACAGCCCCTAATCATTTTTTGGTGTCAGTAGCATCAACTACATATTCAAGTCCTGTTGTAGCTTCGCTAATTCCACTTAAATATGAAGGCATATTACCAAATTGAACTGTTGGAGGAGTATAAGTAATTTGCAAGTTATCACGGTTTATAACTTCAGCAAAGTTATATGTATAGTCTGTGAAAAATTCATTGAAACGTCTTTCATTTTTTGAGTTAAAGTAGTTGAGTGCATCAGCTGAAGGAGCTACTTTTTTAAATGAACCATTTACAATAGTTAGCATCAAATCAATTAATGAAAGTTTGTTGTTTATGAAGCAAGCTATCATTTGTTCGGTTTGGAGTGAAATTTTACTATTCATTAGAAGATAATCAACTGAAGTTAGATTTTCATAAGGAACTGTAAATTCAGTAGCAAAATCTTTGAAGGTTTGAATTAGTTTATCTTTACCAAATTCAAATTTTTCCTCGCTAGGATCGAAAATGTTGAATTTGTCAGTTTTGTATTCACCAAAACCAAGGTTTTGGTCAAAGACTCACATTAGATTTTGTTTAGTTTCAAGATCTTTTAATTTAAATCTTTTGATAAATGCTGCTAAAGGTGAAACACTATAACGTTTCATAATTTCATTAGCCAATTCTTGCTCACTAGCTTTGCTTATTAAATATTCAAAATATTCTTGGTCAATTTTTTCAAATGAACTTTTGTATTGTTCATAAGAAATTTTTAATCCTCTTTTAAATGTTAAGATGTTAAATTTAGATTTAACATAATCTAAATCTCAATTCAAGGTTTTGGTTGTTGAATCTAAATTAGCTTTAGTTAAATCAATTGAAACAAATTTAAATCAATCTTTTAGATTATCAAATTCAATTTCATCACCATATAGTTTGTCGCTGCCTTTTAGTAAGTAAATACTATTAAATAGTGAGGTTTTAGTGTTTTTATTTAAAATTGAGGCATTGAATTTTATGGTTTTAACTGTTCTAGTATCAACAAAAGCAGTTAATCCTTGCTTAGTAAAGTTAGGTGCAGGTGTACCATCTGCTTTTAGAAGTAATCATAAACTTGAATCTAAATTATTACCTAATATTTGACGAGCTAATAAATAAACTGGATTTAGTGTTTTTTGAATTCCGAAATCTTTTAGAGCGGAACCCAAATCTTCTGTTAGCAAATTTTCACCAAATGTTATACTTGAAGCAACATTACCAACATAGTTTTCACCATCAATATGAGTTTCAAAACCTGAAGCAGTTCCTCATTTAAGTCCATTTCAACCACCAAGCATTAGTTTTGGAAGTTGTTGAATTAAAGTAGTTCCATTTACATCAACAAAGTAATTATCTTTTTCTCAACCGCCTGCAAGTGATTCTAATGGCTTACCATAAGGTTGACCATTTTCATAACAATATGTCGGCTCTGCAAAATAAGCAGCAGTCATATTATGTTTTGTAAAATCACGTTCTTTTACAAATCTTTTATATCAAGCTTTTGTAGGTTCATAATCCTCTGCTTTTTTACCAAACTCAGCAAGTTTAGAAAATCCTATTGATATTTTTGGTTCAATGGTTAATGCAGTTGATGAATCATCTCAACCATTAATTAAAAATTTCTTAACTACTAAACTTTCAATATTGTCTTCAACTTCTTTGATCTTATTCAATATATATTGAATTGCATTTTCACCATAGTTAGCATCATAGTATAAATCTTTATTTAGTGGTGCTGATATTATAGGTTGACCATTAGCATCATTAATGAACACTTTTTTAAGAATGAATTTACCAATAACTCCAGTAGCTTTATCTTCTTTTCGATATTCATATTCAGCAATTTTAAATTTCTGAGTAACTTCATCAAATTCAATTGGATTACCTTTTCCATCTTTTAAAATGCCACTTAACATTTTTAATGATGCTTCGGTGAATTTGTATTTTTTAGCAACCTTGTCATATACCAAGTATTTTGCTTTACCTGATACTGATGGATTTAATGTTCCTGAAAATGTGTCAAGGGTGTTGGTTAATCAAAGGTCAAATAATGAAATACCTTTTGAATCGCTTGGATTAAAACCTAATGATGCCCTTCTCTCTTCTAAGGCTTTTTTCATACCTTCAAAGTTTTGAATAAAACGACGCTTTTCATTTTTCAAAGCTTTTATAACATTAGGATCATTTATTTGAGTTCCTCAAATATCTTCAGTTTTTTCTTCTTCATAACTTATTGTTCCATCTGCATTTTTCTTAGGAAACATAAATGAAGGGTATTCACCATTTTTATCTAAAACATATTTTCCATTCAAATATGTTCTAGTGGTTAATTGAAGGTTTGTTCTTGCTTTTAAATATAAATCAAGTGCTTCTTTATTGTAATAATTTGTAATTCCAGGAGTAGCCCCAGGAGTAAGAGCCGAAACAAAAACTGATTTATTATCTGGATTTTTATCTCCTAAATTTTGTGCGCCATTTAATGTCATATGGTGTCCGTATTCATGGGCAGCTACAAATTTTAGAAAATCAATTGATATACCTTTGAAGTTTTTGTTTGTAGCTTTTAAAATAGCCCAAAGCCCTACACGGCTATCTTTATTAAATCCTAAATACTTACCATTTTTAACTTCATATTTTATAACACCATCATCAGTAAGTATTTTATCAATATAAGTTCCTTCAAGTCATTGAGCAGCATAAGGTACTTTATCTAAAACTTCATCAAGTAAGTTTTCATATCCATCAGTATAAATAGCATATCCTTTAACTAACTTGCCATCTTCAGTTTTTATGTCTCCTTCTTCACGTAAGATTCTAGGCACTACAACTTTCTTGTAATCTAAAACACTGAACATATCATTAGCAAGTGATATAACTGAAGAATTTGCTTTTGCATCGAAAGCAAATTTTCCATAAACATCAGTTGTATTATTTTCAAAGTTTACTCAATCTTCTTTTCAAGAAGAAATACCCCGAACTGAAACAACTAATTTAGAACCGCTTTTTTCTAAATTAGTTAGTTTAACTTTCTTAGTATATAAATCAATGTCAGCTTCGGTTGAATCTTTAGTTATTAAACCTAATTTGATTAGTTTTTCACGAAGTTCAATTTTTGTTTTAGCTATAACAAATTCTTTTTCATTTTTAATTTCACTAAAAATTTCATTAGACATCAAGTCTAATTCATTTTCTTTTCTGTTTGCATTTATAAAAGCAAGTTTTTTGTATAGTTCTATTCCAACTTCAGATGTTTTTCTATAAGCTGTGTTAATTATTTTGTAAGGATCAATTAGATGATATAGACCTTTGGTTCAATCTTTGAAATCGTTTGGATAGTTTCCAAGTCTTTCAAGTTCTTCGCCAAATTCATTTTTAACCTTGTTTAATTCAATTTGAAGTTTTGAAATTTGAGCTTTTTGTTCGGTAGTTAATTGAACTTTAGCAAGTTTTTGGCTTAATATTGAAATATTTGAAACTAGTGTTGCAAGATCAGCTTCATAAGTAGCAAGTACTGATTGTTGTTGAGCAAGTTGATTTTGAAGATCGTTTTTTTCTTGAGTGGTAAGTCCAGGTTTTTTTAGTTCTTCTTGAATTTGATTGATTGCACCTTTTATTTGCTCAATTTGTTTAGCATAAAAAGCTAAAGTTTCTTCATTTGCTTTTAGTTTTAATTCATAAAAAGCATATTCTCAATTAACCTTGATTTTTTCATCTATTGTTTTTTTAGCAAGGTTTTTGTATTTATCTTGAAGAGGTTTAAATTCAGGAAACTCGTTTTTGTATCCTGTTAAAATATCAAGAACTTTTTTATCATCATTGTAATCGGCTTGATATTTATTATTATTTGACTCTTTAATTAATGTATCAGTTAATTCTTTTTGATATTCTTCTACAAGTTTAGCAACAAGTGAATTCTTTTTAATTGCTGGATTTAATTCTTTGTTTAACTTGTTAGTTACATCAGAAAAAATTAATTTTAGTTCATCAAATAACTTCTTTCTTGAAGTATTAGCTTGTTCAGCACTTTGTTTTAAGGTTGCAATTACTTGTTTTAATTGCTTAAAAGTAGAATTTAAAACATTTGCTGAACTTTGTAAATAATTCGTATGAATATTTCTATAAATTTCAAATTGAGCCTTTAGATCATTACAATCATCTATTTCATTTTGTTTTCCAGGAATGGTTTTTAGATGATTAATCATTGCATCAAGTTCTAAAATCTTGATTTCAAAAGTAGTTAATGAATCTTCTAAATCTCTTAATCAAGTTGTTTCAGAAGCATATTGGCTTGCTAAACGACGAACTTTTAAGATATTTTCTTGGAAGTGATATTTAGTTTCATCTTCTTGAACTTTTCCTTCAAGTTCATCTATTTTGCCAGTTTTGAATTTTTTGTCATGCTCAATTACTTTTGCAAAATCTTGATCTTTTTCTTTGAGAATTTCTTCTTCTCTGGCTTTCATTTCTTCGATTATCTTTGATAATCTTTCATTACTTTTACCAGAAGTAAAATTAATTGGTGTAGGTCATTTTTGATTAATTTTTTCTCATTTTTCTTTATATTCTTTTTCAAGCTGTTCTAATTCTGCTTTTAAATTTACATATTTTTCAGCTTCTGTGAATATTGCAGGATCATCAACTTCAATAGCGCCTTGTGCAAGAGCATCTTGGATTTCTGATTGAAGATTATTTAATTGTTGTTTTTTTGTAGTTATTTCTTGGGTTTTATTTACTATTTCAGTATTTGATTGTAGTTCTGTATAGACAGTGTTCTGTGCTTGATATTCAGTACTATAAAAACTATTTTGTTTACTTTCAAGAGTGGTTTTTAAATTACCAGCTTTAGTTTTTTGTGTTTCAAATTCACCTTTTAAAGCTTCATATTTTGCTTTAATTTCTGGTGATAGTCCAATTTGGCTAGATTTAGTTTGACATTCAGTTACAAATGTAGTTAAGGTATTCTGGTATTGTTCTAGAAAAATTTTTGCTTCATCCAATTGTTCTTTTAAAGCATTTGCTTTTTCAAAAATGCCTTCAATAGATTGTAAAACTAATTCATCTATATCATCTTCATCTTCAATAACTGATTCATATGTTTCGGTGATGAATTTTGAATTTTTATTAATTTTAGTTAACTTATCTTGTAATTGAAGAAGTTTTTGACTTTGCTCAGTTAATTTAGAATTTTCAAATTCTAAATATTCTTTTAAACTAGAATCAGTTTCGGTTTTTAAATTTTCTTCATTTTCAACAATTTTCTTTTTGTTTTTTGCTAATTGTTCTTTTAAATTCTTTAATTCTTTTTTAGTTTCGCTGGTTATTCCTTCAAGATGAGACTTCCCATTTCCCATCATTGTTTTATATTCATTGAATTTTTCTTTATATTTATTGATTTTAATTTCACGAATTTCTTTATTCAATTTTTCAATTGCTTCAAGTAATTGTTTTTTCTCTGCTACTTTCGGAACTAATTGTTTTGAAAGTTCAAGTTTTTCTGCATCAAGATCTAAAATACCAACTATTTTTTCATATTTGGTTTCATCAATGTTTGTTAGTTCTAAAACAAATTTATGTTTTTTAGAAAAGTATTCTTTAACTTTATCTTGATAATCAGAAATAGCAGTTTGCATTTCTGATTTCAATTCTTCATATTTCTGAAGGAACTCCAAATATAAGTCAGTTAACTTACCATCCTTCTTATCAATTGAATTTAAGAAGAAATTCATTTTGAATTGAAGTAAATGAATTTTTAGTTCAACTTCATTTCTTTGTTTTTGCAAAGCATAATAATTTTCTTCTTTTGCTTTGTGTTCGTTTGCTCAAGTTATTGAATTTGTTAGAGAACTCTCAAATTCTAAATGTGCAGCAACTTGTTCGTAAGATACATAACCTGATTCACTAGATTTAAGTTTTCACAAATTAATCTTCTGGTTTTTTTGTTCTCTTATGGGTTTTATATATGTATTATAAATAGTTCAATCACTAGATCAATTAGGGTATTGTTGCATCAATTCTTTTTCTTGTTTTTCTAAAGCAACAATTTCATCATATAAGGCTTTATTAGTTTCAATAAAAGTTTTTCTTTGACTATAAAATGAATCTCATTTACCTTTAACCAATTGAAGATATTCAGGAAGTACATCAAAATTCTTAATACAGAATTCTTTTCATTTTTCAATAGTACCTAATGGAAACTTATTTGTTTTAGTTCCTGGAACTATAAATCCATCAATTTTTAATTCTCCACTAGGAGTAAATGCTTCTAGAAGTTCAAGGTAGATTTTTCCAATGTTTTTATATTGAATTGATTTTGTTTCAGCATCAATAGTCTCAATTTGTTGTTCTAACGTAGCATCTTGTTCTTTCAATGCTTTCAGTTCAGTTAGTAAAGTTTGATATTCAAATTTAACTTTAGCACCTGGGTTTTTATCATTTCATTGTTGAACTATTGATTTGAAAAATGGTGAGTATACATAAAATTCATTGTCTGATTTTTCTTTTTTATCATACAAGAAGTTTTTTAAGTTATAGAAATCTCTTCAATTCAAGAAACTACCTTGTGCAGTTTCTTTCAAGGTTTCAGTTGTAATTATTTGGTTTACTTGATAAGCTAAATCATTGTTATAAACTATTAAAACACTGTTTTGTTCAAGTATATCTTTTTCTTCAATCTTTAATGAGATCTTTAATTTCTTATTAAATGATTCAACAAATTTGTGTTGTAAATTTTTTGCTATTTCAAAAACTTTAGTAACAAAAAGTGATTTATCATCATTATTAGTTCCAGTTTCGATGTTAGATGAAACTAGTGCTGTATATTCTTCAACTTTTATATCCAAGAATTGGATTAAATCAGAAAGTTCATCACGATAAGTTTTTAACTTAGTATTTAACTTATTTAGGTTATTGATGTGTGTAGTTTCAAGTTTTGCCAATTCTTTTTTAATTTCTTCAAGTTCGGCTTTAGCTTTATTTATTGCAGCGGGATCAGTTGGCGATTGAGCTTCTAATGAAGCAATTTCTTGTTCTTTAGCAGTTTTTGAAGCTTCGAGATCTTTTTTGTTTAATGCATAATCTTCATTTTCTGATTTTATATCAGATTCTAAGCTAGTTATTTTTTCTCTTAGTACAGAAATTGACTGATTTGCTCTAAGAACTTCCTTTTCATATTTTTCTTTAGCATGTCTTATAGCTGAATGAAGGTTCATTATGTTATCAAGATCAAGTTCTTTTTCTTGATCGGCAAGTTTAACTAAAAGCTTGGTTTTTTGAAGAGTTTCAAATAAATTATAAAAACTTCCATCAGCAAATCAAATTCTTAAATAATAATCAGCATATGTTCCATCAGTGGTATTTTTTTCAAGTGTTACATTTGAAACTATTTTTTCTTCAAGTGAATCATCTTTTAAATTCTTTAAAAGATTATGTTTGTCGCTAGATTCATATTTTTTAATTTGTTTAGCTAATTCTTTTTTAGCTTCATCTTTTGTTTTACCACCTACAAGCATTAAATAATCTTGAGGTACATAGTATCTGGATTTTTCAAAAGAAAGAAGCGAACTTTCTTTTAATGCACTATCTCAGTTTGGTTTTTTGATAGCAAAAACTTTTGTGCCTATCAAACTACGAATATCAGTTATATTTCTGAATGTATATTCAGTAACAGATTCATCTGACATATTTGCAAAAACATTATAACCAGGAGTATTTTTTAATAACTTTTCAATTTCTTCATTTGTCAGAAGTTTTTCATTTAATTTATATACAAGTGCATCATTTGCATTTCCACGTCCACTTAATTCCGAATATACTGCCAAGGTACCAAAAAATGCATCAGGGTAGAATTTAATGGTCATATATTCTTTGTTCAAATCTGAGTGCGATCCAAGGGTAATACTATTCCCCTTCATTTCAACACCTTTTACAATTGAAAACTCTTTTAGAGTAACAATTTCAGGTCCTCATGAAACATTAAACATAAATCATTTAGTAAAATCAAAGAAATCTTTTGCAGACACTGCTTCAAGATATTCATTGAAAAAGTCAAATGAACCATATCTTATGTTTAGAACTGGATATCTTTTGTTTAGATCATAATAATGTTTAATGTATTCTTCAACGGATTTAGTGTTGGTTTTCTTTGGATTTTTTTCGTCTATTCAAGTTGCTGTATTTTTAGCAATATCAATATCAGCGATTTTTTTATCTTTATCACTAGTTACGAAATATATTTTGGCATCTTTTGTTTGAACAAATTTATTTCGTAGATAGTAAGGATCGGCAGGATTTTTTCTTCCTAATCTATCTGGTGAACATTTTGAATATGCATAAATTGAACTTAAAGTTACAGTTGTTGCTAGTATCAATGACCCGAGTGATATGGCATATTTATGTCATACCTTCGTTTTGAAGTTAAACTTCTTTTTTGATTTCATTATTTCTCCTGGTAGTTTTGTATTTTTTTACAAAACAAAATATTTCAAAATAGTAAATTTTTGATTATAAAATATGAAAAAAACTACACTTGTATAATTAATAACTATTAATTATACTTCAAAACAAAGTGATTTAAGTATTATCAACTTCTGTGAATGTTAGATTCATTTTAAAAAAATATAATTTTTAGCCTATTTTCTTATGAAAATTAGTGTTTTTTTGATGTAAAAATAAGCAAAAAAACAGCTTTTTCGAGGTCAAAAAAACCTATTTTTTATCTAAAATTTTTTGTTTTTTTACATAAAAAAACTAGCTTAAAAATCGCTTTTAATTTCCCTGCTTTTTCATAAAAAAATATTTTGCGTAAATTTAAATTAAAATTTTATATATAACCAAATCAGCAATTTAAAAGGAAAATTATATGCGACCCAAAAAATTGTTATTGTTAACTAGTTTTGCTATTCCAGGAACCTTAATTCCACTAAGTGTTTCATGCAAAAAAATTAACTATGAAGAAGACATAAAAATAAAATTCAAGAACAATCAAAATAAAGAGAATTTTTTTGCATCTGATGTTGAAAAAAATATTGAAATAAGCTCTAAAACTACTGTTAAATATACAATTCAAAAACTAGATTTTGATGATACAAAAGGAATTGCCACTTTAACATTACTGCCTACTAAAAATGGCAAAACCGATAAAACATTTAAACTTAATTTAAGTGGCTTTAAGAAAAAATTAGAAGCAATTGTAAATAAAGTAGGCGATGTTGATTTACTAGATAAATCAACATCTACTGTAAGTAATTTCATTACAAAACACTCACAAAAACTAAAAGAAAAAATTATTTTACCTTCACTCGAAGGTAAAAAGGCAAATGAATATTTTGCTGAATTTAAAGTTTCATTAACTCCTATTTTAAAAATTAAAGATGATAATGCTGGTATTGCCGAACTTACTATTTCTTATTCATTAGGTGATCAATTTTTTGAAAAAAAATATGAAATTTTAGGTTTTCAACAACAAATCCAGTATCAAGAAGACCAATTAATTAACTCACTTGGTTTAATAGGTATAAAAGATTCTGAAAATCAGTACGCTCATAAATATGATAATACTGAAGAAAATTTAAAGAAATCATTAACCTCTGATAAGCAAAACAATGTTACTACTTATTTAACTAAAAATGAAATTACAATTACTAAAGCCGAACTTGCCGACGTTAACAAAAATGAAGGAACTGCTAGTTTAAAACTTACTTTTTCTTTCAAATCTAATAATAGCCTAACAAAAACTTATGCAATTAAATTTAGGAAATATCTTGTAAAAGTTGATGATGTTATTGCTCAACTTGGTGATTTGGATTTAAATGATAAAAACAAAAACACTACTGAAAGTTATAAAAAATCAATTAAAGTTGATAACTTAGTTTTTAGTGGTATTCCCGGAAAAACTACAACTGAGTTTTTAAATGAAATAATTGATGTTCAAATAGAAATCAAATTTGAAACTATAGATAAACTTGCAGGAACTGCAAAAGTTATCTTAACTTTTAAAAATGTAGTTACAAATGAATCTAAACAAAAAGAATATCAAATCCAAGGATTATTAAAAGATCTCCCACTTGAACAAGTTCTTCCAAAAATCACAAGCATTGATTTAAAAGATAAAGAAAAATATTCATTAGACGGATATAGATTAACATTCTCAGATTTATTTTCAAAATTAACTTCAACTGATAATTTTGGAGAAAACATTACTATCAATGAATATTTAAATAGTTATACTATTAATACAGAAATTTCACTTAGTGAAATTGATGGCGCTTCTGGAAAATTATCGATAAAATTCAGTAAAGATGGCAAAGAAGAAAGTAAAGAATATACCATCACTGGCTTCAAACAAAAGAAAACACTTGAAGAAGTTGCAAATAGTTTAGGAGAATTATCTTTAGAAGGCTCAACTGAACTTACATTAGAAAAGTATTTAGAACTTAATGGTGATAAATTAGTTGAAAAATTAAAATCTTCAAATAATATAAATACCAAAGAAGAATTAACTGCTTATGCAATTATAGCTACTGTGATACTTGAAAAAGTAAAAGGCAATTCAAAAGATGCCAAGTTAAAAGTTAAGTTTACAAAAATTTCTGAAACAAAGGAAAAAGAATATACATTAACAAATGCTTTCAAGGAAAATAAATTAGCTGATTTATTTGATAGTTTAGAAAATATTCAACTTGATGGTGCAGAATCAAGTGACATCATTGAATATAAGAAAACAAATGCTGATTTGAAAACAAAAATTAAAGTTGAAAGCAAAAATGCAGAAACCATTAAAAATGAAATTGCAGCTAAAAACTATTCACTAGAAGTAGTTGAAATCAGTGCCTTCAAATATGAAGATGGATCATATGCTCTAAAAATAACTTTAAAAGACAACGAAACAAATGAATTTATAACAAAGGAATTTACTCCAGCTAATAAATTTAAAGCATTAACATTCGAACAAGTTATTGAAAAAGCGGGTTCAATTGACTTAAACAATAAAGGCTCATCATTACCTTATGAATATGTTATTCAATATGAATCAGAGCCTTTTGAAGAAATTTGTGCCACTCCTGAATATCTTTCTTTCTTAAAAGCAAATGGAATTGAAATTAAAACATTCTATCTAAATCAAGAAAGTGAAGAAGAAGGAACTGTAAAATTAACTCTTGTTTTTAAGTCAAACCAATTTGCAGCAGAATATCAAAAAGAATACATTATTGCAGGATTTAAAGTTAATTTATCACTAGATAAAGTTTTAGAGAAAATTACTGCTGTTGATCTAGAAGATAAAGCAACTCATACTGTTGATAGCTATAAAAAAGAATTTAAATTCACTCTACAAGAAAAAATAACCGGAACAATTAATAGTCTAAGTCTTGCAGAATTTCTAACTTCAAATCAAACAATTATTACTAATGCTGAATTAGAAGAAAAACCGGGTGATTCTACAACCGGTGTACTAACAATAACTTTTTATAAAGGCGAAGAAAAAACAAAAAGTTTTGATATTGCAGGTTTTAAAGCAAATAAGTTAAGTAACTTTATAAATGAAACTGGAAAAATCAAATTATCAGGCTCTCAATCAGATATAAATTTCTATGAATATAGACAACAACATTCTTCTAACTTAGAAGCTCAATTAATATCTGACAAAATTTCAGATAATGCTACATTCAAACAAAAATTAACTGATGCAAAAGTTAAATTAACTTCTGTTAAAATAGTTCCGACAGCAAAATTAAAAGATGGTATTGGTATCTTACAATTAGAACTAGAGGATCAAGATGATGGTACAGTTAAGAAAACTATAACTTCTGAAATTCAATTCAAGGTTATTAGTATTGATGAAATAGTAAGCGAATTGGGAGTTTTAGATGTTAAAAATAAAGAAAATATGTATGCAAAATTATTTGCAAGCGAATTTAATACTTTAAACAATGAACAAAAACTAGAAAAATTTAAATTTACAAAAAATTCGACTGAAGTACAAGCTAAAACTATATTAGAAAAATATGGTTGTGAATACGAAATCAAGATTGCCAAAATAGATGATTCGCATGCAGACCTAGGCAGTTTATTATTATACTTTGGAATTAAAACCGAATGAGGCGAAGGAACTGTCCCTACTGGTATTATTTCTGGTTTTAAAATAAGTCCACTTCTAAAATTATTAGAAGGCAAAGAATTAGAACTAGAAGGCGCTGATCCTAATCTAAGAATCAGTGAATATAAAAAGAAATTTTCTGATTTAACTAAACAAATTAAAACTAAAACTGAAAATAATGAACAATTTATTAAATATCTAGATGAAAAAGGCGCTGAATTGGCTATAGTTGAACTAGTTTATTCAGATGAATCTGAACCTGTTTTAGTAATAACTTTAAAAGAAAAAGCAGAACCTAGAAATACTCACAAGGAATATAAAGTTCTTACTGGTATATTGAAAAAAGCATATTTTGAAGTTGTTGAAACTGCCTCAAACAAAGATGCCATTCTTCAAAAAAATTGAAAATACAATGATTCATTTGCTATTAATACAACTAATATTGAATTTGAACAACAAGATGAAAATTGAGTCACTCTACTTCAAAATGACAAAATTTATTATGACTACAAAATGAATGCTTTTTCTACCGAACTTAACGATGGTGAAAAATTATTAGAAATTAAAAATTGAGATACAAAAATAACATTCGTTAACAAAGATAAACCAGCTAAAAGTAAAAGAACTTCTAACCCAGAAATTGAAGTCAAAAAATCTGATGATAAAGTAGAATTAGAATTTAGATTGTGCAATTTTAGTAAAAAAGAAATATCTTCTAAAATATATAAAATAACTTACTATATCTAAAGATATAGAGAAAAAATCGCAAAAGGCAAAGTTTCTCATCTTTGCTTTTTTTATTTTTATTTACTTTAAAATATTTTTAGTATCTAGGAGAAAAATATGAATCTATTAATTAAAAACGCCACTATATTAACTAATAATAAAAATTTTGATGTGCTTGAAAATGCACTAATTTACATAAAAGAAAATAGGATTTTTTATGTAGGTAAAGAAGAACAAAATTTAAAAGTTAGCAAAATTATTGATGCTAAAAATAATTTAGTTATGCCAGGACTTATTAATGCTCACACTCACACAGGAATGGGCGTTTTTAGAAACTATGGTAGTGACACTAATCTAGAAGATTGACTATATAAATATATTTTTCCTATTGAAGATGAACTAGAACCTGAAGATGTTTATTATTCTTCGCTGCTATCAATGGCTGAAATGATTTCGACTGGAACTACTTCTTTTATTGATATGTACTTTTTTATGGACGATACTGCTAGAGCCTTACAAAAAGCCAAAATGCGTGGAATAATAACACGTGGATTAAATAGCAATAATATAGACCAGCGTTTACAAGAAGCAGAAGATTTATATAATAAATGGCATAACAAAGAAAATGGTTTAATTAAAACTGCACTTGGACCACATTCGGTTTATACCAATGAAAAAGAAGATTTGTTAAAAGCTTTAAAACTTGCTGATAAATTAGATTTAGCTATAAATATGCATCTAAATGAAAGTAAAACTGAAATTGACAATTCAATTAAAAAATATAAATTGCCTCCGCTTGAATTTGTACATTCATTAGGTTTTACAAAACATCACTTGATTGCGGCGCACTGTGATTGACTATCTGAAAAAGAAAAAGAAATTGCTAAAAAATATAATGTGTGTGTGGTACATAATCCAGTATCTAATCTAAAACTTGCAAGTGGTATTATGCCACTTGCCCAAAATCTGGATGAAGGTATTTGCGTATCATTAGGTACAGATGGAGTCGCTTCAAATAACACTCTTGATATGTTTGAAGAAATGAAATTTGCATCTCTTCTTTCAAAAGGTACAACTTATAATCCAAAAGCAATGGATGCTAAAACTACATTAAAAATGGTGTTAGATAATGGTGCTAAGGCAATGCAACTTGAAAATGAGTTGGGTAAAATCCAAGAAGGATATCTTGCTGATTTAATTATTATGGATCTTCACAATATTACTCATACACCTAATATTGACCCAGTGGCTTCTCTTATTTATTCAACTAATGGTAGCGATGTATTAACCACAATAATTGATGGTAAGGTAATTTATGAAAACAAAAAATTTGTTTATCTTGATATTGAAGATATCAAGCAAAAATGCAATGAAATAATGAGAAAGATATTTACTAAATTAGAATCTAAAAAAATAAAGAATTAAGTTTTTCAAAGTAAAGAAAAAAATCTAGGCAAAATTTTTTTTGAATAATTGCCTAGATTTTTTAGTGTTTTTAATTATTAATTTGAAAGTTAGTTTATTAATCAATATAAGAGGTGTCAAAGTGACCATTGAGATCATGGATATTTGAAGTACATATTCAAGCATTGGGATCTACTTTGGCAATTTCTTCAAAGATTAAATCTTTTTCTAAATATAAAGCAATGGTTTCAATTTTAGCAAGTTCATTATGCTTATACCCACTAATTCCATAGAAGATATTGAATGCGTGAATATAACCAATTTTTTTAAAGTGTTCACATACCCATTCGGTTTTATTTGAAAAGATTTCAATCTTAACTTTTTTGTACTTAGGAAACATTTTGTTAACTATTAATGTAAAAATAATTAGATAAACAAATGTACCAAACATTCTAACTAAAAATTGTTCACCACGTCATTCACGTTTTGCAATTTGACCTGCTGCTTCTAGCGAACCAATAACAATTGTTGAAAATCCTGAAAAGAAAAGTGCTATTAACAAGAACATATTACCAACTGGTTTTTTGTATTTATAAGCGATGTAATTAGAAATAACCGATGTACCACCAATGCAACCTCTTTGTTTTCAAGCAATAGCTGATCCTAATCCTTCTAAAAGCCCACCAATTGCTACATAAACTAATACAGGTCAGGTGCTGCCATCTCAAACTGCACCTTTGGCATTTTCATTACCTGGAATTCTAATATCAGTTCCAAATGGATCTCATCACGAACCTTTACCATTAGGCTTATAAATTGAAATGTACTCAGAAATTAAACGTGGAATTGGATTATTCCCATTATAATCAGCAAATATTAATTGAATAATTACTTGGAAGAACATTCAATAATAAGTGAGTATCATAAATAATCTCGGGTTCTTCCAGTAAAACCCAATCATTAATGGCACATTAACCGCCACATAGAAAAGACCATAATATGCACTAGTTGAAGGTGCTAAGAATGTTATTAATTGAGCAAACGATGAAGTACCACTGGCAATTGTAGCTGCTTTTGATAAAAACACCGCAATGGCAATGTTATATAAAAAAGCACTTACAAACATTCACATTATTTTCTTAGGAAATTTTTTTCAAATATTGAAAATATTTAACTTATAAGGATTAATTCTTTCTAGTTCTTGTTTTCTATAAAGTTTCTTCTCTTCAGGTGTCATTTTTTTCTTTGTTTTAGTAGTTTTTATCACCGTCTTCTCCCTTCACTGTATTTTTAATAAAGTTTTCGTAATAGAATTTGTTGGTCTTAGATTCAAATGCTAACACTATTTGTCCAGTAGCACCATGACGGTTTTTGGCTACAATAACATTTGTAAGTGAAATATCATCATTTGCTTGTTTACCTTCAATATCATCACCTTTTGAATCATCTGTCATAGAAGCTGATTTTTTGTGTTGATAGTAGTCTTTTCTATGCAAGAACATAACAATATCAGCATCTTGTTCGATTGTTCCTGATTCACGTAAGTCACTTAGAATAGGCATTTTATCTTCACGTTTTTCAACGTTCCGACTTAGTTGGCTTAGTGCTAGTACAGGGCATTTTAATTCACGAGCAAGTTGCTTTAATGACCTTGATATCTTACTTACTTCTAATTGACGGTTTTCATTGTAGGCTTTTGAAGAGGTTCCTATTAATTGAAGGTAGTCAATAATTACTAGATCAACGCGGTTATTTTGGGCAAAACGTTTTGCAAGTGTTGAAATATCCGAAATGGTAAGTGATGATTTATCATTGAAATAAAGTTTTTGATGTTCCATAGAATCTTTAACTCAACGTAGTTCAGACCAGTCTTTTTTAGATAGCGTTTTTGTACGTAATCTAAAAATTGGAATAGCTGATTGAATTGAAAGAATACGAGTTACAAGTTGATTGGTAGACATTTCAAGTGAGAAGAATAAAACATTATTTCCCACTCTATCACCTTTTGAATTGCTTTCTTTAACTACGTTAGAAGCAATATTTAAGGCAAATGCGGTTTTACCCATAGAAGGACGAGCCGCTAAGATTATTAAATCTCCAGGGTTAGCACCTAGTAAGATGTTGTCAAGTTCACGGTAACCAAATTTAAGTCCAACATCATCGGTAGCATCATCTTGTGCCATAATCTTATTAACAACATCATTGGCTTCATTGTAAAGTGTGGTATATGTCGTATTAATTTCAGAAACGTCAATGTTGATTAGTTGAAGTTGTAAATCATTAATTAAATCTTTGATTTCAAATGGTTTATTTTGGATTGTGGTTTTGGTACTTTCGATTAAATTTAGAACTTTGTCGACTTTGTATTGGTCAATAATTTTTTTGACATAGTTGTTGAGTTCAGCATAATAACCTGCATTTTTAGCAAGTCATGGTAGATAATCTATTGGAGCCATACCCACAAAAGAAATTTCAGAAGAGAGTTTGTTTTTGTTGATGTAATCAAGCAAAATTGTAATGTCAAATTCTTCGGAAGAAAGTTGAACTTCTGCTATAGTTTCATAAAGTTTTTGGTTAGCTTTAAAGTGAAACATTTCGCTTTTTAAAACTTCCGCTATTTCTTGATAGGCCGTAGGATAACGAATTAAAACGCCTAGAAGCGACGTTTCAATGTTAGCTATAACTTCTTCCCTTTCTTTATCAAACATTGTTTTATACCTTTTCTTTTTATAATTCTTCGACTTTAACTTTTAGTGTTGCAAGTACTTTTTCGTGTAATTTTATCTTCACTTCATGCATTCCAAGTGTGTTAATTGCATCAGCCAAAATACATTTTTTTTGAATTTGAACGCCGTGTTTGTTCAGTTCTTTTAGTATTGCGGTGTTTGTAATTGAACCATGAACTATGAAACCGTTTGTCTTTAAACCAAAGTTTAATGTAAGATTTTCTATCTTATTTTTTGTTTCGTTAGCACGGTCTATTTCTTCTTGGAGTTGTAAATCTAGTTTTTGTTTTACACGTTCAAGGCTATTCATTGTCATATTATTAAGAGGATGGGCGTAGCCTTTTTTTATCAAAAAGTTTTTTGCATATCCATCTGTAACTTCAACAATTTCATTTACTTTGTAGTTTTGAAATGGCTTAATTATTATTATTTTCATTTTTCACACTCACTATAGCTTGTTTAATATTGTCTACAAATACTTCAATTTCTTCAGTACTTTCAGCAGCTGATGAAGAAAAGTGTCCACCACCATTTACCGCTTCTGCAATGATTTGTACATTTGTATTATAACCCCGAGCTGATAATTTGTAAATATTTGTTTTTTCTAACTTGCCTACAACAAATGAAGCTTTACGTCCTTCAATCTTCAAAATTTCTTCTGAAGCTATTGCAATAATGTCATTTGAAACTTCAATATCAGCATAAGAAAGGAAATATCCAGGTTTTACTTCTTGCAAGTTTTCAATAAGTTTTTTAACTTTAATATCTATTTCTTCACTTATTTTTAAACAAGCAGTTGATTTTTCTACACTAGCTCCTCATTGTTCCAACAATGAACATGCATAAAATGTTTTTGAAGAAGTATGTTTTTTTAGATTATTTGTATCCAAATAAATTCCATCTAATAAAAGTTGAGTTGCAGTTAGTGTCAAACGATCTTTATTGTTAGTTAAAGCAATTATTTCAGTAATTATTTCAGAAGCAGATGATGCAGTTGAGTCGATGTAAATATTGTTGATATATGCATATGTAGGCATTGTTAAGATTCTATGGTGGTCTATAACAATGATGTTGTTTTTCAATGCACCTTTAAATGCTTTTTTATTTTCAATTCTTTCTTCGTCACAAACGTCAGTTAGAATAACAAGTGTGTTTTCATTTGTAATAGTTTGAGCAAATTTCGGTGTAACAAAAACATCAGGAGTGTTAGCAAATAGTTTATCAACTTGACGTTTTCCAGTGTCATCAAAAATGTTATTTTGAATATAGGCTTCTTTACCAAATGATTTTGCAAGGGTATAAATTGCATAAGCCGAACCTATTGCATCAAGGTCAGCATTTTTGTGTCCATAAATAACAACATTTTTAATTTGATCAGATGAAATTTTGTCAATTAGAATTTGAGCAATTAATTTAACATTGGTTCTTGAAATATTGATACTAATTTCAGAATGTGATCCATAGTGTTTTGGTTTGCTGTCTTTAGTAAGTACGGTAATTTGATTACCCCCACGAGTTTGAGATTGCAATAGCGCTTCTTTTGCTAACGCACCAAGAACATTGTACTCAAGTATTCCATAAGCAAAGCCGGCTGATATTGATACACTTTTTTGTTCATCATATACAAAATTTTCTTCAGTGAAGAAACTAAATTCCTCTTGTTCAAATAATTGAAGGGTTTGGAAGTTAGTAATAATGAAAAATTTTCCATTTTCATATTGACGATAAACAAAGTCATATTTTTTAGATAAATTTTCAAGGATATTAATTACAAGAGAATAAATTTTGAATACTTCATCAGCTGAATAGTTTGATTGAAACAAGTTAATGTTATCTATATTAATTTCACCAAATACAACACGTTGATCTTTATAGTCATTTATGATATTGCTACGAATTGTAATATCTTTGAATATCAACATATTTTTTTCATATAGCACATGGATTTCATATTTGAAGTTATCATATTCATATTCAAAATCATTTGTTTCTTTTAGAAAATCAATTTTAAAAACATCTTTGATGTTCTTACCAATAATCTTACGAGTAAAACGATTTTGAATAAAATCTGAAATTCATATGATTCTTCCATTATCCAAGAATAGTATAGAACCCATACCATATTTTGAAATCTCATTTTCTATGTAAAAATTTACACCTTCGATGATTTTGTAATTATATTTATTTAAATTCTTTATGTAGAATAGCGAAGATATTCCAATTCCTATAAGTCATAATGCATAAAATACACCGACAATTATTTTTCATTTCTCGCTTTGAATCCAAAAGAAAGTAGTGAAGAAAAAGATTGTTGGAACAACAAATAAAAATATTAATAGTAGTATTAATTTTAATTTTGTTTTCTTGTTCATATTATTTAATATTATATTGGAATTTTTGCTTTTTAAAACATATTAAAAGGAGCATACAATTTAAGACTAGTATATATTTAAAAATTCTTTGAGTGTGTTGATACCTTTTTTGGTTGTATTTGAAACAAAGAAAATATTTATATTTTCTGAAATTTCATTAATTTGCTTTCTTGAAGCATATATTTCTTCTTGCTTTGCTTTATCTAGTTTTGTAAAAACAAAATGCACAACTAGATTTTTAGACATCAAGTAATTTATCATTTCTTTATCAATTGCAGTGACACCAATTTTTGCATCCAGCAAGAGTAAAACTTCTTTTTCATTTTGAGAGAATGTAAAGTAGTGGTCAATTAATCCGCTAATTTTATCTTGCATTTTTTTTGAAACGTTGGCATATCCATATCCCGGCAGGTCAACAATGATTTTGCCGTTATTTGTTTCAAAGTAATTTATTTCACGAGTTTTGCCGGGTTTTTGTGAGGTTCTAGAAATCTTATCACCTGAAATAGCATTAATCAAAGAAGACTTTCCAACATTAGAACGCCCTCAGAAAACAAGTTCTTTCCCGCTATGAGAATATCAACTATTTTGGCTTGTTGAACCTTTTAAAAACTTTCACATAATTAAATAATTATAAGTAATAAAAAATGACAATTGTGTAATTGCCATTATTTATAAGATTATTCTTTTGATTTTTTTTCTTTAACTACTTTTTGGGTAGTTTCAGTTTTCTTAGTAGTTTTAACTTCTTCTGAAGTTTTTGCTGCTACTTTAGTTTCTTTTTTTGATTCAAAAGTATTTGGTGTTGATGGTTTACCATCTTTTGCTGCATCAGCTGGTAAAACTCTTTTAGGTAATGGACCAATGTAAGGAATAATAGCCATATATCTTGCTCTTTTTACTGCTAATGCAACAGCACGTTGATGTCTTGCACAAGTTCCAGTAATACGAGAAGATAAAATTCTTCCATGCATATTAATTAATTTATAGAAAAGACTTTGTTCTTTGTAATCAACATAATCACCAGGAATAAGTTTATTTAGACAAAATTGACATGGACGTCTACGAACAAAAAGTTTTTTAGGTACAACTCTTGCCATTAGATACTTCTCCTATTAGTCTTCATCTCAAATTAGTTCAGAAGCAGATGTTTCAGATTCAGTATTGTTTGAATTTGATGAATATTTTTGTGTTTCTTCTTCTGATGGGATGTTAAATTCTTTACTATTTCTTCTTCTGTTTTCCGCAGTTGCTCTTGATTCTAAAGTTTCAATTCTATCAACACTTACTGAGTAATTGTTAATTGAATTTCCTTCACTGTTAGTAATTCTATTTGATTGAAATGTTCCTTCAATGTGAACCAATGAACCTTTATCTAAATATTTGTTAATGAATTCAGCATTGTTTCTTCAAGCAATACATGGAATATAATCAGGATTATCGTTTGATAATTGAAATTGTCTTGGAACTACTAATGTGAATCTTGAATATTCAATATTTGAATTTGTTTTACCTGCGAATGGTTTAGCCGATAAACGACCGATTAATAGTACTTTGTTCATAATGATTTCCTACTTTTGTTCTTTTTCTATTTTCATAGTCTTTGTTGTCTTTTTCTTGTCAACTTTTTCTTCAGTTTTAACTTCTTTTTTAGTTTCTTTAACTTCTGATGGTTTGGTTGTTGATTCTTCTACAGGTTTATGTGTCTTAACTTCTGGATTTGTATTTTGGCTAGGTTGTGTTGGTCTTTGTTGTTGTTGGTTATTTTTTTGAAAAGCAGCATTTTTCATTTTATTAACCTTTTCAACGTATTTATTTGTTCTACGTCTAGGTTTTGTACCTTTTTCGGTATCTCTATTTATAACCAAATATCTTAAGATTTGTTTGTTGATATTTAACTTACGAACTAATTCAGAAATGTGTTCTGAACCAATTTTTACCAAAGTTAAATAATAATTTCCGTGAGTTTGTTTTTTAATTGGATAAGATAACTCAGTTCTTTCTAATTTTTCCAATTTAATGTCAGACAATTTTAATGTTGTAGTTAAAATTTTCTTTAAATTTTCTTCTGGCATATCAGACTTAGTCAGAATAAAAATTTCGTAATTAGACATTGTTCTCCTTCTGGACTTTTGGGCTATTTGAGAATTTGTATAGCCAAGGAGTTTTATCTCCTTTAAAATAATTTTTGTTATAGTAAATGAGATTATATTATTGTTGTTATGAATAATAAGAATACATCAATATATAACTTTTTTATTTTATAATAAATTTAAATAAATTAATAAAAAAAGTAGATAAAAGATTTTTCTACTTTCCTCATTCAATTTCAAATATTTCCATTTTTTTATTTTTAACTGTCTTAATTTCTATTAATTTAAAATCAATTTTTTCATTATATGTAAATTTTGAATTTACCCTTAGTTGATGATTTAATTTGTTTGTTAGTCAATCCGATAAAGTATCCGATTCTTCTTCATCTAACAATTTGAAATCAAATAGTTCATCGAATTCTAATTGTTTCCAAATTGTCTTCATTTTAGTAGAACCTTTAGCTCTACATCTTTCTAAACTAATTTCATAAATCTGTTCATCATCATCAAATTCATCGTAAATTTCACCAACAATTTCTTCAAGAATATCTTCTATGGTGATAATTCCAATAATCTTATCTGAGTTATTATTATTCACCACGAATGCCATTTGTGCACGAGCTTGTCTCATTTTTTCAAGTGCAACCGATAATATTGAATTAGCCGATACTGAAGGAACTGATTTTATGAAGTTCATAATATTTCCTTTTTGTAAAAAGAAAATATCTTTTAGATGGAGAATACCAATTAAATTATTATCTTTTTCAACAGGTATTCTTGAATAATTAGTTTCTCTAAATTTTTCAAGTGCATCATGCATCGAAGTTTTTCAATCTATATAATCAACATTTTTAATTTTTACATAGTGTTGTGATACTTTTGTTGAATCTAAATCTAATGCGTTTTTAGCCATAGATGATTCACCTAATTCCAGTACACCTTCTTGATTTGCAACTTCAAGCAAGTTCTTAACATCTTCTTCTGTATTGGTGATATAAATCTTTTTGCCAATTTTACTAATTGGAAATGTTATTGGAAAGAATAATCAATATAACATTTCAATAAATCAATAAAAGCTTTTTATAACTGCAAGGGGTTTAGCTTTACCTACTAACTTAGGTATTATTTCAGAAAAGAAAACAATAATAGGTGTCATTACTGCAGTTGATATAATAATTTGAACATTTTCGGCTATATTAAAGAGTTTTGCAAGCATATATGAAAATAAAACTGAGGCTAAAATATTTACTAAATTATTAGCAATTAATATAGTTCCTAAAGTTCTATTAAAAAACTGATGTTGCTTTTTAATTAGCTTTGCACCTATCTTTTTTTGCTCGATCAAATTTTCAATTTTTGCCTTGCTTATAGAGGTATATGCGGTTTCAGTTGATGAAAATATCGCACTAAAGATTAACAATATTAATAGTCCTGCAAATAATCCAAAATACAGGTATCACGGGTGTGTGGGCATTAAAATAAATCTCCAAATAAATTTCAATAATGTATATTGTTTTTAATATATTATATTACTATATGTACAAATTTGATTTTGAAAGTGTAAATTTAGTTACCCTTCCAGACAAGATATTACGTGAAGTATCCAAAGAAGTTCCTATTCCTTTAATAGAAGAAGATGTTGAACTTATTGAAAAAATGATTTATCACGTAAGAGATAGTCAAGAAGAAGAAACAAAATTTAGACCTGCAGTTGGTGTAGCTGCTATTCAATATGGGATTCCAAAAAGGATATTCTATATATATATAAAAGATAGTGAAGATAACATCATTTTTGATGATGCTTTAATTAACGCTAAACTAATTTCTCATTCAAAAACCAAAATCACTTTGGGTGAAGGTGAGGGCTGTTTGAGCGTTGATGACGATTGAAAAAATCAAGAAGGTTATGTCCCTAGATATACAAGAGTGATTATTGAAGCTTATTCATATTTTGAAAAGAAAGTAAAAACATATGACCTTATTGGTTATCCAGCAATAGTTGCTCAACACGAATATGATCATTTACAAGGTAAATTATTTATAGATAGAATCAATAAATCTGATCCTTGAAATTTACCGGAAAATACTGAAGTTTTAGAATAATTAAGATACTATTTCTGTTTTCAATTCTTTTTGGAAAGTTATTTTTTCATTTTTTGAAACATATTTAAAATGGTTAAATTTTTTACCATTATGTTTATCTCTTGTTCCAGTGAAAATCATAGGTTCAAATTCATAGATAAATAAATTTTTAGTTTCATCAAATGAAACATCATAAACAACAAATGCAGGAACATTACCCGAAGGAAATCCATTATAAAAAATATCTCTAAATTTTTTAGTACGTTCAAAAATATTTTTTATCGAATTTACCTGAATAATTTTTTCTTTTAATTTCTCTTTGGTGTCTTTGAAGGAAATTGGTTGTTTGTCTAAAAGATCATATATTTTTTTGTGTTCTTCTAACTCTTTAACATTTAGTGGGACTCTTTCTTGTTTTTTAAATCCACTGATAATGATATTAGGAAGAACTAAATTTATTTTCTTATTTAATTTGCTAATCAAAAGACAATCAAACACAACTGAATTAGATAATATATTTTCAATAACATTAACTATTTTAAGTTCATAATCATTTGTAATCAATTTAAAATCAATAGCTTTTAATGATGGCGAATTTTCTAAATTATCGCTTGTTATAAGCTCTTTTATAAAATCTAACGTTGTTTGTTTTTCGTTTAAATTTTTCTTATAAGATATATATTTATCAATATCATCTTCGCTAATTAAATTGGCTGTATTTTTTCAAACATGAAGATCATTTAATGGTTTTTTAATTCCAAATGCCAATCCAAAAACAGTTGCAATACCAACCGCTGAAAGTGAAAAGAAAAGAATCTTTTTTACTAATTTTTTTCTTTCATTTTTTTTACCAATATTTTTATATTTTAACTGATCTTCCGGAGTGGTTTCCATTAGTTCATCATATCTATTTTTTTCGTTATTGTTCATTATTCAATTCCTTTAAAAATAGCGAAATCTTTTTCATTATAAGGCTGAAATTCAACTTAGATAAAACAATTATTGGATATTTCTTAGATATTAAAAACTTAATAGTATCCTTAAATAATAGATAATCCTTATACTCAGTTTGATAACTTAAATTATCAATAATTATCCCTAATTTAACATTATCTAATTCTTTGTCATAAATACAAAAATCTATTTCTTTAGTTCCGATTGTATAGTTGGTTAATAATTTATATCTTTCAGGTAAACCATCTTTAATTAGATTGGTTAATTCTTCATATAAATCACCAGTATAAACTGCTATTTCTTCAGTAGCTTCTTTTACATTTTTATTCGGTATTAAAAGATACTTATTTTTTTGTTCAGGATTTAAATCTAAGAACCTTAATCACTCTCTAAATAAAATTAAATCACTTGATGATTTATCATTGATTTCAATGTCTTTATAATTAATTGATTTGATAACTATCAATTTTTCTTTAGCTCTAGATATAGCAACATTCAATGCATTTTTGCCGCCTTTTCTAGCAACATAAGTTCCATGCAATGATGTTTTGTGATCATATACAACAGACATAATTATTAAATCAGCTTCATCACCTTGGATATTTTCAATATTTTTTATTTGAAGTGTTTCATTATTGATAGCTTCTTCGATTTGTTCTTCTTCATTAAATATTAAACTCAATAAATAATCTTGTTGTTTCGAGTTGAAAACTAATGCAATGATTTTTTCATACTTGCCAAGATTTTCTTTTATCTTAGAAAGCATAATAGCCGCTTCTTCTTTATTACAACTATTATCTCAAACACCATTAGCTTCAACAACTTCAATAGCATCATTTAATTTGTTCTTTTCAAAATTTTCATCTATAACATCCAATTTAGAATCATAGAAATTTTTAGAATTAAACGTCATCAACGCTGCTTTTTTAGAACGGTAATTTTTATCAAGTAAAACCGAATACATACCACGTGCAGTTGCATAATCTAATAATGATTCAATACTTGCAAAATCTTCTTCCTCTTCTGCACTATATGAAGATGAAAATCATCTAGTAGGTTGCATTTGTTTGCTATCGCCAGCCAAAATATGTCTTTTAGCAAGGTATAAAATAGGAATTCCTTTTTCGATAAATATTTGACTGCTTTCATCCAGAATAGCATAATCAAACTCACCTTTTTTCCAAATTGACAAATCAACATCAGGGGTTGTAATGATTATAGGGAATAATAATTTAATCATTTCCTTGTATTTTTGGAAGAACTTAAAAGGACGTAAATGAGCTGTTCTAATAGCCATAGCGAATGAGGTATATTGTTTCTTTTGTTCATTAGTGAAATCATTCATTTTATCAATAGTTTTAGATAAAATCATTCTTGCTATTTTTAAATCATCATTTATAAATAGTTCTGTTTTGAAAGATTCTGATTCAAAAAAGTTAATTATTTTTTTTAAAGAATCAATATCAATTTTTTCAATATTTTTAACCAATATATCAAGATCCAGTTGAAGCAATTGTTGATTTTCTATAAGTATTTCTAATGCATCTTTTAGTTGTTTTGGATATGGTTTTAATATATTATAATTTTTTTGAAAATTAGCTTTATATAAGTGTTTTTTTAAATTATTTATATCATCTAATTCAGTAGTATTATACTTAATATTTTTGTTCAATTTCTTGATAAGCACAATGTTGTCTTCGGTTATAAATTCTTTATTTATATTGAAATAAAATTCTAGATTTTGATCAATATTTTTAACCTTTAAAATCTTTTGCAACCTTGCAATATACTCTTCTTCTTTTTTGCTTCAAATAGATAGAGGTTCTTCTTTTTCGGTTGGTTTAAAGTTTTCTAGTAGATAAATAAATTCTTTTAAGGGTTTATAAAAGGTTTCGTTTTTTAAAGATTTATCATTAAGTGCAAATAAACAAAATATTGAAAGTTTTTTTAACCTATTTTTCAAAACATCAAGTGCAGCTTTTTTTTGTGATACAACTAATGCAGTATATCCTCTAGCTATAATATTAACAATTAAATTACTAATAGTTTGAGACTTCCCCGTTCCTGGAGGGCCTCATATAATAGTGTCTTGATAGAGTGCCGATACTGTTGCACAATCTTGTGAGAAGTTAGTGTTTTGAATTTTATATAACTTAAATAAGTTATCAAAAATTATTTTGTCCACCTTTTCTTTATATTTAATTTTATTGAAATCGGGATTTATAATATCTTCAAATTCATCATTATCAATTATCATCTTTAATTGATTTCATAAGTATCCGGATGATACATTAAAAAAGCCCAAAATCATTCCAGTAGAAAATCTAATTGATCTATTTTTAATAGTATTCTGATTTTGCTTTTCTACTTCTGACAAAAGAGTTTCTGGGATTTCATAAAGTGAAGATCAAGCCTTTTTGAAATAGTTAAAAATAGAATTTATTGTTAAATTAGAAAAATCAAAATCATTAATATTAATAGCAAAACCTTCTTGATTCAAGAAAGTGATTAATTTTTCATTTATCTTAATGTCTGAATTAGAATACATATAAGCTAATGAATTTTTTATTTCAATATTAACTTCTTTGAAAAATAATGGAGCATGAATTACTTTTTTATCAGTTTCTACTGATAATATAAAAAACCCAATATGTAATGGTCAAATGTTTGTTTCAGCATTTATATCATTTGCTTTGTTAATTATTTTTTTTCACATTACAATTGACTTTTGCTGTTCAACTTCCATATCAATCAAAAGCCCTTGTTTTACATCATCAAAGTTTTTGCTATCGAAAAGGTTTTCATTTAACTTAATTCCATTTTCATTATATATTCTTATTATTTCATCTGAATAAGAAGCATTTCTTAACTTTTGAATCATTTGTCTTTTTTTATTGTCTGAAAGAAGAATATTTAATGAAAAGTTGTTTAAAACATTAGCTGCTATTTTTTCGCCAAAATATTCATAAACATCAAAAAAGTTTTCATTATTAACTCTACAATATAATGAACTATCAAACGGATCTATGTTCAATAAATTATTTAGTAAGTTCTGATATTTACCCTTATTATTCATTTGCTAAATCCTTTTGAATCTTATCTTTTAGATAAATTGCAGCATTACCTATAATTATTGAAATAGTGTTTTGTGTAAGTGAAATTCCAGAAATATCTTTAATTGCTTTTAACTTATCAAAATTGATTTCTTGTTTATTTTTGTAACTAATTTTTAAAACTTTTTGTGTTGAATTTACACTAGTAATATTTTGTATTCCGCCTAATGCAGAAATCAAATCTTCATACTTAAAATTTAATTTAGTGGATATAGATAAACTTTGTTTTTCTTCTCTTTGTCTATATTTTTTTCAATGAATTAATATAAATCCAAAAGTAATAATAATTAAAAAAATATATAAAAATCTTTGCTTTTTTGTCATACATCACTCCAACAATTTGATAAGTTTTAATAATAATAATATTATAATAATAATTTAAATATTTCATTATTGAAAATAAAAAAAGGTTAATAAAGATGGATGAGAGAAAGAAGATTTTAATAAGTGGAATTACAGCTACCGGAAAGCTAACAATTGCAAACTACATTGGCGCTATTAAAAATATGGTTAAACTCCAAGACAAATATAATAGCTATATTTTTATAGCTGATTTACATGCTATGACCCTCCCAATAGATCCAAAAGTTCTTGAAGAAAATCGAAAAAATATTTTTGCTTTATATATTGCTTGTGGGATCGATCCTGAAAAAGCAACACTATTTTTTCAATCAGATGTAAGTGAACACACATATATGAATTGACTAATTTTAACAAACACAACAATTGGTGAACTTTCACGTATGACACAATTTAAGGACAAATCACAAAAAATAAAATCACCAAACGGAATGGATACAATACCAACAGGACTATTAATATATCCAACACTTATGGCAGGCGACATTATTCTATATGATGCTCATATATCACCTGTTGGTATTGATCAAAAGCAACACATCGAACTTACAAGAAACATAGCTTCAAGACTTAACAATAAATATAAAACAAACTTCAATTTAACAGAACCATTAATTCCTGAAATAGGTGCAAAGATAATGTCTCTTGTAGAACCTACAAAGAAAATGTCTAAATCTGATCCTGCGGAAAATGCTTCTATATATTTATTAGATAACCCTGAAACCGCATATAAAAAAATAATGAAATCAGTTACAGACTCAGAAAACAAAATCTATCTATCTGATGGAAAACCTGGAATTAAAAATTTATTAACAATCTATGCATCTTTAAAAAATATTTCATTAGAAGAATCAGAAAACAATTTTAAAGATAAAAATTATTTTGAACTAAAAACAGCTGTAGCTGAATTAGTCAAAAACTTCCTAATACAAATTCAAGAAAAATATAATAAGGCAATTAAATCAGTTCCTATGTTAAGTGCAAAAGGCGCTGAAAAAGCAAAAGAAATAGCAAAAGTAAATTTAGATAAATTAAGAAAGGCGATGGGTATATAAAATGAAATTAAATAAAGAACTTAATCACTCAGCAAGCCATCTATTAGCAACTGCGATATTAAAGTTATATCCAAACACAAAATTAGCAATTGGACCTACAATAGATGAAGGTTTTTATTATGATTTTGATTTTGAAAAACCGCTTTTGGAAAGCGACTTATTAAAAATTGAAAAAACAATGCATAAGCTGGCTGAACAAGGTTATGAAATAAAAGAAATCAAAAATTATAAATATGATTTTGAAAATCAGCCTTACAAAAAAGAGCTTCATGAAAGTTTTATAAACGAAGGAAAAAAAATAACTTTTTTTGGTTTTGTAGAACCTAAAACACAAAAAAATATTTTTGTTGATTTATGTTCTGGCGGACATACCCAAAACACAAAAAACATAAAACATTTTAAATTATTATCTCTTGCTGGCGCTTATTGAAAAGGTGATTCTAAAAATAAAATGTTAACAAGAATCTATGGTACTGCATGAGAAACAAAAGAAGAATTAGATGAATACTTGCAATTACTTCAAGAAAGAAAAGAACGCGATCATAGAAAAATAGGTAAGGATTTAAATCTATTTACTTTCAATCAATTATGTGGTCAAGGTTTCCCAATTTGATTAGAAGATGGAATGAAAATTCACAATGCTATTCGTGACTATGTTTTAAGGCTTGACAAGAAATTTGGTTTTATAGAAGTTATGACACCTCACTTTGGCGAAAGAAAACTTTATGAAATCAGCGGACATTTAAGTCACTATAAAGATACTATGTTCAACGAAATTAAAATGGACAATGAAAATTTGATCGCTAGACCAATGACTTGCCCTCATCATATAATGCTTTTCAATTCAACAAGACGTTCTTATAAAGAATTACCCATTAGATACTCTGAACAATCTAGATTATATAGATATGAAAAATCAGGTGCATTATCTGGACTTGAAAGAGTTAGAGCAATGGATCTAACCGAAGGGCATGTTTTTGTAAGACCTGATCAAATTAAAGATGAGTTCAAGCATTTATATCAAATGATAATAACGGCTCTAAAAGACTTTGATATTGAAATCGATCACATTTCACTCTCACTAAGAGATGAAGACAACAAAGAAAAGTTTTTCCAAAATGATCAAATGTGAGAACATGCCGAAAATGATTTAAGAAAAGTTTTAAAAGAATTAAAAATCAAATATACCGAGTTCAAAGGTGAAGCAGCATTTTATGGACCTAAAATTGATTTTCAAGTAAAAACAGCTCTTGGTAAAATAATTACTATGTCTACGTTGCAACTCGACTTTTTACTACCTAATAAATTTGAAATGCATTATGTAGATGATAATGAACAACAACAAACTCCCGTACTTATTCACCGTGGTTTAATTGGAACATATGAAAGATTTATAGCTACTATCATTGAACAAACCAAAGGTAATTTGCCTTATTGATTAAGTCCTCGTCAAGTATGCATTATCCCAATAACAGATGAACAAAATAAATACTGTGAAGAGTTATATAAAGAACTTTTAAATATGGATGTTAATGTAACACTTGACACTAGAAATGAACGTATGAATAAAAAAATACGTGATGCCCAAATTTTAAAAACTAAATATTTAATTATTGTTGGTAAGTCAGAAATAGAAAACAAATCACTTGCAATAAGAGAGTTTGGTAGTGAAAAAACAACTATTTATACAAAGGAGGAATTTTTCAAAAAACTACTTTTACAAAATAAAAAAATAACATTTTAATTTTTGAAAAGAACAATTATGAACAAGAAATTTTTATCGCTTTCAAAATTACATAAGGCAATATTTTTTGTAGGAATATTTATGTTAATTCTAAATATTTCAATCCTTATCCACTATTTCAAAATATATGGAATCGAGAAAACTATTGACCAATTAAAAAGTTCTGGTGCTGATCAATTAATTGGAAAAGGTACTAAAAACAATGAATTCTTTCCAAATGCTATAGCTATGATGTTTAGCCAATTATCAACCTTTACTATGATAAGTAATATGGTCTTAGCTATTTCGATGATAGTATACGGATTAAATCCTGATAAACAAAAAGCACAATCTTTTTTCTTTTTTGCAGTAGTAAATATAACAATAACATTCTTAATTTATTGAACACTTATTTTCTACTTTTCATTGAAAAACGGAACATGAAACCACTTAGAAAGAGCAATACCAAGTTTTATATTACATGCAATTAATCCAGCTATTGGATTTATACTTCTTGGATTTGCAAGAAAATCTATAACTTTAAAAACATATCAAATTTGAATGACAAATATAATGGTTTTATCTTACTTCCTATATGCATTCACAATGTTCTTTATTGCAGATCCAATAAAAGAATTAAATCCTAATTTAGATAAAACTGTTGATGTATATACAAAATACAACATTGTAGTTTATAAATTCCTAAACTTCAAACAACCACTATTTTACAAAGGTGGCAAATTAGGGATTGTAATATTATTAGACATATTTATGTTTATTATTGGTGGTTTCTTAACACCAGGGCTTGCATGATTCTGAAAAGGTGTATATAGAATTAATATTTTAAAACTGCAACCAAAAGAAACTGCACAAGAAATCCCACAAGTTTAAGCTACAAATTAATATATTCAAAAAATTAAAAATTGTCTTTATTATAGGCAATTTTTAATTTTCTTATTTCTTTAATTCTTCAATATCAACACCAATTTCTAATAGATGATCTCTTACTAAAATAGCTTCTTCAAATTTATTTTCATTTGAATATTTATTCATTTGTTCAATCAATTTTTGAACATAAACTTTATTATTTTTTAGGTTAACAGTATTTCTTTGTTTATCAAAATATTCAGCTATATCATCAATCACAAAAGAAGATTGAATTGATTGAGGAATTGGTTTTTGAATAGTTTTGGGCACGATATTATTTTTGATGTTATATTCATTTTGAATGGTTCTTTTGTTTATATTGTCTTCTATACATTCACGCATCGAATCTGTTAATATATCAGCATAAAACAATACCTTACCATGATCATTTCTCGAAGCACGTCCAACTATTTGAATTAAACTTCTTTTATCACGCATAAATCCATTGGTATCTGCATTAAGCACACATATCAAACTTACTTCAGGGATATCAAGACCTTCCCTTAGTAAATTAATTCCAATAACTACATCATATTTTCCCATTCGCAAAGATTTAATAATTTCATTTCTTTCAAATGTTTTAAATTGATCATGAATATAGGCACATTTAATTTTTTGTTCTTTTAAATAAAGCGCAAGTTCCTCGGCATATTTTTTAGTAGTTGTAAGTATAAGTGTTCTTTCATTTTTTGCAATTTGAGATTTTATATTGTCATAAATATCTTGAATTTGATTACTCTTTGGTCTAATTTCAATTATAGGATCCAATAATCCTGTTGGTCTAATATATTGAGTTGTTATTTCACCATTAGTTTTATTTATTTCATAATCTCCAGGAGTAGCTGATAAATAAATTTTAGGAAAAGTAAAGTTTTCAAATTCTTCAAATTTTAAAGGTCTATTATCTAGTGCAGATGGAAGTCTAAAACCATATTCAACCAATGTGGTTTTTCTAGAACGATCTCCATTATGCATTCCATTTAATTGTGGAATCATTAAGTGACTTTCATCAATAAAAATAATTGCATTTGATGGTAAATAATCAAATAGAGTATAAGGTCTTTCACCTGGTTTTCTACCATCTAAATATCTAGCATAATTTTCAATTCCATTAACATAACCAAATTCTTTAATAGAATCAATATCGTTTAGTACTCTATCTTTTATTCTTTGAGCTTCTAATAATTTATTATTTTTTTCAAAAAATTCTATACGTTCTTTTAGATCATTCTCAATTTGTGAAATAACATTTTCCATCATATTTGGATTCACAGTATAAGTTGTTGCAGGAAATATAGTTATTGAATTGAAATTTTTAATTTTCTCTTTTGTTATAGGATTAATTTGAGAAATTGCTTCTATTTCATCATCAAATGTTTCAACACGTAAATTATAGTCATTTGTATATCCGGGAGCTATTTCATAAACATCTCCTTTAACATCAAACTCTCCTCTATCAATATTCATTTTATTTCTTGAATATCCAATTTTAATTAACTCTGACAGGAAATTTTTTCTTGGTATTTTTTGTCCTATTTCAATAGGCATAAAATTATTGCGATATTCAGTAGGATTATACTCACCATATATTGCAGCAACAGAAGAAACTACAATAGTATCAGAACGGATGCTCAAGGCATTTATTGCACTCATCCGCATCGCTTCTAAAACTTTGTTATTTCTCGAAGTTTTTTCTATGAACAAATCACTTTTTGGAATATAAGCTTCTGGCTTATAATAGTCAAAATATGAAACAAAGTATTCAACTCTATTTTCCGGAAATAGTTCTTTGAGTTCAGAATATAATTGACTAGCAAGCGTCTTATTATGACTAATAATTAATGCCGGACGATTAACTCTTGATATTACATTTGCTAATGTAAAAGTTTTACCAGAACCAGTTACACCCAATAAAACTTGATGTTCTTTATTTTCTTCAAGCCCAGAAACAAGTTCATCAATTGCTTCTGGTTGATCACCAGAAGGCTTAAATGATGAATGTAGAATGAATTTTCTTTGTTCAATTTTCATAATATAATTCTAAAACATAAAATCTTTGTATATATTAAAATGTGTTAAAATTTTATACATTATGTTAAACAAAAAAAATGTTAAAAAAATAATTTTATACACTAGTGCTGCTTCAATAATTTCAGCTGCGGCACCCGCTTTAACTTTATCTTGCGGTTGCAATAAAGAAACTCCCAATAGTTTTTCAACTAAATATTTAGAAGAAAATTTTGATGCTAAGACGCAAACATTGGACCTAAGCAAAACGTATGTTACACATATTAAAAGCGGTTCTTTTGATGGCGAAACTATAAGAAATATTCTTCAAAACTCAGGAAAAAGTATTGCTGGAATCAATCCAAAAAATCCGGTAATTAAAAAACTAATACTGCCAAGTACTATTGAATATATTGGTAAAGCAGCATTTTCTAATTTAGAAATGGAAGAAATAGAATTTATTGCAAATAGTTCATTAGCAAAAATAGATGATAATGCTTTTTCAAATAACAAAATCAAAACTATCATATTTCCTACAAGTAAAGCAGATGTAAAAGAAATAAAATTTGGAAGACAAGCATTTTCAAATAATGAAATAGCAAATGTTACATTAAATGATAAAGTGCTAGTTTTAAGTGAAGGAACTTTCTCTTCAAATAAAATTACAACTATAGATTTGAAAAATGTTGTTGAAATCAAAGAAGGTGCTTTGATGGGAAACAAAATTTCAAATTTGACATTACCTAATAGTTTAACATCCTTACATACCAATTTTATTTTTGCTAACGAAAATGAAAAAGTAAACAATGAAGGTTCACCAAAATTAACATTAAAAATATTGAATGAAAAATTAAAAGAAGAATACAAATATAAAATTAAAGGAAATAGCTATTTGGCTTCATTAATTACAATAGAATAATTTTTTAATTCTTTCCTATATATAAGCAATAATTTAAATTTTCATAATAAAAAATCAAGTAGATAAGTTGGCTTGATTTTTTATTTTTGATAATAACGTGAGATTTTATTTTCTCTTATTTTTCTTTTTTCCTTCTTCAATATCGGTTTCAAATTCTTCTTCATCCATTTCTGTACGTTTCTTTGTGTTCTTTAAATATTCAGTAAAGTCTGACATATCTTCCATTCTAAACACATGAAATGAAACTAATGAAATTACAAATCAAGGAATTTCTTTCAATGCTTTAACAGCCTGATAAATTTGAACAATACTATTTAATGAACGTGAGAAATAGAAACTATTTGAAAGCCAATGAAATCCATAATGTCTTAGGATATCTCTTATTTCTTCATATGCATCGTGGTGATTTTCACCATAATTAGCTTTTAATATTGCTTTATTTAAATAAAAAACTATACCGTACATTTTTTTCTCCTTTAATTAAATTAAAAATTTAATTTGTTTTTTTGATTTATTACTAGTGAGTTTTAATAAAGTTAACAACTTTTAATCTTCATAAACTAAACAACAATTTATAAATTTTTCGATTTTCTTTTGAAAATGGTTTTTTAATTATTTTTTTGAAAAATAGCTTAACTATTAATTTAGCATATTTTTTCTTAATTGTTGTTTTCGTAAAATCAACTTCTTTTCAAATATCAATTTTAGTGAATGCATTAATAAGTATATCAATAAAGTTTTCTCTAAACTTCATATCATTCAAATTGGATATTAATAAGTTAATAATCTTATCAACACGATTTCATTCTTTATAAGTCATCGTGTGTTCAGATATTTTTAATATGTCTAATATAAATTTAGATACATTGTCTTTTTCTTTTTCAGAATATGATAATAGATAATCTAATATTTTAGAAACAAAATCTTGTACCAATCCTCTATTGGCTATAATAAAACTTTTTATAAATTCAAAAAATGTTTGATAATTTCTTAAATTAATTAAATGTTTTCAAAATTCATTAATAAGTTTGATAAATATTTCTTTGAAACCTATTTCAAATGAAAGTTTATAGAAAATATCATTTGCTACTCAATTATGTAATTTAATAGGTTTATTTGCTTTTAAATCAGTAATAAATAAAGCAAACAATTCCTTTATTGTTTTAACAAAAAGTGGGTTTTTAGTGAAAATTTCAGTAAATAAAGAATAAAGGTTTTGTTCATTATTTTTGAAAACTTTTTCAATTATTTTGATTCAAGAAAATTTTTCTTTCTTGAAATCTATTTTTTCAATAGCAAGTATTATGCTTTCAATATGATCACTATTTAACACTGATGTTAAAAAGCTTTTCATTGTTTCTTTGTTTACCAAAAGTGATTTTATATATTCAAATAATTTCGAATCTTTTGGTAAGAATTTTACTGAATATAATATATTTTCAAATGTATAACTATAAAGGTTTGAATAATTTATTTCTTCTTTTGAACCATTATTTTTTTCATTATCTTTTTCTATAAGTTTAGGAAATTCGTGTGTAATTAATTCAAAATAGGGATTATTAACTTGTTTAGTTTCTTCATTTCAACATCTAAATGCATTAATTATTTTATTGCTTTTATGAAGGGGAAATTCAAATTTTTTAATAGTGGTAATTATGTTTGATTTAGTTTCATCAACTAAAAATATCTCTTTACCATATTTAATTTTGGTAAGTCATCTTCCTGGTCTTAAAAAGTAAAGATAATTATTAGAAATTAATTTCAAGAAAATTTTTCTTGCTATTTCACGATAACCTTTTTCTGTTGGATGCGTATCAACAATATTTTCATATAAAGTTGACATATTTTTAATTCAAACTTTTTTATCATAAACATCAACAAAATCAGTATTAGTTTGGCTCGATACTCTTTGCATAAATGAATTAAATTTATCAAGAACTACATAAACAATATCTTTGAAGATAATTGGATTTGATTTAGATAAATAATTTTGATATGAAGTTAAAAATGGTAAAAATGGAATTATGTAATTGACTAATAACATATTTGCTGTTGGATTAAATTTCTTTACCTTCAAAATAAAATCAACATATTCTTTTTCAGTTTTAGCTAGAAGTTTGTCTATTTCTTCCATAAAACTATCATAGATTTTCTTTTGCTTATAAACATTAGTTTCTAGAACAAGTTTCCTAAAACTATTAAAAGGAAATGATCCTTGGAATTCATTTCCTCCAAGTGAAAATAAAATACAAGTAGCTTTTTTAATTTCTGCCTGTAAATAAATACAGTAATTTTTATAAGCTTCTTTTAAATTATTTTTTTGAAAATCTTTGTATCAATAAATGCTTTCATCAAATTTGATATTAGCCATATTGTGTAATTTTTTATTGATATTTAAAAGTGAAAAAAAATCTTCATTATAAGTTAAATTTAATAATGAATCGTAATCTTTAATAACTGCTCCAATTAATGACAAGTTATTATAATTAATTGAATTTCATATCTCATTAATATTAAGATTTCCAGTTTGCTTGCTAACTAAAAATTCACGGATATATTCAATAAGGTAATCTCCATAACTATATCCTTGGTAAAAACTGTCATTGCTTTTTTTACTACCAGCTGTTCCACACCCTACTTTGCTATTATATCCTTGTCCGATAGAATCGCCAATAACTAATAAATTTAATTTTTCATCCATATTATAACCACCTAAAATTTTCTTCATTTTAATATTAATTGTTGTTTGAGTTTTTGTCTATTTATTTAAACAAATGTATTTTTGTTGTTCTAGTTTGTTGAATTATTTTTTATTTCGAAAAGCACTTTTTGGCTGATACAAAATTAAAAATCAGTTTTAGAAAAATACTAAAACTGTTTTAGTGATAACTATTATTATAAATAAATGTAAAGAATGCAGAATTTGCTAAGTAAATAGTAAGTTCTGCTATAGCTAGTTTTTTAATTGATTTTAATTGTAAATTATTATTCTCAATCATTTAATTTTAACTAATCTATACTTTCTTTCATTAATGTTAAATTTTGATTTGATTCATCAACTTTTTTTATTATGTCGTTGAAAATATTTTTTCTTTCAGTTTTATCACTTGTAGTAGCTAAACGATTAGCAAGTTCATCACGGATATCTTTTTCAAAAGTTGGAAAATTATTGATACCAGTTTTTGTTTCTACTTTGCCTCTTAGCGACTTATTTTTCTTCAAACGTGAGTTTAATTTTATTCTAAGATTCGATTCACAAGATACTAGTGAAAAAGCAAAAAGTGGTATAGTAACCACTGATAGTCCTAATCCAATAAATATTTTTTTACTTTTATTCATTTTAAACTACCTCTTCTTAATCATTGATTAAGCTTTTTGCTTCGGCTAAATTAACCCCAAAGAATGTGGTAACTCCACGTTTTTGCATTGTTGCACCATAAAGCTTATCAACTCTTTCCATTGTTCCTTGACGGTGTGTAATAACAATAAATTGAGTTTCTTTTTTTAGATTTTGTAAGAATTCTGCAAACCTAATAACATTAGCTTCATCAAGTGCGGCCTCGACTTCATCTAAGATACATAATGGTAATGGTTTTGCTTTTAGTATAGCAAATAGAAGTGAAATAGCAATAAGTGCTTTTTCACCACCTGAAAATAGTTTCAAGTTTTTAATTGCTTTTCCAGGAGGTTGAGCTATAACATCAATTCCACTATCTAATAAGTTATCAGGGTCAGTATATCTAATTTCAGCCATACCCCCACCAAACATTTTTGCAAATACAAACTTAAATTCACCATTTACTAGTTCAACTGTTTGAGTTATACGTTCAACAATGATTTTGTCCATTTCATTAATAGCTTCTTCAATTGTATTTTTAGCGGCTACTATTTGGTCTTCTTGTGTCTTGACTTGTGTATATCTTTCTTGAACTACTTCATATTGTTCAATAGCTTCAAGGTTAATATGGCCCAATTCTCTTATGTCTTGTTTTAAATTGTCCACTAGTTTTCTAGCTACATCAAAATCAAGTTCTGGTTTGTAGAATTGTTTTGCAGTTTCAAATAACAATCCATATTGTTCTGAAAGTCTTCTTTTTGCATTTTCAATAATTGATTCAGCACGAACTTTTTCAGCAATTTTCTTACCATTTTCTTCAAGAAGTTCTTTTAATGCTACATCAGCTTCATTTTTCTTGAAAGTAAGATCGTAAAATTGATCTCTTGAACTTTTTAAAATTTCACTTTGAGTTTTATAGTTAGCTGATAAATTACTTCTTTCTACTATTAAAGCAGCAATTGATTTACCAAAGTCAACCTTTGATTCTAATTCAAGTTCTTCGTTGGTAAGTTGTTGGTATTTAATAGAAAGGTCATCAAATTCTGATAAAGCTTCAGAAAGCTTATTTTCATAGTTAGCTTTTTCAAGCGAGAAGTTTGTACTCAAAGTAATTTGAGTTTGTTTTTCATGTTCAAGTTTTAAAATTTGTTCTTTTAAAACTGCAATATTAGTTTCTAATGGTTCAAGAAGATCTTCTAATTGTTTTAATTGGTCTTCAATTCCAAAAATTGAAATTGATTGAGTTGCTTGGCCACCAGACATTACACCGCCAGCTCTTATGACGTCACCATCAAGTGTCACTATCATGTATCTTTTTTCAAGTAGTTTTGAAAGTTTGTTAGCATTATCAATGGTGTCACAAACTAATGTGTTACCTAATAAAAACTTCTTCAAGGTGTCGTATTCTTTAGCTGTATTCACAAGTTCAGAAGCTACACCTAAAAATCCATTTTGCACTTGAGCAACTACAATATGTTGTTCAGGTAGCAGTTTTGGTTGAATTGATGAAAGTGGTATAAAGGTAGCGCGACCACCATTATTTTGTTTCAAGAAGTTAATTGCAGCAACTGCAGTTTCAGGAGTATCAACTACAATATGTTGTGTTGCATTAGCCAAAATGGTTTCAATAGCTTTTGCAAATTTTGGCTCAACCTCAATTAATTGACTAACAAGGGATTTATACCCTTTGAACAAATGAGCGTTTTCTACAATGTTTTTGGTACCTTTAGCAAGGGATGTACGATTATCCCTTACATCTTTGATAACATCTATTTTACTTTTTACTTTATTTAATTTTTCAACTTCTATATGATACAAACGATTAAGTTCATTGATGTCAGTACTTAATTTTATAGTTTTATCTTCAAAAGCTTTTAGTTCATCAGCTTTATCTTTTAAGAATTTTTTGTAAGCAATAATTTTTTCATTTAGTTCACTAAGTACTTCTTTTAAAGTTTCTTTTTTATCTTCATTAGATACTTTAATAGCACCACTTAGAACCATTTCTCTTTGTTTTGCTTCTTTAGCACTTCTAATTTCTAAATTAGAAATTTCTGCATTAGTTTCATCAAGTTTCTTTTGGATGTCTTGAATTGTTGATTCAATACTATTAATAATTTCAGTTTTTTGATTCAAAGCTGATAGATATGAATTTAAACGGGTTTGTAAGTCTTCTTTCGCTAGACTAAAATCTCTAGCCTCATCTTCTAAAATGGTAAGTCTGTCTGAATAATGCATTAAGTCATGAACCAAAAGAACAACTTCAACTTCTTTTAATTGTTCCATTTTCTCTTTATAAACTTTTGCTTTTTCAGCTTGACGTTGCAATGGTTTTAATTGTTTTTCAAGTTCAAGTACTAAAACACTAATTTGAGAAAGTGCTTCTTCAGTACGATCTAATTTTCTTTTAGCTTCAATTTTTCTATAACGATACATCGAAGTACCAGAAGCTTCTTCAAAAATTTCCCGTCTTCTTTCAGGAGTTGCTTCAGCTATATCGCTTATTGTACCTTGGCTAATAATAGCAAGTGATGATTTTGAAATACCACTTTCCATTGCAATTTCTTTTACATCTCTTAGTCTTGCGGGTTCACCATTGATGAAATATTCATTTTCACCTTTTCCACGATGCAATACTCTTGAGATAGTAAAGAAATCATGTGGTACTGAAACTGCGTGGTCTCTATTATCAAAAGTAAGTGTTACTTCAGCACGGTCCATTTCTTTTTCAGTTTTAGAACCTGCAAAGATAACATCTTCCATATTATCACCACGTAGAGCTTTTGAACTTGATTCTCCTAGAACTCACCTAATAGCATCGTTGATATTAGACTTACCTGACCCGTTAGGACCAATAATAGCAACTACTCCACCATCAAATTTAAGCGCTACTTTATCAGCAAAAGACTTAAATCCGTGAGCCTCTACCTGTATTAGTTTCATATATTCCTTTTTGTAAATAATGATTGTTTTTTTATTAAATTAAAAGTAAAAAAAATATATTTACATTAACATTGTTTAATATAAATATAAATTTTATAATAAATTTAACAATTTTTTGCTATTTGACTTTGGGCAAGTTTAAATCGAGTTCACAACAATTGTGCCAATCGCAAGCCACATAGGAATGAAAATAAAACTAGAAATTGTTGATAAGCTACTTACTTGTGCGGTATATTTTTCATGTACTTTTAAGTGTTGAGAATAGATTACAATTGTAGTTCCCGGAGGAACTGAACCAGTCATAATTAATAGGGCTGCAATTGATTTATCTAGTACGTTTGTAGCCACAAGTGGAACTATAATTGCCATAATAAATAAAGGAATTAATATCATTTTGAACACTAAGAACAATCAATTTCTACCTTTTGAAAATACTTCCTTTAGGTTTGATTTTGCAAGACTTGTACCAATTACTATTCAAATTAAAGGACTAACTAAATTAGTCAACATTTGAATAGGTTTGAAAAAATAAGGCATTGTAACTGATAAGTTGTATCAACCTGTAGGTTGACCATTATAAGCCACATAATTTTTTGTGATACTATCTTGAGTAAATCATTTAATTACATCATCAACTCTTATACCATATAGAGTTGAGAAATTAGGGCCAAAAGTTGCTTTTTTAATAGCAACTAATTCTTTAACAATAGTTTGCCTATTTTCATTTACATATTCATAATTAAATTTTTCAAGCACTGAAAGATCTTTCACAGTTGAACCTGCACCAGGAATGTATTGTGTAGATCATAAAAGAATCGAAATCATAACCACAATAAATGAAGCATTTAAAAATGCTTTTTTCATAGTAAATTTAAATTCTTTTTTAGTAAATCTTATCCCTGATAGAAGTGAAAATGAAAGCCCAAAACCTCCAATATAGTACAAAATATTTCAAATACTTAATGCTCCAAGTTGTGATCCTGTTGGGTATAAAGCCATAATTACAGGTGTAGCAAATAAAATATTCGAACCATAAATACACATTAATCAATTAACAAGATGTTTCTTTTGTAGAAATTCTAAAAAATTACTTTGTTCAAGTACTTTTCCTGTTTCTAATTGATAATTTTCTACATATATTTCATATTCTTTTTCTGCACGAATTTTAACTTTTTGAGGTAGTGCTTTTGGTAATAATTTAACTCATAATATGGCAATTGCGGTTAAGAAGAAATAATAAAATGCACTAGCGCCAAATACTATTCCATAAGTTTTAATATCTCGTTTTCCAGCATCATTTAAAAATGAATAAAAAGCTAGAAAAGGAAGCAAAATATTTATAACTACTTTTTCAAGATTGCTGACAAAAGATTCATTTATAAACTTAGTTTTGAATAATACAAACCCAAGTATTGTAATCACTAATGTTGCTATTATTGTTCCTCAAATACCAGTATGTGTAATAACACCTTTAAATAAATCTAATGGATTACTTTTCATTATTCGCCATCCTCCTTTCTAAATAAATATTGTGTTTAAACATTTAAACTTTTCAATGCATTTTTAGCAGCATTTTCTTTGGCTTCTTTTTTTGTTTTTCCAAAGCCTATTCCATATTTTTTGTTATCAACAATTATAGCACTTTGAAATTTACCTAATTCTTCCAAAAAATCTGTTTTATAAATTATTTTACAACTTCCATTCAATTGAATTAATTCTTGGAAAGTTGTTTTAGGATCTTTTTCTATTTTTTCATTTAGTAAATAATCTTTTAAATGTTTTTTTATAAATTTATCCGTAAAATCCAACCCTTTTTCTAGATAAATAGCAGCTGTAAATGCTTCAAAAAAATCAGAATTAATTTTTTCATTTTTACCATTAAGAAAAGCATTTTTTGAAAATAGAATATTTTCAGAAAGTCCAATTTTTTCCGATACTTCCGAAAGTGTTTTATTATTTACAGCATAACTTCTATGTTGTGTAGCTCTACCTTCTTTATATTCAGGATATAATCTATAAATTTCTTTTGAAACTAGAAATTGTAGAATTGAATCTCCTAGAAATTCTAAATATTGAAAATCTTTAACGTTTTTATGCTCGTTAGCATAAGTGCTATGAGTTAATGCTCTGCAAAAAGTATCAATATTTATATTCTCATCATAAATGTTTAAATCTATAAGAAGTTTTTTTATTCTTTCTCTAAATTTAGTATCCATAATTATTCATCTTCTTTTTTAAGATTATTTAATTTTTCTTTTATTTTATCAATCAAATTATTTTCTAAGCCAAATCTTATTTGGTTAAGCGCACCATAAAAAGCAACTTCATCACTACTTCCATGAGCTTTAACAATTATTTTTTCAAGACCTATTATAAAAGCGCCACCGATGTTTCTATAGTCATATCTTGTTTTTATTTTATTTAATTCTTTTCTTAGAAGTAATGCACCTATCTTAGTTTTCAAGTTTTTCATAAAAGCTTTCTTGAAAATACTTGCCATTGATTTAGTTGCACTTTCATATGTTTTTAAAAATATATTTCCAGCATAACCATCTGCTAGAACCACATCTGATTCACCATTAATAACATTATTTGGTTCCACAAAACCTAAATATTCATAATCTAAATTTTTTGCACTAATTATTAATTCGTTTGCTTCTTTAATAGCTGAAATTCCTTTATAATTTTCAGTACCAATATTTAAAATTCCGACTTTAACAAAATCATTTTTTGAAAATAAGTTTTTAAAGACAACATTAGCTAATTCGGCTCATTCAACAATATTAGTTGATTTTATTTCAACATTTGCGCCAGCATCCAAAAGTAAAAAATTCTTTTCTGGATTTGCGCTTGGAATAATAGGCATAAAGGCAGGTCTTTCAATACCATCTAGTCTTTTTATTTTTAAAGAAGAAATTATTGTAAAGGCACCGCTATCACCACTACTTAATATAGCATCTGCACCTTTGTTTAACTCTTCAAAAGATGTCAACATTGAGCTTTCTTCTCTAAGGAGTTCTCTAATATTTGTTGTTGCTTTTTTGACAACCTTTGAAGAATTAACCACTTCTAAATTCTTCAATTTTTTATCTATATTATTATTTATTGTTTCTTGATTTCCTACTAGTACCAAGGTATAATTAGGAAATTCCTTAGCAAATTTATTCGCGGCTTGAATAGCACATATTTCACCATTATCACTATTCATAACATCAAATATAATTTTTTTGTTCATAAGTCCTCTTTATCTATTCAGCTGAAATAAAGTAAGAATATATTTTTTGACCACCATTAACAATTTGAACTTCAACATCATAAGTTGCTTCGATATAATTTTGCAATTCTTTTGTAGAAGCTTCTGATGTTTCTTGCCCATAAATAATAGTTACTACTTGAGTTTCATCTGTAATCATTTCATTTATAGCCATAATAGCAGCACCATTATCTGTTTTATCACTTTCAATTAGTTTACCATTAACTAATGACATAAATGAATTGCGTTTAACTTTTTTACCATAAAGTTTTGCATCTTTAACAGCTTTAACTATTTCAGCATAACTTGTATTCTTTAAAGAAAATTTAAATAATTCATGATTTTCTTCTTTGGTATTTTCTGAACTAAAATTAGTTAATATTGGAAGAATTTGAGCTTCGCTTTTCGTAGGTATTATTATTATCTTTTTATTTTTTTGAATTTTTGAAGCTTGCTGAGCTGAAAGAATTATGTTTGAATTGTTAGGAAAGAAAAATATAGTTTTAGCATTCACATTTTCAATTGCATACACAATATCTTTTATAGATGGATTATTAGTTTGACCACCTTCTATAATATAATCAACAGAATAATCATTCTTTAGAATGTCAATAATTCCCTTGCCTGTATTACAAGAAATAATTCCAAATTCTTTTTGTTTTGATTTACCATTATTGTTTTTATTATTATTCAAGTTATTTGAAATACTTTTACTTTCATTAGCTTGCAAAGTCATATTTTCAATTTTAACTTTTACAAATTGACCAAATTTATTTCCAAAGTTTAATATACTACCTGGTCTTTGTGTATGGATATGAACTTTTAAAATATTTTCATCATTGACCACAACTAATGAATTACCTTTTTTCTCTAGTTTCTTAACAACATAATCTTTATCAAATTCTGCAATATTATCTATTTCAACTATGAATTCAGTACAATAACCAAATTCTCCATTGAATACTTCGCTATCAGAAATAAATTTATTAATTGTTTCTTTTGCATCATCTTTATTTATTTCAATTGGAGTTCCCAAGAAATATGAATACATTCCATTAAGAATGGTATAAAGCCCTTCACCGCCAGAATCAGTAACCCCAACTTCTTTTAATATAGGAAGTAAATTAGGCGTGTTATCACAACTTTGTCTTGCAAATTTAGTGATATGCTCAAACATTTCTGTAATACTCAAATTATCACATTCGATTTTATTTAGATTTTCAGAAGTTTCTCTAATAACTGTTAGAATGGTTCCTTCAACTGGTTTTAATACTGCTTTATAAGCAATAGTTGTGGCTGAGGCAAAAGCTTCACGTAAATCATTTGAATCTATTGAGGTTTTTCCTGAAAAACTATCACTAAATCCTTTAAAAATTTGACTTAATATAACCCCTGAATTTCCTCTTGCACCAAGCAACATATTTTGAGAAACAGTTTTTGCAATTTCATAAATATCATTATTAGAAACATTTTCTAATGCGTCTTTAGCTGCAGTAATAGTCATTGTCATATTAAGACCAGTATCTCCATCTGGCACAGGGAAAATATTTAATGCATTAATTACATCTTTTTTGTTATATAAATTGTTTGCTGCGGAAATAATTGCTTTTCCTCAATCTTTACCATCAATACGTTTCATTATTTAATCCCTTTTATATAAATATCGAAAATGTCTATTACTATATTTTTTTGTTGTAATTGGTAGTTAATTATTTCAAATAATTCTTCTACTATAATTTTTGAAAAACTATTTTCTATAAGAAACAATTCCATTTTTATATCTATTGCATTATTTGCTTTTTCTGATTTCAAAACAATAGTTTCTAAACCGCTACAATAATTTATTTCATATATTCCCGGAACTGTTTTGGCTAATGTTATTACATATTCATTTAATTCTTTTAAGTTCATATCCACCTACTCAATATAAACTTTCTTTATTGGAAATGAATGTGCTAGTTTTGCAATTTCTTTTTTAATAACATTTAACAAACTTTCATTATCTTTTTCGCGTAAAGCCTTATCAATTAAATTTGCTATGATAATGAATTCTTCTTCTTTAAATCCCCTTGAAGTCATAGCGGCAGTTCCTAATCTTATCCCACTTGAAACAAAAGGACTTTCGGTATCATTTGGAATAGTATTTTTATTAGCTGTTATATTTAATTTACCTAAAATTTCTTCAGCTAATTTTCCAGTAATTCCATAAGTCTTTTTAACGTCTATTATAAATAAATGATTTTGTGTTAAACCCGAAACTACACAAGCACCTTTATTTAAAAATGTTTGACAAAAAACTTGTGAGTTTACTAATACTTGTTTTTGATATTCGACAAATTCAGGTTGTAATGCTTCGTAAAACGAAACTGCTTTTCCAGCTATTTGATGAAACAATGGACCACCTTGATATCCCGGGAAAACTGCGCGGTTTATTTTATTAGCTATTACTTCATCATTTGTAAGAATAATTGCTCCACGAGTTCCTCGTAATGTTTTATGAGTTGTAGTCATAACAACATCAGCATAAGGAGCAGGTGAAGGATGAAATCCCGCAATTATTAATCCAGAAATGTGTGAGATATCAGCAAATAAATAAGCACCTACTTTATCAGCAATTTGTCTAAATCTAGCAAAATCTACAATTTGTGAATATGCTGAATATCCACAAATTATCATCTTAGGTTTTTCTTGAATTGCGATTTTTTCAATCTCATCATAATCTAAAATTCCATTATCAGAAACCTTATAAAAAGCAGAATCGTAGAATTTTCCACTAAAGGATAATTTATACCCATGAGATAAATGACCGCCTGAGCTAAGCTCTAAACCTAGTACTTTGTCCCCTTGTTCTAAAAGAGCCATAAAAATTGCGGCGTTCGCAACACTTCCTGAATAAGGTTGAACATTAGCATAATTCATACCAAAAAGTTTTTTAGCTCTTTCTTGAGCAATTGATTCTATTTTATCAACATTGCTACATCCACCATAATATCTCTTGCCCGGATAACCTTCACCATATTTATTAGTTAAGCAGCTTCCAGTAGCTTTCAAAACATCTTCAGATACATAATTTTCAGAAGCAATTAATTCAATATGTTCTTCCTGCCTAATATTTTCAAGTTCAATTAATTCAGCAATTTCATTATCTTTTAGAGGAATTTTCTTATACATTTTTTTCTCCTAAATTAAATTAATCTAATAAAGACTTATTAAAAGCTTCTTTTTTTTCTTCAATTGCTTTTGATTTATTAATTTTCTTTTTAAGAATTTCTTTATTAATCATCATTATTGGGAAGAACATAAATCCAAATCCAACAGCAGGTAAAACTCTAATATATCATTTGCCTAGTTCTACTCCTGAGCTAACTAAAAATGTGTTCATAGCTAATGCAATAGGAATTAAGAATTGAAGTGATGAAGTTTTTAATACTTTAAATTTAAGAACCAAAAGTAACAATACTGATATTTGAATAATTGCAACTGCAAGTGCAATTGGTAGTAACATACTTCATCTTTTGTTATTTAATATGTAAGACTTTGTTGCAGGAATTAATCATCCATCACCACCAAGCAACAAGAACATTAAAAACGAAGGAATTGCGATTAAAAATAATGCAATAAGTGCAATCTTTCAATTATCAGACAATTGAAATTTTACTTTTTCATTTTTTTCATCACTGCTTTTATAGTTATCAAAATTTATTTTTTTATTTTTTCATTTTTTGTTGGCAGACATATTAACCTTTTGTTGAAATTAAGATTTATATATATTTTTAATAAATATAAAAATTATATATTGTTTTTTAAAAATTATATTTTTAAGTTTCTCAAGTAAAAAAATAGAAAAATATTTTTTTAATATTTCCCTTATATAAAGTAATTTTTTAAAAATTAAATAATTTTATTATTGACAAAATTTTTATCACAAACTAACTTCATTAGTTTCATCTAAATTATCTAAAACACCTAATTCTCTTAAAAAAGTTATGTTTCTAGAATTCAATTTAGTTCTTTCTTTTAGATCTTCAACTGATAAAAACATACCTTCATTACGGGCTTTGCAAATAGAATTTGCAGCAATCTCCCCAAGTCCTTCAACACAAACAAATGGAGGAATTAATGATTTATTCTCTTTATCGATAACTCATTCAATAGATTTAGATTTTTCTAAATTAACATTTTCAATCTTAAATCCACGAGCATAAAGTTCTTGTGAAATTTCAAGTATAGGAATAAACAAGTTTTCTTTTTGTGTTATTGAAGTATCTTTCGAATCTATTTTTCCTTTTAATTCATTTAGCTTATGAGTAATAACATTTTTACCACTAGCTAAAATTTTTATAAATATATCTTCATTTTTGTTAGAAAAATATGATGCATAAAATTCAAGTGGATGGTGAATTTTATATCAAGCAATTCTTCAAGCCATAATAACATATGCAGTAGCATGAGCCTTAGGAAACATATATTCAATTTTCTTTAATGAGGAAATATATCATGAAGGAATATTTTTATTTTTCAAAAGATTTTCTTGATCGGCAGTTAGTCCTTTTCCTTTTCTAACATCTTCCATTATTTGAAAGGCATTTAATTTATCAATACCTTTATCAATTAAATTTTTCATAATGTCATCACGACAACAAATGCAATTTTCTAATGATTTACCAGATTTAATTAATTCTTCAGCATTACCACTTCACACACCTGTACCATGACTAAGACCCGAAAGTAATATAAGATCGTTAAATGATTGGGGCTTTGCAACTTCTAACATCTTACGTACAAACTTAGTACCAAATTCAGGAATTCCAAATACACCAGTAATCTCGTTTGATATTTGTTCAGGTTTTATACCCATCGAACTTGTCGAACTAAATAACTTGATAACTTTTTCATCTTGGAATGGAATTTTTTTAGCATCAGTATTTGTTAGTTCTTCTAACATCTTAATAGCTGTAGGATCATCATGACCCAACAAGTCTAATTTAAGAACATTATCATGAATAGATTCAAAATCAAAGTGTGTTGTTTTTCATTGACTATAAATATCATTTGCAGGATAGTTAATAGGAGTAAAGTCTTCAACATCATATTCTTTAGGGATAATTATTATTCCTCCAGGGTGTTGTCCGGTAGTTCTTTTTACCCCTTCGGTTTTAGTACTTAAAAAGTCCAAAAATTCCTGTGTGTAAGTATTATTTTGTTTTTTCTCTTCAAAATATTTTTTACAAAAACCATATGCTGTTTTTGATGCTACTGTTGATATGGTTCCAGCTCTTAGTGTATGACTTTCTCCAAACAATTCTCTAACATAGTTATGAATTGTTGGCTGATAAATACCACTAAAGTTTAAATCTATATCAGGAACTTTGTTAGCTTCAAAGCCTAAGAAAGTTTCAAATGGAATATTATTCCCATCATTTTTCATTAACTTTCCACACTTAGGACAATTTTTTAAATCAAGGTCATAACCCGATAATTTATCATTGCATCATTCTAAATATTTACAGTTCTCACATAAATAGTGAGGTTCTAATGGATTTACCTCTGTTATATTGGCAAGGTTAGCAACAATAGAAGATCCAACACTTCCACGACTTCCAACCAAATATCCATCTTCATTACTTTTCTTAACAAGCTTATGACTAATTCAATAAATTACAGAATATCCATATTTAATAATTGAATTTAATTCTTTATCAATTCTTTCTTTAATTTTGACATCAATATTTTCGCCATATCTTTTAGTTGCGTTTTCATAAACTAAGCTTTTTAAATTTTTATCTGAATTATCAAATATAGGAATAAATAATTTGTTTTTAATAATTTCCAAATTACTTTCAACCATATCTGCTATTTTATGAGTATTTTCAACTACTATTTCATTTATTAAATTAGCATCATTTAAAAATAAAAACTCATTTTTCATTTCTTCTGTAGTTAATAATTTAAATGAAGTTTCTGTAATGTCTTGATATTTTTTTAATCAGTGAACACCACCACCAAGTAATGGAGTATTTATATAAATGTTATATATAAGTTTTTGTCAATCATAAACATATCTTGAATCGGAAGTTGCAACACATATCTTATTAAGTTTTTTTGCTTTATTAATTAAATCTATGTAAGCCCATTCTATTTCTTCGCGAGTTATCCAGTCATCTTCATATAAGTAATTAAATGAAGATATAGGGGGCAGTTCAATATAATCAAAATAAGATAATACTTTTAATATATTTTCATCAGTACCTGTAATAACTTCATCTCATAACAATGACGAATTAGTACTTGAACCAAGTAATAAATCAGAATCTGGTTTTCATCTATCCAAATAAAATTTAGGTCCATTATTATAGTTTGAAGTTAGACTTTGCGAAATATATTTAAATAATTTCTTAACTCCATTTTGATTCTTAGCGAGCATTCTGGCTTCATAAGAAAATTTTCTACCAAATATATTTTTTGAATCTAATTTCAACAATTCTTTTGAAGTTGTTATATTCATATCTTTCTTTAATTTTTGAATAAACAAAATTCAAACATTAGCTAAAATTTCAGCATCATAATTTGCTCTATGGGCTGCAAATTTATCGTAATAAACATTTGTTTTTTTAGCAACACTTTGAAGATTGTGTTTTTTATCTAAAGGAAATAAGAATCAAGAAATTGCAAGCGTATCCATTGCAATAATATGTTTAGCATCAAGTCCGTGTTTAATAAATTGTTGTTTACATACATTAACGTCAAATTTTGCATTATGGGCTATTGCAATATTGTTTTTTAATAGATCATAAATCTTCTTAATCCCTTCTTCTTGAGAAAGCCCTTTTTCTGCAACAAGTTCATCAGTAATATTTGTAAGTTTAGTAATAGATGCAGGAATTGGTTTACTAGGTTTTAAGAAAAATTGGATATTATCTTCAATAACTCCATTTCTTACAATAACTCCACCAAATTCAATTATTTCATTAAATCTAGCACTAAGCCCAGTAGTTTCTATATCGAATACCAAATAAGATTCGTCATTTAATTTGAAATCTTTGTAGCCATAAAAAATATCATTATTTGTTGTTATAGAAGAAAAAGTTGCACCATAAATAGGTTTTAAATTTTTCTCTTTTTTCATTTGTTTATAGAATTCAGGATAGTTTTGAACATTATCTAAATCAGTTAATGCAATTGCTTTATGTCCATATTTTTTAATTGCTTTTAGATATTGAGAAATTGTACTAATACCGTCTTGACTTGACATATTAGATCTAGCCGCAAGTTCTATTCTTTTTACTTTTTCTTTGTCTTCACTTAGTTTAACAATGTCTTCTATTTTTCTTGGAAAATCCTTTGGTTTAAGACTAATTCCAAATTTTGGGTCATTATTAATCACACCCCTAACTTCAACTGTATCACCTATTTTATATTCGGGTAAACTATTAGAATTAACAAAATAAGTAACTTTTATTATTTCTTCATAATCTGACAAATATAAATCACATATATATGCATTTTCTTTATCTCTTCTAGCTTTTTGTTCTATTCTATATATTTCACCTTTTACGATTACATTTTTATAATTCAAACTTAAAGCATCATGTATGCTACAAGGAGTAAATTTAGAATTAGATTTTCATCCTTCTCTTTTACTTGAATGTTCTTTTACTTCTTCTTCTTTTTTGGTGAAGTCTATATTATTTACAATGTTTATTATTTTGTTATATATAACTTCTTCATTTATTTGATCTAGTACAAATTTAAACTCAATATCATTATGTCCAACTTTTTGAAATAAGTCTTTTAATAAGTCTTTTTTAGAATTTAAATATTCTTCATCTTTTTTGCTATGAATGGTAATTATTGCTATATTATTTTCAATTTTTAAATTGTCTGGGTCAAGAAAACCTATTTGTCTAGCGTTTAATTTTATTTGATTGTAATTAATATATTTTTTTAAATATTTACATAGTAAATCTATGTCTGTTATAGGTGTGTCAAACGTAAAGGTAATAACAATTTTTGATTGGGTTTTTTCAGAAAACGTTTCTTTCAAATGCATTTTAAATTTTTTAAAATCATCCATAGGAATGGTTGAAATTGCATTAAATTTGAAATTTAAAATATTTTTATTATTTATTTTCTTTTTCTCAATAGCTAATAATTTAACACCATAAAAATTCTGGTTTGGATTAAACCCAACCTTAGAACATAACTTTAAAAAATTACTTTCTTCTTTTGTTAATTTGATGTCTTTATTATTATCTTCTTGCATAACTTACCTTTCATTATTTTATGAATAAAATCATAAATATAGATACACTTACAAATGATATAGAATCAAACCTATCCATTACACCGCCATGACCGGGCATTAAGTTTGAAAAGTCTTTAATTTCATATTTACGTTTTATTCACGAGAAAAACAAATCACCTATTATTGAAATAATAGGAAGTAATAAAACAGCAATTAAAATTTGTTTTCAATTTGTAAAGAATAGAATTTTAGAAACATTAAACATTTGTCCTGAATAGAGTAAAAATAAAGATAGTAACGCTCCAAATATATAAGAAACTATTGCACCTTCTCACGTTTTTTTAGGACTTATTTTACAAAAATTTCTTTTAATAATTTTTCTTCCAAGTAGCATACCACCAAAATAACCAGTGGTATCTACCGACATAGGTATCAATAAAAAGGTTAAAAATCCATAAATGAAAGTAACATTGAAAATATAAAGTAATTTAAAGAAAAACGGGATAAAAATAGTTGAAAATATCGTTATTAAATAATTTAGTAAAAACTTGTTTTTAGTTTCATATTTTCTAAAATCTGAAATCATCAATAAAAACACAAATACTGAAATTATCAAAATAGGAATCAGAAGTGAAAATAAAACATCTTGATTGTAAAGTAAAGCAGTACGTGAAATTTCAATAATCTCGCTAATAACGTATCTTTTTGTTGAGAATATAAATTCATCTGTTTGATAGATACTTTGCGGCAGAAATCAAATAACAAGCGTTAAAGAGGTGATTGTAAAATTAGTTATTAAATTTTGTTTGTTATGTTGTATAGTTTCATACACTGCATAAAGGGAAAGAATTAAATAAGAAACCGCACCAATTATTTTTCCATATTGATTATTTAAAAAATAAGTAACAAGAACAATTGGTATTGTTACAAGCAGCATAAAAGCAACTGACTTTAATCTTTTCTTTAAATTTTGCATATTACTATAAATTAATAGTAATATAAAAAATTAATTTTTTTTGTTTTTTAAAAATAAAAAAAAGCAATTTATATTGTTAATAAATCGCTTTCTTTTTCGTTGGCTATTTTTTCAATTTTAACTATATAGTTTTCTATTTCTTTTTGAATACTATCTAGAAAATGTTTTTTCAAATCTTCTGATAATTCTTCATTACTTTTTATTTTTTTATTGATTTCTTGTCTAGCTTGACGAATGTTAACTTTAGCTTGTTCGGTATATACATTTAATTTTTTAACAAGTTCATGTCTTTTTTCTGTTGTAAGTTGTGGATAAGAAATTCTTAGTTGATGTCCCTCGTTTGAAATAGAAACCCCTAAGTTGTATTCGGTAATTGCTTTTTCAATAATTTTAATTGAACCCAAATCAAATGGTTTTACTATAAGTTGTAGAGCACTTGCAACTTGAATTGATGAAAGTTCATCAATCGCAAGTATTGAATCATAGTAATTAACTTTAATTTTGCTAATTAAAGCAGGATTTGCTCTACCAATAGCAACTTTAGTAATTTGCATTTGGTAGTTATCAATAATTTTCATAGCAAGTTCTTTAAGTTCTTCTAGATAAATTTGTAGTTCCATAGTAATTCCTTAATCTTCTTTTTTTTATTTTTTTTCTATTTCATTGCTGATGATTGTACAAGGTATTTTGTTTTCTATTACTCTAAGTAACGAATCTTCTGAAGATATATCAAACACAATTATATCGATATTATTATCTCTAGCCATCGATGCTGCTGTTTGATCTAATATCTTTAAATTTCTTCTTAAAATTTCGTCGTATGTAATTTTATTAAATTTTCTTGCATCTTTATTAATTTTTGGATCAGAATCATAAACGCCATCAACTTTGTTTTTACCCATTAAAATTGCATTAGCTTTTATTTCGCTTGCAAATAATGTTGCAGCTGTATCAGTTGTAAAGAATGGTCTTCCGGTTCCGCCTGCAAATATTACAATTTCACCATTACTTAAATATTTTAAGGCTTTTTCATTAATATATTCTTCACAAACTTTTCCATCCATTGAAAGACTATTTAAAACTCTACATTTTATTTTGCTATTTTCAAACCCAGATTGTAGAGCAAGCGCATTCATTGTGGTTGCAAGCATTCCGATGTAGTCAGCTCTTACACGAGGTATACCATTTTTTTCAGCACTAGTACCTCTTCAAAAGTTTCCACCACCAATAACGATTGCAATTTCAATTCCCTTATCTATTATTTTCTTTAATTGACTGGCAAATTTTTGTACCAATTCATTATCAATTGCCAATTTTTTTTGTTTATTGGCCAATCCTTCACCTGATAGTTTTATCAGTACTCTTTTATATTCCATAGTTGCCACCAACACTTCTTTTTTTTATGTTTATAAATATTTGTTAATATTTTACAATAATTTTAGAATTTAAAAAACAATAAGATTTTTGTTTAGTTTTGGAAAAAAATCTTATTGTTTTTTTAAATTCATTTTTACTCTTTATTTAAGAGTTTTTTTGATATTTCAATTAGTTTATTTATGCCTTTTTTATAAGCATCAAACGCACCAGCACGAGACATCGCAAGTTCTTCTGATATTTCGGTGAAATTTAAATCTTCATATAATTTTAAATATAAAACTTGCTTTTGGGATGTGGGGAGGAATTCTTTATATTTGGAATATAAATCTACCAAATGAACAAATTCTTCTATTTCTTGATTTTTTTTATTGTTCATTAAATCCTTTCATCAATCCATAAATGTAAGCATCTAATTCAAATTCCATAAGGTCATCAACCTTCTCACCAAAACCAATAAATTTAATAATTAAACCTAATTGATCTTTGATGGTCAAAGCAACACCACCTTTAGAAGTTCCATCCATTTTAGTTAATATAATCCCAGTTAGATCAACAAATTCTTTGAATTCTTTAGCTTGACTAATTCCGTTTTGACCAGTACTTGCATCCATAACAAGTAATGTCTCATGCGGAGCTTCTGGGATTTTATTTTTAATTATCTTATTAATTTTAGCAAGTTCATGCATCAAATTAACTTTATTTTGCAATCTACCAGCAGTATCAATTATTAATACATCATAGTTATCTTCAGTTGCTTTTTCTAAAGCTCTATAAACAACAGCAGCAGGATCTATTTCATTCTGTAGTGGTTTTACAATGTCAGCATTTACTCTTTTACTTCATATTTCAAGTTGCTCAACAGCAGCTGCTCTAAATGTATCTGCTGCAGCAATTAATACTTTTTTGTTTTCAGAAACTAATTTATGAGCAATTTTTGATATCGATGTAGTTTTACCACTACCATTAACACCTATTACTAATATGATGTTTAATCTCCCATCATATATATTCAAAGAAGAATCTATAACAGAATTTGATGCATAAATAGCAAATAGTTTATCAGCTATTATTTCACTAATAAGTTTAGGGTCGGAAATATTTTCATTTTTAACTTCTTTTTTACATTCATCAATAATAATTTCAACCAAATTATAAGAAATGTCAGACATAACTAATAAGTCTTCTAATTCTTCAAATAACTCGTCATCTATCTTATTGTATTTATTTTGAATCGCTTTTATAGATTCGATAAAAGATTTGTTTGATCTAGATAAACCCTCAACGTATTTACTAACTACTTTTTCTTTTTTTTCTTTTTTGAAATTTAGTTTTAATAATTTTTTCTCTTCTTTTTTGCGTTGCTTATCTAATTTTTTTTGTTGTCTTTCTTCTTCTGTTCCAAATAATTTTTCTTTTAACCTGCTTCAAAACCCCATATTTTTCTCCTTATTTTTTTCAATAAAAAACTAAAAATATTTTTAATTTTTAGCTTTATTGAAGTCGTTTTTCGATAATATGCAAAGCGTTTCGATATGTGGTGTTTGTGGAAACATATCGTATGCTTGCAAGAAATCAATTTGATATCCTTTGTTATTAAATTCTTTAATGTCTCTAACCATAGTTCTTGGATTACAACTTAAATAAACAATTTTTCTTATCTTATGTTCTATGGTATTTTTTATAACAAAATTACTCAATCCCGATCTTGGTGGATCAAAAATAATAATATCAATTGGTGCTAACTTAGTTCTTGGATCTTCGAAAAATCATTCAGTATCCATTTCGACACATTCAACATTATTTAAGTAATTTAACTTAGCATTTTCAATTGCACAAAATGATGCACTTTTGTTTGATTCAACAGAAACTATTTTCTTCGCTTTCTTAGCAAGTGAAATACCAATAGATCCAACACCAGCATAAGCATCAACTATCAATTCATTTCCTAATAAATTTAATTGTTTTTGAATGGTTGTATAAATTCTTTCTATTTGTTTTTCATTTATTTGAAAAAACGAATTTGCATCAACTAAATATTTTTGTTTAGATAAACCATATATAATCGCTTGCTTACCTTGAAGGATTTTTGTTTCAATAATTTTTGTTTCTTTTTTATTAAATAAATTGTAAATTACATTTATCTCAAAGTCATTTTTTAATTTAGAGAATAAATTAAGAGGAAACTCAATAAATTTTATACCATTAAAAATAATTAAATACTCTTTAGATTTTTTACTATACTTAAAAGTTATAGAAAATATATTTGTAAGAAACTCTTTTAATAACAAAACATTGTCTTTGATAATCGAGATAACTTTTAACATCAATTTTTCAAGTTCTTTGTCAACCAAATCAAAAGCCGTTTGTTCTACTACTTTATGTGAATTTCTTTCAAAGTATCCAATATCAAAAAGTGTTTTTCTACTTTCGTTTTTAATAACATGAACAGTAGCTTTGTTTCTATAGTGTAGTTCGTTTGGGGATTCCAAGCAAACACCATCGTATGTATAATTTAATTCTCTTTTAAATAAACTTTTAATAATAGATGTTTTAAATTCTAATTGTGAATCATACTTCATTACTAAAAGTGGTGCGTTGCCTGATTCATTTAGATTATTATTCTTAACTTCAATTCTTTCCGGAACTTTCTTGTGTTGAAAAATAACTTTTGCAAAGGCATATTTTGAAAAAACAGAAGTTATTTTTATATCAGCAATTTCACCTTTTAATAACCCATCAATTAAAATAGGAAATTTTTCTATCCTAGCAACCCCATAACCTTCGTAGCTAAACTCAGTAGCTTCAACATTAGTTATTATTTTGTCAACTTCTATTATTTTCATACTATTTACCTAAACAGAATTTTTTAAATATGTTATCTAATAAAGCTTCATTAGAAAAATCTTTATTCAATATTTCTCTTAACTTATATCAAGCTTCTCTTAAATCTAATATTAAGACATCAATATCTAAGTTATTTTTAATTCCTTCGAGAGCATTGATTAAACTATTATAACATATTATTAATTGACCTAATTTTCTACTATTTAAAAAGTATTGGTTACTTTCAAAATTTATATTATTAATGTTTTTTAGCAAAGCATTTTTTAATTCATATATATTTTTGTTTTTTACAGAAATTCAAATATTATCTTTATATAAGTCTTTTTTTGAAAATTTATCAATCTTATTTAATACAGAAATATATTGCTTACCTTTGCATAATTTTTCTATCTTTGCTTTATCTTTTTTAATAAACTCAGCTGTTTTATCATCGAACAAATGAATTACAATATCTGCTTTTTCCAATTTTTCAAAAGATTTCTTAATACCAATACTTTCAACCACATCGGTAGTTTCTCTTATTCCAGCAGTATCAATTACTCTAAACAAAAAACCACTTAAAACAAACTCACCATCAATAGCATCTCTTGTAGTGCCTTCTATATCAGTTACAATAGCTTTATCTTCTTCTATAAGTAAGTTAAACAAAGAAGACTTACCAACATTGGGGCGACCAATAATGACTATATTAATTCCTGTATAAACTTTATTTATATCTATACTTTTATCCATCAAAACTTTTATTTTTTGGGCATAATCAAAAACAAATTCTTTTATCTTATTTCTATCAATTACCTCAATATCGTTGTATTCTGAATAGTCAATATTTATCTCACATTTTGAAATAATATCAAGAAGTTCTTTTTCCAAAACCTCTATATATTTGTATGTTTCATTGTTATTGAATTCTGAAATAGCAATCTGAGTTTGATAGTTTGTTTTTGCATGTATTAAGTTATTGATAGCTTCTGCTTTATCAAGAGATATTTTTCCATTAAGTAACGCTCTACGGCTAAATTCACCATTTTCAGCCATTCTAGCGCCATTTTCTAATATGAGGTTAAGAATCTTATTAGTAACTAAAATACCCCCGTGAGCATTAATTTCTATTGTATCTTCACCAACAAAATTATCCGTTCCTATGAATCAATTCACCAATACTTCATCTATTGTTTCATTAGTTTTAGGATTAACTATTTTTCCATAAGTTATAGTTTTGTTGTTTCCTGTTTTACCATTAAATATTTTCTTTATTATTTCAAGTGAATTACTACCACATATACGGATTATTGATATTGCTTGGTTTATATTTCCTGATGCTATAGCTGTGATAGTGTCTAAATATTTGTTTTGTTTCATATTAATTATTATAATTAATATTTACTTTAAATGATCAAATAACAAAAAACATAAAAATTTATTTTAGTTTGTTTTTACATATAAATAAATATAAAGTTCGTTTATTTTGTCTATATCGTAAAATTGACCTTCTAGAAAGGGAAATTTTGTGAAAAATAATTGTCAATAACTTACTAATTTCTTTCTGCTATTAAATTATTGATATGGGAGCTAATTTCTTCTTAAATAAAGCAAAATTTTGGAAAATTAGTATATAATTTTTTATATTTTTGTTAAATCTGAAGTTTTTTATTGTTTTTTTGAGTAAAAAAATCATAAAAATAGCAAAAATACAAAAAAATTCACAAAACAAAACAAGGAGAAATAATGTCTGAAACAGTTGAGTTAAGTCGAAGACAGAAATATGAAAACCGAATGAATAAAATTCCTTGATTTAGAAGAAAGGTTGGGGACATTTTTAGAGCAATGGTTATTCCTATTGCTATACTTGCCTTTCTTTCTATTATTTCAGGGGTTTTAGAAAGCGTATACACAAACTACATAGTAGTAAAAAACCTGCAAAACAATGCTTTAGCTAAAAATATTTTGATTGCTAAAGAAGTTTTTGAAAAGTTAATGAACTTTGTTCCGATGATAGCTTCTATATCCGTCGCAGCAACATTTAGTCCGAATAGGACAGTAGGTGCGTTAACTGCATTTATTGGATGAATAGCTTTTTTAGCGGTTCAAAGTGTTTTAATAGCACAAACAGGGAATAATTATCATTTATCTTTATTTTTACAAAATAGAACAATTCCTGTTGATGCTGCAGAAAAAGGATTGATAGTTAAAATTTCGGGATTAACTACAAATCCACTTATATTTTTAAACTCAAATATGTTTGTAGGTTTTTTGGTTGGTTATTTAAATGCTCTAGCATTATCTAAAATAACAAAGAAAACCTCAACACTAACAAATGCTACTTTCTTAGGAATATTGATTGCATTAGTGTTTTCAATAGTTATAGGATTTCTACATCTACATATAATTTTCTTATTAGGTCAAGGATTGTATGCAAGTAAAGATTCAATAATTAATTTAAATAAAAATATCAATTTAAATAATTTTCTAACCGCATTAATTAATGGATCGATGTTCCCATTAAGTCTAACAAAATATACATCTTCATTATATGGTGGAGCTGTTACAGAATATGATAGGGTATTGTTAGCATTATTCATTTTACCCGCTATGGCTATAATGTTGATTTTTTCGGCAAAAAAAGGAAATAGAAGATTTGCGTTTTCTTTCTATATAACTTTGATTTTGTTATCAACTTTATTAGGTAAATATGATGCATTACTACTTTCTATCTTCTTTATTTCACCATTTGTATTTTTAATGGTGGGAGCAATAGCACCTTCTACTGCCGCTTGAGTAATTGCTATAATTACTTCAAAATTAGGTACTACTATAGAAACATCATTGTTGGGTAATGGTGGTGTTATTGATATTGCAATGAATGCAATTAAGAATTTTGCTAAATTCAAACAAGCATGAGTAATGTTGTTAATTGGTTCAATATGAGCAATAACATTCACCATTATTTCATGAGCTTACATTTACTACGGACGTGTATGTGTTCTTGGTAAAGGAAATGTTATTAAAGAAATGTTTGCTTATGAATATGTTGTTGAAAACAACTATATTGTATTTTCAAAGCAAAAAAATAATGACTTAGGAAATCCGGTAAGAAACCAAGTTGCTGACGAACTTGTAAATAGAGCGGTTTCTTTGATTGCACAAAACGAACAAGATGCTATTCTAAGTCAAAACATTATTAGCGATGCTAAGAGGATGAAATATACAAAAGAAATAACTATTGATGATATTGATATTCAAAAAGCACAAGAAACTTCAGATATACAAGACGAAATTATTTTTGATGAACCCGATAATCTATTAATTGAAGAACCAAGCCTAGATCTAGATGGTTTTGGTATGGGTGTTGATGATTATGATTTTGGCGAATCAGAACCACAAATTCCAAATCCTTTTGATAATAACCAATTAAGTCAAGAATTTGAAAAATTAGATAAGAAAGAAGACTGCATTAATGCAGAAATAATTGAAGTGAAGAAAGCAGAGGAAAGTCCCTTGAAATTCCTATTAGAAGACGACAACAATTTTAATGATGGGTTTGAGCAGGACAATATTTTCTTAGATCCTGACGATGCACTAACAAGTGAATTTGATTTAGATACCAATCTACAATTTGATGATATTACTTCATTTGATGATCCTACCGTTACTGGTGAATTAGAATTACCAACTGATGATCCTTATGCTGCTATAGCAAACTTAAAATATAAAGATGACATTGATACTGAAATATTATCGCTTGGTTATCCTATAGAAGATCCTGTTGATGAAATTTATGAAGATGTATTTGTTGAAAATGGTGATTTTGATTTGGGTGTAAAAAGAGAAGTTATTAACAATATTCCCTTTGAATATACAACTGAATTAACACCAGCATATGACACACCTCTTGAATTAATAGATTCTCAACTTGATGGTGGAAATTTAGATGATGTCGGAACTGAATGTGATTATAGTTCATTTGATGTAGATAATGATATGATGGGTCAAACAGATCTAGATGTATTAGTAGCTGCTGAATATGGATCTTATGATGATATATTTGGTCTAGAACAAAAAGAAGAGTTCCCTGATGTAGAAATTCAAGAAGCTAAACCTGTTCAAGAAGAAAATGTTGTTGAAATTGCAGCATTTGAAGAAAAAAATGAGCATGAACATGTTAATTTTGGTGAAGACCAAAGAGAAGAATATATTGAACCTACAGAGCAAACAATGATTAATATTGAATCTGAAACTGTTGGTGAATATATAACCGATGATTCTCAAAATGCAGACAAGATAAATGAACTTGAAGAAAAAATTAAACAACTTCAAGAACAACTTGAAAAATCTCAAGAACAACAACAAGTTATTGAAGAACCTGCTTCTGAAGAATTCCCAGAAGAATCAATTGAACTTCAAGAAGAACAATTAACCGAACAAGTAGAAGAAGCTCAAGAATCTATAGAACAAATCCAAACTTCTGAACAAAAACAAATTGAAGAAGTAAGTGAAATTAACCAAGAAACTGAAAACCAATTTGATTCAGATATTGATCTTTCAACTCTTGAAGATTTAGAAAACCTTCAACCTGAAAGCGAAAATTTAGAATCAGAAGAACAAATTGAGGAATTAACCGAAACTGAAACTCAAGTTGAATCAGAAGAAGTTTCAGAAGAAACACAAGTTTCTAACGAAGAGTTTGAACTACTTGATGAATTTACTGGCGAATCTTTAGAAGGAGAATTCAAATTTGATGAACCACAAGAAATTCAAGATCTTGAAACTGAACAATTAGTTTCTGAAAATGAAGTAGAACCAGTT
>NZ_SOCH01000004.1 GCF_004365165.1 Metamycoplasma hyosynoviae | reverse complement strand
TATAGTCAAACTGGAAATCCTAATTCTCATTATATATGAGATGGTGGTATAACCACATCTAAATTATGAGGTTTTATAACCAAAGAAGATGCAACAATTACTAAAGCAAAATTGTTAGATCCAATTGAATTTATGCCTGAATTTAGTACTGACTATTATTACTATAATGGTAAAAAATATCTAGATCACCAATTATCATCCATTGAAAAAGAACTATTTTATAATGCTTTAGAAAACAATGATGTCGATTTTTTAAAAGTAAATAATATTGAATATTGTTATTCTTTTGAGCAAACTAAAAATGGTGATAAATCAAGATATTTTTCTAATCTACATGATTTAGCAACTAAGTTATTAAGTAAAGTTGATAAAAAAGAAATAATGTATTTAGAAGAATGGTATAAATCTGCTACTGGCAAAATTAATATTTTAGGTAGAATTCAAAATGTTAATAGTATTCAAGATGCATTTGTAAAATTAAAAGATATAGTCTTACATGATTTAAAAGCCATTTTATTGATGCAACTTCCAAAATTAAATGATCAAAAAGTTCCAATTGATCAAATAAATGGCAAAGATAATTCAGATGAAAGCCAATTAGGTGATTTATTAAGTTTAATCAATAATCTTAATAAAGATAGTAAATATGAATGGCTCAATAAATTATTATTGTTTGATGGTAATTTAAAAGATGATAAAGATGCTTATGTATATGATATTAATAACATTAATAGTTTAGAAGAAATATTCATTAAAAAATTTAATGTATCATCAAAACTTGTTTCACATAAAATGTTAAATGAAAATAATAATGAATATGACAAATTAAAAGAAATTATTAAGACACAAATTTATAGTATTTTAAATAATGAAAATGAACGAGTCTATTTTGCTTCGTTTAAATTAGCAGTTGAGCATTTGATGCAAATTCAATATTTATCAATAACCAAGATGGTAATACAAGAAAATAAAACTTATAAATTCAAATATCAAGATAAAGAATTTGACACTATAGAAGAAGTTATTGAATATTGTAAGAAATTTATAAAATCTATTGAAGATTATACAAAAGTAAAGAAAGGTAAATAGTATGAATAAAAAAATATTATTTGGAGTTTTAGGATCATTAACTTTATTTCCTATTACTTTAGTGTCTACTTCAACTGTTCGAATTAATAAAAAAATAGATAATAAAGAAAAATCAACTCAATTTAATAAGAAACAATCAATTAGTAGTACTAAAACTAAATATGTAATCAAAATTGATGGCAAAGAAATGATTTTTGATTCTAAAGATGAAATAGTTAAATATTTAGTAGAAAAAGTAAATGTTAACCATTTCATAGGTAAAAAAGAACTTAAAGATTTTGATGGACAAATCGATATGGATCCAAATAAATTAAATCCTGTTGATTTTTCTAAAATTAAAAGAGCCTATAAAGATATTCATGGCAATTACACTGATGATTTATCAAGTGTAATTAGATCATATTTACCAGAATTTGCCATTGTTAAAAGATATTATGATCATAGAAATCAACCATTTAAAGATGAAGAAGATGCTAAAAATAGCATAATTAAAAATTCTACAGAAGATATTGTTGAAAATATATTTTATAAATTAAAATATTCATCAAATGGTATTACAAAAGATAAATATTACAATCCACTTAATGAAAATGATATAAATGAATTAATGCATGATATTTATCATAAAAATGTTTTAGCAGGTGAAACTAAAATTCTTAAGGCTTTACATTTAAAAGATGAAAATGGAAATGAGAAATTATTATCATATAAAGGTAATGATAGTGACTTTTTCAGTAATTTATTTACAAATGCAATAAAAGATTTTACTAATCAAGCAGTAAAAAGACATTATAAAGTTACTTTAAGATTACCGAGAATGGATGATATGAAAAAATATGAGGATTATGGTAAAGCATATTTTGAAAGTTTTTCTTCAAATAACGATAATGAATGAATAGTTAATAATGATAAAACAGAACTTTATAAACATGTTGATGAAGAATGATTGAAAAAATATTATTATGATTTAGAAATTTTAAAAAATAGTGAAGTGGCAAATAAATTTGTAAATAATAATTTTAAAAGGGAATATTCTAAAAGAATAGAAGAAGTTGAAAATCCTAATTATGGTAAGGGAGGTGGTAGACATAGAGGACCACATGCTGGACCTAAACCGATTGATAGTGAATATATTACACATACATATTGAGATCATTTGGCAAAATTAAAAGGTAGTTTCTTAGATTTTAAAAATCTTACTCTAATTGCAAAACAATTTAAACCTGATAATTACTATATAACAGTGCTAGATAAAGATAAATGAACCTATAATAATTTTGGTGTTGAAATTAATGTTGAATTTGACAAAGAAAATTTCAAAAATAAAATGAATAATCTTAAAAATAAATTTGATGAATCACCAGAAAAACTTAAAATGTTTCAATCATTATTAATAAATGCTATTAGAAAATTAAATATTAATCAAGAAAATAAAGATGAAGCAGAAAAATATTTTGAAAATCAAATAATTGATGCTACGACATGAAATATGTTATATGATGTTTTTAAAAATGAACTAAGCAAATTTGTTAAAAATGCAGATCGAAATAATAAAAAAAATTATAGTGGATTAAAATTTAGTGATTTACAAACACATTATAGAAATGGTTTAGATAGTAATTGAGTTAATTGAAAAACTAACTCAAATTTAACAAATGTATTTAATATTTGAGATATAGAATTAACAATTACTAAAGAAATTACATATTATAATGATAAGCCTATCTTTTACAATAATGAAGATAAAAATAAATTCATTAATTTAAGTAATAAAACTAAAAATAATAATGATTATTTCGATTGTATTAATCTTAACAAAAAAATAAATAAAACTGAAATAATGAATGTTCAAGACACAATTAAAGAACAAAACGATTTTTCTTTAAAAAGAAAAATTGGTCATATTGATGATTATTCAAATTATTTCAATTTAGAAGGATTACAAACATTCAAATTTAAAAACTTTATTCAATATAGAGAAGCCAAAGATAATTCTTTAGTATATCAATTAAATAATTCTTATTCATCATTAACTACATTTAAAGATGATGCCGAAATAGCTGATTATTTAAGAAAAATTAAAATTGATGGAATTAAACCCATAGCCAGATATATAATAGTTGGTCTTGAAAGTACATTAAGTTCACACGGTATTAAAATGTTGTTTAATGAACTAGGTTTTAATGATCCAAGTACTATTACTAATAATTACCGTGCAATATTGCAAAAATTAATTTTACCTTCAACTGAAAAAATATTTTATGTAAATAATGGACATAAATATTTAATGGATCTTAAGTATTTCAATTTATGAAATATTGAGTTAAATAAAGAAAAATATTATTTTGCTAATTCACGTGATGTTACTAAATTTATTATCAAATATGTAAATTTAAATGCAAAACCTATTATAAGAAATGGAGTTAAATAATGAAAAAATCACTTTTATTAATGCCTGCTTTATTAGCACCAATTCAGCTTGCAGTTTCATGTGTTCGTGAAGAAACACAAGAACAAAAAGATGAAAAATTAGTTAAAAAATATGAAAAAGATATTGATAAGGGAAAATATGTTTTTGATGATTTTGAACAATTTAAAATGAAAGATGAATATTTTAATGAAGGAACTGTAAATCAAAATTTATGAAATAATCCAAATCGAAAAATTAAAATGTATTGATTAACAAAAAAATTTAATGATGATTTCAAAAAATGGTATGTTGATTTTCAACATAAATTTAATATTTTTAAAAAAGTTATGAATAAATATGCTTCAAAAGAAATAATAGAATACAAAAACCCTAAAATTAGTAATGATCCGGTTCATTTATATTATGTTAAAGAAGTGAAATTTGATTTTTCTAGAGGAATGTCTCCACAATCATATTATAGTGTATTAGATGATGATCAATTTGAAGAAATTTTAAAGCTTTTTAATATTCCTAATTTAAATTTGAATTTATCTTTAGATTATCCTGAATGAAAAATTTTAAATAATACTTGAATAGCTAGGACTTATTATTCAAAAATAAATATTACAGCTATGTTTAATCACCCTCCATTAGGGATACAAAAAATAAGAGACATTTTTTCTATTCCAAAACCATATTATAAAAATGAACATTTTATTACATATCCCGCTGGTGATGAACAGTATCAAGGAAAAGGCGATTGAAAACCAGAAATTACATTTGAATCTTTTAGAGGTCTTGAAAAATCATATTCAACAAATCAATTACTAAGATTACGTTATAAAATTTCTGCTTATAGTGCAGACTGAAAGAAGTTGGATGAAGATTATATTGAACAATACGGAAATTGTGATCCTCTTAAATTTGCAAGTTATCGTTTCAAAATTATCGAATATGACCCAGATAAACCTTTTGATGCAGAACCATCAAAAGTAGATAAATTTGTATTATCTAAACACGGTATTTAGATTTTTTTGCATAAAGAAATAAAAATATTTTTATTCATCATCAACTACATTTAAAGATGATGCCGAAATAATAGATTATTTGAGAAAAATTAAAATTGATGGAATTAAACCTATAGCTAGATATATAATAGTTGGCCTTGAAAGTACATTAAGTTCACACGGTATTAAAATGTTGTTTAATGAACTAGGTTTTAATGATCCAAGTACTATTACTAATAATTACCGTGCAATATTACAAAAATTAATTCTTCCTTCAACTGAAAAAATATTCTACATAAATAATGGACATAAATATTTAATGAATTTAAAATATTTTAATTTATGAAATATTGAGTTAAATAACGAAAAATATTATTTTGAAAATTCACGTGATATTACTAAATTTATTAATAAATATGTAAATTTAAATGCAAAACCTATTACAAGAAACGGAGTTAAATAATGAAAAAATTACTTTTATTAATGCCTGCTTTATTAGCACCAATTCAGCTTGCGGTTTCATGTGTTCGTGAAGAAACACAAGAAGAAAAAGATGAAAAATTAGCTAAAAAATATGAAAAAGAATATGTTGACAGGCAAAAATATGTTTTCGATGATTTTGAACAATTTAAAATTAAAGATGAGCATTTTCGTGAAATAAATGAAAAAATAACTTTTTGAAATAATCAACATCAAAAAATATATGTATTCACATGAAAATTTGTTGAAGATTTTAGAGAATGATATGCTAATTTTCAACATAAATTTAATATTTTTAAAAAAGTTATGAATAAATATGCATCAAAAGAAATAATCGAATACAAAAATCCTAATATTAGTACTGATCCGATTCATTTATATTATGTTAAAGAAGTGAAATTTGATTTTTCAAGAGGAATGTCTCCGCAATCATATTGTGTTGATGCACCAGGCGGGGAAGCATTCAACGAAATTGTAAAGCTTTTTAATATTCCTAATTTAAATTTAAATTTGTCTTCATATTGAAGTTTTGGAGAATTAGATATTTTAAATAATACTTCAATAGCGAAGACTTATTATTCAAAAATAAATATTACTGGAGTATTTGATGCATATTTTACAGCAATAGAAAAAATGAGAGATATTTTTTCTATTCCTAAGCCTTATTATAAAAGTGAGCATTTTATGACATATCCTGCAGGCGAAGAACAGTATCAAGGAAAAGGTGATTGAAAACCAAAAATTACATTTGAATCTTTTAGAGGACTTGAGAAATTATTTTCAACAAATAAATTACTAAGATTGCGTTATAAAAAGTCATTTGATTATGGACCATCTGATATAGATAGAGAATATTTAGAAAATTACGGAAATTATAATCCTCTTAAATTTGCAAGTTATCGTTTTGAAATTATTGAATATGACCCAGACAAACCTGATGCAGAGCCATCAAAAATAGATAGATTTGTATTATCAAAACACGGTGATTAGAATTTTTCTTAGTTCAAAGAAACCAAGAACAATTCTTTAATATATCAATTAAATAATTCTTATTCATCATTAACTACATTTAAAGATGATGTTGAAATAATTGATTATTTAAGAAAAATTAAAATTGATGGAATTAAACCACTAGATGGATATATAATGGTTGGTATTGAGAGTAAACTAACTAAACTCAAATGATATTAAAATGTTGCTTGATGAAGTTGATCTTAATTATTTTTGGACGCTATACTAATAATTTATTAAGCATATTATAAAGATTAATTGAAAAATATCAATGTCTAGAATCGATAGTTCACTAGATAATCATTAAATTGAATATTTCTTTTTAATATTAAAATAGAAATTTTTTCCTAATTTTGACCAAGTTGTCAAATAATTACATTTAACAATTAAAAGCAAAATTAAAGAATTTATTAATTGATATAATAAAAAATTTAATTTAAAAACTCCTCAACCAATGTGAGAAGTCTATTTTAAAAACTAAAATTTGTTTTAAAAATTTTTGTCCTAGTTTACGATGCATTATCCTAGACAAATTTTTTATTTATTTTTAATTATTCGCCATGTTCTGAAAGAACTTTGATTCTAGATTCGTGTCTGCCACCTTCGTATTCAGTGGTTTCTCAGATGTGGAATAATTTAATTGCTTCTTCTGCTAACATTAATCTTCCACCAAAACACAAGATGTTAGCATCATTATGTAATTTAGCAAGTTTAGCTTCTTCTTCGCTAGTTACTCTTGCACATCTTATTTGTTTGAATCTGTTTAATGCAATGCTAATACCAATTCCTGAACCACATAATGCAACAAATAAATTGTTAGAATTTTTAGATTCTTTTTTGAATATATTAGCAAATTCAAGACCCACTTCGGCATAAGAAAGTTTTGTTTCTTCGTCTTGCGAACCAAAGTTTTTGACTTCATATCCCTCTTGTTTTAATAATTCTATAATTTTAGTTTTGGTGCTATGTCCACCGTGGTCGCTTGTTATATAAATAGTTTTTTTCATTATTAGCTCCTTAATATTCTGCCATCTTCTACTCTTATTATTTGACTTGGTTTTTGAGTTGGAGAACCAAAATTATATATATTTTTTATTTCAGGGAAAAGAATTTTAGCTTCTTCTAGTGTTCTACAAACAGGTTGATTTGATAAATTACAACTTGTCATATAGTGAGGTCCATTTTCTTTCAAAAATTCAAGAAGTTTTTTTTGGTTAGGCATTCTAAATCCTTGATCGTTCACAATCAATGTAGTCGCGCCGGGTCAATATTTATTTGCAAGTTTTTCAGCTTCTTGATTCCATTCTTTAAACTCGCGTGCTTGTTTTATAGACGAAACTAAGATTATAAGTTTTTTAGACCTATCCCTTCCCTTTAATTCATATATATTGTTTTTAACTTCGTCATTTACCTTGCCACCTATTCCCAAAACGGTATCGGTAGTAGTAATAATTAGGTTATTGTATTTATTTTTGGTTTTCATAAAAAAATTCATTTATAAATTTTAATATATAATAACTTTATTAAATTAAATATAATTAGAGATAAATTATGCCTGAATTACCAGAAGTAAGAGTTGTAGTTGACAACTTAAATACACATATATTAAATAAGAAAATTAAACAATTAACTATTTTTAAGCACAAACTATTTAAAAAATTTCCTTCAAATAAATTTCAAGAAGAAATTGTGGGTAAGAAATTTTTAAAGGTAGAAAATAAAGGGAAAGTAATTATTGCGACGCTTTCTAATGGTTTATATTTGTATTCTCATTTGCGAATGGAAGGGAAATATAAATATTTCAATCACATAAATGAAATAACTACTACCCGTAATTTAATTGCTATTTTTGAGTTTGAAGATCAAACTGTTTTGGCATATTACGATTCTAGAATGTTTGGTGAATTTTATTTGTATTATGAAAATAATCCTGAATATATAAAACCATATGCACATTTTGCAGATGAACCTGATAAGGTTGATTTTGAAAAGGTGTATAAAAAACTAAGTAATTCAACTCAAGCTATTAAAACCAAAATAATGTCGCAGGATGTTGTAGCTGGTATTGGTAATATTTATGCTGATGAAATTTTGTTTGAACTTAAAATACATCCTGAAACACCTAGTATGAATTTAAAGAAAGAACAAGTTAAACAAATTTTGGAAGTTGCTACTAAAATAATGAATAAATCATATGAGCACGGAGGAACTACTATACATAGTTTCGAAAGTTTTAATGATAAATCAGGACATTATCAAGATTATTTGATGATTCATAATTCACAAATTAAGTTTTGCAAAGTATGTAATACTAAGGTTGAAAAGATTTTTGTAAATAATAGAGGAACCTATTTCTGCCCCAATTGTCAGAAATTGGAAAAATAGTAATTATGCTTACACTAGACTTACACGGGATGGATGTATTTAAAGCAACCGCGGTTGTCATAAATAAAATTTATGAATTTGAAGAAAATGAATGAGCATTTCAATTAAATATTATTTGTGGTAAGGGCACGGGCGCTTTACGTAATTTAGTTGAAGATATATTAGAACGCGAAACTAATTATGTTTTCGAATACGATGAAAGATCAGCTACTTTTTGAGTAAAAAAATAAGATCTTTTAGATCTTATTATGATTTAGTTTTTTCAAAATAATATGACGCAATTTTTGTTCGCAAGTTTGTGTTAATTATTGGATATGTTAAGAGTGTGTAATCGCTTGATTTTTTTGGTTGTTGAAAGATTTCTAAAACAGTTTCATCATTCATAAAATATCATTTTTTAATGAATTCGTAAGTCAATTCGTCGATCGGTGTATAGCATATAAAATCAAAATTTTTGACTTCTGCTATTTTGGTTTCGGAAAATGTTTCGGAAAATAAATCTGGAAAATATCCTTCGTTTCGATAATTTAAGATTTGTTGAATATCACTAGCGGTCTTATTTTGTTTATTGATAAGCACAATCATATTATCAATATCAACAATTTTTTGTGGTTCGTATTTATATTCTTCTTTTTGTTGAACTATTATGTCTTTGTTCAATCTTTCTTTAATTTCATCTAAAAAAGTAATTTCGAGTGATTTTAATTTTAAAGAAAGTTCTTGGTTAACATCCAAATTAACATAGATATTATTTTTTAAAATTTTTAAGAAGTTGTTAGTTTGCTTATCAGAAAGTGATTTCGAAACTATTCAACAATCAGTTAGAAGATAATTTATTTTAGGTCTAACAAAACGAATTTGTTCTTCTTTAGCGTTTAAGAAGTTATCACTTGAATAATAAGCATCAATAGCATCTCCATTATATAAAATAGCAGCCTCAATTCTCTTTTCTTTAGGTTCGATTAAATGATTTAATAATTCCAAACCATCGCCTGTAAAAAAGTTATATTCGGTATCTTTAATTGATTTACCGCCGACTTTTTCGACAAAGTCAACAAAGCCGTCAATTGCATTTTTATAGTTCAAATCAGTGAATTTATTGTAAGGGTTAATGTTTTTGTAAATAGAACCAATCATTAAATTATCATAATATGCATTAGTTCAACCGAAACGATTGTAATTATGCGCACGCAAAATTTTAATAATTTCTTCTCAAGAATATTTTTTCTTTTGCAATTCTTCTTCTAGATTGGAAATGTTTATATTAGGTCGAAAACTATTATCTATGTTATAGGCAACGCCCTTGTCTTGTGAATAATATGGAATAATGTATTCATAAAAATGGTCTTCTTTACCATCGCCATCGATATCATAAGTTTCATTAGACAAAATTTTTGCTTTAGGATTATTTGTGTTTTTAGCCTTTATTTCAGCATAAATTTGCTTGTCAAATTCTTCAAAGTGTTCAACTATTTCTTGACGATATAGTTTTTTTCTTTTTTCTCAAATGTTGGCAGTGGCACCATAAATTTGTGTGAAGTCAAGTTTTTTTATTTTATTATCAATTATTAGTCTTGCGGCTTGAAAGTCGCTTCCGACACCTGCAATTGCTTTTTCAGCGTACAAAGCTTGGGTGAATTCATTTACTTCTTTGAATTCTTTGTAGTTATATTGTTTTTTTACTTTTTCAATTATTTTTGGTGAAAGATAGGATTCGTAATTATAAATGCTTGGGCGATATCCGTTTTTCTGTTTAGTAATTATAAAAGATACAAATAGAATGATTATGAAGATTAATGGTAGAAATATTAATAATGCTCTTCATACTCTTCGGTTCAATTAATACACCTCAGTGTTTTTCTGGATTGTAGCTTTAATTAACTGCAACGATTTTTTAGCTTTAAAGTTTTGAGTACTTTTATAAGTTACATAAATTGCATTGCCCAGAATAACGATGATAAGTGATATTGCACCAATAGCTAATGATCATGCTTGGAATTGTCCTTCATAAAGTTGAGTTCCAAGAGTTTCGGTATTTGATACTATCCGTGTGATGATGAAATCATCAAATGATAGTGCAATGGTAATAACGAATGTAAATCCAATACTACCTAACATATAAACAAAGTAAGTTTTGAATCAAGTTTTAAATTTAGAATATCCTAAGTCTTGGCTAGCTTCAAAAATGTTTTTTGAAAACTTATCACTTTTAGGAAGCATAATTAGAATACCATAAGGTAAACACATTACAGTGTGGGCAATAATTGATCTAAAAAATCCTTCATTAGTAGCTCGTAGTGTTCCTAAGAAAATCAAATTAAATACAATAGCAAGAGTTAGACCTGTAATAACATCAGGATTAATTAAAGGAATATTTGAAGATGATTGAATGTAACTTCTTAAAACTTTATTTTTTTGTCTTCAAATAGCAAACACTGTAAGTAAAGAAATTATTATAACTATGATTGAAGTTGAAAAACCTAGTAAGAAAGAGTTGACAAATGCTAAACTGTGCGATTTAGAAAATAATTCTTTATAAGCAAGTCATGAAGTTCTATTTCATGAAGTAACTGAGAATACACCTTTAGCGGATGGTTCGTTGAAACTGTAAATAAGTCCAAAGAAGATAGGAATATATAAGGATAGTAAAACCAAAAAAATATAAAAGTGTTTAAAAAATGATTTTAACTTACTCATATACACCTCCGTTCTTGTATTTACTTATTAAATAAGGAATACCATAAATGATTCCATAAATTGAAAGTAGAATTAAAATAGTTATTATAACTAGTGTTGAAGCATTTGCTATATCAAATGGATTAGCTGTATTGGTAAATTGGTTAATTAAATTTCCAATTAATTGTTTTTGACTTCCGTTAGGTAACATTTTATCTGAAATAATAATAGAAGTAGAAGACATCATTAGTACTATTCCAATTCCACTCAAAATTGCTTTATGGCAATAAGGAATAATAACTTTTAACATTGTTTGAAATCTTGAATATCCTAGGTCTTGACTAGCTTCAACAATATTTTTAGGCATGTCTTTTAGGATTTGATAAATTGGCATTACCATAAATGGTAAATATAGATAAACCATTCCAAAAATTAAAAATGCAAAGTTATTTAATTTGTTTTCATCAAAGATTGCTGAGAATAATCCTCTAATAGCGAGCGCTTTTGAAATTGTAAAGATTCCAAGTGGGCTCAATATTAATGAAAGTCCTAAAATTTTTACTATGCTTTTACTATTTGAAAGAATGTAAGCATAAGGGAAACCTATTAAAAATGCTAAGATAGCAGCAACAATGCCTGTTCATAATGATCTGAACATTATTTTTCAAGTTTGAGCTTTGCCCACAATTTCTCAGTTTTCAAATTTTTCCTGCCCTTCTAATGGCTTAAAACCATAATAGAAGATAAGTATCATCGGAAGAATTATGAATAGTACTGAAAATATTATGTAAGGAACTAATAAGGACCATCTTCATTTAGAACCAACTTCAATGTTCTTTCTATTGAATGGTTGTTTCCTAATCGATTTTGTCATTTGCTTCTTTCTCCATTAAGTGAATAGCATCAATATCTCAATCTAGGAAAATAGTTTGATCAATTTTATATTTGTTTGGAGTTTCAATTATGATGTTTTGCCCATTTACATCAACTTCGTAGTTGTAATAACTTCCACCATATGTTGATTTTGTTATAGTTCCTGTTAATTTAGCTTTACTTGAAAATTTAGTAATGTTAATATCTTCTGGTCTAATAAGAGCATCAACTTTTTGATTTGGTTCAAAGTTTTTGTGAATGGTATCAAAAACTTTACCCATAAATTTAACCTTGCCTTCTTTTACAAAAGTAGCATCAAAAAAGTTAGAATCACCAATAAAATTAGCAACTCATTTATTTTTAGGAAAGTCATATAGTTCTTTTGGTTCGCCAAATTGTTCAACTTTTCCATCCCTAATGATTGCTATTCTATCGCTTAATTGCAATGCTTCATTCCGGTCATGAGTAACAAAAATGAAAGTAAGTTTTAACTCTCTTTGAATATCTCTCAAAAAGTGTTGCATTTTTTCTCTAATTTTAGCATCTAATGCACTCAAAGGTTCATCTAGTAAAAGTAGTTCAGGTTCAATAACCAAAGAACGAGCTAATGCAACCCTTTGTTTCATACCACCCGACAAGAAATTAACATTTTTCTTTTCATTACCAGATAGTCCTACTAGGTCAACTATTTTTTTAACTTCAGCATTCATTTCAGCATTTGTAATTGAACGAGTTAAAAATTTCTTTTCATAGTTTTCAGTTTTTAAATCACAGTAGTTTTCTCAGTATGAGTATTTGAAGTCTAGATTATCGATTAGGTTTTGATATTTATCGATTTGTTTTTCAGATATTTTACCTTTTTCAATAATTGCTTGGTATTGTGACATTTGCTTGTCAAGTTTTTGCATTTCTTGACTAGCTTTTTTTCTTCAAAGAATTTGTTTAGTTAGAAGATTTTTTTCAAATGATTTATTTACATTTTCTCTTGGTAGTCTTTTTAGTCTAAGTCCGTATTTAATGTTATTTTCAACATTCAAATGTGGAAAAAGTGCATAATCTTGAAAAATTGTCGATACATTTCTCTTATGCGGGCTTAAATCTTTAATGTCTTTACCGAAAAATTTAACTTCACCACGAGTTACTCATTCAAAACCACCAATTATTCTTAAAATTGTAGTTTTTCCAGAACCGGAAGGCCCTAATAAAGTAATAAATTCACCTTTATTAATAGATAAATTTACATCATCTAAAACGAGTTTATCGTCAAACTCTTTAACGATGTCAACTAATTCAATGATTGGTAAGTTGTCTTGTTTTGTAACTTGTTTTCTTGCGTTCATATAAGTTTTTCTCCTTTCTTTTCCATAAATTAGTTAGAAGAAAATAGGGAGGCACAATCATAAATGTCTTGCGAATATTCAATGGTATAGCGATTTAAATTGCAAAAATTAAGGAAGAATTTTTCCTTATAAAAGTCCCATTTTATGTGGTCTAATAATAGAAATTTTTGCTTTTTTAACATAGTTTAAATTATAAATAAATTAATAAAAAATATCTTTTTTTATGAGCGTGTATTATTGTAATAATAATCGATAATTTCGGTCCTTAATTTTAATCCGATTGGTTGGTAAACTTGGTGATTAATAGTAGAATTATTTTCAATTGTGAAAATTCTTATTGCCTTCTCATCATCGGACATATCATCTTCTTTGAAATAATATTTTTTGATGAAATTATTCATATATTTAAAAGGTGGTGTGTAGTTAACTGAATCGAAATTATCAACGCTATTTAAGAAACCAAAATTGTCTTTAAATATATCGAATTTTTCCTTGTAAAAGTTTTTGTCAAGTTCATTTATGTCAAATGGAGCTTCTATATTTTTATTTTTGAAAAGTTTGGTTAAATATTCATATTTTTTATTAGGTTCATTATCTACCAAGTTTTCTAAAACACTTTGATAGTAATGTTTTATGTATTCACTTTCTGTGAATGTGCTACCAGTAATAACATTTTCTTTTCAAAATTTCAAAAATTTATCAGTGTCTTTGTCACTAACGTTATTGGAAATAATTCAAGCGTCCATTAGAATGTAATTATTTTTAGGTTTTACATAATCGATTTGTTTTTTATCTTCTAAAATTTCGAAGTTATCATTAGCATAATAAGAATCTAAAGTGTCACCATTGTACATAATTGCAATATCTGGTTTGGTTTTAATAGGTTCAATGATTTCATTAACTAATTGAAGACCATCAGTAACTAATTTATTGTGAAGAGGTTCTTTGATAGAAAATCCTGTTGATTTTTGAACAAAATCAAAGAAATAATTAAATATTTCTTTATAGTTTTTTTCGGTAATTTCTTCTACATAACCTTGTGAATTTATGTAATTTTTTAAACCTTGTTCAGTAGCATAAAATTGACCAATCATAGCATTGTCAAGATATGAGTTGGTTCAGTTGATCATTTTATAACCATGGTTATTAATTAATGTGGTTAAAATGTTGTGTCAAGTGTAATTATTTTTAAAATCAATTTTTGAAATATTTTTAATTTGAGGTCTATATTTTTGATTAATATTATAAGCGATGACTTTATCTTGTATAAAGTAAGGAAATAAAAATTCGTAAAAATGATCTATACCAATTTTTCCATCTGCTTCAAAGCCAATAACTTCTTTTGAAATGTCATCGTTTTTGTAATAAAGAAAAGGCCTAATGATTTTATTTTGCTTAGTTAACGTTGTTTTTATATTTTGAGGATTAGCTTTTTTAATAGCTTCAATAATTTTTTGTTCATAAATATCTATGTGTTTTTGAACAATATCTTCATAATGCGAGTAAACAAACTTTCTGAATTGTTTTTCTTTTTCGAATACATTCAGTCCATCTTCGTTTTCTTTATAATTATCAAAAATTTTTCTTAGTTCAATTTTTCTAAGTTTACCTTCTAAAATAAGTTGTGCTATTTGGTGATCTGAACCAACGCCTGCAACTGCCTTGTTGGTATGAATTGCTTTTGTAAATTCCTGAATTTCAGAAAATGTATGATAAGAATAGTGCTTTTTAATTTTAGATATTACATTTCTACTCAAATATGATTCGTAATTATAAATACTTACTTTAAATGGATTCATTATTCTAATAATAAGTATTCATAAAAAAATAGAAAATAAAATCACTATCAATATTGATAGTAAGATTTTCTTGATCATATAAGGTGGAAGATATCGCCTCTTTTTCATTAATACCCCAATTTTTTTATATCATCATCATTATTAACTCAGTTAGGCATAACTTTAACTGATATATTAATGTAAACATTCCGATCGAATATTTGTCTTAATTTCTTTCTACTTCTTATAGAAATGTCTTTAATTACACTAGCATCTTTTCCAATTATGATAGCTTTTTGTGAATTTCTTTTTACATATAAAGTAGCTAAGATTTTATAAATGGTTGGTTCTTCTATGAACTCATCAATTTTTATAGCTATAGAGTGTGGCAAGTCTTCGTATAAATTACGAACTGCATTTTCTCTAATAACTTCTTTAGCAATGAAAGTCATAGGAACATCGGTGATATAACTTTCATCATATAAAAGTTCACCTTCATTACCATAGTTTTTAATTTCTTCAATTAAGTCTTTGTAAGCTTGTTCGAATTTAAGTCCTACTCCAAAAACTTTTTCAAAGCCAAGCTTTTTTAACTTATTAACTTTTTCTTTTATAACTTCTTCATTATTTTCTAGATCTAGTTTAGTAATAACCGCAATTTTAGGAATATCTTTTACTTCTTTTAGTTTATCAATAATGTATTGATCGCCTTTACCTATTTCTTCATTAGCTGCGGTTAAGAATAAAATGACATCAACATTTTTTAAATTTTCATATGCTTTACTGTTTAATTTTTCAGAAAACTTATTAACTGATTTGTGAATACCTGGAGTGTCAATGAAAATGATTTGTGAATTTTCATCATTATAAATTCCTCGGATTTCATCTCTAGTAGTTTGAACAAAAGGTGAAATAATCGATAACTCTCATTTAATAAGGTTGTTCATTAATGTGCTTTTTCCAACATTAGGACGTCCAATTAATGATGCAATAACTATTTTTTTCATAATCTAATACCTCGTAATAGACATCATATTCATTATGTTATCAACGTGTTGATTCATAATTTTTTCTTCTTCAGGTGTTTGATGGTCAAAACCTAACAGATGCACAATACCATGGGCGAATATGTAACAAAATTCTCTTTTTAGTGAGTGGTTAAATTCTTTTGCTTGTTTTTTAATTTTTCAAGGAGAAATTATTATTTGACCTAATGGTCTAACCTCAAGAAAATCAAGGTTCATATCTGCTTCAATTGGGAAGCTAAGAATATCAGTTGTATAGTTTTTATTCCTGTACAAATTGTTCAATTTTTTCATTTTGAAACGATCGACAAACAAAACATCAACACTAATATTTTTAGTTAAATTAAATTCTTGAATAGTTTTCTCTAAGATTTCTTCAAATTCTTTCATAAAAATGAACTTTGAAAAACTCTTATTTAAAAAATTTAACTTGTTGTTCATACGGGATTATTATAAACTATTAAATATATTTATATATTTAAAAGTAAATTTTATCTGATTTGTTAATATAACGATTGCAGTGACTTGTTTCAATAAAAAGAGCATCTTTTTGTTCTTTTAAAATAGCTTTTTTCAAAAACTGTCAGTTTTTCTTGTCAATATTTTCTAATGCTTCATCCAAAAGTATGACATCATATTCAAAACAAAAGAGTTTTAGTATGTTTAATAGTTGTCTTTGGCCTGATGAAAGAAACATTCCTCCACTTGTAATTTTTTCATCAATTCGCAAATTGAAGTTATTTAATAATTTATCGAGTTTATATTTTTCGATATTTAATTTGAATCTATTAATAGCAAACTTATTATTGCAAGTAATGTATTCTAAAATATATTGATTTGGGAAGTATACATTATTAGAATTTATGAAGATTTTTTCACGATATTTTTGTAGATCAATATCTTTGATATTGACACCATTTACTAAAATATTTCCTTCATAACTATTATAGATACCAAATATCAATTTAAATAATGTAGTTTTGCCAATTCCATTTTTGCCATCAACTATCTTATTTTCGGTTATTTCAATATTAAGATTTTCGAAAATGTTTTTAACATTGTAGGCAAAACTAAAGTCTTCAAATTTAATGCTTTGAATCTTACCGATGATTTGTTTATCTTTGCTTTCGCTTTCTTCTTCGATAAATAAAATGAAATTAAGTCTTGAAATGTTTTCTTTATTAGTAGCTGAATTAATAATAATTTCAACTAATTCATCAGAAGGTGTTACTAAAAATGAAATTATTGTATTAAAAAGTAGGAAATCACCAAGTGTAATATCTCCATAAATTACATATTTAGTACCTAAATAAACCACAATAAATTGAACAATTACATTCAAAAATTTCGATGTCAAGTCTTTAATATTAATAGTTTTTCATAGAGCAAAATTATTGGATTGAAGTGTTTTGATGTTGTTTTGAACTTCGCTTACTATTTGCGTTTTATAAGTTGGATTTTTTGAATAGATGTTATTCAAAAAAATTTCTAAATTCTTATTAATAATTTCAATGTTGTTTGAAACTATTTTGGGATATTGTCTATGTACTCTTTTATTAAAAATAAAAGATATAGCAATGCTTATTAAAACAAAAGTTATTGAGATTAATAGTAGCCTCCAATTAATTGAACCCATACCAAGGAAAATTAAAATAATTGATACTAGATTACAAAAGACTAAGTTTATTATATTTGCATAATAATGTGAAATTTGGTCAATTGTAGAAAGGCGTTGCATAAAATCAGATTTAGAAATTTTTTCTAACATCTCGCTTTTACCATTCAAAGTTTTTCGGAAAAATAGTTCGAGTATTTCTTTTCGAATTCTGCTAAATATATTCTGCCGCAGAATAGTATTAAATAAATTAGCTATAAGGCGCAACACTATAATTCAACCAAACACCAAACTTATTTTAATGAGTAAATCATTCTTTCCTTCAACAATAACTTTATCAACAATATATTTGATAAAAAAAGATGAGGCAAAAAATAGTGCTTGACTTAAAAAACTTATGAAAGTAATTAAAATTACATATCCTATATTTTTGACTAAAAAATCATTTTTGAAATTCTTGGAAGTATAACTTAAATCTTCAGTATTTGATTTAGACACAGTAATTACTATATTCAAATATTTACTTTTAAACTCATCTATTGGAATTTTAATTTTTCCTTTAGCGGGGTCATTTATATAAATGTGATTTTGAGTCTTTTCTTCTACAACTACATAATGATAGTAGTTATTATCATTGATAATAGTGAAAAATTCACCATCTATTTTTAGATTCAAAAAAGATTCAAAATCACCTTCCATTACATTCAAACTAATTCCTAGTTTTGAAGCGAGTGAATTAAGGTCATATAAAGAAATTCCATTTTGTCCATAATTTATCTTTTGTTTCAATAAATTTATGTCAAGTCATTTCTTATAAAACATTTTATAAAAGCCTTGGAGTACTATAAGTCCACAGTCTTTTTCATCTAATTGCATTTTTAATCTCATACCTATATTTGTAGCACATAAGTTTTTGACATTATTTGAATTTGAGAAACATTTGAGAAAGTTTTGTGAAACTATGGTTCTAAGACATAAAAGAAATTCAAGTTTCACAAAAATATAAGTTAATAAGTTTTAAAAATTAATAATTGGTAAAATTTAATATAACTAAATATTGGAGGTATGTATGAGCAAATTACAAGTAGTAAATAAATCTAAAACTGAAGAAAAATTGCGTCTAAGTAAAAATCATTTAATTGAATGTTCTGATATGTCGCAAGATGATTTATTTGCTAAATTTAATACTAATCTCCGCGGAATAGAAACAGATGATCGCATTGAAGAAAATCGTGAAGAGTATGGTGAAAATAAAATCACTCGTAAAGGTGCAGACACTGTTTTAAAAAGAATAGTAAGATCATTTTTCAATTTATTTAATATTATTTTATTTATACTTGCAATGATTTCGATGGTAGCTGAAATCATTGTTCCAATAGTGCGTAAAACAGGCGATCAATCTTATACAACAATGATTATTATTTTGGTAATGATTTTTGTAAGTAGTATCATTCATTTTATTCAAGAGCAACGAAGTGCGACAAATGCTTCTAAACTCACACAAATGATTCAAACTACTTCGCTTGTTAAAAGAGCGGGTATATTAGAAGAAATTCCTTTAAAAGAAATAGTGGTAGGAGATATTATCCACCTTGCAGCTGGAGATATTATCCCAGCTGATGTGCGGATTTTATCAGCACGAGACCTTTTCGTATCGCAATCAGCTTTAACCGGTGAATCAGAGCCTATTGAAAAATACTCAATAAAAGACACCAAAAAAAATTATGACAATGTCACAGATTTAAGCAACATTGCTTTTATGGGAACTAACATTATTTCAGGCTCAGCAGTTGCGATTGTACTAGCTGTAGGAAATAGTACTTACCTTGGACAAATAGCATCTAAATTAAATGAAAAACCTGTGAAAACTAATTTTGAAAAGGGGATTAAAAAAATCTCACTTCTTTTAATGATCATAATTTCAATTATTGTTCCTATTGTATTTTTGATTGTTGGATTTTTAAATAAAGAACCTAATGCTAATCCATGAGTAAAAGCTTTATTATTTGGGATCACAATTTCAGTTGGTTTAACTCCCGAAATGCTGCCTATGATAATAATAAGTTGCTTATCAAAAGGTGCAATTGCAATGGGTAAGAAAAAAACCATTGTCAAGAATTTAAATAGTATCCAAAATTTTGGAACTATGGACATTCTTTGTACTGATAAAACAGGAACTATTACTCAGGATGAAGTTATATTGGAACGCCACTTGGATGTTACCGGCAAGGAAGATAGTTATGTTTTAAAATATGCTTTCTTGAATTCTTATTATCAAACAGGACTTAAAAACTTATTGGATAATTCTATAATTAATAGAACACTTGAACTTGCAGAAGAAGACAAAGAACTTGATAATCTAGAACTTCACTTTGAAAAAATCGATGAAATACCTTTTGATTTTAATCGTAAGAGAATGTCGGTTTTAGTACGTTCATTAAAAAATAATAAAATTAAAATGATTACCAAAGGTGCTGTTGAAGAAATTATTAACATATGTTCTACCATTTATAAAAATGGAAAAGTAATTCCACTTGACAAAAAAACTATCAATGATGTGCTTGAAAAAGTTGAAGAATTCAACAATGAAGGTATGCGTGTTATTGCAATAGCTTCAAAAAATAATGCATCAGCTGTTGGTAAGTTTTCTGTAGCTGATGAAAAAGAAATGACATTAATTGGCTATTTAACATTTTTAGACCCTCCAAAAGATTCAGCTGAAAGTGCAATCCGTGAACTTAATGCTAAAGGTGTTGAAATAAAAATTCTTACTGGTGATAGCCCATTAGTTACCAAAGCAATTTGTGCTAAGGTTGGGATTGATTATGAAAAAATCTTGCTTGGTAAAGAAGTGTCATCTATGAGTGATGAAAAACTTGCTAAAGAAGTTGAAAACACTCAAATATTTGCCAAATTAACTCCTGACCAAAAAGCACGTATTATTACTATTTTACGTAAAAATGGTCATGTGGTTGGTTATATGGGGGATGGTATTAATGACGCTCCTGCTATGAAAGTTGCCGATGTTTCTATTTCAGTAGATACTGCAACTGATATAGCAAAAGAAACTGCCAACATCATTTTGCTTGAAAAAGATTTAAATGTTTTAGCAACTGCTATTGTCGAAGGTAGAAAAACTCATGCCAACATCAACAAATACATTAAAATGACAGTTTCTTCAAATTTCGGAAACATTATTAGCATCTTGATCGCTTCAATCTTGTTACCATTTCTTCCAATGGCGCCTATTCAAATAATTTTACTTAACTTAATTTACGATCTATGTTGTGGTGCTATTCCATGAGATAATGTCGACAAACAATTTATTAAAAAACCTAAACAGTGAGAATATAAATCTATCCTCCGGTTTATGCTCTGATTTGGTCTTGTAAGTACAATAATTGACATTATGTCATTTCTAATCTTCTACTTTGTATTTATTCCAGCACAAATGAATGGAATGCAATACAAAGACATTCTAAAAGTAAGCCCTGCTCAAGCAAAACAATTTATGCATATGTTTTGAACTGCTTGACTTGTGACTTCAATGTGAACTCAAACTTTAGTAATGCATTTTTTAAGAACCGATAAAGTTCCATTCATAAAATCAAACGCTTCAACTTCAATATTTATAACAACCTTAATTGGTATCGGTGTAATTACAGCGCTTCAATACATTCCGAAAGTAAATTCTTTACTTTTAATGCATCCACTTCCACCAATATTTTATATGTGGTTAACTATTTTACTCGGAAGCTATATCATCTTAGTTTCAATTGTAAAACTCATTTACCGCAAGATATATAAACAGTTCTTGTAACTTAATTAATACGCACCCCAAAATTTGACTCATCTAGTGAGTCTTATTTTATTTAGTGGCACATTTTTTTGCTGTCTCATTTATTTTAAATTCTTATTTTCAAATTAATATAAGGTTTTTTAATAGAATTTTTTAAGTATAAATATCAAAGTAATGAAACAGCAAGTAAGAATAGAAAAATATATTGGTGATATAACAACACTTTCTCGCAAAGTGATTAAACAAAAGCTTAAACAAAAAGCTATTAAAGTTAATGGCATTTTAATCACTGAATTAATCAAAATAAATCCCGAAAAGGATATTGTTGAACTAGATGGTTCAAAACTAGAATACAATAAGTTTCAATATTATATGTTCAATAAGCCCGCTGGATTCATCACTGCAAATAATGATTGATATAGTTCAACTATATTTGACATTTTAGGTCTTAAAAGAGATAAATTTTTTGCTTTTGGAAGACTAGATAAAGACACTGAAGGACTTTTAATAATTAGTAATGATGGAAAAATGTGTCACACGCTTTTAAGTCCTAAAAATCATGTACCTAAAAAATACTTAGTTAGAGTAGACAAAAAACTTGATTCTGAAGTTTTAAACAAAAACCTTCCGATTAAAATAAATGATGAATTCACAGTAGAAAACTATTTGTTTGAAAAAATTAATGACAAAACTTGCTATATAACCATTTATGAAGGTAAATTTCACCAAGTCAAAAAAATGTTTGCAACCCAAGGCTGTTCTGTTCTTTATTTAAAAAGAATACAATTTGGTAAATTGCAATTAGATCCAAATTTGAAACTAGGATCAATTAGAAAATTAACTGAAGAAGAAATAAAACTTATGCAAGAAAAATAAAATTTTATTTTTTATTAGATATGTAAAATAAGTTTTTTTCTTCATTATTTTTTTATTTAAAAAAGATACTTATGCTATGAGTATTAGTAGGTTTCATATTGTATATTGTATAATTTATATAAGGAGACAATATGAATTACGACATACCTATTGAACACAAAATCGAGGTTAAAGGCAAAAAAATTAAATTTTTGACTAAGAAAGATTTAGAAGAGCGAAAAATACGTTTACTTGAAGATTTTAAGAAAAAAGTTGCGAAAAATAAAGATAATTATCAAAAATTAATGAGTTATCTAAAATTTGTTCTTGAACTTGCATATTTTGAAGATGGTTATATAAAACTTAATTGAAAAAAATATAGTCCACAAAATGATAAGAAGATAAGACCTGATTTTTTTGATAGAACAATAAGAAGTATAGATAAACATACAAAAAGTGAAGAAAATGATTCTAAAATAAAATGAACTGGCGAACTTGATTGATTAGAAGGTTTTGAGAGTTATAAATCCTGAGGTGGATATATACCATCAAGCCTTTGAAATCATCCAATTATTGTTAAAAGATCTTTAGTTTATATCATACCTTCATTTGCAAAAAATATATATTTTTATAATGAAAAATATTATGTAGGTGGAATAGGTGAACTTGTTAGAACTCTTGAAGATTATTTTTCACTTAAAAATATGTGAGCAAAAGCAACAAAGAGATCTGATAATTTGTATTTTGAATATTTAAAAACAGTTTTTGAAGCAGTACGTGAATTTAGAAATAATTATTTAAAATTTGCAATTAGAAAAGTGCCAGGAAGACAAATACATTATGAGTCAGTTGATGATAGAATTGTGATAGATAAACAAAGCGGTCAAATAATTTTATTAAAAAATGGCATATAAAATTAGCAAAAAAATATTTCTTTCATCAATTTTGATTTTGCCTTTCTTACTTTCATCATCTTGTGCTATCAAACCTGTAAAATTCAATAAGATTATCAAAAATAAAATTGAAAATTTTAAAGTTATTCCTAACAAAAACAATGATTTTGGAATTTATGGATTTAATAATCTAGCGCATCTTTCATTTGGCACATGAAAAACAATTGAAGGTAAATATATAGATGTAAATTTAAAATTAGAACTTCACAAAAAATTATTAGAAGGTGTTTCAACTTCATTTGGTGATGAAATTTTTAAAAATATGTTACTTAATCGTAAAGATTATATGTTAGATGATTTTACAAATGAAGAATATAAAAAATTATTTGATAATTACACATACCTTAATAAAGATATTCTTTCTGATTCTAGCGATGCACCATTTGACAGAAAATCCGCCTATGATTTTTATGATTATTTATTTCATCCAACATTTTTAAATTTTTCAAATTTAAATAATTTCTACATTGCCAAATATTTTGATGACTATCAAAAATTTATAAATCCATTTTGAGAAAGCACTAATCCTAAAGCAAAAGAATATAATGCTAAATGACAAAGTCTTCTTAAAAAATACGATGAAAAATTCTTTGAAGAAAATTATTTAATAATTTTCAGAGGTGCTAAATCTTTTATTTACACCAAGAAAAATAATGATAAAGTAGTTTCATATTTAATAAAACCCAAGAAAATACGTTCAATTAATTTAGACAAAAATCATCATATTTCTATCAACTATCAATGAGATTTTATAAATGTTAGTGGTCAGGATTTAAACAAAATCAATAACAACATTGAGCCTTATGAAATAATTTTTCCTAAAACCAAATGAAATGAAAAACTAATTGATCAATCAACTTATGTAAGAGTTTCGAGTGCTTATACAGATAATACTAACCTCAAATTCGTTTATTATGTTGAAAAATTATTTAATACAAAACTCTTCAAAGAAGTAATTCCAGGTATGTTTTAACTTCAAAAAAATAATTTCACTAAAATCCTGCAAAAATGATGTGGTATTGTAGGATTTTTCTACTTATAGTAAGGTATAAATTTCAAAAAATTTAATTAACCATAAGCATTAAAAAATCAGGGTTTTGCTTTATAATTTATATATTAATTTAATATATAAATTACTTACATTTATATTTGATAATTAATTACGAAAGGACTATATATGAGCAAAGAAGAAGATATAAAAAAATATGGTGCCGATAATATTCAAGTCTTAGAAGGACTTGAAGCCGTTAGAAAACGTCCTGGTATGTATATTGGCTCGATCGGTTTTCGTGGACTTCATCACCTTGTCTGAGAAATAGTGGATAACTCAGTTGATGAAGCTATGGCTGGATATGCTACCCAAATTAGTATTAAATTGCACCCTGGAAATATTATTGAAGTAACTGACAATGGTCGGGGAATGCCAGTCGATATTCACCCAAAAACTAAAAAATCTGCTGTTGAAACTATTTTGACTGTATTGCATGCTGGTGGAAAATTTGACAGCAGCAACTATAAAGTTTCTGGTGGCCTTCATGGTGTTGGTGCTTCTGTAGTAAATGCTTTGAGTGATTTATTTGAAGTTTGAATTAAAAGAGATGGAAAACTTTACTACCAAAAATACACCAAAGGTGGAAAACCTGCAAAACCATTGCAAGTAATAGGTAATGCTGAACCTGGTGAAACTGGAACAAGAATTAAATTCCATCCAGATTACACTATTATGGACAAAGTTGATTTTGACTTTGGAACAATTATTGACCATACCAAACAAATTGCTTATTTAAACAAAGGTTTAAATATTGCTTGTGAAGACATTGAAAAAAATGTTTTGAGAAGTTATTGTTTTGAAGGGGGAATCATAGATTATGTTAATGAACTTAACAAAGGTAAAAAACTTACCATTCCTAATGTAATTTATGCTGAAGGTGAATTCAAAGAAAAAACAAATAGCGAAAACTCTGTTATGGTTGAAGTTGCTATGCAATACAATGAAACTTATACTTCAAACATAGTTTCTTATGCTAACAACATTCAAACTGGTGATGGTGGTACACACGAACAAGGGTTTTACGATGCTTTAACTAGAATTTACAATAACTACTCAGAAACCAATAAATTATTCAAAAACAAAGATGAAAAAATATCAAGAGAAGATGTTAAAGACGGACTTGTTGCTATTATTTCAATCAAGCACACTGATCCTATTTTTGAAGGTCAAACAAAGGGCAAACTAGAAAACAAAGATGCCCGTATTGCAACTAACAAAGTTATTTCGTTAGTTCTTGAAAAATACATGGCAGAAAATCCTGACCACGCTCGTGCTATTATTGATAAATGTTTAATGACCCAACGTGCGCGTTTAGCTGCAAATGCTGCTCGTGAAGCATCAAGAAAAAAAGATGGTCTTGATATTGGAAACTTACCAGGTAAATTAGCTGATTGTACTTCAAAAAATGCTGAAATTAGTGAACTATTTATAGTCGAAGGTAACTCTGCTGGTGGTTCTGCTAAAATGGGTAGAGATAGAATGACTCAGGCGATCCTTCCACTACGTGGTAAGGTAATTAATGCTGAAAAAAATAATTTTGAAACTGTACTATCAAACAAAGAAATTGCAACTATTATCCATGCACTTGGTACAGGTATTACTGATGAATTTAACATCAATAAATTAAAATACCACAAAATAATCATTATGACTGATGCTGACGTCGATGGTGCCCACATTACTACATTATTGCTTACATTCTTGTACCGTTATATGCGTCCATTAATTGAATATGGATTTGTATACATTGCGCAACCTCCACTATATAAGATTTCTTCAAACAAAAGCACTTATTATGCCTACAATGACGCACAAAAAGAAGAAATACTTGCTAAATTAGATGACAAAAAATCAGTTGGTATTCAACGTTATAAAGGTCTTGGTGAAATGGATCCAGAACAATTATGAGAAACTACAATGGACCCACAAACTAGAAAAATGTTACAAGTTCAAATTGATGACCTTGCAAGATGTGATGCAGTATTTACAACATTGATGGGCGAAGAAATCGAACCACGTCATGACTTTATCCAAGAAAATGCTAAATATGCAGAAAATATAGATATTTAATTGCTCATATATATTTATATTAAAAATGGAACTTATAGAAAACCAAGGGTTTACTAATAAAACTTATAAAGATAAACAAAAAAACGAATTTATAAAAATTAAAACTTATGATGGGTTTAATCACAAAATTGATTATACTCTTTTGAATATTTTTCCCTTTTGCCCAAAAGTAAAACAAAACACATCTGAAAAACTTGTTACTGACTGAATTGATGGAAATACTTTATCAAGTCAAAATATAACTGATGAACAACTCACTAAAATAGGAAAAATATTAATTACACTACATAACTCAAAACAAAAGTTTCCTAAAGAAAATCAATTAGCTCGTAGATTTAAAACTTATTATAAAAAAATAAGTGAATTAGGTAAAAAAGTTGATGTGGTTAATAAGTATTACAACAAACTTAATTTATTTGTAAAAAACATTGATTGTTCTGCGCCTTGCCATAATGACTTGTGATTATTTAATATGATAGAAAATCAAAATGGTATTTATTTAACTGACTGAGAATATGCATCTATGGGAGATGTTCATTTTGATCTTGCTTATTTCATTGAAAGTAGCAATTTAACACCAGAACAAGAAAAAGTATTTTTCAAGGCTTATGGTGATGATTATGAAGAAAAGTATTTATTGGTGCATAAAATAATTGTAAATGCACTATTTGTATTGTGAAATAATTCACATATTAAAAATATATTCGATGACACTCCTTATAACAAAAGGATTGAAAAGTATATGAAACTATATACTGAAAAATATAATCAATAAAGAAAAAAATCAGAAAATAATAAAGATTAAATCAAACATAAAAATTATTGACAATATATGAAACTAATTGTCAAGTTCAAAGAAGAATAATATAGGACTATTTATAAGAGCATTTATTAATTAAAAGAAAGAAACTTATGAAAAAAAATAATATTTCTTTTGAAATCAAAGAAATAATAACAGAGCTAAAAGGAAAGTTTGGAAGTCAAGTAGTCTCAAAAATTAGAGACATAAGATTTTATTATGAAGGCTTTCATAATAAGACTTATATTGGAAAAATCGATGGTGTCTGAGTACAAATTAGAATACCTAAAAAAGTATTAAATGTAAATTATGAAAATGAAACAAAAATTGTTTCTGAATTTAAAGATTATCTATATTTCAAAGATGGTTATTTAATAAAAAAATGATTTCCAGGTCAAGATTTATTTAAAGTGAATTTAGATGAAAAAGTTAGAATTTCAATCTATAAATCAGTTTTACATTTTAGTAAAATGCATGTAAATGTTGATAAATTCAACTGACTTGCTTATCCCATAAAAGACCAAAAGTTTTTAGACATATTAGAAAAATATAAAGATGAAGAATTAGTATTAAGCCATAATAACCTTAAAAAGCATAACATTCTAATTAATAAATATGGTTTTATAAAACTTATTGATTATGAATTTGCCGGCTATAATTCAAGATATGTTGACCCTGTAACACTACATTTATTTTTTGACATTGATAAAAAAGAAATCATAGAATTCTTCAAACTTGATGAGGAAAAATTTGAAGATTATATTTACTTAGTTCAAACATTTAATCGCAATGCTTATAAAACAATTTATTCGAAAGTAAAAGCTCCACAAAATAGAATTACTGATTCATTTTTACAAATAACTAACAAAGATTATTCGATTTCTAATCGTTTCATTGTTCAAAAATATCATAACCAATTTGATAATCGTTTAAATTTATCAGTAATTGAAGATTTATATTTTGTTCCGACTTGTGTTTATGAAGATAAAAATAAAATCATCTGAAGATGATTAAATTGTTATCATATAAACCAATTTCAAAATTATCATATTAAATTACTTGCTCATGCTATGAGAACATTACATGATAGTAAAAAGGAATTTCCTTCTTATATCCTTAAAGATAAAATTGATTGATACATTAGCAAAATTGATTTAGAGTCACTTTATCAAGAAATTGGTGGCAAGCCAGTATGTGATAAGATTTTGGGTTGAGTTTCGAAAATTATAGTTGATGCTAATTGTCATAACAATCTTGGTCTTGATAATGTATTATTTACTGATACAAAAAATATTTATATTATTGATTGGTCAGTAGCTTATAGAAATAATAGATTCTTAGATATAGCTTATATGTTTGAAAACATTGGTCTTGGAAAAAGTGGTGAAAAACAATTTTGAATTTATTATGGTATTAATGAACCACAAGATTTTTATAAATATAGAGTAATTAGTCATTTTACAGCATATTTATATAATAAAATATTAAATGGCGATTATACAATGGCTGGTGTAAATATGCAAAGAATAACAGAGATATTAAAAGACCAAGGATAAGTTATGGCAACAAGTGAAGAAGAATTTAAACCCTCAGATATAAACGAGATTATAGAAGTAAGTGAATCTGAGAAAAAAGATGAAAAAAAACTAAAGCGTAAGAAAATTCTTTCTAACGTATTTGTTTTTACTACCCTTGTAACTTCTTTAGTTGCTGTGATTGCAATTCCACTTGCTATAAATAAGAAAAGGAAGATTAAAAGAACTAAATCATTTTTTGATGGTGATTTTTCTAAAAAAGTTGAAGCTAAAGAAACCGAAACCATAAAAGATAAAGAATATCAATTAGAAATCAAAAGCGAACCAAAAGTAAATATTGCTTCTAAAGTTTTAAATGATAAAGACAATATCTTACGTTCAAATATTGCTTGAAAGCAATATAATTTGCCTTTAATAAAATCATCAAAAAATATAAATTTCTTAAATGATAAAGCTTCTAAGTTTTATCCATTTTGAACTAGAATTCAAAATAATCCTAAAGAATATCCAGGTTATAATTTAATTAATTATTATGAAATCACTTCCAATAAAATTACAATTAATCACACTAATTTATTAAACTTCTTGACACTTTATTATGAAGATCAATACAAATCAATTACTGATTTTAAAGAAAAAAGCAAAATAGTAAAACAAGAAATTAGTAACTTTAATTTTTCTAATGTTCAAAATATTTTCAATAATTTCACCTTTGCTTATCAAAAAGATAATGAAGTGTTTTTTAAAGATTTAAAACAAGGTTATGATGGAATAATGGTTAATTCATTTTTAGATGAAGTAACCAATCACATAAAAGCTTTTAAGACTAAGTTTCAAGCTAAAAACGCAACCTTCGAATTCAAAGAAATTAACTTTTCACTTAATATTTCATTTAACTCTGAAAAAACTAAAATAACAGAAATTTTCTTTAATAATAAAGTCATTTTAAAAGCAATTATTGAATAAGGTTCTAATTTTCAATAAAAAGCTTATAGAAAGTAAAAAAATAAGTATTAAGTTGGCAAACAAAATACTTATTTTTCATCTTTTATTATTTATTATTTAAATCTTTTAATTGTGGGAATAATAGAACTTCACGAATAGAATCATTTTGGGTTAGAAGCATTATTAATCTATCAATTCCAATGCCACATCCACCTGTTGGAGGAAGACCATATTCAAGAGCGTTGATGTAATCTCAGTCAATTTCGTTAGCTTCTTCATTTCCTGATTCTTTTTCTTTCAATTGGTTTTCAAAACGTTCTAATTGATCGATTGGATCAGTTAACTCAGTGAACATATTAGCAAATTCTTTTTTATTTATAAATAGTTCAGCACGCAAAGTAAATCTAGGATCTTCAGGATCTTTTACGGCCAATGGACTTATTTCAATTGGATGACCATATACAAATGTAGGTTGAATTAATGTTTCTTCAATGTATTTTTCAAATAGTTCATTAATTAAATGCCCTAGTTTGTAGTAACTTTGTCATTTAATGTTATGCTTCTTAGCAAGTTCTTTAGCATCTTTATCATTTAATTTACGTAGATCAATTCCTAGTTTTTCATTTAATGCTTCTACAATGTTCAATTTTTTGAATGGACTTGCAAAAGAAATTTTTTCACCATTGAAATTAACAGTACTAATGTTTAGTTTTTTGGTAATGAATCTAAATAATTCTTCAGTTCTATCCATCATACCTCAAACATCTGAGTAAGCTTCATAAAATTCTATTGAAGTAAATTCAGGGTTATGGGTAGTATCTACACCTTCGTTTCTGAAAATTCTACCAATTTCATAAACTCTTTCATATCCACCAACAATAAGTTTCTTTAATGGAAGTTCAGTTGCAATTCTTAGATAAAAATTATGGTTTAATGCATTATAGAAAGTAACAAAAGGTTTGGCAGCTGCTCCACCTAAAATAGGATGTAATACAGGAGTATCAACTTCAAGGTAATCTAAATTATCAAAATATTCACGAATAAGCTTGATGATTTTAGTTCTTAAAATAAATGTATTTCTTGCTTTTTCATTAACAATAGTATCAACATAACGGTGTCTATATCTATCTTCAATGTCAATTAGCCCATGGAATTTGTCTGGCAATGGTTTTAATGCTTTTGTTAATAAAATAATATTGTTTGCTTTAACCACTAATGCATTAGTATGTGTTTTTGAAACACTACCCTCTACTGAAATAATGTCGCCCAGGTCAAGTTGTTTAAGAATGATTTGTGATTGTTCATTAATATTTTTTTTGTCACAATAAATTTGCATTGTGGTTCTTTTATCTTGGATAACCAAAAAAGGACCACGTTGCGCAATAACACGACCATTTAATATAACATTAATTGCTTTTTTTTCTAATTCTTCTCTTGCAAAATTTTGATATTTTTCTTCTATTTCAATACAAGTTATTGTTGGTTTTACTGTTGAGTTAAAAGCTTTAATGTTTTGCTCAGCAAGTGAGGGAATTTTATTCCGTCTATTAGTTTCCTGTTCTGTAAATTTTCTTTCCATAATTTTTCCTTTATATAAGAGTTATTTTGCTTTTAAGTTAATAAAATTTAAGTGTTTAAATAATACCAAAATAAAAAGTGTTAAACATAAATTTATTTATGTTTTTATTTATTGAAAAAATTTTGATTTTTACCTAATTTTACTAATTTTAGCTTTTTGGTTTAGATACAAATTTGGTTGTTAAGCGTAAAATAGTTTTCTTCAAAAATTTTTCTAGTTTATTTGCACCAGTATCAAATTTTTGGTTTGTACTTGAAGCATAAGTTAATAATGAATTTGACTTACTTATATCAATGGGTGTAGATACAAATATAGGTTTATAATTTCTTTCACGTTCTAAAAATATATTTAGCAGGTTATCTAAAAATCATTCGGGTTTAGTCCCAATACCAAATTTATCAAGGATTAAATAATCTACTTCTTCTAAATATGAATTAATGTCATTTATTAGTTGAACATTTTTAGCATTGTTGAAGTAAAAACTATAAAGGTTATTAGCTTCTATGAAGGCAACGGTTCTATTTTTATTTGTACCATATAAAACAGCAAGATATTTCAAAATATTACGTGCATCTGAAATATTTTCATCAATTAATAATAATCCTAAATTGCTTTTCTTCTTTGAAGTTAGTTCTGTTATGAATTCTTTTAATCCATAAAAATTTTGCATACTTTTATAAGCATCTTCTAAAATCTTTTTTGATTTCTTTTTATTGGTATAAAAGTATTCTTTTAAATCAGCATCGAGTGCAGTTATATTTGTAAGTCAGAAATTTTGCAAAAGTTTCTGTCTTTTAAAATGAGTTACATTGCTAATGTCCATTTCAATTTCATTAAATTCAGAAACATATAATTTTCATTGTGGATCTTTTTCATTGTAATATTTTTGAATAAAGCCCATTCCATTATTAATTTGAGATTCAGTAAGGTTTAATGAAATTATTAATTCCTTAACTCTTGGATCATTAAGAATTTTCTGTTTTTCTTCTTCTCGATTAAATTTATATTCTTCTGAATTGGTATTTATATCAATTGTTGGTTTTGTGAAGTCTTCCATAAAAATTCCTTATTTTAATCTCAACCGAATTCGCCGCTAATCGCAAGCATTTCTTTTTCAATTTTATCTTTATCGCCGGGTTTTTTTGAATTTTGACTACTTTCTTTTTGATCAGACAAAACATAGTTAAAGTGGCTTTGTTGATTTTGAAGCTTGTAGTTAATTGCAAAGTTTAATTCAGAATCAATTTCACTAAATTTAAGTAAATTACGTTTAGCATAATCTTTGGCTATTTTTAAAATATAGTTAGGAACAATTGAATTATTTATCTTAACCGAATAGTTGATAAATAAGTTAATTCCAGCATCATCAAAATTCAATTTCTTAAGGTTATTAATTAATACTAAATGCTGTTGTGTGGCTTTTTCGTTTGTTATATATTCGACATATTTTTTTGAATCTAGGTTCTTGCAAGCTTCATGATTATTACTTGCAACAAAGTTGAAATTTACTTCAAAATCATCATCAGCACATTCTTCAACTTTGAATATTTCATAGAATTTCTTTGATACATCATTAGCAGATTTTGTGTCATATTCATAAAATGCATTTTCAGTAACAAGTTGTGAATAAAGTTCATTACCAATTTTTGAAATAAGGGTTTTAGACATCAATGTGTTTTTGGTGAACTCGTTTGCTGTCATTGGTTTTTTGATTTCAATCAAAATTTCATTATTGTTAAAAAGATAAGTTTTAACTAAATTACATGCTTCAAGTTTTTCTTTAACTTGGTAAATTTCTTCAATTGAAATTTGCATTAATTTAGATATTTTTTGAAAATCATATTTTTTATTATTTTTGCTTGTCTTATCTAGTAAAGATATATCAACTAGCAAATGATATAAAATAGTTGCTCTATTTCCAATTATTGGAAAATAAAATGCACGAATTATTGATAAATCTTTATTTGTTATTTCTTGAGAATTCTGTAAATAGAAAATATTGTTTATCATAAACGCCCCTTATTAAAATGCATATATATTTATTTTAATTAATATGTAGTATTAATTTATTTTAATTAACTAAAAATTTTTAGTATTTATTTTGGTTCACAAAGTTATTGACAAGTTAAACAAAAAAAATGCTCTTGATATAAGGGGTAATTTTTTATTTATCAATAAAATTATGAGAATAAAATGTCAATAACTTAATTTTTTTCTAGTTCATATAATAGTTTTCCAAGTCCTGCTTTTTTGAAGTGAGGTCCAATATATACAGCCATTTTTTTTACATATTTCTGCGCATTTTTCATTGCTACAAAATTCTTTACATGCGGAAATACTGCTAAATCGTTTCCTGAATCTCCGATGTGAACTGCTCTTGAAGGATCTACATTAAGCAATTTACATACATAGTGATCTCCGAGACCTTTTGTTGCATTGAAATTTGTTATTTCAAGAGCATAACCTTTTGAAACTATTTGAATTGACAAGTTAATGAATTTTTCCATCAACATATTTCTAAGTTTGATAATACCTTTTTTACTCTTACCAAAGGTAAGAATTTTAGTGCATTCCTGAATCTTGGGTATGTTTTGGTAAGTTTCACGTCTTATATTTTTAGCTCATGAACTAATGAAAAATAATTTAACTGCTGTTCCATAAATAACATTTCCGCTATTGAAAATAAAAAGCATCTTTTCTTTTTGCAGAAATTCTGATATTTTAGAAACGTCATCTTTTTCAATTATGTATTTAACAACTAGTTTATTGTCTTGATCAACAATAACACCACCATTTTGACAAATAACATAAGGCGAACCAATTTTTTTTGCTAGGTTCATAACAAATTCTGAATTGGATCTACCAGTGGAAATAACAACTGGTGTTTTTTTGCAAACAGTTGAAATCATTTCAACGTTTTTAGAACTTATCTTTTGAATCTTTTTTGGAAGGTCTAATGCAGTTCCATCGAGGTCAATAAAATATACTTGTGGTTTAAAGTCGATCATAATAACTATTTTCCTAAATTGAATTATTTTTCTTGTGCAAAGATTTCAAACACTTGTGTAACTGATTCAGTAGTTCCGATAAGTGTTATTAAATCATTTTTTTCTAGTTTAAAATTACCGCTTGGAAGGTGGGATTCACTGCCACGTTTAACTATAACAATAGAAACTTCATATTTTTCACGGAAATTTAATTCAGCAATTGTTTTGCCTTCAAGCGATGAATTTTTAACATAAGTTGATCCAGTAACATATCCATCTTGAAGTTCAACAAGCATTTGTGAATATAAAGTAAAACTTGGGTTAGCAACGAGAAGAGCTGTTTTTTTACCAGCTTCATCTTCTGGGTTTATGATGCTGCTTACACCAATTTGTTTTAAAACATTAGCATGCCTTTTTGAAGTTGCACGAGCAATTATTTTATTTGTTCCAATTTCACATAAAGCGGCAACAATTTCAATGTTGTCGCTTGTTGCTACAATAACAACATCAAAATCAATAATGTTAATAGCTTCTAATGTTTTTCTTTCACCAGCATCTGCAACATAAATAGCATCTACTTCATCTTTATAAGTTAATAACTGTTTTTCATTTGAATCAACTAATGCGAGTTTTATTTTGTGATTTTTGTCTTCTAGTAATTTATCAGCAATGGTACTTCCAAATCTACCTAAACCAATAATACATATATCACGAGTTCTATTTTTCATTTGTCCTTCTTTATTTTAAGTTAAACAATAAGCTGCGTAATTTTGTATTAATAATTATAATTTATAATAGAAATATAAGTTATAAATTTGTTTTTGTAGGGATTAAATTATAGTATCTTTAATTAACTTTTTTTGAATTCAAAATATGTGATGTTATTATAAAAAGCAGGTAAAAAAATAGACTAATAAAAATTTAAAAAATATCTTTATGTAAGTGCTTTTTTTGAAATTTATTTTTATAAAAAATATTACTTTTGCAATTAATTCATCAGTAATAATATTCATAAATTAAGTTTCTATTTTGTGGTTATAATTACAAGATATCTAGAATCAAAACATACGAAAAAGTTATGAAAGATTTAGAACAAAACTAGCTTAATTAATTGACGATTATTTTGTATTGTATTTATTGATAAAATATTATGTTGCAGAAGTATATAAAACCATAGTAAATACAAAGTTATAAAAATGCAATTTTTTGCTTTATATAAAGAAAAATTTAAAAAAACAAAATAAAACTATACTAAATAAATGTTAGTGAAATTAACTATTATTTTAAAGTTGAATTAACAAAAAAATATCTGGAATAAATTGGTTTTATTGTATAGAATCTAATAAATAACTACATATATTCACTTTTCTTTTTAAATAAATTTATTCCATTGTTAACATCTTAAAAAGCTAATACAATTTTATACTCATATATATACTGAAAAAAATATGATTTTTTAATGTAAAAATAGTGTTAAAAATTATGAGATATTATGTTTTATGGTAGTATTTTTTGCAAAATTTCTTGCATAAAAATCATTTCATCAACTAATTTTATTTTCAAAAAATATATTAGATTTACCAAAAAATCTAAGTGTAATATATATGCAAAGCATATATATTTACCACAAAATTTCTTATTTTTTTTAAAAGTGTATATAATATTGCGCATGAAAAAGGAACATAAAATTAAAAGAAATTTGAAATTCTTTTTGTGATTCAAAAAAATAGGTGTCATAAAATACATTTTTTTGATTTATTTTATTGTTATCTTATTAATTTCTCTACTTTTATATTGACCTATTACTCATAGCACGTATCTTGAACAGTTAAGACAATCTGGGAAGATACGTTTTAATTATTTTGATGCAGTTTTTATAGCAGCTAGTGCTTTTAGTAACACTGGACTTTCAACATTTCCTATTAGTAGCTACTTGAACACTTTCGGACAAGCATTAATTGCAATTAGTATGTTACTCGGTGGGCTTGGTATCTTCACATTGAAAGTTTATATATTCCAAACTTTATTTGGAATTAAACTAAACATCTTCAATTCTGAAGTTACACAAGTTGAACGTGGCGGACAAAATCCTGGACAAACTAAGAGGATAATTACTGTATCAATCACTTTCTTATTAATCACTTTATTTATTACTTCTATTGTTTTCATATTAATTTTCTACTTATCACCTTATGGAAAATTCTCGGATAGTAAATGAGCGCAAACTAGCAATGTATTATTTAATCCTTATGAAAAAGAATTTAGAAACCCAAAAGGTAATCTTGATCTTTCGTTTAGATATGGTATATTCCACGCAATTAGTGCAATAACTAATTCGGGATTTGATATCATTGGTGAAAAAAGTTTGGCTCCATTTAATCAAGAATATGCTTTACAACTATTTACATTAATTTCGATTTTCATTGGTGGAGTAGGATATCCAGTTATTTATGATGTATATCGTAAAATTAAAAGTCTTAAAATAACTGAAAAGAATTACAAAATAACTTTATTTACCAAACTTACTTTGATTACTTATTTAATAGTTTCATTTTTTGGGTTACTGTTCACATTCATCTTTGAATTAATAAATAAAAATACAAATGGTTTTTGAAAACAAGAAAGTTATGGTAATAATTTCTCAAAAACATTTGCAATCTTTTTCCAAACATTTTCTACTCGTTCAGCTGGATTTACAACCATTGATTATTACCATTTCACACAACAATCAGTATTGGTTCATTCAATTTTGATGTTTATAGGATTTTCACCAGCTTCAACTGCCGGTGGGATTAGAAATATAACAGTATCAATAATCTTTTTAAGTGTAGTTTCTATGCTATTAGGTAAAAGAAGCATTAACGTCTTTAAAAGACAAATTGGAAAAGAAACTTTCATCCGTGCTGTTACAATATTCAGTATTGGAATCATATTAATTACTTTAAGCACTTTGATTTGCTATTCAACATTTAATTTATTTGACTCTGAAACAAATAAAAAATATGAAATGACGCATGTATTATTTGTAGTATGTTCGGCATTTGGTTCCTGCGGTTTTGATGTGGGGCTTGTACCAAGTATTAATAATTTTGGAAAAATTATTTTAATAGCCTTAATGGTAATTGGACAACTTGGTATTCAACAAACTCTATTAATTTGAGGTAAAAACCGTAAGAGAGCAGAATACTATCATTACATATATGAAGATGTAGTGTTAGGATAAAGGAGGAAATTATGAACAATAAAATAAAAAAAGAAAAGCATAACATATTAATTCCAATTGCTACAACATTGGTAGGACTTTCAGTTCCATCAGTGCTTTCAGTTGCATGTAAAAATAATACCGACATCAAAATTGAAAAACCTGAGATGTTCCAAAAGCCTATTAAAGGTGATGTTAAATATATAGCGTTAGGTGATCAATACTCTCGTAATCATAATGATTCTATGGCAGATTATTTTGACGCTTCATCTTCAACAGTTTATGGACTTTCGTATCCTTCATATATTGCTAACTATATAAAATTGCTTTCAAATAATGATACAAAACTAAAATCATATTACAACTTCTCGCTTTCTAAATCTGATATTGATACTTGACTATATCTTTTATCTTCAAATACTAAACCAACTGCAAATGTATCTAAAATACTAGCATTCAACAAAAATATTGACCAACATATTCAAATTCAACAAGAATCTAAGATTAAAAAATATTTCAATGATTTTGACAACCCAAACTCAAGTTCCTCATTTTTTATAAACCAAGTACAAAATGCAAACTTATTAACCTTGTCGCTTGGAATTAATGATTTTGTAGAATATGAAGAACTTGCTGGAGTTATTTGAAAATTAGTTTATTCTAATTTCACAACTGAGCAAGCTGATGCATTTTTTGAAAAGGAATTTACAAAATTCTTTGCAAATGAAAAACAAGTGGTTGAAAAATATAATGCTTTAATTACAAAAATTAGAGAATTGAATAAAAATGTTAATATCAACATTGTAGGGTATGTTCAACCATTTGTTAAGTTTTCAAAAATATTAGAAAACAAATATCAAACAAACTATATTGCTAAAATCACAAATAAAGTTAATTCTATTCTTGAAACAGTTTCGAAAGCTCATAGATTAAATTATTTAGATTTTTCAACTACTGAATTTTTAGAAAAAAATCTAAATTCAGTAAGTCTAGGTTTAACTGATGACACTTTAAATACCAAAGGTATTAAAAAAGTAAGTCAAGACATATTCATAAAAATGAGTTTGAGTTATGATGAATATGAAATTTTGATAAATCAAAAAGATGCTAAAGATATAAAACCAGAAGAGCAATTAAAACTTTCATTTGCTCGTGCTATTGATTTTGGTAAAAAAGGTAGTTTCATTAAAAATAATGTTGTTGGTATTGGGGTGGGTCAAGAAATTTCAAATAAAGAATTTGATTTTGAAAGACATAATAACAATCAAAAAATTATTCAATATGAACAAGATGTAAGACATAATAGTAAATATATAAGCCAGTTCACTGCTTATTTTAATGGTGGAAAAAACTTTTCAAATGAAGATATTTTGAAACTTATTAACTATTTATTTTCATTAACGGGAATTTATTTAGATGATTTACCTAATTTCAAAGAGTATATTAAAAAGAATTTAGATGATACCAAGAAAAAAGAAATTTTAATCAAGTTCTTGCTTGAAATGGTATCTAATGAAGAACTAAAAAACTCAGTTCATTTAATTAATGATGAAATTGAAAAACTATTTTTGAATAACCATATCAAAAATGTTTCACCTGAAAAAGTTTTCCAAACAATTTATGAAAATCTAAAATGAGATCAAATTGTATTTAATGCATTAAAAGAACTAGTTAAAAAAGACATTTTTAAAGATCCTGAAGTTAAAACTTGAATTTCAGATGTATTCAAATTGATACTAAAAGACTTTTTGAATAGTGAAACTTTTACAGGCAAATTAGGACAATTTGCTCCATTATTTAACAATTTAAAGAAAAATCCTGAGTTCCAAAATAAATTAGATAGTTTCATTACTTCAACAATTGACTTTGTTTTAAAAGATACAAATATAATTTTTGAATCTAAAGACATCATTGAACTGATTATTAAATTAATGAATAATGCTGAAGATTCATTCAAAGCATTAGTAAATCATTTGCTTTTAGAAATTAGTAAGGATAAAAAATTAGTCGAAGATTTAACAAATTCATTCATCGCAGTAGTTGCTAAAAAATATGAAATTCCATCAGATGTTATTGAAAATATCAAATATTCAGTTAATGCTATTCTAACTAATTTCCATGCTTATGAAGATAATTACAAATTTATTAAGTTATTTATAAAAAGTTATCTACAAGTTTTCAATACTAAAACCATTGATTTTAATTCACTACTTACAAGCAAAATTTTTGATAATTTACTCTTAGTTTCATCAGAAGAAAATGGTATAAATATCTTAATTTCAATTTTGGGATATATGCCAGTTAACCCTCAAATTGAAAAAGAAAAATACCTAAAAGGTATTAAGGATTTAATTCTACATTATCTTAAAAAAGAAGCAAAACTACTGAAATTTGTAGATGCTACTTCTCGTAATCTAGTGCTAAACTTGCTCTTTAACTACGTAAATAACCCCAATATCAACGTGCAAGCTAAAGATATCATTAAATTTATTGTTGAACAAGCACTTGATGACATATTAAGTAACAAGAGTCTATTTTATGAAATGTTGAAGAATATTTCTGAATGAAGCATCATAAGACCCTTGATTAATATGGTTGAAAAAAATGGACTTAAAGATAAGATTCTTGCTTTAAATCCGGGACATAATTCTGTTGAAGATCTTGCTAATAAAATCTTCAAAATTTTATATGAACAAATAACTTCAACCGATATGGTTTCTACTTTTAAAGAAACTATATTGCATGTTATTTATAATCAAACTTCTTATAAATCAAAAAACATTCTTCAATTTGTTTCGAAGATGGTCGAAAATTCTGAAGCCAATAGTTTGAACAAAATTGTGAATATGCTTTTTGAAAAGATTTCAAGCACAACCGAACTTTGAACTATTTTAAATAGTTTCATTACTTCATTTGTTGAAACTGAACTAAAAATTTCAATGACAGAAGAAGAAAAACAAACACTTCAAAAATATGTTGCTGATTTCTGAAAAAATATTCCAAAATCAAAACTATATGCTAATTTCTACAAGAAAATAGTTGACACCGCTAAAAAAGTAAATATTGATGACACTGATGAAGAAATTTCTAAATTATATATAACTGAACTTAAAAACTTTATAAGCATTAGTCAAAACCTAACTTTAGTAAGCGATATCTTTGATTTAATCTTCATCAAAGATAAATCAAGTCATAGTGAATATGACTTTAAGAAAGTATTAAAAATTTATGGCAAATTCTTAAGTAGTGAGCAATTTGTTAAATACATTTTTGAAAAAACACAAATTAAACAACTTTTACTAAAACTAGTAGCAAACATTGAAATTTCTGATCCAGCATTAAAAGAAATCATCACTGATTTCCAAAAGCAATTGAAAGAATTTATAGAAACTAACTGAGAAGCAAAAATTGAAAACAAGATTAGAGATATTTTAACTAAATCATTTTCAGATTCAGTTATTCAAAGTTCTGACACTTTTGCAAAATTTGTATCTAATGCTTTAACTACTGCAAATGATAATATCAAAGATATTATTAAATTCATCTTTGATGAATTCATTTTCAAAAGTGGAACCGATAATGCTAAGAAATTAGGACAACTATTAGTTGAAATTATTGATAAAGAAGTTAAAGGTTTCGAAATTAAAAGTCAATATAAAACTTCATTAGCATCAATAATTGAAAAAATATTAGTGTTCATTAAAGATAATGATCTATATACCAAGATTTCAGATAGTGTTATTAATGGTCTAAAAGAAAATATTGAAGCTAATGGATTTGATTTTTCAAAATTTGATTCAACAAAAATCTTCAAAGAAGATTTATTGAAAGAAATTTTCAACGTTAAATTTAAATCATTAATCGAAGATAAATTAACCAATCAAGAAATATCTGATTTAATTGCAGTTCTATTTGATAATATTGATCCAATTATTGAGTATGCATTTAGTGGCACAAGCAGTGGAATTTGATCTAAGATTTTCAAACCTAATTATGTATTTGACATAATTAAAGTTATTTACAATAAGCTAACTGAGCAGCAAAGAAAAGATACTGTTGAAAAACTTTTCAATCATTTAGATAAAATTGCAAAAATTCCTGTTGTTAGAGAGTATATAGAAACTACTATCAAATCTTCACTTGATAAACTAGATTCAAATGTTCAAACTATTTACAAGAAACATAATAAAGAATTTAACACTACAAAACTTTCAAAAGAACTAACTGATGTAATTTTCAATGTATTACTTACTGAAAGCAATTTAACTAATTTAAAAGAAATATTCTCACATATGTTGAATTTTTCACCACTATATCCAAATTCAAATCTAGAAGAATTCATCATAAAAGTGTTGAAAAATGCTAAAACTAATGGTTTTGAAAAATTAGTTTCAAATAATATTGATGCTTTAACTAAGCAATCTAATTTAATTGAATTTCTATCTAATTTATCACTTTCATTATTAGATAATGAATTTGAAATTAACTTTACCAAACAAGAATTTGATGACCTGAAGAATTATTTAACTTTACTATTTACCAACTTAAATAGTTTTGATTTCTTTAAAGAAACTTATGCTGAACTATTTACTTTCTTAGCTAATAATGATACCACTTCATTTGATACATTAAAATCAAAACTATTAAGCGAATTAACTCGCATTCTAACACCTGAAAGATTAGAAAAACTAGTTGATTTAATTATTTTAAATAAACCCGGAATTGAATTTTCAGCTAAGAAATTCATTGAAACTATTAAACCTATATTTACCAAAGGTAAATTGATAGATAAATTATTTGAAAAATATGATCTTAAAAAACAAATTCTTGACGCAATTAAGAAAATTAAATTAGATAGCTCATACACTCAAAGTGTTCAAAATGAATTTGCGAAAATTTTAGAAAATCTTACAAATGTATTAGAAACCAAATGAGATCCAAATATAAAGCCACTTCTAAAAACAATAATTGAAAATGCTTTCAAGCAAGAAAACATAAAAGATATAGATTCTATATATAAATGAATTTCTAAGATCTTAGTATTTTCAAGTGCAAATATTGAAACTAATTTAGATGAGATTTTCAAAGAATTATTGAAAACTGAAAATCTATTGGATGCTATTTCATCATTCTTAGTAGAACTTGCTGATCAAAATCTTGGAAACATTGACTGACAAGGTGCATCAAATGGTAAAGAAACACTAAAACAATCAATTAAGAAATTATTGAAAGTTCTACCTGAAATTAATTTAATTAAGCCATTAGCACACAGTTTAATAAAATCGCTTGAATTAAATATTTCTACTTTCCATTTCAATTACAAGAAATATGAAATAGCAGTCGGACTTGACATTCTTTATATTATTAATAATCTAAATTATGACAAAATCAATGAATGAGTTAAAACATTAACCAGTGAAGAAATTAGAAATATAACAATAATGTTGTTAAATAATCTTTCTAAGTTTTCTAATTTAATTAGTAATACTTCAAATTCATCAACCATTTCAAATAATTCAAATGAAACATTGAATGTTGGCGCTGATAAGTTCTATGAAATTCTTAAATCATTTATTTCATTGCTGAAAACTGAAGATAGACAAGCAATTAAAACAGCACTTCCAAAATTATATGATTGAATTAAATCAGATGAAAAAGTGAAGAAATTTATCAAAGATAAATTATCAATTATCACTAAGAAATTAGTTGAATTAGATCCTTCATATAAAGAATTAGCTGATAAAAGTATTGAGAAAATTGAAAAAATAATTTATGGAGATAAGTTTAAAGCCTTATTTAATAAGTTATTAGAAACATTTATTGGCTTAGAATCTACTAAGTTTAATGAATTAAATACATTAAATAAAGTCTTCCAACATTTACTTTCAGAAAATAAAAATGAAATTAAAGAAGTTGTAAAAGAAGCATTAGAAGTAGTTACAAAAGACAGTGATTATGTGGATAAATTGTTATCAGTTGCATTTACTTTATTTGAAAAGAAATACAAAATTTCATCTACATCAAATCAAGTAAATAATATTAAATCAATAATTAAGAGATTGATAACTAAAATAAATAGTTTAAATTTTGTATCTAAATTAACAGATGATTTTATTGATAATTTAGCAAAAACTGAATTCATTAACAATAATAAATTTGATTTAACTTTCTTCATTGAACAATTAGTTGAAACAATGAAGAAAGTTAAGATTGATGAATATATCACTTCTGATAATATAAAACAATTAATTGAAACTATATTTGATAAAAATATTATTGCTGATAAATTAGAAAATGAAATTTATGATTTATATACTTACATCAAACAAGCAATAGTCAAGATTAAAGAAAGTCAGCAAGAACAATCTTCAAATCAAAATCAAAGCGTACAAGGTTCACAACCAAGTCAAGAAGAATGATTGAAGAAAGTTGAAAAACTAATATTCAATTTGATGTCAGGTATGAATGGTGCTATAGCATCAGATAATCAAAATGGTAAAACTGCGTTAATTAATGTTATTTATAGAATTATAAAAAATGAAATAGATAGTATTGATTATGTTAATTTAACACAAGATATAATCAAGCCTGAAAAATTAAAATTAATCTTAAATAAAGTAATAAATTACGAAGAAATAAAAGCCTTAATCACTTCATTCGTAAATGATTTTATTGGTGGAGAAAAATTAGAAGCCAAAAATTTTGGTGAACTATTAAGTAAAATAATTGACAAAATTAAACCTAACTTAACTGATAATCTAACTAAGATTGCTAACAAATTCGCACAAGATGATGAACTATTAAATGAAGTTCTAGGCGAGCTAATTAATTTCTTAAAACTTGAAAATGTAACTGATGAAGATAAATCATTCTTAAAAGATCTAACTTCTAAACTTCTAGTTGAATTTATAAAAACTAATTTATATAAGAAAAAATTGTTAAATAGAACATTAACACAATTTTCAAATTATGCAAAACAGTTTGATATTAATAAGCCTCAAAAATGAATAAATGATGCTATTGAAAAAATCAAATCAGCATTTAGTATGACAGATGCACTATTTATAGCAAATTATATTGGTGAAGATAAGATTATCAATGGCGAAAAATTAGTTAAATTAATTAATTTATTACTTGGTAAAAGCAAAAATCCAGATTCTATAATATTTAATGCATTGCGTTCTTTGAACCAAGATCCTGATGAAAACAAATGGACAAACTTAGCAAGTTTAAACAAAATAATTAGTGAACAAATTAGTTTCAAACCTAAGCCAATTGGTGATCCTAATGATCCTGATAACATAACAGTTTCAATTGATCCTTTAACTACTATTAACACTATATTCAAATTATTAGCTCAAGAAGTAAACAAAGAATCACAAAAAATTAATGGATATAATGACCACTATAAAATAAGATCTAAACAAGAAGCTTATAAAGCTACATATCGTTTATTAGTAACTACAAAACTTGCATTATTTGAAATGTTTGGTCGTGAAACAAAAACAAGTGATCGTGATAGATCAACTGGAATTACAAGTGTTACTTTATACAAAGGCACAAGAGCTATCTTGTGAGAAATTCAAGAAGGCACAAACCTTAAAGCTATTCCATTCATTAGTTCTAAATTCTCTGGTATGCAAAGATATTTCACTAATGAAAAGATTAGAAGAGAATTTACAAATTACTGTATTGAAGAACATTCATCTTGATTTGGATTACATAAAACTTGAACTTATTATGAAGAAGATAATTACACACCAGATGCTATTGCTTACATCATAACTTCAAGTGGATATCATAGTTCTGAAAACCATTTATTAAAACCATTTAAATATAAAGTTACAGAAGATGGAACATCAAATTCTATTTCTAAAAAAGAATATATTCTACTTACAATCAAAGAAGGTGGATTTGGTAAATTTATGAAATTAAATAATGCTAAATCACTTTCAAAATGAAGTGGATTAAATTCTACTACTGAATGAGAATAATTCCTTTACAAAAGCAAAAATTTAGAAACTAAATAACCTCAAAAGTTTCTAAATTTTTTTATATCTTTGAACTAAAATTGGATCTTTTTAAATAATTACATAAAATCAAAAACTACTTTTAAAAAGATATATTTTGCTAAAATTTTATATACATATGCCTTTAAATTTAATCATAATTCTTATATCAATAATTCTTGGCGTTTTAATCTTTTCTTTAATTGTTTTTCTTGTAAAACGTAAACGTAAGAAAGATGTTGTACCCTATATTCCTGAAAACGATAGAGCGGGAATTAAGGGAGAACAAATAGTAAATTATTATTTAAGTAAGCTTATAAAAAAAGATGAATTTTTATTAACAAATCTTCTTTTACCACTTAAAAATGGTTATACTACTGAGATAGATTGTGTTTTAATATCCCATAAAGGAATATTCTGCATTGAAATAAAAAATTGGATTGGTCATATTAGTGGGAATGACGAATCTGAATATTGAATTCAAAAATATCGTGGTCCACATATGAGGGATAAAAACCATCCGAATCCAGTAAAACAAAATGAAGAACATTGTGAAATTCTTGAAAGAAGAATTCATGATAATTATCAAGTTGATAATGTAGTTATATTTCCTAAATTGGAAGTAAATGGTATTGAATCTGATTTTACTTATACAATTGAAAATTTCTTAAATTATTATCAAAAATTAAATGATGATCAGTTAAATTCATCTGAAATAAAAATATTATATCAAGCACTTTTGCCGTTTGTTGGAACGAAAGAAGAATTAAAAACGCATAGTGAAAACACTATAAGAAGATTTAATAAATAAAGTTATAGAGGTGTTAATTGCCTTGTTTTTTTTAATTTTTATTTATAATCAAAAATCATTTTGCAAAGATCGAAACACTCTTTTTATTAGTAAAAATTTTATTTTTTGTAAAAAGATAATAAAAATTCAATTTAAAGTAAAATATAAAGAAACAAACGAGAACAAATTTGGTTATTAACCATAGGATTTATATATATATGCAGAGAATGAAAAATAAAATTAACTTGCTATCACTAGCATCGGTAGTAGCAGTGGTAACACCTACTGCCCTAATTAGTGCTAGTTGTTTAGATAATTTTGATGGATTGAATGGAAATATTGAGAAGCAAAACAAAGAAAAACTAGAATGATCTGCCAAGATACTTGAAATAAGAGTTAGCCTTAAAAACTACACATTCAAAGAAGCTCAAATATTTGATGAAAAATATCAAATTGAAAATCTAGACAAAATTGATAAAAAATATAAGTTCAATTATGAAATAGCAGTTGATGGCAAACATATTGTTATAAATTATTGACTTACAGATCCTGAAAATAATTTAATCTCTACAAAACATACTGATAGATTTACTGGATTTAAAGACCAAGAAGAAGAAGCCCATGTTGATTTTGATTTGGACACTATGCAAGGGTTAACAGAATATGCAAAAAGCATAACTTTCTGAACCGATCCTGGTGTTAAAGGTGAAGAAGTTGTTTTAGATAAAAGAAAATTAAAATATACCAAGCTTGCACCAAATATCAATATGCAAATTAATGCTGTTGTTAGAAAATTAAATGAAAATAAAATCCTTATTTCATACTTACTTTGAAGAGTAAAAGGCATTGATCTTAAAAATGCCCAAATTAATCAATTACCAACAGGAAATCCACAATTCTTATATTCAGAACCTCAACTTGCAGAACTTCCTATTGACTTTTCTGAAGCAGGTCCAAGTTTGGAAAATTTGCTTAAATATAATCCAAATTTAGAATTTGATGCTAATAGTGGCAACTACCAAGGTATAAAATATAGAATTCAATTACTATATAAATTTTTAACTAACAATAAAAAACTTTCACCAGAAAAGGCCAATGTTGAAGATCCAACATCATCTGATGACATAGCAATTTGGAAACGTGGAATAAAAATATTTAATGATCTAGAAACACTAGTAATGCAAGAACTTGATTTATTCAAGAGATATGATATGTATCTAGAAGCAATTAGAGATTGACTTCAAGATCAAGCTATTGCAAAACAAAATTTCATATTGCAAACTCAACAAATTCAATATGACTGATGATATGTTTCAAATATATTGCAAAATAGTGATTACAGTAAATTCAAAGCAATAATAGCAGTTAAAGATAATAAACAAGTAATCAATACTATTTATGATAAAACAGAAGAATTTATAAATTCAATAGTAAGAAACAAAGACTTGATTTTCAATGATAAATCTAAATCATTTGATAATTTTGATGTAGATAAATATGAATGATATAAAGATGCTGTGACAAATGGATATTCAGATACAATTAAAAAATTAGAAGAAACATCAAATCTAGATTTAACTACTTATACTATTCCAACATCTGACTATACTGCCGATTCTAATTGAATGAATAGCAATGGTTTTGTAACTGATAAAGATAAAAGTGAAATTTTTGTAAGAAATGCATTGTATGAACTTTCGGGAAATGGAGCTAGTTATTTTGGTTCACCTAATGTTTACGGATATTCAAATAATGAATTTTTAGGTGGGTTTAGATACACAAATATATTCCAAGAAAATAATGAGAATAAATTCAGAATATCACTTACATATAGGAATAATCCAAAAAATTGAAATACTTTAAAAGAATATGCTAAAAAGGTAATTTCTAAGTATATTTCAAAAGATCACACCGACCTACAAAAAGCAAGAATTATTAATGACTTTATTACTTGAAAAGTTACATATGCTGATGAAGAATCAAAAGGTCAATATATAAATGATAAAAATCTACAAGTAAAAATAAGAGATCCTTATGAATTTGTAGTTTCAAGCAAGCCACGTGGTGTATGTGAAATGTATGCAAGAATGTTCAATTTACTAGCAAGTTATTCAAACTTTAAATCTTGATATATAACTGGCGATGTTTATTCTTATAAAGATGAAAATAACAATTCATCACCAATATTAGGTGCAGGTGGACAACAACATAAAACACCTCATGCTTGAAACTTGATTTATTCAAAACAAGAAAATAAATATTATTATCTAGATGCTACATTTAATGATCCAGTTTATGTTGAAACTCCTGGTTATATTTATTTTGAACGTTCAACATTTAAAAGCAAATATTTATTAAAAGAATGAAAAGATTTTGATCCTCTAAAAAGAAGAACTATTGATTCAGATTTCTATAACTTACAAAAATATAGAACACATAAATCAAAATCTTATATTCCTTTGCCAAATAAAAGCGAATTACACCAAAATTCTTAATTGAAAAATTTGAAATTTTGCTTATATATAAAGCTAATTTTAATTGTGCAAATATGTATAACAATATCCTAGATTAAAACTAATATTTTAGATTATAATTTTAAATAGGTTATAAAGGACATATAACCTAAGTTATGACGAAGGACGTTATAGATAAGAAAATATTTGTTATATTCGTTGTATTGAATATCTTTTTTGCGCTTATTTATTTGTCTTTAGCTTTCATTGATTGAACTTTGATATTAGGACATTTAACGGGATTCCTAGTAATAGTTTATTTTTCAATGACAAACTATTTTGCATTTAAAAAAGTGATGCAAAGGCAAAAAAATTCAAGCGATAAAAAAGTTGAAAAAAAGATATTGATATTTATATTTACGATTATAAGCATTACAACTTTATTATTGGTGACTTTGTTTTTCTCAGCAAACATTTTGTATGCTAAAATGAAAAACATTGAAATATCTTTTTTTAAACCAATAAATTTCATAACATTTATTACACCATCTATAATCTTTGTGATTTCTTCGCTTTTGGCTATTGTTAAGAAAAATAAAAATATAAATCAAATTCAAAACTAGAAAGTTAAACAAAATGGATATATTTTTTGAAAAAATATTTTTTAATTCATTGGGCAATTCAAAGATCAATGAAAACCATATTATTAGTCTTTCATTTCTAATAATCGTAACTTTCATTTTGTCAATTTTGATCTATGTAGCAGTAAAAAATCAAAAAGCAGAGAAAGCACCTTCTAATGCAATAATAATGATTGAAAGTTTGATTGTAACTTCTGATGAATATGTTGATGATCTATCAGAACATAAGCTGCAGAAAGCAACTCCTTATTTCATTTCATTATTTAGTTTCTTATTTCTCGGACATTTAGTTTCATTATTCGGTTTTGCTCCAATGGCAAGTAATATTAGTGTAGTATTGGCTGCCACTGCTGTAACTTGGATAGTAACTATGAGTTTGGGATTTATATATAAGAAAATAAGATTTCTAATTTCTTTAATTAACCCAATTGAATTAACAGGAAACTTTACCCCTATAATTTCACTAACGTTTCGTTTATTTGGAAACATTATTGGTGGTGTGGTTTTAATAATGCTCTTGCATTTTGCTCTAGATGCAGTATGAGTTAAAATGATAAAAGTTGCATTTACTGAAACTCCAGAAAGAATATTAAATCCAATGAAAGTTTTAATAACACCACTTTTTAATGCTTATTTAGATGTATTTGTTGGAGCAATTCAAGCGTTTATTTTTATGACGTTAACTATTTCTTATTGGTCACAAAATGCTGAAAAAGAAATTCGAAATAAAGAAAAAAACAAAACAGAAAAAATCAAAGAAAAATTAGTACAAGCTAATAATTAAATTTAAATTTAGGAAAGGAAAATTATGAATAATTTAATTGAAACTGTAAACAAATTTACAACTTCAAAGGCAACAACACCTGCCGAATCTTCAGCTTATGGTCTTGCTATGGTTAGTGCTGCCATCGCGATTTTAGGAACTTCAGTTGCTTCTGTTGCACAAGGACTAGGTGTTGCTAAAGCCGTTGATGCTGTTGGCAGAAATCCTGAAGCTATGAGCAAAGTTCGTTCAATTATGATTATCGGACTTTCAATTGTTGAAACTGGTTCTATTTATTGTTTTTTAATTGCTTTAATTTTAATTTTCGCATAACGATACAAAAAAGTAATTTAGATGCAAACACAACCATCAACAATCTCGGAACAAATTAATAATATTTTTTCGGGATTAAAATTAAACTGACCCTACTTTGTATTTGCCTTATTAACATTAGGATTATTAACATTATTCATCACATTCTTGGTTTATAAACCAATAAAGAAAATGCTTCAAAAGCGTCATGACTTAATTCAAAGTAACATTGATGAATCAATTGCTGCTAAGGAAAATGCTTCAAAAGTAAGGGAAGAAATTGATCAAAAATTAATTAATGCAAATGAAAAAGTAGCAAGTATCTTGCACAACGCTAAATCTGAAAGCGAAAAAATAATCAACGAAAGTATTCAACAAGCACAAAAACAATCGGAAATTTTGCTTGAACAAGCAAATTTGCTTGTAGAAAAAAAATATAAGGAATTTGAAGCAACGCAAAAAAAGATTATTGTTGAAAATGCTGTTGAACTTGCTAAACAAATTTTAAAACGTGAAATCAAAGATAAAGACAATAAAAAAATGTTGCAAGAATTTTTAGAAGGTTAATTTGCTTCACGTAAACGAAATAATATATAACTGATCATTTGCATTATATGATCTTGCAAACGAATTAAATCAATTAAAAAAACTTAAAGCAGAAGTAATTATCATAAATTCAGTACTACATGAAAATAAAAAGTATTTAAAATATTTAAATACACTTTGAATAAATCAAGAAGAAAAATTTAAAAATATCGACAAAGCGTTTTCTGCATTCAACAAATACTTGGTGAATTTTATAAAATTGATTGTAAAGGCTAATATTTCTAATTATTTAATAGCAATATTTAAAAAATTTTTGGAATTAGCTAACCAAAAACTAAATATCAAATACGGTGTAATTTATTCAACTTTACCGCTTACAAAACTCGAAATTGAAAAAATAACAAAAAAAGTATGTCAAAAGTTAAACTCAGAAGTTTATCTTGAAAACAAAATTGATTCAAATTTAATTGCAGGTATAAAAATTAAAATAGGTGATTATATAATTGAAAATTCGATTGATAATTATCTTAATAATTTTAAAAAATTCGCAACGGCAAAATAAGATTAAGGAGATAATATGGCAATAAAACCAACAGATTTATCAGCTATTATCAAAGAACAAATTAAAAACTTTGAACAAAATGTTTCATTTAATGAAACAGGGAAAGTTATTACCGTAGGTGACGGTATTGCACTAGTCAGTGGTCTTGAAAATGTTGAATACGGCGAATTAGTTAAATTTGAATCAAATGTGTTTGGTATGGCGTTAAATCTTGAAGAAGATATTGTTGGTATTGTTATTTTAGGCGACGACAAAGATATCATTGAAAATGAGCATGTTTATCGTACTAAAGAAGTTATATCAACAATAGTAGGTGAAGAATTATTAGGAAGAGTAGTTGATGCTTTTGCTCATCCAATTGATGGTAAAGGCAAAATTCAAAGTAAAATAAAAAGACCTATCTTTAAAATAGCACCTGGGGTTATGACGCGTTCAGAAGTTAATGAACCATTAAAAACCGGGTTATTATTGATAGATTCAATAATTCCAATTGGCAAAGGCCAACGTGAATTAATTATCGGTGATCGTCAAACTGGAAAAACTGCAATTGCATTGGATGCAATTTTGAACCAAAAAGGTAAAGATGTTTATTGTATTTATGTAGCAATAGGACAAAAAACATCAACAATTTCGCAAATTGTTGACACACTTTCAAAAAAAGACGCTTTGAAATATACAATCATAATTTCAGCTTCAGCTTCTGATTCGGCTCCATTACAATACATTGCTCCCTATACAGGTATAACCATAGCCGAAGAATTTATGTCGAAAGGTAAAGATGTTTTAATAGTATATGATGATTTATCAAAACATGCTGTAGCCTATCGTACACTTTCACTTTTGCTTAGAAGACCACCAGGACGTGAAGCTTATCCAGGAGATGTATTTTATTTACACTCGCAATTATTAGAACGTTCAGGTAAATTAAACAAAGAAAATGGTGGCGGGTCAATTACAGCGTTTCCTATTGTCGAAACACAAGCAGAAGATATTTCAGCTTATATACCAACCAATATAATTTCTATTACCGATGGTCAAATTTTTACCAAAGAAAGTTTATTTAATTCAGGGCAACGTCCTGCAATTGATATCGGATATTCTGTAAGTAGAGTAGGTTCATCTGCTCAAACTAATGTTATGAAGAAAACGGTTACTAGTTTAAAATTAGAACTTGCACAATACAATGATATGCTTGCGTTTTCACAATTTGGATCTGAACTTGATAAAAACACTAGAGATATTTTAGAACACGGTGAAAAAGTCTATGAACTTTTAAAACAACCACAATTTTCACCATACACTGAATTTGAACAAGTTTTAATTTTATTTACTTCAAAGTATAAACTTATTAATCCTATTCCGAAAAATCAAATTGAAAAATATCGTTACGAACTTTTAAAGTTCTTTAAACAAGATGAAGAAGCGATAAAAATTTCCAATGAAATAAGTAAGAACTTAAATATGAATAATGAACTCATTATTAAACTATGAGACATAGTTTATAAATTTAACGAGATTTTCATTAGTCATATTCCGCAATACAATAAAGTCGATTATAAACCAGTTCCTAAACTAGAAAATAATTAAAAATGTCAAATTTACAAGAAATTAAAAACCGAATATATTCTGTTTCTACAACTCAGAAAATTACAAAAGCAATGGAACTTATTTCCACTTCTAAATTTTCTAAGATTAAAAAGAATATGCAAAAAGTTGAAGATTACTATGTTAATATCAAAAACATATTTTTTGATTTACTTAAATATTCAAAACCAGGAATAGATATATTGCTTAATGAAAAGCTAACTTGGAAATTTGAAAAGAAAAGAAAATTATATATTGTCTTTGGTTCAGATCTTGGACTTTGCGGAGCATTCAACTTTAACTTACTTAAAAAAATTAATGAAGAAGTTACCAAAAATGACATTATGATAGTTGTAGGTTCAAAACTTTTGAATATGCTTGCAAAACGTCCCAACACACATATTATCCAATCGCTCATCAAAATAGGTGATGATCCTAATTATGAAGTGGCTAAAGAAATTGCTTCACGGATATTTGAAGTACTTCAAATATCAGATCTAGAATCAATTAAAGTTATTTATACTAAATATTTAAATCCTATTAAACTTGAACCTATTGTTAAAGAAATTTATCCTATTTCATTTGATGAAAATTATGAAACTAATGCGTTTTTAGATGATAAGTCATTTGAACCTTCTGCTGACATTATTATCAAAGACTCATTCAGTATGTTCTTCGAAGCATCTATTTATTATGTCCTTTATAATTCTAAGCTTTCTGAAATGAGCATGCGGAGACTAGCGATGGAACAAGCAACAGATAATGCCGTTGATTTAATAGATAATCTAAAAATAAAATATAATCAAACACGACAAGCAAAAATTACCCAAGAAATAACTGAAATTGTCAGCGGTTCAAATTCTAAAACAAAACAAGGAGTGTAGATAGTATGAAAAAACAAACTACTAAACAAGAAAATTATGGTGTCATTACACAGATCTTAGGATCTGTTATTGATGTGCGTTTTGAAGAAGAAAAAACACCAAAGATTTTGAATGCTCTTGAAGTTATTCAGGAAGATCCAAACGCTCCTATTCAAATTTTAGAAGTAGCACAACATATTGGAAATGATTCAGTGCGTACAATTGCAATGAATTTAACCATTGGACTTAGACGTGGAATGAAAGTACGTGATTTAGGAAAACCTATTTCAGTACCAGTAGGTGAACAAGTACTTTCAAGAATGTTCAATGTTTTAGGAGAACCAGTTGACAATAAACCCAACAAATTTGCAAAACATTGACCAATTCATCGTAAAGCACCAAGTTATGAAGACCAAAAACCAACCCTTGAAATCTTCGAAACTGGAATCAAAGTAATTGACCTTTTAATGCCTTATATTAAAGGTGGGAAGATTGGACTATTTGGTGGAGCTGGTGTTGGTAAAACGGTTTTAATTCAAGAATTAATTAACAACATTGTTAAACAACACGGCGGCCTTTCGGTATTTGCTGGTGTTGGTGAACGTACAAGAGAAGGAAATGATTTATACAATGAAATGCTCGCATCGGGTGTTTTAGAAAAAACCGCTCTTGTATTTGGACAAATGAATGAACCTCCCGGAGCTAGAATGCGTGCTCCTTATACAGCTTTAACTATGGCTGAATACTTCCGCGATGAACTAGGACAAGACATACTACTATTCATTGACAACATCTTCCGTTTCACTCAAGCAGGTTCTGAAGTGAGTGCCTTACTTGGCAGGATGCCTTCTGCTGTTGGTTATCAACCAACACTAGCAACTGAAATGGGGCAACTACAAGAAAGAATTACTTCAACCAATAAAGGCTCAATCACATCAGTTCAAGCAGTTTATGTTCCAGCAGATGATTTAACTGACCCTGCTCCTGCAACTACGTTTACACACTTAGATGCTAAAACTGTTTTAGACCGTGATATAGCTGCTCTTGGTATCTATCCTGCAATTAACCCACTAACTTCTTCTTCTAGAATCATGAACCCAAACATCATTGGTCTAGAACATTATCAGGTTGCAAGAAGTGTTCAAAACATTTTGCAACGTTTCAAAGAGCTTCAAGACATTATTGCAATTTTGGGAATGCATGAGTTAAATGATGAAGACAAAAAAATAGTTAACCGAGCAAGAAGAATTAGAAACTTTCTATCTCAACCATTTTTCGTAGCTGAAAAATTTTCAGGTAAAGTAGGTAAATATATTTCTTTAAAAGATAATATTAGATCATTTAAAGAAATCCTATCTGGTAAATATGACCTCCTACCTGAAGAAGCCTTTTTGTATGTAGGTACAATAGAAGAAGTTATAGAAAAAGCTAAGAAGATTGAAGAGGGTACTTTAAATGGCTAAGCTATTTAATATCACCATAAACACGCCAGATGGACTTTATTTAGATGAAGATATACAAATAGCCACTTTTAAAACTTCACAAGGTTATAAAGGAATTATGTCTAATGCAACAGAATTTACTGCTGCTATAATTCCTTCAAAACTTATTTTAAAATACGGCGATAACACTGAAAAAATTTATTATGTAGGAACCGGAATAATTCATTTTAAAGATAATTATATGTCAATTATTATCAATGAAATTTCATTAACTCCTCTTCAAAAAATCAAGTTTGAAGAAAATAAAGAAGCCAAGAAATATTCCATCATTGAACAATTCAGTATCAAACGTAACTTGATTAAATAACACTAATTTACTTTCAAAAAGTATGAAAATGTTGCCACATCATTTCGTGCTTTTTTCATATTTACACATATTTTAAAAATTGGAAAATTACTAGCTTATTTATAATTTCATATAAGGGTAGTTTTACCTAAAAATATCAAAGAATTTAATCAGATTTATATGGAAAAGAAATTCTTTAATGTTGTCTTAAAAAACACAGTACTTCAAATGGACGCGGTTGTTGCTATTGCAAGAGTTAAATATAGAATTAAAAAATAATAAATAAATTACTAATCAAAAACAAATTAAAGTTTTATTTGGTCAGAGAAAGCAAAATCCTCTGGTTTTTTTATTTCAAATTATGTTTTCTAAACACTTTTTTTTAATTTAAATTTATGATAAAAAATTTTAAATTTTTTTACCCATTATAATTTTATATAAGGGCAAAATTTGTCCAACAATATTAAAGAATTATTAATCCATTAACAAATGGTTTAAGAGGAAAAATTAACGATATAAATGAAACAGAAAAATAAAGTGTTAATTTCAACACTTAGTCTTATGGGAGGGGCATTTGTTGGAATTCTACCTGCTATGCTTCTTTCTAAAAAGTGTGGCAAGACAACTGATGACAAAGTTTCTGCTGAAGTTATGAAAGATGCGCGGAGGATTCTAGAAATCAAAAAAGAATCTGAAGAAGCATTACAAAAAGCTAACATTTATTTAGCTGGACCAACTAAAGAAGAAGCTCAAAAAGCAGCAGGTATTGTTCAAGAATATCTAGACAAAATTAAAACAGAATTTTCGCACTATTTAGGTGAAAAACTAGGCAAGGATATTAACTCAGATGTACTTGCTTGAATAAAAGGTATTCAATACAACCTTGAACTTCAAAAATCATCATTCACTAGTGGAATTAGATACTTACTTGGAAGATTGGATTGAGGACCATCAAGTTCATATCTTACATCAGGATATTATGGTTTAACACCTGAGCCATATGACAAAACTCAAGCTGAAAGATGACTAGCTACTTTAAAAGAAGCTGTTAGTCTAGAAATTGTACCTTCTAAAGTATTTATTAAAAATACTATTAACTCATTAGTAAATTCATTTCTTGAAAATGAAGGTGCAAAAGAAACACTTGACAAGTTTGTAAAAGAATCATCACAACAAGAATTAAAATTAACAGATCTAATAGATAAATTAAATGTAGATGAGAAAATCAAAGAATTCTATAAATACTATGTAACAGATTACTACAAAGCTTCTAAATATGGCCTTGGTGAAAATGCTACTGAACTAAAACTTACAAAAACTAATAATAGCACTTCACAAGAAATAGAAAATACTTTATACTATGGCACAACTCCACTTTATGGATTAGGTTTAACAGAAAAAGATCTAACTGCTGAAAAAGTCGGAATTGGTCATATGCCTGTATCAGAAGAAGCTAAAAAACAAGGTGTTACTGGACAAACAATTTACAGACACATGTTAAAAATGTGTACTACTTCTGATTTATCTGATCAACAAGTATTTGAAAAAGGTTACAAGACATCTCATTCTGCTGCTGAAAATATGAAGGAAATTGCTAATAAAGTAGCTACTTTAATTACTGGTGATAAAGCAAAAGACTGAAAACCAAAAATTAGATATGATGCAACTGGTGGCGGATCAATTCAAGAAGTTACTGTTAATGTAAGAGTGAGTGGTAAAGTTGATCTTGCAGAATTCAGTAAATGATTAAATGATGAAGCATTCTTCTTTGGTCGTGAAAAGAAAGAATATTATACAGATGAAAGAGTTAAAGAACTTCTAAATGGCGACCACTTAAAACCAGCTAGAGCTGAACTAAAGAAATTTGGTTATGATGATTTAATCAAAGATGAAACAACTAAGAAGCAAACATACCGTGGAATTACAAACGAACAATTCTACTATGGTGCACTAGAAGGTTTCAAAGCTTACTACCAATTTAAAGAACAAACTCAAAAATATGGTCAAACATTCTTTGATAAAATTGTTCCTGATTATGGTGTTCAAACCTATGAATACAAAAAACGTAATAACTCAGGTGTAGGTGCTTATGATTCAAGTGTAAGAAACTTTATGTTCAACTGTGACCCTTACTATGGACTACAAAAATGATCAGTAACATCATTTGCAAACCACGAATCAATGATGGGACACCACAACCAATTGATGTATGCTGAACACCACTTGAAGAAATTAAAAGATAAAAATAATCAAGAAGTTTCACTTCCTGTAAATACATTTAACTATACTGCTTATCTAGAAGGTTGAGCATTATTCATGGAATGATTTGGTATTGAAACTAAATTCTATGGTACTCCTGATTATGCTTCAAAAAATCTAGATTCACTTCCAGTTGATTTCGGTTGAGATAAATCTTATGGTATAACTTCATTCTTGAAGAATGCTAAAGTTAACTGAAACAATGATGAAGATGTTAAGAAAAATGAAGATGTTAAGAAAATTAAAGAACTTCATGGTGGAATTTACTGAGACAAAATAAATGAAGCAGAAGCAAGCGTATTTAAAACAGAAGCTGCTAAAGTAAAAGCTACAGCTGAATTAATTAATATGCTTCAATACTTTGGTGCATTAAATGAAGCTCAATTAAGAAATATGCGTCTATTAATTGATACAGGTTATCATGGAGGAGAAGTTACTGGTGTATCTGATGTAAAAGGTGGAATGTCAATTAAACAAGCACGTGAATATATGCTTAAAAACTCAGCTTTAGGTGCTGGTGATAGAGAATCAGAATCAAAAAGATATCTAAACTTTGTTGGACAAGCTACCGCATATAACTCAGGAAAAGAAATTCTAAAAGACTTATATGAAGAAGTAAGAGGGCATCTAAAACTTTCTCGTGAACAATTTGTTAACCACAATAACCACGAACATCCTAAAAAATTCTTTGATATTGTTTTAAGAAACTCAGCTCTTCCATTAGATGCTGTTGCTGCTATTGTTAGAGCAGAATACGGAATTACTAAAAAATAATTCAAAATTTATAAATTAGAATAAGAAATTAAATTAATAAAATTAAGAGCTAACTAAAAGTTTTACTTTTACCAGAGAGAGTGCAATCTCTGGTTTTTTTATTTTTAAGACAATGAATTTGGTTTTCTACATCCATTTCAAATGACGAAAAAATCTTTTAAAAAAATACAACTATAATTATATATAAGGCAATTTTTGCCCAAAACATCAAAGAATTCAATAAAAAGCCATCATTTATATATACAATTCATAAAAAATGGTTTTAATTAAGAGGAAAACTAACAAATATATGAAACAGAAAAATAAAGTATTATTTTCTACACTTGGGCTTATGGGAGGGGTATTTGTAGGAATTCTTCCTGCTGCACTTCTATCTAAGCAATGTAGTGATACAAAAGAAGTTAAAAATGCACGGAGGATTAAGGAAATTTATGAAAATACTCAAAAAGCCTTAAAAGATGCAAATATTTTTCTTCCTTCTCCTACAAAAGAAGAATCAGCTAAAGCAATTAAAATTATTGACCAACAAATTGCAAATATCGAAAAAGAATTTCCTGAATATTTAGGAAAAGAATTAGGCAAAGATATTGACACTAACGTTTTAGCCTGAATAAAAGGTATTAAATACAACCTTGAACTTCAAAAATCATCATTTACTAGTGGAATTAGATACTTACTTGCTAAGTTAGACTGAGGGCCAGCTTCTTCTTATCTATCATCAGGATATTCTTGAAATGCTCCTATTGCTAATACTGATGAAGTTGCTAAAAAATGATTAGAAACTTTAAAAGAAGCTGTTGCACTAAAAATAGTTCCTTCTAAAGTATGAATCAAAAATGCAATTAACCAAATAGTAAAACAAGCTATTTTTGATAATGATAAAAAATCACCAGCTGGATTTGAAGAATGATTAAAAGACACTACTAAAGAAGAAATCAGTCTTTTAGAATTAATTGAAAAATCTGAAATGTCTGCTGACCAAAAAGCATTCTATAAGTATTATGTAAATGACTATTACAATGCATCTACTTATGGTAAAGGTGAAGATTTAAAAGATTTAAAACTTTATAAGAAAAACGACACTTTAAAAGAACTTGAAAACACAGTTGTATATAAAGGTACTAAACTTTATGGTGTGGGTTTAACTGATAAAGACCTAAAACAAGACAAAGTTGGTATTGGTTTTATGGAAGTTTCAGAAGAAGCTAAAAAACAAGGTATAACAGGTGCTTCTATTTACAACCACTTACTAAAAATGTGTACAACTTCTGATTTAACTGACCAACAAGTATTTGAAAAAGGTTACAAAACATCTAAAGCAGCAGCTGAAAATATGAAAACCATTGCAAACAAAGTTGCAACCTTATTAACAGGATCAGAAACTGCTGACTGAACACCAAAAATTAGATATGATGAAAAAGCTGATGGTACCAACATACAAACAAACTTGACTGTTAATGTAAGAAAAGACAAAACCATTAACTTACCTGAATTCATCAAATGATTAAATGATGAATCATTCTTCTTTGGACGTGAAGAATCAACTTATTATTCAACAGATAAAGTTAAAGAACTTCTTGAAAGTCCTGAACTAAAACCAGCAAAAGCTGAATTAACAAAATTTGGTTATGACCACTTGTTAGAGAAAAAAGATGAAAAATATCGTGGAATTACAAATGGTCAATTCTACTATGGTGCATTAGAAGGATTCAAGGCTTACTACCAATTTAGAGAAACTACTCAAAATTATGGTAGAACATTCTTTGATAAAGCCGTTCCTGATTATGGTGTGCAAACTTATGATTTTAATGACCGTGATGCTGCAGGTGTAGGTGCTTATGAAACAGATGTAAGAAACTTTATGTTTAATGTTGACCCTTACTATGGACTACAAAAATGATCAGTAACATCATTTGCAAACCACGAATCAATGATGGGACACCACAACCAATTGATGTATGCTCAACATCACTTAACCAAATTCAAAGATAGAAAAGGCAATGAAATTACTTTAACTCCTGGTATCTTTGATTACACCTCATACATTGAAGGTTGAGCATTATTTATGGAATGATTTGGAATTGAAGCTAAATTCTATGGTACTCCTGATTATAAATCACAAAACTTAGACACACTACCAACTGATTTTGGTTGAGATAAATCTTATGGTATTACTTCATTCTTAAAGAATGCTAAAGTTGATTGAACAAAAGATGAAGAAGTTAATAAAAATCCAGAAGCTATAAAAATGAAAACCCTTCATGGTGGTGTATATTACGATAAAGTTAAAGAAGCTACAAACACCAACTTCAAAAATGAAGGTGACAAGATTAAAGCTTCTGCCGAGTTATGTAATATGCTTCAATACTTTGGTGCCTTAAATGAAGCTCAATTAAGAAATATGCGTCTATTATTTGATACTGCTTACCACGGAATAGGTGTAACTGGTATAGAAAATGTAAAAGGCGGAATGTCAATTGAGCAAGTACGTAAGTATATGTCAGAAAACTCAGCGCTAGGTGTTGGAGATAAAGAATCTGAAGCTAAAAGATATCTAAACTTTGTAGGTCAAGCTACTTCATATAACTCAGGAAAAGAAATTTTAAAAGACTTATATGAAGAAGTTAGAACGCATTTAAAACTTACTCGTGAAGAATTTATTAATAATAACAATCACGAACATCCTAAAAAATTCTTTGATATAGTATTAAGAAACTCAGCACTTCCAATGGACGCAGTTGTTGCAATTGTTAGAGCTGAATATGGAATCAAAAAATAATTCAAAATTTATAAACTAGAATAAATAAATTAAATTAAAGACTAATTAAAGTTTTACTTTTACCAGAGAGAGTGCAATCTCTGGTTTTTATTTTAATAAGTGTTTTTAAAGTTTTTTTTGAATTTAAATTCATGATAAAAATTTTTATTTTTTTAGCCTTTATAATTTTATGTAAGGGCAAATTTGTCCGAATATTAAATTTAGATTTCAGTATTTAAACAAACACAAAACCATCTATTTATATAAAAATCCATTCAGATGGTTAAAAGGAAAAACAAAATATATGAAACAGAAAAATAGAGTGTTACTTTCAACTCTTGGACTTGTGGGGGGGGGCATTTTAGGCATTTTACCTACTGCTCTTCTTTCTAAAAAATGTGGTGAAACAAAACCAGAAATAAAACAAGATACAAAAGAAGTTCAAAGTGCTAAAAAAATTAAGGAAATTTACGAAAATACTCAAAAAGCCTTAAAAGAAGCAAATATTTTCTTAGCAGCTCCAACAGAAGAAGAAGCTGATAAAGCAGTTAAAATTATTGACCAACAAATTGCAAATATCGAAAAAGAATTCCCAGAATATTTAGGAAAAGAATTAGGCAAAGATATTAACACTAACGTTTTAGCTTGAATTAAAGGTATTAAATACAACCTTGAACTTCAAAAATCATCATTTACTAGTGGAATTAGGTATCTACTTGCTAGATTTAATTGAGGTCCTGCATCTTCTTATCTATCATCAGGATATGCATGAAATGCACCAGTTCCTAAAACTGAAGAAATTGCTAAAAAATGATTGGATACTTTAAAAGAAGCAGTTAGATTAAAAATAGTTCCTTCAAAAGTATGAATCAAAAATGCAATTAACCAAATTGTAAGACAAGCACTATTTGGAAACCCTGGATCAGCTAAAAAAATTGAAGATTGATTAAAAGAAACTTCAAATAAAGAAATCAATCTAAATGACTTAATTGATGCTGGTGATTTTGGACCTAATACAAAAGCTTTCTATAAATATTATATAAATGACTACTATAAAGCTTCAACTTATGGTGTGGGTCAAAACATTGATGAATTCAAAATTCTAAAAGAAAATTCTTTAAATGAAAAAGAAAACTTTGTTGAATTTGAAGATAGTCAAAAGAAGAAAACCACTCTTTATGGTGTAGGATTAACCGAAACTGACTTAAAACAAGAAAAAGTTGGTATTGGTTTTATGGAAGTATCTGATGAAGCTAAAGCTAAAGGAATAACTGGTGCTTCTATTTATAACCACCTGCTAAAAATGTGTACAACCTCTGATTTAACTGACCAACAAGTATTTGAAAAAGGGTACAACACATCTAAAGCAGCTGCTGAAAATATGACAAAAATAGCTGACAAAGTTGCTACTTTATTAACCGGATCAGCTGATGCTGACTGAAAACCAAAAATTAAATTCGATGAAAATGCTACTGGTGACATCAAAGATGTTGAATTAAAAGTAAGAGAAGGTAAAAAAGTAAATTTACCTGATTTTATCAAATGACTAAATGATGAATCATTCTTTTTTGGACGTGAAGAAAAATCATACTACTCTGAAGCTAAAGTTAAAGAACTTCTTGATAGTACTGAATTAAAACCAGCCAGAGATGAACTAACAAAATTTGGTTATAACCACTTATTAGAACCTGCTAATAAAGACCAAAAATATCGTGGAATCACAAATGGTCAATTTTACTATGGTGCATTAGAAGGTTTTAAAGCTTACTATCAATTTAGAGAAGCTACTCAAAATTATGGTAGAACATTCTTTGATAAAGCAGTTCCTGATTATGGTGTGCAAACCTATGATTTTGGTGATCGTGATGCTGCTGGTGTAGGTGCCTATGAAACAGCAGTTAGAAACTTTATGTTCAATGCCGATCCTTATTATGGACTACAAAAATGATCAGTAACATCATTTGCAAACCACGAATCAATGATGGGACACCACAACCAATTAATGTATGCTGAACATCACTTAACCAAATTCAAAGACAAAGATGGTAATGAAATAGCATTAACTCCTGGTATCTTTGATTACACCTCATACATTGAAGGTTGAGCATTATTCATGGAATGATTTGGAATTGAAGCTAAATTCTATGGAACTCCTGATTATGTTTCAACAAATCTAGATTCGCTTCCAACTGATTTTGGATGAAATAAATCTTATGGTATAACTAGCTTCTTGAAAGATGTTAATATCAATTGAGATAAAGAAGAAGAAGTTAATAAGAGTGCAGAAGCTCAAAAAATGAAAACACTTCATGGTGGAGTTTACTATAATAAAGTAAATGAAGCTGGAAACAGTGTATTTACCACTGAAGGTGCAAAAATTAAAGCTGCTGCCGAATTATGTAATATGCTTCAATATTTTGGTGCATTAAATGAAGCTCAATTAAGAAATATGCGTCTATTATTTGATACTGCTTATCATGGTGCTACTGTAAAAGGTGCTGCTGATTTAACTGGTGGATGATCAATTGAAAAAGTACGTAAGTATATGTCAGATAACTCAGCATTAGGTGTTGGAGATAAAGAATCTGAAGCTAAAAGATATCTAAACTTTGTAGGCCAAGCTACTTCATATAACTCAGGAAAAGAAATTCTAAAAGATTTATATGAAGAAGTTAGAGCAACTACAAAATTATCACGTGAAGACTTTGTAAACAAAGATAACCACACAAATACAAAGAAATTCTTTGATATATTATTAAGAAACTCAGCGCTTCCAATGGACGCAGTTGTTGCAATTGTTAGAGCTGAATATGGAATCAAAAAATAATCCTTACATAAAGACTAGAATAAAAAATTAAGAATTAATTTTATCGACACAAAAAATACAGTATTGGGGGTACAATATTGTATTTTTCATTTAATTTTCATCTTTTAAATAATTTAAATTATTTGTTATACAATTTAGATAATTCTAATATCTAACTAATTTGAATCTCTTCTTTTTCAAGCGATAATAATTAATTCACATAATAGAATATATTTAAAAAGGCACCATTTAAAAGATAATTAATGAAAAAATATTTAAGCACAATCTTGTTGCTACCTGTTGTAGCAACTCCTTTGGTTGTTGCTGCAAAATGCGGAAATAAAAAAGTCCAGGTGAACCCTACTCCTACTCCAACTCCTACACCAACCCCAAACCCAACTCCCAATCCAAATCCAACACCTGATCCAAAAGATCCAGTTGATCCTAATCAAGAAGTTGAAAACCAGAAGATTTTAAACAATTATGCTAAAGAAATAAAAGATCAAATCCAATTAAAAAATTCACAAATTGAATTAAAAGATGCTTTAACTTCTGATGCATACTCTATTCCTTCGTTGAAAGAAGGACATAAATATGAAAATCTAAAAGTAGAAAAAACTAGTGAAACTACTGTAAAACTATCTTTTAATATAAAAGATACTAAAAACAATTTAACTTCAGAACTACAAGAAAAACAATTTACTAACTTTGGAACTCAAAACCAACCACAAGCTCCAACAGATATTATCAAAGGTAAAACTTTAGATGGAATTACAATTGATAAATTTGGTGATTTTCTAGATTTATTTGCTTTAAATAGTCAAATGCATACATCACCTAGTGCATATAAAATTAAAGCAATTCCAAGCGGTGAGGTATTAAATAAATTTCAATTTCAAAATTTAACTTTAACAAGTTATGATGATGAAAATTCCTTTGTTTCATTTGATGTTGAAATTAAAATCAAAGATGAAACTTCATTTAAAAAATATTCTCTAACTTGTACAGGATTTGCTAAGCATAAAGTCTTTATTTCAAATACAGTTGAAGCAATTGCCGACCAAGAAAAATTAATTGAAGAAAAAACTACTCTTAAAGAACAAAAAGATAAACCTTTTGATTACATCAAAAACGTTATTGTATTCACAAGTGATTATAACGAAAATATTGATATTCTGATTTATAAAAATAATCCACAATACAAATTTGCTAATTTCTCAATTAATGAAAATCAACAACTAAACGTAGATCTAAAATTCTTATCAAAATCATTTAATAAAGCAGTAAGTGCAGATGAACAAACAAAAGAAATTACATTAGTTTCTTCATTTAGACAACAAATCAAATTTGCAACATATAATGATAAAGATGTTTTAAACTATATTTTTAAAAAAATGAAACGTAAAATAGTTAATGTTTCAGAAAGTTACGCTTCTGCTGATTTAGCTTTATTTAATACAACAGATAAAGTAGTTCATAAATATTTTGAAATCGAAAAAAAATATGAAGATTACTTTACTTTCGATAAAGTAAAATTCGGAAGTCAATCAATAATAGCAGATGATATTGAAGGAACTATAGTACTTGGATTTCAATTAGAAATTGATAAAGATGGACAAAAAATAACTTCTGAACCAGCATATGAAAAAATTACTGGCTTTAAAAAAATAACAGTTGATACATTAGGTAAAAATGGATATAATTTTAAACTTCTAAATGTAAAAACTCCATCTGAACTAATTAAAAAAATGGATGAAATTAAAACCAAATATCAAAATAGTCCTACTCCCGATAAATTTGAAATATCTGCAGAAGATATGACAAATTATTTAATGCTTCAATATAATGAATTTGCAATAGTTAGAGTTCAAAAAGACGCTCAAGAAAAATTAACTCTTGTATTAGAAAATTCAATAAGTTCAAAATTTGAAATTACTTTAAAAGAAGGGCAACATTTGAAAGATAATATTGACCTTCAAAAAATGACATTTACTCAAAACGGTCAAGATGTGTTTATGTTTCAAACTATCATCGGAAAAATTCTAGGCGCGAATAATTTTGTTAAAAATGGCAATAGAGTAACATTTAATTTAAATTATGAACTTCAATTTGAAATTGTGGGTTCAAATACTCCTCTTTCACTACAAGGTTCTATTTCTTTATGATTTGATGTTGTTTAACAATTAATAATTAACCTTAAAAATTCTGTTTTAGCGTTCAAAGACAGAATTTTTATTTTTAGTGCCAACTTTTATTTAAAATATTGAATACTATGGTTTTAAAAGAGGTGATTGATAATTTTTTAGTTGAAGGTAAAATATGTCCAGTAAAGGTTATTATTACCGATAACAAAAAAACTTATTTTGAAAGCAAAGATGGAATGTATATACTAAAAGTAAATACATTTGATTTTCATAAAAAAGAAATTGAAAATTTTGTCTCACGTTCGATAACTTCTTTTAAATTTCAAAAATCTAAAACTAAACCCTCACTAGAAGTTAATTTAATTGAAAAATATTTTTATTTATTCGGCGAAAAAATCACCTATTTTGTTTCAAACAACAAATTAAATTTTTCTTTTGAAGATGAATTAATCACTTTCAACAATATCGAAGAAGAAGATGATATTAAAATTGAAAAAACACTTTGAAATTGAATGAGACAAAAATTAGAAGAAAAACTTAATTTTTTGATTTTAAAACATTTTTTTATAATTTGTCCTAAGAAGAAAATAGATGACTTAACAATAAAAATTATCAAAAAGAAAACTGCTTGAGGAACTAATTATGTGATTGAAAATCAAATAATTTTTTCTCAGTATTTAGCATTATTTGAACCTTATATTATTGAATATGTTGTAGTTCATGAACTTGTACATTTCAATTTTCCTAACCATTCCAAAGAATTTTGAGCTAGTGTTAAAAATATCTTACCAGACTATAAAAAGCGAAAATCTAATCTAAATAATCATATTTTTAAATATAATTAATGATAGAAATAAAGAGAGATAAATAAATGCTAGAAAAAGTTGAAAATGTATTAAAAAATCAAAATGTTCCAAATAAAAATTATGTTTTAGGAATTTCACTTGGTATAACTTTATTTATTCTTTTTATTGGGCTTTTCATCTTTTTTTACATTTTCTTAAAAAAGAAAATGCAAAAAAAACAACAAGAAAAATCACAAAATTCAGAAGCTTTATTTGGACTACTAAAAAAATATAGCAATGAATATGGATTTAAATTTTTATCAAAAACAAGTTTTACGTATGATAAAGATAAATTTATTTTTCTTAATGGACCAATATTACTATTTTCACAAGCTCTTGTTTTAACTCATCCAATCTATTTAACTTCAGATATTGAAGGAAATTGTATTGAAAGAGAATGATTTAAAAAATTAGATGATGGTAAAAAAAATAAAATTTTTCCTAATCCAATATTAAGTAATGATCTAATTATCAAACAACTTCAAAACATAGTTCCTAAAAAAACACCTATCATTATCTTATTTGTATTTTTAAATGAAGAATACAATATTGACATTTATAATGAACCAGGACATGCTATTTTTGCTAAACTAAGTGAACTAGATAAAGCATTTGGTCAAATCACAACCGAACTTACAGAAACACTATCGGCTAATGAAATTAATGCAATAATTGATAAATTTAATAAACTTGCTTCTAAAAAATAAAGCAAAAAGATAAATATGAATGATATAGATAATTTAGCCAATAAATTAAGACCCAATAACCTTGAAGATTTTGTGTGCAGTCCTGAACACAAAATCTTATTTGAAAACATAATTAAAAATAAAAACACTAGTTCATTTATCTTCTTCGGACCTCCCGGTGTAGGCAAAACCACAATTTCTTTTATTTTGGCAAAAGCAATGAAAAAAAGTTTTGATTATTTCAATGCCGCTAATGAAACTAAAGAAAATTTGATTACAAAATTAAAGAATAATGAAATTTTGATTATTGATGAAATTCATAGGTTAAATAAAGATAAACAAGATATTTTGCTTTACTATCTTGAAAATTCTTTAATTATCGTTTATGCAACTACAACTGAAAATCCTTATTTTAAAGTGAATCCAGCTCTAAGAAGTCGTAGTTTTTTAATAGAATTAAAAAAACCTATGCAAGGTCAAATAAAACCTTTATTAAAAAAATACGCTGATTCACTAAAAATCAAAAACAAAATAGATGATGAAATTTATGATTATCTAGAACTTCAATCAGGTTTTGATTGAAGAGTGGCACTAAATAATTTTGGTTTGATTTTGACTTTTTCTAAAACCAAAAAAATTGATTTAGAAACTATAAAAAAAATTATTCCAGCACTACAATTTGCTTCTGATAAAGATGGTGAAAACCATTATAACTACTTATCTGCTTTTCACAAATCACTTCGAGGAAGTGATCCAGATGCAAGTTTATATTATGGTTTTTTACTTGCTAAAGCAAATGATTTTGATGGGCTTTTTCGTAGAATGCTATGTGCTAGTTATGAAGATGTAGGGCTTGCTAATCCTCATCTTGCAACTGATGTTCTTGCTGCAATTCAAGCTTTTGAACGCTTAGGCATGCCAGAAGGATATTTGCCGATTGGATATGCAATTTTAGCAATAGCATTAAGTCCAAAATCAAACTCAGTTTATAAAGCGTCTTCTTCTGCTATGCAAGATATAGATAGCGGTAAAATCTATGATGTGCCAAATTATTTGAAAGATGGGCACTATAAATCTGCCGGAAAATTAAATCGTGGGATTGGATATAAATATCCACATGATTACCCTAATCACTACATTTCTCAAACTTATTTGCCACGAGAGTTAAAGGAAAAGAAGTATTATAATTTTAATGATAAAGTAGAAGGCTATGAAGCTAAAATAAAAGAATATTGAAAGAAAGTAATGGGAGAATAAAATGAAATTTGACTTAGAAAAAATAAATAACTTAGAAGATTTAAAACAAGCAAAAAATGCTTTTGCCACTAGTTCTGAAATGCAAGAACTTATGCAAGAATTAAAAAAAGCTGCACCTGATCAAAAAGCTGCACTTGGTCGTAAGATTCAAGAACTAAAACTACAAGCAGAAGAATTTTTTGAAAAAGCTAAAGCTAAAATAAACTCACTAGAAGCTCAAAAAATTATGGCTTCTGAATTTTATGATTATGCTACTCCCCATAATTTCTATGGTTCAATTCATCCAGTAGAAAAAATAGCTTCTATGTTTCGTAAATGACTTTTAAATAATGGATATTATGAAACTGTAGCTTCTTCTATTGAAGAAGAAGAATATAATTTCAAACGCCTTAACATTCCTGAAAATCACCCAGCTCGTGATATGCAAGATTCTTTATATATAAATTCTTCTACTTTACTTCGTACACATAACACTGGTATAAGTGCACGTGAGTTAGAAAAACATAAAAATAAAGCCTTTTCAAACTTTGCAATTGGTAAAGTTTATCGTAATGATGAAGAAGATTCAACACACTCACATCAATTTAGCCAAATTGATATTGTAAGTGTGGGAAACCATAGTTTCGGTACACTTATTTATACTTTAAAAGAAATGTTATCTTATGTTCTAGAAGAAAAAGTAGAAATTCGCTTGCGTCCTTCTTATTTTCCCTTTACTGAACCTAGTGTGGAAGTTGACATATTTTATAAAAATAAATGAATTGAAGTACTTGGGGCAGGAATGTTGCACCGCAATGTTTTAAAAGCAGCTGGATATACTAATAAAATGACTGCAATTGCTGCTGGCATTGGTATTGAAAGAATAGCAATGATTAAATATGGTATTGATGACATTCGTGAGTTTTATACTAATGACAAAAGATTTCTAAAACAATTTAAATAAGGAGAAGTAATGATTTTTTCATATAAAAGATTAATTAGCGAAGCAGGACTTAAAAATGTTTCTGTCGAAGAAATATGCAAAGCAATAAACTCAATTGGTTTTGAAGTTGAAGGTTATGAAAAATTTAATACCTCAGACAAAATTAAGTTTGGCTACGTTTTAGAAACAAAGAAAAATGAAAATGCTGATCGCCTTACAGTTTGTAAAATCGATTTTGGCTCAGGTGATATTAGAATCATCCAAACTACTGCAACAAATGTAGTGGCTGGCAAGTATTTAATGGCTTTTGTTGATGGATCTATTGCAAGCGGTACTGTCATAAAATCACGAGACATGCAAGGATATCCTTCACAAGGAATGTTGGTTGGACTTGGTGAGGTAGGTTTTGATGAAGAACTTATTCCTGATGAATATAAAGATCAAATATTTACTTTCGATGGGCCTATAGATTTATCACTTGATCCTATGGAATATTTTGAACTGAATGACTATTTAATTGATGTCACTATTTTATCTAACCGAGCTGATGCTCAATGTTATTTAATAATGTCGCGTGAACTAGCTGCTTATTTTGGTAGTAAACCAAAAGCTTTTTCAGCTTCACCTGCAACTTTTTTTTCAAATCTAAAAGTTTCAAAAAACTTAGTTGGAGTAAATCATTTATCTTATGTAGAAGTAATGAAAAATGATTTAAATGTTTCTATTCATGACAAAATGCTTTTATGAAAACATAAAATTAAAACGTTTAATGCTGCTATTGATTTATCTAACTTAGTGCTTTTATATGCGTCGGTCCCTTGCCATACATACAACTTGTTTTCTTCAAATGAATTTTCAACTGCACTTTCTTCAGAAGAACTAGAAATTATAGGTGGTAAAAAAGTTAAATTAGAAAATAATTTAGTTGTAAAAAATGGAAGCAATACTATTGCACTTGCTCAAGTTATAGGAACTTCTGAGTTTGAATATAACAATACTAAACCAGGTGTAATATTTGAACTTGCTTCATTTGACTTAAAACAAATTCGGCAATCAGTTAAACAAACCAAACTTGAAACTAATGTAGCATTGCGTGGTTTCAAAGAAATTAGTGGCGGTCAAATTCTGCTAGCTTATGATTATTTGTTTTCACGTGTAAAAGAACATTCTCAAATTATAAACAAGCCAAAAGTTCAAAGTCAAGCAATATTTTTAGATGAAAAACTAATTAATCATTTAGCAGGATTTTCGCTAACCAAGCAACCAAAATATCAAGAAGTAATTAAAAAACTTGAAATTCTAGGTTTTAAATATAACAAAAAATTAAATGAGATGTCATTTCCAACTTATCGCTACGATTTATTTAATTTGCAAGATTTAATAGAAGAAATTTTTAGATTCTATGGTTATGACAACTTTCAAGCAAAAGAGCCTACTATTTCAAGAATTGAATTAAACTCTAATTCAAAATATGAAGTGTTACTTAACTCATTTGCTTCTAAAAATTATATGAATGCACGCACTTTTACTTTAATAAGTGAAAAAGAAAATATTTTCAATCCTTTTGGATTTGAAAATACTATTAATGTTCTTAATTCAAAAACTACAGAACATATCACCATTAGAAATTCGATGATAATATCACTTTATAAAGCTGCAATTTATAATAAAAAACAAGGTATTGATAAAACTTCATTTTTTGAATTAGGTTCTATTAACACTGAAACTAATGTATTAGGACTTTGTTCTAATGAAAAATCATTTGATGAAATAGCAAATGATGTATTAAGTTTAACTAATAAAAATCTACTATTCAAAAAATCTGATTTAGAAATATTTAATAATAACGTTTCTTCTTTAATTTATTGTGGCGAAACATTAGTGGGATATATTGCTAAACTAAATCCATTTTATTTAAAATCTGATTTGATATTTGCAGAAATTTTAATTGATAAGCTAGACAATAACAAGCTTTCTTATAAACCTTATAATAAACAACCTCTAAAATCAAGAGATATTACTTTCACCCTGCAAAAAAATGAAAGTATTGATTCTAAATTAGAAGAATTAAAAAAGATTAAAGGTATATTCGAAATCAAAATAATTGATGTTTATAAAAAAGATGATAACACACAAAATATCACTGTTTCTGTTTTAATTGAAGACTGAGCTACAAAGAAATTTGATCAAATATTTAACAAATAACTTTCTCAAAAGTTTCTCAAATCTTTCTCAAATTTTACAAAATTCAATTTTTATCGCATATATTTAGAATGTGAAAGGAAAAAAATAGATGAGTAAATCTAAAAATAATGATTGAATGGATTCTTTAGAAAACAATAAAGAATTACAGGAAGCATTAAAAGAAATTGAGAAGAAATTTGGGAAAGAATCAATAATGATTCTAGGTAGCAAGCCCGATATAATTCCTGAAGTCATTGATAGTGGTTCGATTGCAATTAATAAAGCATTAGGAATTAATGGCTGACCAAAAGGACGTGTTGTAGAAATTTACGGTCCTGAAAGTAGTGGTAAAACTACAATTGCACTGCACGCAATTGCTGAAGTTCAAAAAAAAGGCGGAATTGCTGCATTTATAGATGCAGAGCATTCTATAGATCCGCTATACGCTAAAAACCTAGGAATTGATATAAATAAATTGATCCTCTCACAACCGGATTCAGGCGAACAAGCACTTGAAATTGTTGATTGTTTGTCGAAAACAGGATCAATTGATTTGATTGTAGTTGATTCAGTAGCAGCACTAGTTCCTGAAGCAGAATTAAATGGTGAAATGCGTGATCAAGTAATTGGAGTACAAGCTAGACTAATGTCTAAGGCATTGCGTAAAATTACTGCATCACTTTCGAAAAATAAGACCACAGTTATTTTCATCAACCAAATTCGTGAAAAAATTGGTGTAATGTTTGGCAACCCTGAAACTACTCCTGGTGGTAAAGCTTTAAAATTCTATTCAACTATTAGAGTAGAAGTTAGAAAACAACAAACATTAGGTCAAGGTGAAAATATTATTGGAAATCAAGTTAAATGTAAAGTTGTTAAGAATAAATTAGCAGCACCTTATAAAACTGCCCAAATTGAAATTGTATTTTCAAAAGGAATTTCAAAACTTGCTGAAATTATAAAATTTGCTGAAGATTTTGAAATTCTAGAGAAAAAAGCCTCTTGATATAGTTTTGAAGGTGAAAATATTGCCCAAGGTGCTGCTAATTTACAAGCACTATTATTACAAAACACTGAACTAAAAAATAAAATAGAAAATCTTGTTTTAGAAAAATTGAATATTCAAAATTAAAAACATATATTTTAATATAATTAAAATTATGGAAAATATAAACGTTTTATTTCTTGGTGATATTTTTGGTAAACCTGGAATTGATATGGTTGCTAAACATATTGCAGAAATAAAGAAAAAATATCATATTGATTTTGTTATTGCACAAGCTGAGAATGTTTCTGGACGCAAAGGCTTTGTTCCTAAAGATTATTTAAAATTAAAATCTATTGGAGTGAATGCATTTACCCTTGGTAACCATGTTTGAGCAAAAGATGAAATCAAAGAAATAATTGATAATAATGATTTAATTAGACCTGCTAATATTGAAAAAAAATATCCTGGTAAGGGAATTAGAATTTTTGAAGTAAAAGGTAAAAAAATAGCCATAATGAGTTTTATGGGTATTACTTTCAATCCTCTACTTGCTCCTTGAGAAGAAGAAGTAGCTAATAATTTCTTTGATGAATTTGACACACTATACAAAGAAAATAAAGCAGATTATTGAATAATTGACTTTCATGCTGAAACTACAGCTGAAAAATCTGTCTTTTCTTTATATACTGATGGAAAAATTGATGCTTTTTTTGGCACACATACTCATGTACAAACTAATGATGCAAGAACACTTCCTAATGGGACTTATTATGTAACTGATGCTGGTATGTGTGGACCTAGGGACTGCGCTATTGGTTCTAATTTTCAAGAAGTTTATGAGAAAATGCGTTTTGGAGCATTTTTGCCCTTTCAAGTTTCAAAAAATAAATGTCAATTAAATGGAATTGTATTTAGATTAACGAAAAATCCAAAAGAAAAATTTATTGAACTAATCAATATTTGAGCAAAATAATTAAAGGATGTGTTCTATGAAAAATGAAGATAAAAAAATGGTATTTTTGCAGAAAATTTTTGACAAACGTGTAAAAATTATAAATTTCATTTATAAATATGAACTTCTTGGTGAAAAACTAAATGCAAATGAACTATTTGAAGAAGAAGAACTTTTGAAGAATGAAATAGTAATACTTTCACAAATTGAAGGCAAATATGAGCTATTCAAAAAACTCATAGTTTCTATTACTAAAGATGAATGAGAATGAGAAAGATTACAACCACTTGTGCGTGCTATTTTAATATATGGAATATATGAAATGTTTATCACTGAACACAAAGTTGTAATCAACGAAATGATTAATATTGCAAAAATATATATTCCAGGTTCAGAATACAAACTTATTAATAAAGTCCTTGATATTGTTTCAAAATTAGATATATGACCAAAAAAATAATTGATATACTAAAAACACGTTATCCTGAAATTGATGAGAAAGTTTTTCAATCGCTTATTATGCAGGGTAAAGTGTTTGCTAATGGTAATAAAGTCTTACTGAAAACCGAAACTTATAAAGAAGAAGTAAAAATAAAAATCACTGAAAATATATTTGAGAAAAAATATGTTTCTCGTGGAGCTTATAAACTTCTTGAAGCTATTGAATTGTTTAATATTGAAATAGAAGATAAAGTTTGTTTAGACATTGGGAGTTCGACTGGTGGATTTGTTCAAGTGCTACTAGAAAACAATGCTAAAAAAATTTATGCTGTTGATGTTGGTACTAATCAATTGGATTATTCTTTAAGAATAATAGACAAAATAAAAGTCTATGAAAAAACTAATTTAAAGGACTTAAACAAATCATATTTTCAAGAAGAGATTGATTTCATAAGTTGTGATGTTTCTTTTATTAGTTTAAAATATGTTTTTAAAGTGGCATCACCTTTACTAAGTTCAGGTAAAAAAATTATGGTTTTAATAAAACCACAATTTGAAGCACCATCAAAATTAGTTGAACCTGGTGGATATGTAAATGAAATTCACCATGAAGAAATTATTAATAAAATAAAATTAATTGCAAGTGAAAATGAATTTAAATTCTTAAATATTGCAAAATCTCCAATCAAAGGATTTAAATCAAAAAATATTGAATATATAACACTTTTTGAAAGGGAGTAAGATTATGATGAAAAATTGAAAAATAAAATTTCCAATGTTTAAAAATAACAAAAATATTGTTTATTTTGATAATTCTGCACTTACTTTCAAACCTTATTCAGTTATTGAAAAAGGTAATGAGTTTTATGAAAAATATTCAATATCGACAAGAACAGCAAATTCAATTCTAGGAATCAAGGTTATTCAAGAAATAGAAGAAACTAGAAAAAATGTTTCATCTTTTATCAATGGTCAAGATGGTCAAATAATTTTTACAAGTGGCACAACTGAAAGTTTAAATTTGATAGTAAAAATGTTATCTTCAATTATTAAAGAAGGAAAAATTTTACTTTCTAAATTTAACCATAGCTCAAACATTGTACCTTTCATTGAAAACTTTAAAACTTCTAAAAAAGTTTTGATTGATTATTTTGAAGATGAAAATGATTTAATCGAAAAAATTAAATCAGACACTATTTCAATAGTTTCACTTTCACAAATGACTAATAATTATAATGTTAAATATGACCTTGAAAATATTTACAAATATTGTAAAACTAAAAACATCATTTTAATAAATGATGCAGCTCAGGCTATAGCTCATGAAAAAGTCTCACTAGAAAATTGTGATGTAATTGCATTTTCAGCTAATAAAATGTATGGGCCTACTGGAGTTGGCGTGCTTGCAATAAAAAACAATTTATTTGAAAAACTAGAACCGACCAAATGAGGTGGAGGTCAAGTCCATAACATTGATTATTGCACTTGAATATCAAATACTAATATTTCAAAATTTGAACCTGGAACACATAATATTTGTGGAATTTTACAATTAAATGAGGCAATAAAATTTGTTCAAGAAATTGGCTATGAAGAAATCCAAAGTGTTGAAAAAGAAGTTGCAAATTATTTATATGACAAACTTTCAGGGTTAAAAAATATAGAAATAAAATCAAATCATGGCGACATTATTACATTATTTAATGTAAAAAATATCCCTTCACAAGACATAGCATCATATTTAGGTCATAAAAATATCTATGTTAGATCAGGGCTATTTTGCGCGCAAATGACCACTAAGATAGATAATTTTGAAAATAGTTATGTAAGAGTTTCACTTTCATTTTATAATAATTTTAAAGATGTAGATACTTTTATAAACGCATTAAAAGAAGGGGGTGAATTTATTGACTACTTATTCTAATGATGAAATTAGAAAAATCATATTTGAAGCCTATATAAATCCTAAGTACAAAAAATCTAAGATAGAAATAAAAGATAATACTATTTTTGAACACTCAAATATTTGTGTAGATGATTTAAAAATTAATTTGATTTGAGAAAATGATAATTTAATTGAAGTTGAATATGAAGCTGTAGGTTGTTTAATATTTTTATCATCCGTTGATTTATTTATTGAGTTTGTATTAAATAAATCAAAATCTGAAATTGCAAATATTTTGGATCAATATTTTGAAATGATTAACTTGAATGATAAATCCAAAACCTATTGTGAAATTAAAAAATTACAAGTGTTTAGAAATGTAAAAGTTCATTTTAATAGATTAGAGTGTGCTTCTATAATTTATAGAGCTTTTAAAAAAGGCATTGCTTAATGAAATATATATTTCATGTGGATATGGATTCATTTTTTGTAAGTTGTGAAAGAAAAAATAATCCATCGCTTATCAATAAACCTGTTGCTATTGCTAAACAATACAAAAGAAGTATTGCAACAGCAATATCATCTGAACTTAAAAAACTTGGTTTTAAAGCAGGCGATCCAATTTATTTAATTAAAGAAAAATTTCCTAGTGTTGTAATTGTTGAACCTAATTTGGAATATTATGTTGAAGTATCACAAAATATCTTTAATTATATAAAAGACAATTTTTCTGACAAAATAGAAATCTATTCAATAGATGAATGTTTTATTGAAAAAGAATTAGAAGTTTGACAAAATCCACTTGAAATAGCAACAGAATTGCAAGAAAAAATCAAAAAGAATACTTCAATACCTTGTTCTATTGGAATATCTTATACTAAGTTTTTGGCTAAAATGTCTACTTATAAGGCAAAGCCTCATGGAATTATTTGAACTAAGCCAGAAGATATTGAGAAAAATTTTTATGATTTAGAAGTTAATAAGATATTTGGGATTGGTAAAGCTTATTCTAAAAAATTGTTAGAAACTGGAATAAAAACATATCGAGATATTGTGAATCTAGAAAACAACAATTTTCTAAAGAAAATATTTGGTAAAAATTATGCTGGTTTATTAAAACAACTTAAAGGTGAAGTATCACAAGAAATTGTTAACACAAAATGAAATCCGCAAGGTATTGGTAGAAATGAAACATTTTTAGAAGATGATCTAGAAGATTTTTCACAGATAAAAAGTAAGTTAATGGATTTATGCAAAGATGTTGCTAATAGTTTGCAATCTCTTGGTCGTGAAGGAAATGTGGTTTCAATTCAACTAAGAAATATAGATAAAAAATGGCATATCTTTCAAAAGAAATTATCTGAACATATCAGCACATGGGAAAAAATCTTTGACATTGTACTATTTTTATTCAATACAAATTGGCAAGATGAACCATTAAGGGGAATAGGCGTTAGAGTTTCTAATTTAAGAGAAATATATTTGCAAAATGATTTCATTGATCTTTTCACAGATTTCGAAAATGATAAAGTAAAAAATATAATTCTAATAATCAATAATCACTTTAAAGCTAATGTTTTGAAAACATTAAAACAATATGAAACTGAAATTAAAAACTTACAAGGTATAAAATTTATTAAAAAATTAGTAGACTAAGAGGCAAAATGAAAATAGGAATATTTGGTGGCAGTTTCAATCCAATACATAAGGGACACATTTTAATTGCAGAAGATGCTATTCAAGAACTAGGGCTTGATGAACTTTATTTTGTTCCTGCAAATAAAAATCCATTTAAGAAAAATCAAGATTATGAAAGTTCTAAACATAGGATTAATATGATTAAACTTGTAATTAGTCATAATCCTAAAATGAAAATATCAGAATTTGAAACCAACCGAAACACTTTATCTTACACCATAGATACAGTTGAATATTTCGTTTCCAAGTTTAAAGATGCTAAATTTTATTTTTTAATAGGTTCTGATAATTTACCAAAACTACATAAATGAAAAGAAATTGACAAAATTTCTGAACTTGTAAAAATTAGTGTTTTTAATCGAACAAAAAAATATAAACACCTAAATTTTAAAAAATATAATTGTCTTCAATTAAATAATAAATTTTATGATTTTTCATCAACCAACTATCGCAAAGGTAATTTGCAACAAGTTGATGAAAAAGTTCAAAAATATATTGGTTCAAACTTTTTATATTTTGATGAAATTGCAAAACATTCACTTTCTCATTTCAGATATTATCATTTAAAGCAAACAGCAGATTTTGCTTTAAAACTTTCTAAATATTTAAAACCTAATGATAAAGAATTTCACATAAAAGCATATCGTGCTGGTTATATGCATGATATAACTAAAGAATGATCTAATGAAAAATCATTTGAATATTTAAAAAAATATGGTGAAGAAAATATTTTGCCTTATAAATATCATCAAACTACTGCTTATTATTTTCTAAAATATGATTATATGTATCCGGATGAAGAAGTTTTAGATTCTATAAAAGTGCATACAACATTATCATTAGATCCAACCTTGCTAGATAAGATTTTATATGTTGCCGATAAAATCGGTTTAGGTAGAACCTGAAAAGGTGTGCAAAAATTGAGAAATTTAGCATTTAAAGATTTTGATAAATGTTTGGATGAAACTATTAAAGTATGTTGTCTAGATTATAATCGTGAAAAAGGCATTATATTTACTCCAGACCAAAAGGAAATTTACGAAAAAATATTAAAAATTAAGTTATAATACCTAATGCTTAGTTAGCAAAAAGAAGATTCATTTCTCACCTTACGATTGCTCGTATTGGTTGCTACATAAAATAATAGGTATTTATATATTTTTTTTGTAGGTTGAGAGAAGTGGATATGTCCACTTTTTTATTTGATAAGGAGAAGATTATAAACAACACTGTAAAATCAAATAATCTTAATAGTCGTTTGCCAAAAGCAGAACATGTTATCAACGAAAATATTCCATATAAAAAGATTTTTGTAATTTCTGAAACAGGCGAAAAATTAGGCGTTATGACTAAAGAAGATGCAATATCTCACGCTGAAGATAAAAATCTTGATTTAGTATTAATAGCACTTGATAATAATAAACCGATTGCTAGATTAATGGACTATGGTAAGTTCAAATACGAAAAGAAGAAAAAACAAAAAATCAATAAAGAAAAACAAACGGTTACAAATAATCGTGAAATTAGATTAACACCTTTAATTGGTGATAACGATTTAAAAACTAAAGCCAAAAAAGCAAGAGAATTTATATTAAATGGAGATAGAGTAAAGATTTCGGTTAAATTCAGAGGTAGAGAAAAATCAAGAACTGAACTTGGAACTGAAATATTAGATAAATTCTTTGCTTTAGTAGAAGATATAGCTAAAATAACAAAAGAAGCTATTCTACAAAATGGAAAATTTCTAGATATGTTCATAGAAAAAGATAAGAAGAAAATTGAAACAAAAGGTCAAAAAGATTCAGATCAAGGAGAATTAGATGCCAAAAATGAAGACTAAAAGTGGTCTTAAAAAAAGAATTAAGATTACTAAAAACGGAAAAATCAAACGTGGAAATGCATACCGTTCACATTTAGCACAAAATAAAACCACAAAACAAAAACGTCATTCACGTAAAGGTTCTCAATTATCTCATTCAGATTTCAAAAGATATAAAGAATTAATATAAAACAAAGTGAATAAAGATTAAGGAGAGAAAGTTATATGCGTACAAAAGGTGGAATTGTTACAAGAAGAAGACGTAACAAATGAATTAAATTAGCAAAAGGCTACTGAGGACATAAATCTATAGGATTTAAAGTAGCAAAACAAGCAGTTGTTAAATCATGAACATATGCTTTTAGAGACCGTAAACAAATCAAACGTGAATTTAGAAAGCTATGAATTGCTAGAATTAATGCAGCTTGTAGACCTATGGGAATAACCTATTCAAGATTAATAGAAGGGCTTAAAGAAGCTAAGATTCAAATCAATAGAAAAATGCTTTCAGAACTAGCTATTAATTATCCAGAAACCTTCAATAAAGTAATTGAAAAAGTTAAGAAATCATTAGAAAAAAAGGTAAAATAATACCTCACAAAATACTCTAAAATACCAAAAAAAGTGGTATTTTTTTGTTCTAAAAACGCAAAAATTTTTGACAATTTTGGCATAAAAAATTGATATTTTGTTAATTGCATTTAAATGCGTTTAATCATTATAAAAACGTTTTTAGCAACAAAAAAAAAAAAAAAAAAGTGTAGAATTTAAACGCTTTTAAAAGAGCCAATGAAAGGACTGCCAAAAAAGAACTTATATATATTGTAAATATATATAATGGTGATAAAATGAATAAAACAAATCAAAAAATATTATTATGTCTAGCACCTATTGCATCGATGCCCTTATTTGCAATGATTTCTGCTAGCTGTATTAATACTAAAAAAGCCAATCCTAATGATATTCAAAAAACTCCAGAACAGAAACAAAGTGATTTGACAAAAATTGCTAGTGGTTTAAAAATTAAACTTACTCAATTTTCACCATATCCAAATGCTGAAAGAAATTCTATATATACTAAAAACATAAATCAAAACGACATCAAATTATCTATTGAAGGTGCTGATGCTGATAGAATTGATTATGAAATTTATGGTACCGTTAATGATAATAGTGATACTGCAACCGATTCAAGTAAAACTGGAATATTTGACATAATTGTAAAAATCTTTTATAAAAACGATCCTAAAAAAGACCAAAAGGATAATTTTGTTTTAAAGACTATAACTGAAAACGGGTTTAGACATGATGGTATTGGTGCAAACTGGAGTGCAACAACCGGATTAAAACCACAACCTTCAGAAATCGATAAGTATATTGCAAATGATCAAAAGCAAAGATATGAACTTGACAATAAAAAATATACAGAAATTTTAAAACGCCAACAACAAGGTGATACATCTTATAATCCTACACTTGAAACTGCTGAAAAAGAAAAGTTTGATAAGTTGGCTCAAGAATTAGGACTTGAAAAATATGATTCTGCAAAAGTTAAGAAGCAATCGCTTGCAGTAAAAGAAGGCAGTGAAACTAAATTATATGTAAATGAAGGATCAGAATCGGGCAAAGGGCCTTCATGAGTTGATAGTTTAGGTAGAGATAACGAATTCAAAACTACAGGGCTTCCAAGACAATTACCAAATGAAATGTATAAAACTTCTGCTCTTCAGACATTTTCTATTCGTTTTGATATGAAGACAGGCAAACCAAATGAAACCAAAGGTTCTTCTGGTACAGCATGAATTTTAGACTATCAAAAAAATAATAATGGTCAACCAGCAACTAAGTTTTACTTAGGGACCAACTTACACGTTGTAAAAGAATTTGATCCAGAAAAACTTGTGGCCGTATCATTAACAAGAATAATCAAAAATGTAGGATTGAATACAGTATTTAGACTAGATCAATTTGATTCTAAAATTGAAAAATTTTCATTTAATGGTGATGGTGTAAAAGAAATGTTTAAAACATTCTATACAGCAACTGACTATATGAAAGATAATCCTGCTGATTATATGAATAGTGCTCAAAAAGCAAAATTTAAAGATGTACAAGATTTTCAAGATTTTGCCGTAATTGAAGTAGACTTTGAAAAAGCAGCTAATCTTAAAGTAGGTGTTCATAGTAACAATCTTGATGTAACAAAAAAATATAGTAGTGCTTTAAATGAGAATTGAACATTAAAAAATGCTGGAGAATTAGCAAAAGCTGTAACTAATGATTATGAATCTGATACAGCAAAACATGTAAAAATCATGAAAGATTCATTCTTGAAAGACTATTCTAGAGTTAACTTTCCATTGGTTAAATTAGAAAAAAAATTAAATAGTCTAAAAGAAAAATTAACTAAACCATATGATGACGCAACCAAAAAAGAGATTCAAGAACAAATCAAAAAAATCGAAGAACAAATTAAAAATAGTGCAAATTTAGATAGTATCTATATCGTTGGTTGACCTCTTTCTATATATGACTGAGTACTATACGACGATTTATATAAGTATGATTATGAAAAAGAAGCGCAACAAATGCGCTGATCATATAGTTTATGAACTAACTCTGATTATAGATTTTTTAATAGATTAGATCTTACCGAAGAAGATACAAAATACGGTAATTGACTATCTTATAGTTTGGGATATAGAACATTTGTTGATAAACCTGGTGTTATAGATGCATTCTTAGGTGCACATAAATTAGCATCTAAACTATTTGAATATCAAGGTAAACAATATTTTGCATATGGTTTACAATATGCGCCTAGACACTACGCACCAGCAGGTGGCGCTTCTGGTTCTTCATTAAGAACTGGCAAAAATGAATTAATAGGAACATATTTCGCTTCAAATGAAGGTGCAAAAACAGGACTTGCAGTTGCATTCAGATCTGAAGGTTTTGACTACAAAGGAATGTTTGGAAAGTATAATTTGCCACAATACGATTTAATAAATGGTGGTGGTAAACACCAACAAAGTTCATTTAGAGAAGAACTTCAAAAGAGATATCCAAACATTAAAACAGCATTGTTTGCTAACGGTGTGGATAAAATTCCTGATGAATTTAAATTCAACGGCATTATAGGTAATTCAAATGGTAGATAAAAGTTCGCGAGACGAACGCCATTTTCAAGATAAAAAATTAAATACTAGTTTATTAACGTCATATTCAAGTTATGTGAAAAATGAAAAAAATAATAAATGAGCATTTATTTACAAAATAATTCTTATTCTAATATTCTTTTCGTTTTCACTAACTTTTATGTTTTTAGCTGATAGAACAATATTTGGTGAAAAATTGTTTAAAATCGATGATTTTCTACAAATATATACACCAACAACATTACATACTACTGCAATTGCTCTTTATCGATTTACATTACTAATTTCAGTTTTTGTATATTCAATAACAAGAAATTATCTAAATGTATATTTCCAAAAAGAGTTAATCAAAAAGTATTTGCCTTGATATATATTGTACGCATTGATTTCAATGAGTTCAATGTTTACATTGATATTCTTTCTATCTAATGACTTGATGCAAAATTTTTATTTAATGTTTATATGCGTTCCATTATTTTTATTAAATCTTTCATATTCACTTTATATTTACTTTCTTAAAAGAAAAAGTGATCCTATTTTATATGGTAGGATTTGGCCTACAATAGTTTCATTAGTTGCTCAATTTATAATTCTTGTAGTTTCTATTATCTTAGTTTATATGACAGTTAAAGCTACAATATATCCTAATGCATTTTTAGAAAATAACATTATCTTCAACTTCTTTAAAAACTTATTTGTAAATAAATCTGCTAAAAACTTTGTTATTGTTATTTCACTAGCTTTATTATTAGGAATTCTCGCAATTGCAGTTAACATTACAAGAATTCAATTCTTGCTTGCGAAACAATATACATATAGCTTCTTCAAAGACCAATTAGTGTTGGTTCTAACTTATTTAGCAGCAACATTCATATGATTTATTAAAGTTTTCACTATTAAAGTAGTTGATTTGGGAATTGTTAATCATAAAACTGAATACTTCTACTTATTTGAAATTTTATTTGGTTTAATTCTTACTTCTTTATATTTGGCAATTACTTTCAAAAAGAAACTACAACCAAATGGTGCTTCAATAAATTCATTAATCTTTTCACTATTTCAAATGTTGCTTTGAGTTTCACTACTAGTAGCAGGGCTTCACTCAAATATTCAATTAGTAAATGCATTAAATATCTTTTTTATTTCAGTAATGTCACTTACTATGCTTGTTGTATATTTGAAAAAAACTAATTCAATTACTATTACTGAAATGATATTTCTAATTACGTTCTTGATAGCGATGGTGCTTTCAATGTTCATCTTTGGAATAAATCAATATTTACTATCTAAATCTAATAATATCTTCTATATTATTAATTCATCACTCTACATTACACAAATATTCTTAGTATTAAATGTTGTGATTGCTGTATCGTTCTTTATGTTCTCAGCAATAAAATTAATCGTGATATTACTAAAAATTTCCAAAACAAAAGAAAAGTTAAAGGAAACTACTTATGAAAAAAAATAATAAAATTGTAATCAAAGATAAAAAATCTAGAATCGAAAGAAAAATTGAACAGAAACAAATTGCTCTTGGTTTAACCAATTTTGTTTCTTTGTTCAAAATTTACAATGAAATTCTAGATTATCCTAACTTTATTAGTTTTGAAAAATTAGTTAATACAATTTTGGTTAATAATACAATTTCGCAAAAATCAGAAGCATTTGCAGCATTTACCAATATTTATACTGATGCTTTTGCTAACCAAAAAGATATTCAATTTACTAATTTTGTAGTTTCATACAATGTAGATAATAAATATGGAGCAAATAAATTGGTTCCTATAATTTCTGCATTTAGTGGTTCTGATGTTTATGTTGCTTCATTGACCACATCACTTGAAAATGAAGAATTAAATTTATTTTTAGGTAAATACAACGAATTAATCTCAACACTTTTACTTGAAGGTAAATATGTAGAAATCTTGCCTTCTTTGATTGCATATCAAGACTCAATTATGGATCCAATCAATTTGTTTTTCGATAAGACTCACGTTAAAATCATCAAATAGAGGAGTTTGCTATGCATATTAAAAAAATAGAACAAAAGAAACAAAATTTAGAGCATATACTCTTAAAAACAAATAGTGACAAAAACATACTTTTAATCACTATTATGAAATTAACAAGTCAATTAAATTTTTATATCCAAAATGCTTTGCTTAATAAAAATTTAATTGATCTTGTAAATGAAAAATATGCCATAAATAATAAATTTGTTTCTCATAATAAAACTCTTAAATTTTTCCGTATTAAAAAACAAAAAGAACTTTGAATTTATTTAACCGAAGAACAAAAATATCAAACTGACTCATATTCAAGATATGAAAAAATGATATTACAAAAAGTAGCAAAGAAAAATGTTGAATTTATTACTGTTGGTAATAGAGCAAAACAATTTTGCTTAGAACATAAATTTGAAATAATCCATTCTTATGATTCTACAGACGCTCCCCTTCTTGCTAACAATTTAGCTGAAATTATCAAAGTATTGTATTCAGAAAATAGTTATGATAATGTTCATTTTGTTATAAATACCAACAAAAACTATAATGAATCATTTAATATTTTGCCAATTCAAAATCTAGATATTCATAAACTTGCTAAAAGTGATACTGAGCAACCTACTGAAAATGTTATGGAATATCAAATATTTCCTAACATTGATGATTTTGTTAATAATGAAATTAGCATCTATTTAGAAAATGTTATTTGAGCATTAATTGTTGAATCTTCATTTTATAATGCAAAAAATGGTCTTGTTACTGTTAATAAAATCATTAAAGACATTGAAGAAATGGTTAGCAAGATCAAGAAAAAACTATTGAAGATCAAACGTGAAAATGAAATTGAAGAACTTGTTTTATTAACCAAGAATAATAATTCCTTTGATTCACAAGAAGGTGATAACAATGGATAAGAAACTTGGATTAAGATTAGAAATTAATTTCATCGGTAATAAATCAAAGAAAATTGATCATGCTCTTGTATACATCAATGTTGATGATGAAGATGACTGAAAATTACTAGATCAAAATATGATTGGAAGTTATAAAAATACACTAATTAAAATAAATGACCTAGATACACAAAAAAATTCTTATATATTCTTAAAAAACACTAACTTCGTTTTAAAAGATAATCTGCTTAAAATAACTAGCTCTAGTGAGTTAAATATTTACTCAAAAACTAAGCAACGAAAAGAAAAGATTAAATCAACAATTAAAAATTTAAATGAAAAAATTGGATACTATCATTCATTAAATGAAATTGGTCTAGATTTAAGTGAATATCTTGAGCTAGTAAAATTAGAAGAACAAGTTTGAAGATTAAAAATGGAGGAAATCTTGCATTTAAAGAAAGGAGAAAACAATGAATAAATCTAAATTGAAAAAATTTCTAGTTTTTCCTGCTTTAATCACTCCAATTCTTCCTGCTGTAACTTTAATTTCGCGTAGAGCGGAAGAAAAACCTGAAAAGCCAAAAGAAGTTGCTAAAGATTTTGATACTTTTGATGGCATTGCAAAAGAAGAAGTTAAAAAACGTCTAAAAAAGGTTCTTGAAGTTGCTATTTCTTACTTTCAAAACGAAAGCAAAAGAGTTAATAATGACAAAAAAATGGATTTCAAGAAAAGAACAGCCGCCATCATCTATCTTGAAAATATCATTAAATTCTTAAATGACAATAAAGATAAAATAGTTGAAGATTATTATAAATATGACTTTCACATCCTTCAACCACATGTTTTATCAAAAGAGAAAAAACTTTTAGTTGGTGATATATTCTTCAATAAGAAAAATTATGTTCAAGTAAAATATGGTTTTACAGATCCTTATAATTATGAAAAAGTAATTAAAGGCGAAGGCAACACTATCAAGAAAATCGAAGAAATTGATAATGTTATAACTAAAGAACAACTTACAAAATTCATTGAAACTTACTTTGTTAATCTTGAAAAAGAAATCGGAAAAATAATTTACAATTCAGAAGAAACTCCTGAAATTGATAAAGATATTGAAGTAAAACCTACTCCTGATGGACTTCAAATTACAAAACCAAAAGATTTTGAATCATGAGAAGCATTTGTTCAAAGTAAAATAAAAAATCGTTTTGTTGATTTTGACTTGCGTCAAAAAATTGAAGAAGAAGAACCAACTCCAAAACCAAACGAAAAACCACCAGAACCTCCAAAACCTTCAATTGTTCCTGATAAACCAACCGAAAAAGTTGAAACAGAACAACAAATTGAATCGCTTCCTTGATTAACACCAATAGTAAGCGCTGAATATGCACATTTATCAGCGGATAATATCAAATCAGAATTTGAATCAGGAAAAAACGTTTTCTTCTTTGATAATCCTATTAACACAAGATATTCATATAGAGTTGGAAAAATAACTAGTGTTAATAGTGGTGCAAACACTTTCAAAGTAGTGGTTTCAGTCCAAGATAGAATTGATCCATCACAACAAAGAAGTTTTCCTGAACTTGAAGTAAAAATGGAAGATAATTCAAATCCATTATTCCAAATTCTAAGACAAGAGCAAATTAATACACTTAAAAACTCATTTACTAGTCTTTATACTGCACTGGGTATTGATGATAAACTTGATTACAATAACCTAGGTGATAGTGATATAGCAAATGTATTATTTAGTATGATTACTGCAATAACTACGATTTATTACAATAACTCAAACTTTATATATGAAGTTTCGCTTCTTTTAAGCAAAGGGCTTAATTCAATGGAAGATCAAGGAATATATGATGCTGGTGTTGTATCTCCTGCAAACCAAAAAGTGGCTAATAAAGTAGCAGAAAGTATTAAAGCTTTATTAATTGAACCACTTGTGGGTTCGAAACTAAGCGGACTTCCATTCTGAACGTTTCTACCAATAGTATTTGAAAATGTATTAACTGAAATTAAAGCAAATGTAGGTAAAGCTAAAGAACTACTTGAAAGTAATTACAATGAATTTAATTTTAAATTAAATGTTCTTGACACTTTATATCGTAAAGCTTCAAAAGATGTATTTGAATTAAAAGCCTTTTCAACTTCTAAATCATTAAATTACGCTAAATGATTTGATTCATATGTAACAAAAGTTGCAAAAGCTTTTGCTTCAATTCAAACATTAGGAAAAATTTCTTTAACTAAGAAAATTAATAAAAGCGATTCTAAGAAAGTTGAAGAAATTCAAAACGCTTATGACAAAGCATTAGGACTTGCTCAACAAGGTAATGCCACTCAAACTAAACTGCAAATTACATTTGGCGCATTAATGTTAGCAATTGGTTTAATTAACACCATCGCATGAGCAATAATTACAGGTCTAAAATATCGTAAATTAACAAACAAAAATATTAAAAAGGTATTCATTACCATTATCATCATATCAGTTATAGTTCTCATTGCGGGTGCTACATTATTAGGCTGAGGATTGAAAGGAATATAAAATGGCAATAACCAAATCACAAAATCCAAGGATTTCGGCAATATTTGATTATATCGTTGAAGTTCAAGGTGAATATGACTACAAACAAAGACAACTCTTTACCATTAAAGATAAACCAACATACCAACTAATGCTTGTAAGTTCTACTAAAACAAAAGCTTTCTTATTAACAAATAATGCTGAAAAGAAATTAAATATCAATGATGAATTAATTGAAATTTCTAATGAAAACTTGATTTATACATCAGATGAATACTATGGCAAAATTATTGATGTTAATGGTAACATCGTTTTACCCAAACCTCAAAAAGTAGAACATAAAAATCCTAAACACGGAAGTAAAATTTTTGGTAGCGCCCACGATTTAACTAAAGTTAAAACCTTAAATACTCAACTTTATACAGGTATTATTTCAATTGATTTATTAATTCCTATTGGTAAAGGTCAACGTGAATTAATTATTGGAGACCGTCAAACTGGTAAGACTCATATTGCAACTAATACTATTATTAATCAAGCCAAAGAAAATACTAAATGTATTTATGTAGCAATCGGACAAAAAAGAGAAGATATTTCAAGGCTTTATAACACGCTTAAATCATTTGATGTTTTAAAAAATGTTATTATCTTAGATGCTCCTGCAACTAGTGCTTATGAACAATACTTAGCTCCTTATGTAGGTATGGCACATGCTGAAAATATTTCACATGAACACGATGTATTAATTATTTTTGATGATCTTTCAAAACATGCCAACATTTACCGTGAAATAGCACTTCTAACTGATAAACCTGTCGGTAAAGAAGCTATGCCGGGAGATATGTTCTTTGCACACTCTAGTTTATTAGAACGTTCTGGTTCTTTTGTAAACAAAAAAACCATAACTGCTCTTCCTATTGTAAAAACAGTTGATGGAGACATTACTTCTTCTATTGCTTCAAATATAATTTCTATTACAGATGGTCAAATTGTAACAAGTTCTGATCTATTTTCAAGTGGGAAACTTCCTGCTATTGATATTGACCTTTCAGTTTCAAGAACAGGATCTAGTGTTCAATCGCGTTCAATTACTAATGTTGCTCGTGAAATTGGAAAAATTTATAAAACATACAAAAGACACTTGAAACTTGCAATGTTGGATTATGAATTTAATAAAGAAACAACTTCCTTACTTCATAAGGGTAAATTAATTGAAAAAATGTTCAATCAAAAAGGTTATTCTTTATATTCATATCACTTTGTTTTACTTATGTCAAAAATTATTACCTGAAACGTGTTAGAAGGTGTTAAAGACGAACAAAAAGCTTTAATGTTTCTAGATTATTTTATTGCCAATGAAACTACGGCTAAATTAATTTTTAATACCATTTTAACTCAAACTAAATATGATGATAATATGTATAAAAATTACTTTGCATTCGGGTTAAAACAATATTCACAATATATTGGTCTTGAATGAGATATTGAAGTAGATCAAGAATTTCTAGATTTAAGCACTGAATTTTTAGAAAATGCTGCTATTCAGTTAGGAGATAAATAATGGAACCAAAAATAACAAAATTCTGAACCGACGTAGTTGAAATTGAATTTGCTAAAAATCAAATTCCTGCTCTTAACACGATAATAACATTGCATAATGGTCAAACTTATTTACTAGTTAAAAGAATAGTAAATGATACTACTATTAGAGCTATTATCATTTACCTATTTGATGAAATCAAATTATCGGACAAAGTAACTGTAACTAACAAAAGTTTCTTAGTACCTATTGGTAAAAACTCAAAAAACAATATTTATAGTTTTAGAGGTATTCCAATGCTACCTAATAGAAACAAAGACATAAAATATGTTGAAATGAATTCAACAATTAATCCAACTAGATATTTGGACAATAAAATTGAAATTGTTGAAACCGGAATTAAAGCAATAGACTTTTTTATGCCTATTATAAAAGGTTATAAACTTGGAATATTTGGTGGAGCTGGTGTCGGTAAGACTGTTTTAATGAAAGAAATTATTTTCAATGTTAACCGTGAAGAAACAAAAACAGCCAACATTTTCATTGGTTCTGGTGAACGTTCGCGTGAAGGAGTAGAACTTTTCAAAGAACTTGAAACTTCTAACCTTATGAAAAATTCAGTTATGTATATTTCAAAAATGAATGAATCACCCGGAGCTAGAATGTCGATTGTTCCAATTGGCGTAACAGCAGCTGAATATTTCCGTGACATTGAAAAAGAAGATGTACTACTATTTATCGATAACATCTACCGTTTTGTACAAGCTGAAAACGAAGTTAGCGCTTCTCTTGGCAAAAAGCCATCTGTTGGTGGATATCAATCCACTCTCGAAAGTGATATTGCAAATGTTGAAAATAGACTTTTCAAAAATGCAAATGGTTCTATTACTTCATTTCAAACAATTTTTCTACCAATGGATGATCTAAGTGACCCTTCTGCTGTTGCTGTTTTCAACCACTTAGATGGTAGTTTGGTTCTTTCAAGAGCGCAAACCGCTAAAAATATTTTCCCTGCTTTTGATCCACTTGCATCTTCATCTAACTCAGTTGATGAAAAAATTATTGGTAAAAAGCACTTCGAAGCTATTATTGAAGCTAAAAGAATTATTAAAGCCTATAAAGATCTAGAAGATGTTATTCTAATCTTAGGTTTTGATGAATTAGATGCTGAAAACAAGAAAATTGTTAAAAAAGCTTTACAATTAGAAAACTTCTTCACCCAAAACTTCTTTATGACCGAACATTTTACCAAAGAAAAAGGTGTATTTGTCCCTCTTGAAGAAACAGTTGATTCAGTAATTAGAATCTTAAATGGTGAATATTTAGAACAAAGTCCTGAAATATTTAGTTACATAGGATCAAATCTAAATATCCCTACAGATGAAGAATTAAAGTTAATGAACGAAGAAAAATTAATATTAGGAAATCTAGGAAACTAATAAATAAAATTAGCAAATAAATTATGGGTATTATAAAAAAGAAAAAAACTAAATTAGCATTGGTAGGATCATCAGCTTTTGTAGGTACACTTGTTACTGCAGCAAGCATTTGATATTTATCACAAGCTAAACGTACAAATTCTGTAAATTTAGATCTAAGAGATCCACAAATGAAGATCCAAAAAGGAGATCTTGATTTAAATAATGCTAACCCTAGTGTCACAGATCAAAATATTCCTAAGATTATTAAAATAGTAGACGAAGTAAAACCACCTGAACCTAAGCCAACTCCAACCCCTTCTATTCCAAAACCACCTGAAGTTAAACCAGAACCTTTACCCAAACCAAAACCACCTATAGTAACTCCTATTCCTACTCCTGTGCCTAAACCACCAGTTGAAAAACCTAAACCTAAAGAAAATGAAGAAATTAAGGTAACTCACAACAAAAGAAAAATCAATATTTTTGGTGTTGATGTTGAAGTAGATGTTGAAGAATCGGCTAAAAGAGTTTATAACCCTAGTGATGTACAAAAAGGAATTACAAATGTAAAACCTTACTATAGTGAAATTGCTTTTAAAATTACTAATGTTGAAGTAACTGATGAACTTATAAAAGCTAATATGGAACATGCTAAACAAGGTTTAAACCATAACTTTGATAAATCAATTAAAGATCTTCCTGAAGAAGATACTGAGAAATTTAAATTCAAAGAACATTTGCGTAACAACCGTCTTTGATTTGAAAAACAATACTTTAAATTTAGAGACTTTATCAATAAGCAAATGCAAAATGATAATTTGGTTAATTGATTTAAAGAAGAAGATAAGCAATACTATTGAGATAAAATCAAACCAATGAAAATTGAAAGCATTGATGATGAAATCAAAAGACTAGTACTTATATATCCTCGTTTGGATATGTCTAAATTTAACAAACTTTCACAAAATGCGGAATCATATTTACGTAAAGGATTAACCGCAAGTGAAGACAATGTTTTCATAAATGAAAATGGTGAAATAGATTCAAGATCATTTTCTCCATTTCCAGGTTCTAATAGCACATTTGAAAGAATCAGACGTGATAATGAAGAAAAAAGAGTATTTGGTTTTCCTTCAAAAATTGATGACTGAAAACGTGCGCCTGATACAGTTCTTCAAGGTAATTATCCAGGATGAACTAAAACAGAAATTAGTCCAAATAATGATGAAAGATTTAAAGATCTTGGAATTAATAATTCTGATGGTATCAAGATTCACGAACTAAAAAGAGAAAAAGAAGAAGCTGGCAAATTAAACAAAGGTATTGTAATAACAATTGACTTTGCTAATGAAGCAGGATATCAAAAAACTAGACAAATCATCAAACAATTAAAAGAAAAGAATATTGATGTTACTTCATATCGTTTCTTAAATGTTGGTAAAATTGATGCTAACCAAAAAATGGGTGAAATAGTCCAAGAACTTCCTGACACCTTGCCTCAACTTGAAGTATTCTTTGAATCTACGAATACAGATGCATTAAAATATCTTGAAAACAAAAATATTAAAGAACTTTCTTTAATAACTACAGGGAATTCACTTCGCGATGAATGAACTATTAACCCATTTGCATTGAAAAAAGTTGAATGGGTTAATACAGTTGATTACAATGTAAGCTCTGATTATTCCAAATGACAACGTATTGCTACCAGAATTACTTTTGACACTATAGGTTTCGACCAAGAAGATGAAGATAAAGGTAGAATTAACGATGGGCTTAGAATGGTATATTTCGTAAGAAATAATGAACCATTCTTCCAAGGTGGATTTGGACCTGGATTAAGTCCTGATCATAAAGAAGGCGAAAATAGTTGACCTTTAGGACTTGATTTAAGTAAAATTAAAACAAGAAAATCATTACGTGGATTAATCTTTAATGATGAATTAAAACCTTCAAATGGTAAGCGAATGCTAAAACGTTTAACTTTATACAACAATAGCAATGTGTTTGAAATTGATGCTGAAGAGTTAAATAATGCTCAATTTGATGGTATTATGATAACTCAACAACCTCAAATGCCAAGAACTAAGATATTCTTTTCAAACCATGCAACTAGAAATGTTAGAGTTACAATGAAAAAAGGTCAAATGTTAACTGAACAAGGATATAGAAATCTAAAAATTCTATTAGACTATGGAGAAGGACTAGATCCTCGCCAAGTTAAATCAGAAAATATTCCTGAATTAGTTTCATTCCTTCAAAATCATGGATTAATTGTTGAAACTTCATCAGAAGATAATGAATATAATTAATCTAAGTTAAAAGCTTAAGTTTAAAATAATAAATATCAAGTGCAAGAAAAAAGTATTTGATATTTTTTTTATAAGATAAGCAAAATAAATAAGAATAAAAAAACTTTAGACATTAATAGTAAAAAAATAACCCCAGCGATTAAACTGGAGTTATTTTTAGAATAAATGAAATTGAAATTAATTTACACGAGCTTCTCTAAAGGTTTTTAGAACTATGTCGTTTAATTCTTTGCTAATTAATAAGTTTTCATCTGTTGGGTTTACTTTTAGTTTAGCTTCTAGTTTAGCTTCTCTTTTTTCAGCAATTATTCTTTCAATAGGAGCTCCACAGAATGAAACAATGCAATATATGATAAATAATGCTGAAGCCACACCATTACCTACTATTGCGTCTTTTAGTTTAAGTTCAGGATCATCTCATTGAGTTTGAGCCTTACCAATATTAATGAATAAGCTAAAGAATGGATCTAATGCTTTAAAGATCATTACTGTAGCAACAATAACAACAGCTGTTATTCCAGCTCATTTTGTATGTTTGTTTTCAGTAACTGCTATAAAGTGTTTCTTTCTGTTTTGTAGTGCACCAACAATAGAAAGAGCTATAAATCCAAATGAGAAAATAGCCATTCAGTCAGCCATTAAGTCTGAAAATGTTAGAAGGTTTGAAACTCTAGCACCGTAATCATCGCCTAGACCTCAGCTATCATGATATCCATAAGCACCAATAATTGTTAAGATCACAATGAATGGTAGTGATAGGGATAGTACAAATATTGCACCAACTATAGGCATTTTTGAGTTCTTCATGTATTTATATACAGAAGCAGGTACTCAAATTTCACCTTCTTTAATTAGATCTTCTACTCATCTTGTTGCTCACATTGTAAATCCGTTTAGAATTCCAATGATACCAACTGAAATGCAAATGTTAATTAATCCGAATGCTCATCCGTGTCCTAATTCTTTTAACTTGTCACCAAATGAATAGAAATCACCTATTTTTTCAGTTTTAGCACCAATATTACCAGCACCTAAGGTCATAGCTGTTGCTACTGTAATGTAGATTGCAGTCATACTTAGAAGACCGATTGTTAAAGCAGCAGGAGTTTTTTCTGGATGTTTCATTTCTGATTGAATACCAGCAGTTACATAGAAACCATCAAATGCAAAGAAGATTCCGCCTAGTGAGCCAAATACTAGAAGGAATGGTGATATTCCTAAGAATGAATCTGTTTTTTTGTCCAAAATAATTTCGCTAATTTTAACTGATTCGTATTTGATACCGTATTTTCCAGCGAAAATAAAACCAATAAGAGTTATACCTACCAATGGTACAAATTTAAAGGCAGTAACGATTCAGTTTTGAATGTTTCCAGCACGTGATGAAATACCAGCTGAAAATACCATTCATACTGTCATTAATACACCTAGTAATAGGTACATTCATGCACCATAGGCTTTAGCTTTTCCAAAACCTGTTGAAGCACCAAATGCGCTCAAACCATCTTGGAATTGTACTATAACATAGTATGGCATGAAGAAGTATGTAAATGGTAGATATAGATAAGTCATAAAGAATTTAACAGCTTTGTAAATTTTCAAAGTGTTAAAGGCTTTTGCTCACCCGATCATACCTAAATTGTCGTTACGTCCTGATGCTACTTCTATTAGTCCAAGAGCCATACATACAACAGCAAACCCAGCGATTAATCAAACAATAATAGCTCAAACTATGTTTAGCCCTGAGTTTTGTAGAACGGTCTTAGCCCTAAGAAAAATTCCAGCACCGATAGTTGCACCTAAAACGAAAATTATAGCAGAGAAGAAACTAATTTTCTTAGGCGTACTACTAGTAACAACTAATTTTTCGTCGCTCATTTTTTTCCTTTCAAAAAAAATTAAATTTAAATATATATATTTAAAAGTGATATATTTAAAAAATATATCCTAATAATTATAATAAAATTTTAATATTGAAAAAGCAATTCAAAATTCAAACTGACCTTGTTCAATTAAAACTTGACTTTTTCTAATTAAAATTGTTTATAATAAGTGATTTTTCGCCTTTTTAAACATAAAATAGTGCAAAATTAAGCTTGGTTTAAAAAAAAGCGAAAAGAAAGGAAAATAAATATGAAACTTGAATATATTGATATTCACACACATCCATTCAAAGAATATTATGAAGATCCACACACAGAAGTAAAAAAGTGAAAAGCACAAAATATGCAATATATGTTTGTAAATGGAACTTCTGAAGAAGATTGTGTGGAACTTCTTGAACTTTGTAAAAAAGAAGATTATTTATTTCCTGTAATCGGCATTCACCCTAGTTTAGCTAAAGGCAAACAAGATGGAAAGTTTTTAGAATCAATAATTACAAAAGATGTAATTGGTATTGGTGAAATTGGTTTGGATTATCATTATAATGATAATCCTTCAAAAGAAGTTCAATTTGAAAGTTTTACCTCACAACTTGAAGTAGCACAAAAATATAATTTAGTAGCTATTTTACATATACGTGATGCATTAGAAGATGCTTATAGTATCATAAGCAACAAAAAATATCAAAACCTTAAGTTTGTATTTCATTCATATAGTGGTGATGCAGAATTTACTAAGAAATGTTTAAAACATCCAAACTTTTATTTTTCATTTTCAGGTGTAGTTACTTTTAAAAATGCAAAAAGTTTGCAAGAAGCTAATAAATTAATTCCACTTGACCGTATGTTTTTTGAAACTGATACTCCTTATTTAGCACCAGCCCCTCTACGCGGTAAACCTAATATAAGTCCTTATGTTGAATATATTTACAAATATGTTGCTGCAAGTAGAAATATACTAGAAGAAAAACTAGTTGAACAAATCAAACAAAATGTCAAAAAAGTTTTTGGAGTATAAAATTGAATTTAAATGAATGATATATTTAAAAATAAACCCAAAAAAAGTCTTGGACAAAACTTTTTGATAAATGAAAATATTAACAAAAAAATTGTTGATATAGCACAATGTTCCAATAAAAATGTAATAGAAATAGGGCCTGGCAAAGGTGCTTTAACTAGATATCTTATTTCAGAAGCTAAAAACGTTATAGCTTATGAAATAGATAAAGACTTAATTGAAGATCTTGAAAATTTAAAAGCATCAAATTTAAAAATAGTAAACATTGATTTTTTAAAAATAAAAGATTTAGATTTTGAAAATCAAATTGTAATAGGTAATATTCCTTATTACATTACATCAGATATAATTTTTAAATTATTGGAATTTATTTTCAAAATTGAAAGGATTGTTTTATTAATACAAGAAGAAGTAGCAGATAGAATTTGTGCCATACCAAAAACCAAAGAATATGGCAAACTTGCAGTATCTTTACAAGCTTGTGCAAATTGTCAAAAGCTTTTAAAAGTAAAAGCAGAAAATTTTTACCCTATTCCCAAAGTTAATTCTGCTGTTATAAAAATAGAATTTAAAAAACAATTAGATTTTGATTTAAAAAACTTTTTAGAATTTACTAAAACTATTTTTCAATTTAAAAGAAAAACACTTTTTAATAATTTAAAAAATAAATATAGTTTAGAAAAAATAAACCAAATTTTTAATGCTAATAATTTAACTTTTAAAACTCGTTCCGAAGAACTAGAAGTAGTACAGATAATTAAATTATTCAAAAGTTTTTCAAACTAAATCTCTTTATTTTCCAAATTAATGACTTAAATACAACTCTTTGTTTAAAAATGCTTTTGAAAAGTCAAAATAGCATTAGTTAAACAAATAAAAGATTGCCTTTTGAGGTAAAATATAATATGTGAAAAATAAAGAAATGAAGTTGGGGAATAAGTTTTTCTTTAAAAGCATCCAATCGCAAAAATCGAGTAGCTATTTTTAGTACAAAGATTTTTGCATTTTTTTTATTTTTTTGTTAGTTAATATTTCTTATTTTATTAAATTGTTATTAAATCCTATTCGTTAGTTTTACAAAATTGTTTAAAAAATAAAACAATAATGGACATTATTGAAAGGTATTTAAACTAAAAAATACAAAAAATGAAAAAAAATAAGTTATTTACCATTGCGTCATTGACATCACTAGGTGCAATTGCAAGTATGTCACCTACATTGATTTCTTGTACCAAAAAACCTTTTGACCAAAGAAATGATGGTAAAATAGTTATTTCAACAGGGTTTTCATTAACTGGTAATCAGGGTAAAGGGCTAATTGATAAAGTTAATGAATATAATAAATGAATTGGCTACAACTCTAATAAAGATATATGAGAAGGTACAAATAAAAAAGCTGAAGGTTATATGCCTTTAGAAGTTGTAGCTAACCCTAATGGTTATTCAACTAGCACATTAAGATTAAAGTTAACATCAAAAGATAAAACCGAACTTTTCAATATTTTTGTTAACTATCCTTCTGCTGCCGCTTTGCTTGCAGAATGAAAAATGAACTTGGCTATGGATGAAGCAGATTATGAAAGTTTTGGACTTGCATCTTCATTCAAAACTATAAATGATAATATTGCTTTCAACACCAAAAAGGAAAAATGAGTAGTTCCTCTTGGCCGTTCAAGTGAAATGGGTTCTGTTAACAAAATTGTTATAGGTAAGATTTTAAGTGACCTTAAAGAAAAAGGTGCTCAACTAGATGGAACTCACAGCAACATTGATAGTTATATTGATGCATATAACAAATCACAAGAAAAAGATTTTGCTGATTTTAAAAAGAAATGAGTTGTTAAATCAGATATCAAACAATCAGTTTTAGATGTAATTAAAAAATTAAAATTAACTGATGATATGTTTGATACATATGCTTCTTTAATCGATTTTTCAATACTTGCAAAAAGCATATATGAACCAAATGCCTCAGCTTACATAATTGGTATAGATTCATTTCCATCTGCAGTTAATTTAATGACTTCATCTATTACCAAAAGTGATATCAAAAAGAACTATATTTCTTATAAGCCTGATTCAACTGCAAAAAAAATAATTGCAACAGGTGGATATGATTTTGAAAGTTTTAGATTTAACAAAAATAGTGAAGAACATAAATTATTCAAAAAAATAATTGAAAAATTATTGCATGCTATAAATTCAAAAGCATTATGAGTTGGTGGTGGTGGCCAATATGGTTCGGATCACTTAAAAAATCACTTGCTAGGAATAAGTTATGGATCAACTGCTGGGTACAGTAAAACATACTTTGGTGAAAACGATAAAATTGTTAAATACAAAGGAACTTTAAATACTAAAGATATTGAAAAAGTTAGCACAATTGTACAACTAAATGGTAAAAATCCAGAAGCAGGTATATTGTTTAAATTTGACACAACTAATGGTCATACTAACAAAATTTTTAGTTCAACAAATGAAAAAGAAGCAGGAAAATATGACTATAAATCTAAAGATCAAAATTCAGACAATGCTATTTCTGGATTAGCTGATAAAAGTTTTTTAGTTAGTTCTAGCAATTTATCTGTTCAAGGTTCAAATGTTATTTTCACAGATAATAATAAAAAGACACATATTGTTCCAAAAGCAAAACATTTAGGACAAATTTTTAAAAATAACGAATATGACTTTTTTGCATTTGAAAGTACAGAATTTGAATTCGCAAAAGCAGATAATCAAAATACATTACAAAAAAGTGAAGCTACTTGAATTTCAAATCCCCACTATGCTTTTGATAAAGCAAATGAAACAGCTGCTATATTTACACAAGGGCCTTCTTTAGTATTAATTCATGCAAATGATGAAGAAGACAAAGCAACAAAATTATTTGTTAAATGATTCTATACGAAAAGAAGTGATGGAACAACACCGGTTGAAGATTTCAATAAAGCAGGAAGTTATATTACTCCAACCTCTGAATTTTTGAGTTATACTCCTGAACAACTTGAAAAAGATAAAAAATTCAAACTTAATGATGCGCAAAAAATTGCTTTTGAAAACTTTAAGAAATCAATTAGCGAATCTGCAACATATAAATTAGTAGATGACGTTCCTGCTTTCAAATCAGCATTAGTACGTGATAACTTAGGTACAGCAGCAAGACAAGCTGTTAATGCCTCATCTGGTAAAACATTTGAAAAATTCCTTGAAGAAGTAAATCAAGGCTTAATATAAAAATATTATTTTTAATAAATTAAAACTAGTTATTATGAATAATAAATTTAATAAAAAAATATTGAAATTTTCAATATCACCTATTTTAGCTATGTCTTCATTAATTCCATTGATTTTAGTATCTAAATCATGTGGATATGATCATAAGTCAATATCAAATGCAGATTATTCTAAAAAAGGGTATGCTGTTCAATTTCAAAATTATAAAAATATAGGAGAAGTATTTGATCAAAGTGTAGTGGGCGGAATATTAACCGAAAATCCACAAAACCCTCTAGATCCTCCAGTTACTGTAGAAAAGAAATTTACATATTGAGAATGATTCAGTTATGTAGATGCTACTGTTGAAAGGATAACTGATGGTGACACACTTGAAATTAAAGCTTTAACTAAACCTTTTAGTGTAACAGGTGCTGTTGATAGTAGTATTGAAGTGGGTAAAACCTATAAAGTCAGAATTTCAACAATTGACACATTAGAAGAACATGCTCCTGAAAATAAAGCAATAGATAAAGTTGAAAAAGCTTTTGCTGAACTTGACCATAAATATGCTGAAAAACTTATTCCCGTTGGTTCAAAGGTAAGACTTGTTTCTGATAGTTGATCAGTAACTTCTTATAATAGAAAAGTTGCATCACTATTTTTTGGAGAAAAATATCAAAGAAACTTTGCTTGCGAAATGTTAGCTGGTGGTTACACTTTACCAAGAATTCAAGACCAAAGAAAAGTATTTGAAAACGGTTATCTTGCAAATGGAAAAAAAGATTCTATATTAGCATTATTACTACCATACTTAGCTTATGCATACAATGAAGGTCTAGAACAAAAAAGAGGTTTTTATAGTACAACTGAACCAGAAGTTGTAGCTCTAAAAAAAGAACACAATGTCAAAATTAATACTGTATATGATCTAGCTAAACTTTATAAAGAACATGGAGATATGGCCGGACAAGGTGAATACATATTATCACCAAAATATAGTATTAATCCTGATAATAAAACTGACAATATTTTTAGATTTATAAAAAAACATGGAAATTAAAAAGTTTATTTTTAATTGCTAATTGATTTTGAAATTTAAAAAAAGAGATAAATAAATTAATAATATGACTGAAAAAAACAAGAAAAATAGAATGGATTTGGATCAAGAAGAAATTCATGGTTTTTCAAAAATGCGTTACGAAAAGTCAAAGAGCGTGCCTGCCATTGAAATAAAAGATTTGGTAATTGACTTTGGTGATGCAGTTGCCGTGGATAATGCTTCATTTCAAATTCAAAAAGGAGAACTCGTAACACTACTTGGTCCTTCAGGATCTGGAAAAACTACAACTTTAAATGCTATTTCTGGATTACTGAGACCTACTAGCGGAAAAATCTTTTTCTCTGGAATAGATGTTACAAAATATTCTCCTCAACAAAGAGAACTTGGTCTTGTTTTTCAAAACTATGCTTTATATCCTCATATGACAGTATATGAAAATATTGCATATCCATTAACTAATGATGAACATTGAAAACAAGAAACAAGAGAAAAAACAAAGTTAGCAGAACAAAAAATCTTTGATTTAATTTTTAAACATTACAATGTGAGTGAAGAAATTCGTAAAGATATTGAAACAAAATGTTATTACAGTATCGACAATCCTAAAGAAACTAGAAAACATATTGTTGAACTTCAATCACAACTATCTGACATTTGTGAACAACAACTTAATAAACTTAATTTAGCAAAAACTACTAAAATCGCAAAACTTACCAACCTTTCCAAAGCCGCTTTAAAAGAAGTTAAACATCTAAAAAGAGACTCTTTTGGTGTTAAATCAAAACTACTATTTGAACAAAAAGAAGAAATTGGTAAATTATTAAGACAAATTGATATTCTACGTTCAAAACAACAAGATTTTGCTAATGAAACTGCTAAAATAAAAGAAGTTAAAGCTAAATTTAGTGCTTTAATTAAAGAAGAAAAAGCAAGTCTAAAAGCTAAAATCAAACAAGTTTTAGATAAATATGAAGTTGAATATCAATCATTAAAGCAAGTTTGTCAAAACAATATTATTGAAGCTGCTAAAGAATATAAAATAGCTTATGCTGCTAAAAAACAAAGTTCACTAAATGAAGATATTAAAAACTTAAAGATTAGATTAAAAGAAACTGAAAAAAGAACTAGTTTAGAATATAAAGAAACTTTATTAAAAGTATTCGATGAAATATTCACTGCTAACAACATCCTTCGTGGATCATTTAATAAAAAAGTTAATAATTTAATAAATCTATTGCCTTCTGATTTACAATCTGAAATTGAAGTGCTTTCTAAAGATGTACTTACTATAGAACAAGCTATGGTTAAAGACATTCTTGAAGTTGCTAAAAGAGTTGACATTACCAAAAACTTAAGTAAACGTCCAACTCAACTTTCAGGAGGACAACAACAACGTGTGGCTATTGCCCGTGCTATTGTTAAAAAACCAAAAATTTTATTGTTAGACGAACCATTGTCTAACTTAGATGCGAAATTACGTATTTCAACTCGTAAGTGAATAAGAGCCATTCAACAAGAGCTTGGTATAACAACAGTTTTTGTTACCCACGATCAAGAAGAAGCTATGTCAATTAGTGACAAAATCGTATGTATGTCAACTGCTAAAGTACAACAAATAGGTTCTCCTATGGAACTTTACAGAACTCCAAAAAATGAATTTGTTGCTAAATTCTTAGGTATGCCTGAAATGACTATTTTTGAAGCACAAATAAAAGCTAAAAAAATTGTTGTAGATGGAATTGAAATAGCTGATGTTCCTAAAGACTATACCAAGTCATTAATTCATGTCGGATTACGTGGAGAATCATTCAAAGAATCATCAACCGGAAACTTCACCGGAATTGTCAAGGTAGTTGAATATCTTGGTAAAGAAATCCAAGCACAATTATTTATTGAAAACATAAATATGCTTGCAAACGTTTATCTAACCAAAAAACATCACTATGACCTTGGCGAAAAAATTAAATTATCAATAAAAGATATCACTGATATTCATCTATTTGACCCAGAAACAACTGAAAGAGTTAACTAGAATGAAAAACCTTTATTTTATAAAAAAATATAGAGTTAAAAACATCGGTGATTCGCTAACAATACTTAACCAAAAAACACCATTTTGAAAGCCAATGCTTTTAATACTTCCATCATTTATTTTGATGATGATGTTTGTATTAATACCATTCTTATTAGTTATAATCAATTCAGTAGTTACAACTGAATATGGTGGAATAGAATTAACACACGAAAACTTTACGAATCTTTTAAGAACTCCTCGTTTTACTAGAGCAATTTATAACTCAATATTGTATTCACTACTAGCACTTCCATTGAGTTTATCAATTTCAATTATTATTAGTGTTGCAATAACAACAGTTGTAAAAAGATGAGCTAGAAGTTTTTGACAAACTGTATTCTTCTTGCCTTATGTTACATCAGCAGTAGCTGTATCTATGTCATTTGCATTTATGTTCGCAAATGCTGGTGGAACTGGTGGATTAATGAAAGTTTCTGGACTTATTAATATTGTTCTAAAGAAATTAAAATTAGTAAGTGAAGACGTAAGATTTCTATACAGTGGTGAAACCATGTCGTGAAATCCATTCATCGTTCTTTTGATTAGAGGAGTATGGGGAAATCTAGCTTTCCAAATTCTTATTCTTACAACAGCAATGTTATCAGTTGATCAACAACTATATAAATCAGCTGCTATTGATGGAGCAAGTAAACGTAGACAATTCTTTACAATTACTCTTCCTTCTATTAAAAGAACAATATCATTTCTAATTACTATTGGGTTAATTAATGGAATTAAAGTATTCCCACTAGCTCTATATAGTAATAGTGCTGATGATGCATTAAGTAATGGTGCTTCAACTCTAATGCTATTGGTTTACTACTACACTTCAAATTCAATTTATGGTGTAGCAGGAGCTGCTTCTGTTATTCTATTCGTTATTGGTGTTACGTTGTCATTTTCATTAAGAAGATTAGTTACTGTAATTTACAAAATGTCAATAAAATTAGGAGAAAAAAATGTTGCTCGGAAGATTGAAACTTCGTCACTGGAATCAAAAACGTACTTTAAAGTCTAGACAAGAAGAAATGATGAGACCTATTGAGGTCTCAAACCCAGCTTCTATTATTCTTACTTGAACATTTAAAATATTTATATTGACATTTTTTGGGATAATGATTGTTTTCCCATTCTACTTTATGTTAAGTCAGGCCCTAGTTGACAAAGAATGAATTAACAAACCTGATGTTTTCTTATGATATCCAAGAAAATATGATAATTCAGGACTTCTAAAAACCTTTGAATGACACTGAGAAAACTTAAAATATGCAATGGAAGAAGGATATTTTAAAGCAATAGTATTCACTGCTATTATCACCTCTTTTTCTGTGGTATTAAGAATTGCTTTTTCAATGACCTTTGGATATGCATTTGCAATTAAAAAATGAAAATTCAAATCAGTTTCATGAGTGCTATTTCTATCATTATTGGTGCTTCCAGAAGTAGCACTTATGTCAGGACAATACCAAATTATTGTTAAATTAAATTTGCATAGTGGATTTTCTGCGAGAGTATTTGGTATTATTGTACCTTTCATTGCTTCGGTATTTTCAGGGTTTATGTATCGGAATGCATTTGAAGCTATTCCTGATTCAGTTAAAGAATCGTCTCTAATTGATGGTGCTGGTGGAGTTAAATTCTTTACTAAAATTGCAATGCCTTTGGTTAAATCAACAACTTGAACTGTTGCAATTTTAACAGGACTTACTTCATGAAACTCATATACATGAGCGCTTCTAATTCTAGGTAAATCAACACCAGGTACTTATACAGTTATTAACATATGATTAGCAGAAACAGGTAAAGTTGAAATTGATGGTTCAAGCGAACCTAGAATAACACTTCCTGTCAGAATGGCTGCTACTGTTCTAGCATTGCTACCTATGTTTATTGTATACTTCTCAATGCGTAAGAAAATTATGGATGCTATATCTCGTCAAGGTAGAGCTACAAAAGGATAGAAATAAAATTCGGAGAAAAACAAAATTATTGATAATGAATTTGATTTAAAAACTGCACAAAAATTTATGCGTAAAGCTAAAATTAAAAAAATAATTGTATTTTCTGTTTTTGGAGCTTTCCTACTAGCTATTCTTATAACATTTATAATTTACATTCTTAATGCTACCGGACTTGTTATTAAATAATTACATTATTAATAATCTTAAACCAATTATTATTGATAAAAAAGTGGCAAACTAACCATTTGCCATTTTTTTCTTATAAAATTAATTAACAACCTAAAATCTAATGAAAGGAATTAAATGCAACTAAAGAAAAAACTTTTTTTGCTAGCTTTAGTTACTCCATTTATAACTACACCTTTAATTGCAAAAAAATGTGAAAATAAACACATTGAAGTTTTAATTCCATTCCACATCGAAGATGCTCGCTACAAACAATTTGAAGTTTTAGCTTCTAAATATAATTCCGAACAAAAGAAATCTCCTAATTTTACTGAAGTTAAATTAGTAACTATGGCTAATCGAAATAATGTATATAACCAAACTAACCTTTCACTTCGAGTAGATGATCCTTATGTTTCTGATCTTGTTATTCACTATCCATCACTAGCATTTGCCATTAATTATTACAACCGTCTTTTAGATTTTTCAACTGAAATTTCAACTTCTGGCATTTACCCTGAATTTTTAGAAGTTAATAAACGCGCATTCGCTAGTTCTACCATCGGTATTTTGCCAGCCGGCATTAGCACCGATTCATTAATAGTAAATAAAATTACATTAGGTTATGTACTAACAAAAATTCAAGAAATTATTGACCAAAAATTTCCAACCAAAAAACTTCTTTCTCCTATAGGAGAGAAAACCAGACTTTTAGAGATTATAGAGCATTATAAAAATGCAAATGACCATAAAAAAAGCGAAATTGATAAAGCCTGAAATTTTGCTAATGTTTTAAATTTAGAAGCTTTAAAAAATACAAAACTGGAATATTCAGACAGTATTCTTTTAAACTACTATGATATGTTTGCTTTTTCAAATGAAATAGCTGCTATTTTGAATAATAAAGAACAAAAAGAACCTAAAAGACTATTATATAACCACCACATTCCCAACCTTCTTTTTCAAATGCAATTTAATAATGCGGGTTGTGATTATGATGAATATTTTGTAAAACCAAGAACAACAACATCTCCTTATTTAAATTACAAGCCAATATTTGAAAAAGGATCTAGTTCATACAATAGCTTGAAAGAAGTTTATGGTATTGAAACTCAGGCTTCATTTAATTCAGCACTCCACATTCAAAAAAAGATGCCTTTGACAGTTCCGCCTGCTTTTTATGACACAATATTTTCTTTAATTTCATCACATAGTTCATTTGAATGAATTAAACAATATAACAAACTTTTAACTGAAAAAGATTTCCTTTATATGCAATCTCCAATGAAAAATAAAGCAGAACAAACTAAATCTTCTTTTTTAAATCAAGGCCTTAATATTATGGGAATATCACATTCACCTGAAAAAAACAAAAAGATTAAAAAGTTTGTTAATTGACTTTATGACATAAAAAATCGTCAAAACTGGCAATTAATTTATAAAACAGTAGATGAAGATAAAAGTCCTAAAATACATATTATTGCACTAAAAAACTTAACACCTATAGAATATTATGCTTTTGCTTGCAATTATGTATTTCCTTCAAAAGAATTTATTTCAGAATTTAAAGCAAGCAAAATTTCTGAATTAGATCCTATTAGTTATAATTACACTCAAACTATAGAAGCTTTTAAAGCATCTCCTCAAACAATTAAAATGTTTGAAGAACCATTTGATAATAAATCAAATATATTACGTGATAGAATCAAAAATGATTTAATTGATTTTTTTAACCGAAAATCATTAAAAAAACCTTATTCTTTTGAAGAATTTATTACAAGATTAAATGAAGGAAATGACTTTTAATTAGATTTTGCTTAATATCAAAATCCAATAAAGTTTTTACTTTCATAAATTTTTCTTATATTGTTAAATATAAAAACCAAATAATATAAAATTTAATTAACAAAATAAGGCTAGAAAATGATAAATAAAAATAATAATGTAGATATTCAATCAAAACCTGATTATAAGCAATATATTAATACAAACATTAACACTGGACTAACTGATGAAGAAGTAAATAAACGTCAAAAACTTTTTGGTAAAAACACATTACGTGAAGCCAAAAAGAAAAATCCTTTATTAGTTTATTTAGAACAATTTAAAGACTTACTTGTTTTAATTTTGCTTTTTTCTACTTTACTTTCTTATATTATGGCAATTGTATCTGCTAGCCAAATTAATTGAGTTAAATCAATTGAACTAACTGTTAGTTTTATTGAACCCACTATTATATTAATAGTTATTCTCATTAACTCTTTTATTGGTGCGGTTCAAGAAATAAAAAGTGAAAAAGCTATAAATGCTTTACGAAAATTAAATTCACCAAATGCTAAAGTTAAAAGAAATGGACAATTAATTACTCTTCCATCTGATGAAATTGTAGTTGGAGATATAATCTTTTTAGATACAGGTGACATAGTTCCAGCAGATGGCTACATTCTTTCTTCAAAAAACTTAAATGTAATTGAAAGCTCATTAACAGGTGAATCTGAAGCTGTAGAAAAGCATTTCTCTGAACTAAAAGATGAATCACTTCCTATTGCTGAACAAAAATTTGCTCTTTTTTCATCTTCGATAGTATCTTCTGGAAATGCTACTTATATAGTAACTAAAACTGGTATTGATAGTGAAATTGGTAAAATTTCTAATCTAGTAAGTATGCAAAAGCAATCACTTACTCCATTGCAACGTAAAATTACTAAGTTAGGTAAAATATTTGCTATTTCAGGAATTGTACTATTTTTATTAAGTGTATTAGTTCAAATTATTTTCCACGTAATCAGCAAAGGTAAATTCAACAACGTTTTATTCTGAAGCACAACCTTTATTAATGGTGTTTCACTGGCAGTTGCTGCTATTCCAGAAGGACTTGTTGCCTTTACTTCCATAATTCTTGCAATTGGTGTGCAAAAAATGGCTCAAAAAAAAGCCATCATCAAAAATCTTATGTCTGTTGAAACACTTGGATCTTGTTCGATTATTTGTTCAGATAAAACAGGAACATTGACTGAAAACAAAATGACTGTTGTAGATCATTACTCTTTAGATTCTAAATATATCTACAAATCAGTTTCAACTACTTCAAATTTATTAAACTTGTTTCAATATGCCTCACTTTGTTCGGAAGCTAATATTGTTAAAGAATTAGATTCTAACAACATAGCATTTTATAAAGAAACAGGCGATCCTACCGAAATTGCACTTTTATATGCTCTTGAAAAAAATTCAGATATTAAAACCAAATTAGAATTAGACACAAAATTTCCAAGACTTTTCACTCTACCTTTTGATAGTGATAGAAAATTAATGACTTCAATTAACAAAATTGAAGGTGAAAATGTTGTTATTGTAAAAGGTGCGCCTGACATTTTATTATCAAAATGTAATAATTTAAATGACACACAATTTAAGCAAATGAAGCAACAAATTGAAGACTGATCTGATAAAACTTATCGTGTTCTTGCTCTTGCTATTAAAAAAATAAGCGACACTTCTTTAAAAAACTTAAATAAATTATCTGAATCTGAACAAGTACTTGCTCTTGAAAGTACACTTCAATTTGTGGGTATGCTTGCAATGATAGATCCTCCTAGACAAAGTTCAAAAGATGCAATTGAAATTTGTAAAGCAGCCAATATTAAACCTATTATGATTACAGGAGATAGTATTAACACTGCTATTGCAATTGCTAAAGAACTTGGTATATACTTAGAAGGTGATGTTGCTATGTCTGGACAAGAACTTATGAAAATAAGTGATGAAGAATTAATTCAAAATATTGAAAAATATTCAGTTTATGCTCGTGTAGCCCCTGAAGATAAACTTCGTATAGTTCATGCTTGACAAGCTAAAAACCAAGTTGTTGCTATGACTGGTGATGGTGTAAATGACGCCCCCGCACTAAAAGCAGCTGAAATTGGATGTGCTATGGGAATAACTGGCACAGAAGCTTCAAAACAAGCAGCTGATATGATATTAGTAGATGACAATTTTTCAACAATTGTTTCAGCTGTTGAAAATGGGCGTTCTATTTACCAAAAGATTAAAAATGTAATCCAAAACCTTTTAATAACTTCAATTGCTGAAATTATTTTAGTGTTCTTTGGACTAATTATATTTAAAGCAGTATTCAACACACAAATAAATGAGCAAATTCAAAAAAATAGTTCTTTTAACTTCTATATATTAGGAGCAACTCAACTATTATGAATTAACTTATTTACCCATGGTTTTCCCGCAATTGCTTTAGGCCTTCAAGAATCTAAAGAAAACTATATGAAAAGCAAACCTATATCCAAAGATGAATCAATATTTGCAAATAAAATGGGCATTAATACACTTTGACAAGGCATTTTAATAGGGATTTTATCACTAGTTGGATATTACCTTGGAGCCTACTATGCTTTAAAAGATGCTTCTACAGCTCATAAATTTGTTGAATATGGATCTACTTGTGCATTTTTAATTCTAGGTATTTCTGCTACATTTAATGCAATTAATTTAATGAGTAAAAAACCATTTATTGTTTCAAATCCACTATTTTATTGAAAAATTTATTTATCAGTATTTATTAGCCTAGGCTTTTTATTCATCGTATCTTTCATAAAACAAATTGCCATAGTTTTCAAAATTACCGAAGATCTAACTACAACTCCACATCTTTTAATTTATGGCTTGTGTTTACCACTGCTATTAATTCCAATCTACCAAATTCACAAAGTTATTTTGCTAGCTATTGAAAAACACCGCATCATAAAAGCATCTCAAAAATAAACTACATTTCAATAATTTCAATAATTTCAATAATTAAAAAATCTTGTTGTTTTATAAATTAAATTCAAACAAGATTTTTTAATTTTATGAATTAAGATTTAATTATTTTAGCTCAATCTCTAGGAAAATTCTTTGGAGTAGGATTGGTTTTATGATAATAAATTAAATTATTAGAAATGGTAAAAAATGGCTCTAATTTTAATGTTTCTAGTTTAACATCAAGCTCTTTTATTATTCAACTAGCATTATTTATTTCATTTAAATAATTATTTGATTTAATAAAACAAAATACACTATTTAAATTGCCAATATGATGCGATATTTCAATTAGATTTTTTAATTCACTTACAGCACGTGCTGTAATAAAATCAAACTTTTCTTTTTCATTAGAACTTTCAGTTCTAATGTTTTCAATTACCAAATTTTTTATATTCAATTTTTCTTTAACAAGTTGTAAAAAATTACATCTTTTACCTAATGGCTCATGGATAAATAAATTAAAGTTAAAGTTTGAATATATAAAATAAGGAATCGAGGGAAATCCTACACCTGAACCTATATCTAAAATGTTTTTGCTTGAAAGGATGCATATTTTAGTTTCAATTTCTTTGAATACCAAAATAGATTCTATAATACCCTCACAAAATAATTTTTCATTATAAAATCCGGTGAGATTATATTTTTGATTTTCTTCTTCAATTAAAGTGTAGTATTTATATAAATTTTGCTTAATTAAACTACTGGTATTTGGCAAATACTTATCAACCAAACTATTTGTTTGTGTTTCCGTAAGCATCATAAACTTCTGTTATTGAAGTTTTGTTAATATTAGCTTCAATAACCATACTTAAAAATTCTGCAAGTGATAAAATTTTCAATTTTTTAAAATGTTTTAAATCTTCTTTATTAGTTGAATCTGTGATAATAACTTCGTCAATAACAGGTTCATTTTCAAACATTTCAAAACCTTTTGAAAAAAGACCATGAGTAGCAGCTACAATAATTTTTTTTGCACCCTTTTCTTTTAATGCTCTTGTAGCATTAATTATTGTTCCACCAGTGTCGATGATGTCATCAAATATAACTACATTTTTATCCTTAACATTTCCTAATACTCCCATTATTTCAGATACATTAGGTGCAGTTCTTCTTTTATCAATAATAGCAATTTGTTCGCCATTATTTAGAAGTTCTGATAGTTGTCTTGCACGTACGGCACCACCATGATCTGGTGAAACTATAACAAAATCGTTTTTTCTACTTCTTAATTCATTTGCAAAAATGAATTGTCCACGCAAATCATCAACAGGAATGTTGAAAAAACCTTGAATTGATGGGTTATGTAAATCAATTGCAATTATTTTAGTACATCCTGCTTTTTCAAGCAAATCAGCAACTAATTTTGCAGTAATTGGTTGTCTTCCTGCTGCTTTTCTATCTTGTCTAGCATATCCATAATATGTAATAACTACATTTATGTGTTTAGCGCTAGCTCTTTTAAGTGAATCTATAAATATTAAAAGTTGCATTAAATTTTCATTTACGGGTTTTGCTGTGTTACAAATTACAAATACACTTTTATTTCTTACGGTGATATCTGAAAATAGTAAATTTTCACCATCAGCAAATGTAATTTTTTCAACTTCTTCTACATTTGTTTTGATGTATTTACCTATTCTTTTGGCTAATTGAATTGAATTATCCATTCCAAAGATAACTACATCATTTAATTTTTTATTTTCCATTATTTATCCATTTATTGGTAATTAATTTAATTATTTTAAATTATATTATAAATGCAAAATCTTTGCAAACCTTATTTTTATTTACTAAAAATGTTTTACTAATATTAGTTTTTCACATTCCTTGAAACCATTATAAAAATTCATTAATTTCACAAATTTTCCTTTGAATAAGGATAATTTTTGCCTCTATGTGATTTGAAAGACCATTTTTTTTTTTTTTTTGTTTTGCAATACAATTCAAAAGAATTTTACGTAAAAATTCACAATCAAAGGAGAAAAAAATGGCTGAGAAAAAGTTTCTATTAAGAGAAACTATCCATCCACAAACAAAACAAACTATTTATTTAATCTCTGAAGTTGGAGTGCAAGCAAAACCGGTAGTCTTGCCAAACTTACTAGAATCGTTAAAACAATTTGTTATGCAAAACGCAAAAATCCCACAAACAATGTTGTATTTTTACTTCCAAAACAAAGTTTGTGGGATTTTAGATGTTTTAAAATCAAAACAACTTTTAGATAAATTAGTAGCATTAAAAGTTGATGTTAAAACTACAAACATTGAATTTCTATTAAAAAATAAACTCCTAGAAATTCAAGCAGGTAAAACTGAAGAAATCAAACAAGTTACTTCAGCAGCCGCTGCTCAAACACTTGACGATTTAGCATTAAAAGTAAAAATTGAATTACTTGCTAAATCTAAAAAAGCCAAAGACATTCAAAAATCAGATGTTAAAGTATCACTTGAAAATTTTAACGGAAAAATTGTGATTGAAAATGTTTTAGAAAATGGTAGTGATGTTGACGTTTATTATTTCCTAGAACAAGACAAAGCAAAATCACAAATCTTTATTAAAACCATTGGCGGTATTGGCACACCTACTCAATACTATTCAGAAGCAATTTTAGCAAGTTCTAAAATTTCTGAAATTCTTAAAAACACAGGTTTTGAAGCAACTGAATCTATCAAAATCTCAACTGTTAGATACAAAATGCCAAAATGAGTATTTGCAGTTATTGGTGTAATTTCAGGCTTGTTTTTAATTAATTTAATTTTTCTAATCTTATCATTTGCAAAAATTTTGTAAAGGCACTAACTTATGAAAGAGCAAGAACAGAAAAATTTAAATACTCAAGAACCTTTGCAACAAAATCAAGGTAAAGTAAAAACTCAAAATCCTAAAAACAAAGTTATAGTGTGATCAGCTGCAGGTGCAGCTGCTGCAGCATTATCTTCAGTAGTATCAATAACAACAGTTTTTTCAAATCAAAGAAAAGTTTCTTTTCTTGACAAAGTTTTACAGTCAATTAAAATTGATGTAAAAGATAAAGATGGAAAAACTAAAGATGATATTAAAACAATAACTGACTTTGTTTCATCTGGATTAAATACTAAACTTTATGAACTTATTGTAGAAACTGAAGAAGATCAAGTTAATAAGCAACCACTTGATAAAGATAAGCCTTACACTACCTTCCGTACAAAGTTTGCTATTCGTAATAAATTTACTAAAGCACAATCAAATTATCGTGCATTTGAATTTAGAAACATAAAACCTCCGAAAGAAAAAGTTGAACTTAACAAACTTGGTCAAATTAGTGAAAAAGAAGAAGATAGATTTAATGATAAGGTTCAAATTACATTTGATTTTAATTTCAACCGTGGTAAATTCTTAGCTTCGGAAATAGCTAAAAAAGAAAATGGTAAATTCAAATACTTTAATATTTTCCCTAGACAAGATAGTGAAGATCCCCTACAATATGAAGTTGTAAATATTGATGTTACAACTAATGATGATGAAGCTGAAGCAGTGATTTCTTATCAACTAAAAGTTAAATCAGTTGATGATGAAAAATTTATTTCTGATAAATTAGAAATCAAATTCAATGACTTTGCTATTCCTTCAACTAAATTAACTGATTATTTAAAAGGTTTGAATGTTAATTATAAAAATGTAGGTTCTACTTATATTCAAGATGCCAACAAAGAAGGTATTATTGAAGGAACAACAATAAATTCAAACTATGAATTTGAATTTGAAACATTTGAAAAATTAGAAGACAAGATTAAAACTAAGCTAAAAATAGTTGACAAAAACACAAAAGAATCTTCTAAAGCTATCGAATTTGAAATAGCCGGCTTTTTTGATTACAAAAAAGCAGTTGAAAATGCAGCTAATGGTATAACTTTTGACTACACTGATAAAGAAAGCACTTTTGCAAGTAGTTTAAAGAAAACTAATTTAACAAATACACTTTTATCACAAGCTAATAGCAATAATTTAGAAGTTGTTTATGTTGGCGATGAATTAATTCAAGAAGATGAAGCAGATTCTACAAAAAGAACTAATGCTATAGTTTCATTTAAAATTAAAGATAAGAAAACTCAATTTGAATCAGAACAAAAAACTTATAAGATAACTAATTTTAAACATTATGCAATTCAATCAGAATTAGATGCATATTTAAATCAAACTAATGTAATTGCAGTCGATGGTGTTGAATCAAAAGAAGCAACACAAGTTACTCAACTTTCACATTTGAAACAAACTATAGATGCAAATTTCGAAATAGATCCTGGTAGTGTTGAAATATCACATCCCGCTGATTTGGTATCAATTAAAGTTTCATTTAGAATCAAAGATAAAACTGGTAGATCTGATATTTTCTCATCACAACATCAAAAAGAAATCACAGGCTTTAAAATGCCACAAGAATTAATTGAAAGTTTAGCTCAAAAAGTTAAATTTGATGTTGCTAACAAACAAAACAGAATGGCATATGAATTTTGAGATAACTTTAGTGAAATTCAAACACAAAATTTAGATGAACGTTGTGAAATTGAAGGAACTCCTACTGTTAAACAAACTAGTTCAAATGAGCTAACTGTTACATACCAAATTAAAAATAAAAAACATCCTACTGTAAAGTCAAGTACTTGCATTAAAGTTATAAATAACTTTAAAACTGTAAATGATAATGAACAAAATTTCACATATGACGTTATTGAACGTAATGGAAATAAAGTAGCAGTTTTAACAGGTAGAGTAAAAGAAGTATTTAAAATACCAGCAAAAATTGGTTGTTATAAAGTAGTTAAGATTAACACTTTATATTCAAATGAAAACTTCGGTAAAAACTATTTTGTTGATATAGAAGAAGGTATTGAAGAAATTGAAAAACTTATTATCAACACTTATGATGATAAATATTCTCAAGTACTTGGAATTAGACTTCCAAAAACTATCAAGAAAATTAACACTTTAATCGAAGGTGAAGCATCTGATTTATATTATCTTGAAATGTATGATAATGTTCAAGAAATTACTAACCTATTTTCAAGTTATTGTAACTATTATGGTAAAGATGATACATATCAAGCTAAAAAACATTACAAAACTCACACAAAATACAATTTGGGTGTAGAAAACTTCGCTTCATTATTCCCTACAGAAGGTAATTATACTGATTTATTGAATGTAAAAGGTTCATTTAGAATACAATTAAATGCATCTAATGGGGAAAAAACAATCCATTTACGTACAGAAGATAATAAGTTTTATTTAGAATCTAATGATCATAAAACACTATATAAATTCTATGATAATAAAGAAACAAATGAAACTTATGATACTTCTATTTCATATGATAATTTCATTAAAAATGCATTTACTGGGAATAAAATCAAGAAGTTCACTTTTAAATCTGATACCATAAATCATTTTGAACATTATATGTTTGACTTCACAAACTACGCATTAGAAGAACTTGATTTAACTAATATCAAAAATTATAACTTTAATTTTGAAAAAATTGCAGGTCTTAATAATATTAAAAAACTTCAATTACCAGATTTTCCAAATGATACTGATGCAAATGTATTTGATAAAGTATTTAGAAACTGAAAAGCTGTTGAAGAGGTTAAACTTCCTAAAAATGTTAAGAAAATTACCAATAGTGTTATTAACTTTGCAAATGTAACAAAAATTAATCTTAATGAATTAACGAAATTAGAGCAAATTGGTAAAGATGATGTAAATGAAGCACAAGAAGTATTTGGAGATTTAAAAATTGAAACTGTTGATTTATCTCATACAATTTTAAATAAATTATCTAGAAAAGCATTCTGATGACCTGCTTTCAATAAAATAATTCTTCCTTCAACACTTTCACATGTTGGTCCGTTTGTAATTTTTGGTGAAGAGAAAAATAAAAATTATAAATACTTTTATTCTGACAATCCTACAGAAATGGCATTAGCTCAATTAGATTTTAATAAGAAAATAACAATTGAAATAAAAGGTAAAACTCAAAAACCCGAAACTTGAAATACATATTGAGCAGGACAATTCTGAACCGAATCTCAACCTAATGGTGTATCTAATGGTAATGGTTTGGAAATTAAGTGAAATAATTCATAGAATAAATTTTTAAAATTAAAAATTAAGCATAATAGCTTAGGTTCAATTATAAGTCCAAGCACGACACAAGTAATAAAGTTAATTGCAGAGCGCTTGGATTTTTTAAATAAGAATAAATTCCACGTTGCGACAGGAATCTATATTAGTTATTCATTCAAAAATATATTTAGAATAAAATTTTTAAGTGTTGTTGTTAGAGAATTAAAGAAAGCATTGCTACAATTTCGGGATAAATTAAAAAAATCATATTATATCTAAATAATAGTTACGTATTTTGCATCTAGCATAATATCAAAAAGAATAAGTTATTATAAATATAATTTTAAAATTTGAAATTAATTTTAAATTTGAATAATTTATAAAGGTATTTATGAAGAAATATTGAAAAAAAATTATTTAAAAACCCCTCACGAATTGTGAGAGATTTATAAGAATAAGACAAATTGAGTCTAACCTTTTGTTAAGTCCAATACTATTTCTTTTGTTTTACTTCTTCAAAAAAATTGCTTTAAATAAGTTAAATTTTTGTTTATTTTTCACTTATTAAGGCGTTTTTTTTTTTTTTTGTTTTGCAATAAAATTCACTCGAATTTTTACGTAAAATACAAGGAGAAAAAATGGCTGAGAAAAAGTTTCTATTAAGACAAACTATCCATCCACAAACAAAACAAACTGTTTATTTAATCTCTGAAGTTGGAGCGCAAGCAAAACCGGTAGTCTTGCCAAACTTATTAGAATCATTAAAACAATTTGTTATGCAAAACGCTAAAGCGCCACAAACTATGCTTTATTTTTACTTTCAAAATAAAGTTTGTGGGATTTTAGACGTTTTAAAATCAAAACAACTTTTAGATAAATTAATTGCTTTAAAAGTTGATATTAAAACTACCAATATTGAATTTTTGTTGAAAAACAAACTTTTAGAAATTCAAGCGGGCAAAACTGAAGAAATCAAACAAGTTTCAACAGCCGCTGCTAGTCAAACACTTGACGATTTAGCTTTAAAAGTAAAAATTGAACTACTTGCTAAAACTAAAAAAGCTAAAGATATTCAAAAATCAGATGTTAAAGGAACGTTGGAAAACTTTAACGGCAAAATTGTGATAGAAAACACTTTGGAAAACGGCAGCGATGTTGATGTTTATTATTTTCTAGAACAAGATAAAACTAAATCACAAATTTTCATCAAAACTATTGGTGGCATTGGTACACCAACCCAATATTATTCAGAAGCAATTTTAGCAAGTTCTAAGATTTCTGAAATTTTGAAAAACACAGGTTTTGAAGCCACTGAATCAATTAAGATTTCAACTGTTCGATACAAAATGCCGAAATGAGTATTTGCAGTTATTGGCGTTATTTCGGGCCTATTTTTAATTAACTTAATTTTTCTAATCTTATCATTTGCAAAAATCTTGTAATTTAAGGAAACTAAATGAAAGAGCAAGAACAGAAAAATTTAAACACACAAGAACAATCGCCTAAGCAAAATCAAGATAAAGTTAAAACTCAAAATCCGAAAAACAAAGTTATTATTTGATCGGCAGCAGGAGCGGCAATTACAGCACTTTCTTCAATAGTAACACTTACCACGGTTTTTTCAAACCAAAGAAAAGTTGCATATCTTGATAAAGTTTTACAATCTTTAAAAATAGATGTAAAAGATAAAGATACTAAAACTAAAGACGATATTAAAAATATAGCAGATTTTGTTGCTAGCGGATTAAACAATAAACTTTATGAGTTAATTGTCGAAACTGAAGAAAATGAAGTTAATAAACAACCACTTGATAAAGACAAACCCTATACTACCTTCCGTACTAAGTTTGCTATTCGTAACAAAGTTACGAAAGCACAATCAAACTATCAAAGTTTTGAATTTAGAGATATAAAACCACCAAAAGAAAAAGCGGAACTTGATAAACTAGGTCAAATTTCTGCAAATGAAAAAGATAGAATTAACGACAAGGTTAAAATAGAATTTTTAAACTTTAATAGAAATATTAAACTAGCTTCTGAAGTTGCTGAAAAAGATGAAAATGGTAAGTTTAAATATTTCAACATTTATCTAAAACAAGATAATAATGACGCGCTTCAATATGAAATTGTAAATGTTGATGTAAAAACCGATGATGAAAAATCGACGGCAATTTTTTCATATCAAATAAAAGTTAAATCAATAGATGATGATAAATTTACTTCAAATGTTTTAGAAGTAAAGTTTAATGATTTTGCTAAAACTTCAACTCAATTGACACAATATTTGAACGAACTTACATTTTCTTATGAAGACGCATCTTCAGTATTTCCTCAAGATGCCATTCAAACAAAAGTTATAGCTAAAAATAAAGGCGTTAACCTTCCATCAAACTATGAATTAATCTTTACTGAATTTAAAACCGAAGGTGGATATCCTAAGAAAATTGACGCTATAGTTAAATTAAAAGATAATGCAAACAATATTATCTCTAATTCTAGAAGTATTGAAATAACAGGTTTTAAAAATTATTTAACACCAGAAGAATTAAATGCTTATATTGATCAAGTGGAGTTAGATGTAGAGAACAAAAGTTCTCAATATATTTCAGATATAAATAATCAAAATCAAATTTTAAGAAAAACATTTGATAACAATAAATACGAAATTGATTTAAGTACTTTTGTTATTGAAAAACTTAGTGATTTAGTTTCAATTAATGTTCACTTTAGAATTAAAGAAAAAGAAGGTAGACCAGGAATTTATTCTAAACAAGTATCAAAAACTATTACTGGGTTTAAAATGTCACAAGAATTAATTGAAAACTTGGCTCAAAAAGTTGAATTTGATGTATCAACTAAAGATGATCATATGGCTTATGAATTTTGAGATAAATTTGATAGTATTGATACAAAAATAATTGACAAACGTTGCGAATTTGTTCAAGATTCAATTAAAGTGAAACAAACTGATGCTGATAAAATCACAATTACTTATAAAGTAAAAGATAAAACGAATAATACAATTTCGCAAGAATATAGTAAAACTATAAGTGATTTTAAAACATCAACGGATAATACAGCAGATTTTTCATATGAAATCATTGAACATAATGGACATAAAGTAGCTTTCTTAAATGAAAGAAAAAATTTATCACAATATAAAGTTCCTGCAAAAATCGGTTCATATAAAGTAATCAAAGTTGGTACATTATTTAGTGGTGTTAATAGAGCATACTCAAATGGTTCTCCATTATATGGAGTAGTCTTAGAAGAAGGTATTCAAGAAGTAAGCAATTTAATTATTTCTTCAGATTATGGTGAAGAATATGCAAAAATAGCGGCAATAAAATTGCCAAAATCAATTAAGAAAATTACTTCACTTATAAATGGTGATTCTTCGTCACTTGCATATTTAGAAATGTATGATAATGTTGAAACAATTGAAGGACAATTATTTACTACTTTTTGTAATTACATAGAAAAAAGTGAAAATTATCACGCACAAGATGTTAGTTATTCTACATATTATTTCAATTTGATTCATGACTTTCACAGTTTTTTTACTGAAATAACTGCAGATCACGGAAGAATTGGGAAAGGTTCATTTAGATTTAATCTATTAAAATCAAGCGAAGGTGAAAAGTTAAAATTAAATACAATAAATGAATTTTCATTTTTAGAATCAGCCGACAGCAAAATTTTGTATAAGGTAGTTGATAATAAAAATTCAAGTACAGAGTTTAACAATGAATTACAATATGAAAAAATTTCTAAAAATGCTTTTTCAGGGTTAAATATTGAAAAAATCAATTTACATCTATCAAAATTGAAACATGATGAACAAAAAAATTTCATTCTAGAGAGAATGAAAAAATTAAAAGAAATAAAATTGACTAATCATAAATTTGACCAATTTCCAATGCGTTTTTTATTAAATGATATTACTTCACTTGAAACTATTACATTTCCTGATTTTTCTAGTGATAGTTCATCAAATATTTTAGATTTTGGTTTGAATGGAAAGTCTCAAAAAATTAATTTGCCAACTAATACTAAAGAAATAAAAGCAAAAATAATTGCAACAGATAATATTGAAAATCTCAAAGATTTGAAACAATTAAGAATTCTACATAACAATTCATTTGTTAATTTCAAAAATACTACTTTAGATTTTTCTGAATGCCCTCTCGAAGAGATAAAACATCAGGCATTTCATTGGACGACCGAAAATGTCAACATTATTTTACCTAACACAGTAAAAAAGGTAGAACCATTTATATTGTATTTTACAGAAGCAAATAATAAATATAATATCTTAGATAATCCCTTTGATCATATGAATCAACTATATCAAATACAATTAACCGGTATCACAAATGTTATTATAAAAGTTAAAGGTATTCAATCAAAACCTACAGAATGAAGTGATTATTGAGTAGGTCAATATTGAAAAAATGATAGTACTAATGGAATTAACGGTCAATTAAAAATTGAGTGAAACCAAAGTTAGCAAAAAATAACTAATACTAAAACAAAAAAATAGACTTAGAATTTTTATCTCTGAGTCTATTTTTTTTGTTTTTATTTAAGAGTAATTTTTGTACCAGTTTTTTCAGCGATAATAGCTTCTAGATCTTTTAGATCTCCGATGAATGAAGCTTTACCACCTTCTTCAACGAATTTAATTGCTGCTTTAACCTTTGGTAACATACTTCCAGGAGCAAATTGATTTTCTTGAATGTATTTTTCTAATTCAACTTTATTTGTGTGAGTTAAAGCTTTTTGGTTAGGTTGTTTATAGTTAACCATAACATTATCTACTGCTGTTAATACTACAAAATAATCTGCTTTAACTAATGACGCTATTTTTGCAAGAGCAAAGTCTTTATCAATAACACCATCAACCGGAGTAATAAAACCTTTTTTGTCTTTAACTGATGGAATACCACCACCACCACCAACTATAACGGTAGCTCCATTTTCAACTGCTGCTTTAATTTGGTTGATTCCAACAAAGTTTAAAGGTAAAGGTGAAGCAACAACTTTTCTAAAACCACGACCAGCATCCTCTACAATTGTACTGTTAGGATTCATTTTTTCAGCTTCTTCTTTAGTTGCATAAAATGGTCCTATTGGTTTTGTTGGGTTTTGGAAAGCTTTGTCTTTTTCATCAACTAGAGTTTGAGTAAGAATATATAGAACTTCTTTTTCTAGTTTTTCTTGTGTAAATGCATTAGTAATAGCATTTACCATATGAAGTCCGATGTAACCTTGACTCATAGCTCCGGCTTCTGGAAGAGGAATTAATGGGCTTTTAACATTAACTTTGCAAGCATCTGACATACCATTGAAAATCATTCCAACTTGAGGTCCATTACCATGACCTACAATAACTTCGTGTCCTGCTTTAACAAGTTCAGCAATTTTTTTTGCTGGTAGTTTTACTAATTCTTTTTGTTCTTCTGGGTTATTACCTAAGGCGTTTCCGCCTAATGCTATAACAATTCTACTCATATTAGTAGCCTAATGTAGCTAGGATAACAGCTTTAATTGAGTGCATTCTGTTTCCAGCTTGTTCAATTGATTTGTTGTATTTTGATTGGAATACTTCATCAGTAACTTCCATAGCACCAGTAGCAACAACAGGGTATTTTTTACCTAAATCAGCTTTAATTTGTGCTGAGAATAATGTATGGTCATCGTGGAATGCTGGAAGACAGTGTAGGAAGATAACACTTTCTTTAGCAGCTTTAATCATAGCCATATCTACTTGGAAATCACCAAGTTCTTTAATACGACTGTCAAATAGTGAAAAATCTTCTCCTAGTGATACTCAAACGTCGGTGTAGATAACATCAGCATCTTTAGCAGCTTTAATTTTGTCATCTGAAAATGATACAGATCCACCATTACGTTTAAATAATTCTTGACAAGCCTTGTAAACTTCTTTGTGTCCAGCACCGTTTTTAACTATATCATGTTGTGCTTTAGGTCCACATAGAACTACATTAGCACCAACAAATGCTGCACCAATCATAATTGAACGAGCAACGTTGTTTTTAATATCACCAGCAAATACAACTTTTTTACCTTTTAAATCACCTAGGTATTCTTTCATAGTCATATAGTCAGCTAGCATTTGGGTTGGGTGTTCGTCATCGGTTAGGCCATTTCATACAGGTACACCTGAATATTTTACAAGTGCATCAACATCAGCTTGTTTGAATCCTCTAAATTCAATTCCATCATAGAATTGACCTAATACCATAGCAGTATCTTCGATAGATTCTTTTTTACCGAAGTTTGAACCTGCAGGTCCTATGTAAGTACAGCTTGCACCTAAATCAGCAGCTGCTACTTCGAATGCACAACGTGTTCTAGTTGAGTCTTTTTGGAACATAATAGCAATGTTTTTACCAGTTAATGGTCTGCTATTTACGTGTAGACCTTGGTATTTAGCTTTTTTCAAGTCAATAGCAAGATCAATTAGATAATTAATTTGATCAGTAGTAAAGTTCAAAGCTGAATCTAGACTACGACCTTTTAAATTCATCGGCATTAAAATACTCCTTTAAAGTAATTTTTATATATAAAGTTTAATATCGATATTGTTTTAATTGTTATTTAAATTTAAATGTGTAAAACACTCCTAAATTATACTTTAATTTTAAAAACTATATGATACTTATAAGATTTTTTAAAAATGTTTTTTTTACCTATAAGGTAAAAAAAGAACATACTAATTGTATGCTCTTGTAGTTGCGATAGGAACTGATATAGTATCTGCTACTTTTTCTATCATTAAACTAACATAATTGCCTTGTCAATTTGAACCTAAAAAGAAAGTAATATTTTGGTTTTTATCTAGAATAAATATTTGTGGAACATAATGATAGTGAGTTATGATTTGATTTCATTCATCAGATTTAATTGGTCTAAAAAGTGTCTTGTCTTGAATGTCTTGTAATTGTTCTTGCTCAATAAAATCTTTTCAATCAGAAGCGGGATTAATTGCATCAATTACATTGTATTCATTTTTTTGTGCAAGAGTTTTGAAATGGTGTAATGCATAAACACAATATCCGCAATTAGTTCTACCAAAAATCAAAACAGTTGGCTTATTCTTATGTTGTATTACTTCGCCTATGGTTTTAGATTCATTTTTTGAATTTAACAAATGGAAATCAGAGATATTTTTACCATATAGTTTCTTTGTTATTAGTTCAAGATGATCTGATATTGAATTAAATTGTCCTAGTTTTTTTCTTTGGTCAAATGTTCTATTTTTGTCATTTGGTTCAATAAAAATAGGTTCTTCTTCAGGTTTGGTATTATTTGTGTTTGAAGGATTATTTGAGTCATTATTTTTAAGTTGAAGCTTTTCGCAAAATGTTTTTTCCACTATTTCATTAAATTTAGAACCAAACATTTCCCTTTGAATGTTTTCAGAAACATTTATTATTTTTCCAAATTCATCAAGTAGAACAAATTTTGGTGTAGTTTTAAAATCCATTCTTTTTAATCAAATTGAATCAATACCATCATATAAAGCAGTATTTTTTTCATCACTAATTTTTTGTTCGTCAAAAACAACTTCGGTTTCTGAAATAGAAACATTAGGATTTTTCTCATCAATAGAAGTCATTATTTTTAAATAATTAAAGTTAGAAAGATTAAATTTAGATAATTCTATTAATGATTCCATACAAGATAAACATGTAGAGCTTGCAAATATTACAATGGTTTTCCTTTTTAAATCTACTAATTCTCTAAGTTGTTTTTTTTCAAGTTTATTGGTTAAAACTTTGTATTGAAGTAAATTTTTACCATAATGTTTTTTTAAAAATTCTTGATTAACTTCTTCGAATGGATTATTATTTATGTGATTAAAAGCACCTAAATTTTTATAGTCTTCAAAACTATTTTCTTGCTTTATATCAGAAGAAATTTGAAAAATATAAGTTCCATAAGCAAGTTCATTATTTGTATTTGAAGAAATGTGCAATATATATGATTTATCTTTATCTAATGATTTAATTGAATTGAAAGTTTCGCTTAAATTTAAATCAATTTTATTTCCAGCATTAAGTGTGTTAGTTTCAAGTAAATTGCCTGATTCATCTTTTAGTTCTAAAACATAAGAAGAAGAAATAGGAGTTTCAGTCGAACTTTCATTAGCAAGATTTTTAAGTTCAATTTTTATGCTTATATTTTCATTTAATTGATAAATGTTTTTAACACTTGAAATTTTTAAATCCATTAATGATGATTTATTTTGAGGATAAATTACAGGACGATTTTCTTTTAGCCATTTAGTAATTCCACCATTCATTCAATAAATGTATCTAAAACCTAAACCCTTCATAAGTTTAGCTGCTTTTTGAGATCTATTTTCTGTACGACAATAAATCAAATATTTTTTATTTTTATCAAGTTTTTCAAGTTGTTCAGAAAAATCCTTTTTATTGAAATCAATATTTTTAGAACCCTCAATGTAGTTCTCATCAACTTCACCTTGTGTTCTTACATCTAAAAGCACAAAATTCTCATTTTTGTTTTCTTTTTGAATTAATTCTGCTGCTTCATGTGTTTCAAGTTTAAGTAAAAAACTTTTTTCTTCTTTCTCACATTTTTTAGCAATTAACATAAGAGGTGAAATAGTTAATAAACAAGATGAAGATAAGATTAAAGGAAAAGATTTTTTCATAATAATTAATTCTTTCTTGAAAATTAATAAGCATAAAAGTAAATTTATGACTTTAAAAATTGGATACTAAATATTAGCACAATAATCATTTTTTATAAAAATTTATATTAATAAGAATGTTAAAAACATTATTAACAAAGTTTAAAGTTTGTTTTAACTTTCAAAAAATAAAAACAGGAACAACAATTTAGCATTATCCCTGTCTAAAATATTTTTGATTAAATTATTTTAAAAGAGATTTTCCTGTCATTTCTTTCGGAATATCTATTTTTAGATAATTCAAAATAGTAGGGGCTACATCAGCTAAAATTCCATTATTTAATTTAATTGATTTATCGGTTGATATAAACATAACTGGATTTGTAGTGTGTTTAGTTGCCGGCTTTCCAAATTCATCTTCAGTTATTTCAGCATTTCCATGATCTGCTGTTATAAATCAAGTTACATTAGGGTTATTTTCAACATAGTCTAATATTCTTTTAAATTGTGTATCCAGAAATTCAATGGCTTTTATTGTTGCTTTTAAATCACCTGTATGACCTACCATATCAGGGTTAGCATAGTTCATAATTACAAAGTCTATATTTTGGATTTTTTCAAGGAGTTTATCTGTTATTTCTTTTGCACTCATTTGTGGGCAAGTTGCAAATGATTCTGCTTTTATTGAATCAACTAAGATTCTATCTTCTAGATTATAAACTTTGTCAATACCACCATCCATAAAAAATGTAACGTGTGCATATTTTTGAGTTTCAGCTAAACGAAGTTGTTTGATATTATTTGTTTCTAATACTTCACCTAATGGATTATTTACAAACATTTCAGTGAATGCTATTTCTGAGTTAATGCCTTCATATTTCATCATAGAAACAAAGTGATTAATTTTTATTTTATCTTTTGGTTCGTATTCATATAAATTTGAACCTATAAACATATGGCTTAATTGTCTAGCACGATCAGGACGGAAGTTGAAGAAAACTATTGAATCGTTATTTTTTATAAAATCACCATCTTTTAATTGTGCAGGAACAAAGAATTCATCAAAGATCTGTTTCTTGTATTGTTCATCAATATAATCATCAACATTTGAAATTATGTTCTTAGATTTACCGATTAAAGCATCATAAGCAAGTTGATTACGTTCAAATATTTTGTCTCTATCCATAGCATAAAATCTGCCAGCAATTGATGAAAGTTTGTAATTGTATTTTTTCAAAATTTCCTTTAATGGAAGTAAAGAATCAGAAATTGATTGAGGTTTAACATCCCTACCATCGCCAAAGATATGAACACTAACTTTTTTTAATCCTAATGCATTTGCCATATCTAAAATTGCAAATAAATGTTTGTCAATAGAATGCACTCCGCCAGGACTTAAAAGACCCATTAAATGTAATGTTGTATTAGTTTTTTTACAATCAAGTATTGTATTTTTTAATACTTCATTATCTTTAAAAGTATTTGTTTCGATAGCATTATTTATTAATGATAGCCCTGTATAAACTATCCTTCCAGCTCCAATATTTAAATGTCCTACTTCACTATTTCCAATTTGACCATCAGGAAGTCCTACATATTTTCCTGATGCTTGTAAAACACTATTTGGATAATTTTTGAATAATTTATCAAATGTAGGATGATTGGCAAGTACATACCCATTACCTTGTTTTTCTTCTCTTAACCCTAATCCATCAATTACGGTTAATATTATTTTTTTCATATTAAATTAAAACCCTTGATTTCCAATTTATTATTATGAGAATAGATAAATTCTCATTATTACCATAATTATTTTACATTAAAAAATTAAGAGTTATATAGATATGTTTGGCCATTACTATACCCCAGTTTATAGAAATTTTCCTGAATTTTATCAAAAAATTAAAACATTTACTTTTAATGAATTAAATAAAATAATTAAGAAATTCATTGATTGATATAAGGATGAAGATTTATGGAAAAATTTGGTATAAAGGCCTATCTTTTTTTACAAATAGTGAGAGATTTAACAAATTGAGTCTAACTTTTTTATCCCAATATAATTTATTATTTATTATTAAATTGCAATATAAATAAATTATCTTTTTTGTTAATACATAAATTTGCGTTTTTCTATTTTTATACTATATTACTAATTTATTAAGATTCATAAAAAAGTAGTTTTATTAAGTATTTTTTTGCATTTTATTGTTTTTAATGAGCGTTTTTTTTTTTTTTT
>NZ_SOCH01000003.1 GCF_004365165.1 Metamycoplasma hyosynoviae | reverse complement strand
GGCAGGTGAAACTAAAATTTTTAAGGCTTTACATTTAAAAGATGAAAGTGGAAATGAAAAATTATTATCATATAAAGGCAATGATAGTGACTTTTTCAATAATTTATTTACAAATGCAATAAAAGATTTTACTAATCAAGCAGTAAAAAGACATTATAAAGTTACTTTAAGATTACCGAGAATGGATGATATGAAAAAATATGAGGATTATGGTAAAGCATATTTTGAAAATTTTTCTTCAAATAACGATAATGAATGAATAGTTAATAATGATAAAACAGAACTTTATAAACATGTTGATGAAGAATGATTGAAAAAATATTATTATGATTTAGAAATTTTAAAAAATAGTGAAGCGGCAAATAAATTTGTAAATAATAATTTTAAAAGAGAATATTCTAGCAGAATAGCAGAAGTCAAAAATCCTAATTATGGTAAAGGAGGGGGCAGACATAGAGGACCACATGCTGGACCTAAACCGATTGATAGTGAATATATTACACATATATATTGAGATCATTTGGCAAAATTAAAAGGTAGTTTCTTAGATTTTAAAAATCTTATTTTAATTGCAAAACAATTTAAACCTGATAGGAATTATGTAACAGTACTTGAAAAAGATAAATGAACCTATAATAATTTTGGTGTTGAAATTAACGTTGAATTTGACAAAGAAAATTTCAAAAATAAAATGAATAATCTTAAAAATAAATTTGATGAATCACCAGAAAAACTTAAAATGTTTCAATCATTATTAATAAATGCTATTAGAAAATTAAATACTAATCAAGAAAATAAAGATGAAGTAGAAAAATATTTTGAAAATCAAATAATTGATACTACAATATGAAATATGTTATATGATGTTTTCAAAAATGAACTAAACAAGTTTATTGAAAATGTATATAAAAATAATGATAGAAATTATAGTGAGTTAAAATTTAGTGATTTACAGACACATTATAAAAATGATTTAGATAATAATTGAGATAATTGAGTGAACAACTTGAATTTAACAAGTGTATTTAATATTTTAGATATAAAATTAACTCTTATTAAAGAAATTACATATTATAATGCTAATCCTACCTTTTACAAAGATAATAAAAATAGACTTATTAATTTAAGTAACAAAATTAAAATTAATAATAATTATTTTGATTTAGTTAATCCTAATGAAAAAATAAATGAAACCAAAATAATGAATGTTCAAAATACAATTAAAGAACAAAATAATTTTTCTTTAATAAGAAAAATTGATTATATGGATGATTATTCAAATTATTTCAATTTAGAAGGATTACAAACATTCAAATTTAAAAACTTTATTCAATATAGAGAAATCAAAGATAATTCTTTAGTATATCAATTAAATAATTCTTATTCACAGCTAACTACATTTAAAGATGATGCCCCGAAATAGCTGATTATTTAAGAAAAATTAAAATTGATGGAATTAAACCTATAGCTAGATATATAATAGTTGGTCTCGAAAGTACATTAAGTTCCCATGGCATTAAAATGTTGTTTAATGAACTAGGTTTTAATGATCCAAGCACAATTACTAATAATTATCGTGCTATATTGCAAAAATTAATTTTGCCTTCAACTGAAAAAATATTTTATGTAAATAACGGACATAAATATTTAATGGATCTTAAGTATTTTAATTTATGAAATATTGAGTTAAATAATGAAAAATATTATTTTGCAAATTCTCGTGATGTTACTAAATTTATTATTAAATATGTAAATTTAAATGCTAAACCTATTATAAGAAATGGAGTTAAATAATGAAAAAATTACTTTTATTAATGCCTGTTTTATTAGCACCAATTCAGCTTGCAATTTCATGTGTTCGTGAAGAAACACAAGAACAAAAAGATGAAAAATTAGCTAAAAAATATGAAAAAGATATCGATAAGGGAAAATATGTTTTTGATGATTTTGAACAATTTAAAATGGAGGATGAACATTTTCGTGAAGGAACTGTAAATGAAGATTTATGAAATAATTCAAATCGAAAAATTAAAAGGTATTCATTAACACAAAAATTTAATGATGATTTTAAAAAATGGTACAATGATTTTCAACACAAATTTAATATTTTCAAAAAAGTTATGAATAAATATGCATCAAAAGAAATAATAGAATACAAAAACCCTAATATTAATGCTGATCCAATCCATTTATATTATGTTAAAGAAGTTAAATTTGATTTTTCTAGAGGAATGTCCCCGCAGTCATATTACATTGTATTGGGATATAATCAATTTGTAGAAATTTTGAAGCTTTTTAATATTCCTAATTTAAATTTGAATTTATCTCTAGATTTTCTTAAATGAAAAATTTTAAATAGTACTTCAATAGCTAAAACTTATTATTCAAAAACAAATATTACAGCTATGTTTGATGATCCCTGATTAAAAGAAATAGAAAAAATAAGAGATATTTTTTCTGTTCCCAAACCATATTATAAAAATGAACATTTTATTACATATCCTGCAGGTGAAGAACAATATCAAGGAAAGGGCGATTGAAAACCAAAAATTACATTTGAATCTTTTAGAGGGCTTAAAAAATCATATTCAACAAATGAATTATTAAGATTGCGTTATAAACTTTCCGTTTATTCTGCTGATTGAACCGAGTTTGATGAAAATTATATTGAGCAATACGGAAATTATGATCCCCTTAAATTTGCAAGTTATCGCTTTAAAATTATCGAATATGACCCAGATAAACCTTTTGATGCAGAACCATCAAAAATAGATGAATTTGTATTATCAAAACATAGTGATTAAAATTTTTCTTGTTATAAAGAAACCAAAGATAATTCTTTAGTATATCAATTAAATAATTCTTATTCACAGCTAACTACATTTAAAGATGATGCCGAAATAGCTGATTATTTAAGAAAAATTAAAATTGATGGAATTAAACCTATAGCTAGATATATAATAGTTGGTCTCGAAAGTACATTAAGTTCCCATGGCATTAAAATGTTGTTTAATGAACTAGGTTTTAATGATCCAAGCACAATTACTATAATAATTATCGTGCAATATTACAAAAATTAATTTTACCTTCAACTGAAAAAATATTTTATGTAAATAACGGACATAAATATTTAATGGATCTTAAATATTTTAATTTATGAAATATTGAGCTAAATAATGAAAAATATTATTTTGCAAATTCTCGTGATGTTACTAAATTTATTATCAAATATGTAAATTTAAATGCAAAACCTATTGTAAGAAATGGAGTTAAATAATGAAAAAATTACTTTTATTAATGCCTGCTTTATTAGCACCAATTCAACTTGCAATTTCATGTGTTGGTGAAGAAACACAAGAACAAAAAGATGAAAAATTATCTAAAAAATATGAAAAAGAATATGTTGATAAGCAAAAATATGTTTTTGATGATTTTGAACAATTTAAAATGAAGGATGAATATTTTAAAGAACATGAAAAAAGATGAATTTTTATGAGCTAAACCTGGTAGAAATATAAAAAATATTGACTAACTGACTTATTTTTTAATGATTTTGACAAATGATATGATGACTTTCAACATAAATTTAATATTTTTAAGAAAGTTATGAACAAATATGCATCAAAAGAAATAATAGAATACAAGAACCCTAATATTAATACTGACCCAATTCATTTATATTATGTTAAAGAAGTGAAATTTGATTTTTCTAGAGGAATGTCTCCACAATCATATTATATGCAGTTATTCGATGGCAGTTTTGAAAGAATTGTAAAATTATTTAATATCCCTAATTTAAATTTAAATTTATCAGTTAAATCTCCTATTTGAGATTTATTCAATAATGTTAATATTAAAACATACTATTCCAAAATAAATATTACAGCAGTATTTAATATATATTCTAAAACAATAGAAAAAATGAGAGATATTTTTTCTATTCCAAAACCTTATTATAAAAATGAACATTTTATAACATATCCTGCAGGTGATGAACAATATAAAGGAAAAGGTGATTGAAAACCAAAAGTTACATTTGAATCTTTTAGAGGACTTAAATGACCATATTCAACGAATGACTTGCTAAGATTACGTTATAAAATTTCTGATTATAGTGAAGAATGAAATGAGTTGGATAAAGATTATATTGAGCAATACGGAAATTATGATCCCCTTAAATTTGCAAGTTATCGTTTTGAAATTACCGAATATGACCCAGATAAACCGTTTGATGCAGAACCATCAAAAGTAGATAAATTTGTATTATCTAAACATGGTATTTAGATTTTTTTGCATAAAGAAAAAAATAATTCTTATTCATCATTAACTACATTTAAAGATGATGCCGAAATAGCTGATTATTTGAGAAAATTAAAATTGATGGAATTAAACCCATAGCCAGATATATAATAGTTGGTCTTGAAAGTTAAAATTTGAGTCCAATTTTTTTGTTCTATTTTTAGATTCTACTATTCATTTTCTTTTGGAAAAAATCTATCTCAAGGATCTTTTGGTTCAGGTGGTTTTGGTGGCTCTGGTAATTTAAAACCTGTTATAGTTTCAGTTTTAATGATAGTTTCATTATCTTTTGTAAATTTAACATCTAAAATACAAGTTCCTTTTTCATCATTTTGTTCTCTTAGATTAAATTGAACTTTTATATCGCTATATTCGCTTCAAAAAGTTCTTAATTTCATTGGCCCAGCCGACATATTAAAAATAACTACTTCACCTCATACAAGAGTGGATGTAAGTCTTGTATATATAAAATTGCTAACAACAAATAATTGTTTATATTGAAAATCAATTGAATAAATTTTGTCTGTTATTTCAGAAAGTGAATATTTTTTGGGTTTTTCTTCAGGTGTTGAGTTTTCTTTGCTTTGTTTTGTAGATTTTTGAAAGCCATCTATTGTCATTTCAAATGATTCTTGAACTTTTTTCTTATAAATTGGTGTGACTTTAACTTGCATTTTGCCAGTTTCATCATCAATATTAAGAATATTCACTTCATAAAATACTTTATTTGATTTTGAAGTGATTTTTATTTCTTTTGGACTCTCGGATGCTAAAAGTGCTGATTTATCTTTTAAAACATTTACACCAATATCATTTCGATAATCAATCACTTCATCTTTACAACTAACTAACATTCCTGCACTTATAGAAGGTAATAGTGAGGTTACTCCTAATGTAAATAAAGTTGAAAGTTTCTTCATTAATGTCTTTTCATTCTCTTTTCTTATATTTTTATGTATATAAAATTATACCCTTTAGTTTATTTTGTGACCTAAAACAATACTTCCATCATTTAAGTTTCTCAAAATTTTCTCAAATGTTTCTCAAATTCAAAGTAATGGTGTTTCTTTAAAAATAAAATTAATTGTGCATAAGGAGAAAAAAATGGAAAATTATTTGCTATATTTCAGCAAAAAATATAATGGAAATTGAGATGCTATTTATAATGCTCTTAAAAAATATGAAAAAGTTGATAAAGTAGAATTACAAAAAATTAAAAATAATATTAATTCGTTAAATCCAGGATATATTACGATTTTAAACGATGATTATCCAAAATTATTTGGTACAGTTCCTAAACCACCCTTTGTAATTTATTACAAAGGGAATATTAAGTTGCTTTCACTAGTTAAAAAAATTCATATGACAGGTAATTATGAAAATGAATATGTAGGAAAATATATTGAAACTATTAAAAATCTACCTGATGATTGTGCCATAGTTAATGGAGATTGAAAAGGTATTGATAAAAAAATCATAGAAGAAGCTATTAGATATAATAAAAAACTTATTGTAATTTGACCTTGTGGACTTGGCAAAAATTACTCGGATATTATTCAAAAAGCTGAGTTTTCTGACAATATTTTAGTTTTAAGTGAATATCCTGATGATTATCATATGTCAAAAAGAACATTGTATGAACGAAATAGAATAATTTCAGCAATTTCTAATTCAATGATTATAGTGTCTTCGAAAGATAAGAAGTTGTATCCTATAATTGATCAATTCTTGAATTTAGGAAAAGAAATCTTTTGCTTTAGCCCAGATGCAGAAGACACACAAAATGAAAACATTAATTTAATTAATAATGGTGCAATTTTAATTACTAATTTGGATAAACCTATAAATGATATTTTTTTAATGTAGAGAAAATATAATGATTATTGCAACAGTTTTTAAACCAGATAAATAATGTAAAATTATTTATAACTAAATATGATTTTATAGAAATACAAGGAACATAATGAGCAAATTTGTTATTGAAGATTCTTTTTGAAATCTTTTTCCAGATGCTAAAATTGGTGTAGTTTTACTAAAAGATTTCAAAAACTTATCTACTTCACCAACTGAGCTTCAAAAAATGTTGGCTCAAAGTAATTTAAAAGCACAAGAGTATTTAGATTCTGCTGAATTTAGCCAAAATGATGTGATAAGAGTGTATCGTGAAGCTTATCAAAAATTTAAAACCAAAAAAGGCGCCCGTTCAAGTATAGAAGCGCTTATGAAACGATCTTTAACAGACCGTCCTGTTGGAAGTATAAATCCACTTGTTGATATTTATAATTCTGCCAGTTTGCGTTTTGCTCTTCCTTGTGGAGCTGAAGATATTGACACTTTCAAAGGTAATTTAAAATTAGGCATTACCGAAGGCGGAGATGAATTTTATTTAATTGGTGAAGACGAACCTAGTCCTACACTTCTAGGTGAACTTTGTTATAGAGATGATGTTGGTGCTGTTTGTCGTTGCTTCAACTGAAGGGACGGAAAACGTACAATGATAACTGAAAATACCAAAAATGCATTTTTGGTTATTGAACTTCTTGATCCTAATAGATTATCTTCTTTAAAAGAAGCATTGAATTTTATTGAAGAAAATTCACAAAAATACTTGCAAGGAAAAACCAAGCAATTTATTTTAGATAAAAATACTCCCGAAATTGATTTATAAAATCAAAATAAAAAAAGAAGAGGGATAAGCTCTTCTTTGTACTATAAACCGCTTTCTGTACTTTTACAAGCGCCAACTATTTATCTAAGTATTTCTACTTTCAAATAAAAGTTCAAGTTCCTTTTATTTTGATTCCCCTACCAAAATTTGGGTTTCTATCTTATGGAGTTTACATCGTTGCATCTTAACTTAATAAGCTCGTCTCTGTTGCACTAGTCATCAACTTTCATTGTCTAGATTTATTAGATCTAGCATAATCACTACTTTCATCGCAGAAAGTGATAGAGCGGATTTTCCTCTATTTGCATAGCAGTTGGCCGTACGCTATTAATTATATAAAAAATAATGTTTATTATTTAACTTTATTGGATTATATATTGACACAAGGTTTTTATTTAGAAAGTAGTGAAGCAATTTCTTCTTTGTAGATCATTTTTCCATCTACAAGAGGAGTTTCTAAAATAATTGGAATATTTCTAAATTCAGGACAATGAACATAAAATTTTAATGTTTCAGTTCCAATTAAACCCTTACCTATATTAGCGTGCCTATCTTTATGAGAACCTTTTTCATTTAAACTATCATTTAAATGAATTACAGCAATATGGGGTAAAATGGCATTTGATTTTAAATAGTTCATAAATTCAATGGTGTTTTTTATGTCATAACCTGCATCTCATATATGACAAGTATCTAAACAAATTTTAATTCTATGTGAGTTAAGTGAATTTATTACATACATAATGTCTTCAAAGTTAGTGCAAATTTCACTACCTTTGCCTGACATTGTTTCAATACAAATTACTACATTTTCGGTTTCATTTAAAATTAATTTTAAATTGTCTATTAAAGTGTTAAGACCTTCTTGCTTGGTAAATGAAGTAAAAGCTCCGGGATGAATTACAAAATATTTAGCACCTATAAAATTTGCACGTTTGATTTCTTGGATTGCGAAAGTTGTACTAAATTTACGTTTTTCAGGATTAGCTAAATTAATAATATAAGGAGCATGAATCACTATATCTTCTACAGCAATTTTAGAACTATATTTTCGCAAGTATTCATCAAGGTGGTATTTATCAGTTGAAATTCTTTTACTATTTTGAGGAGGACCTAAATAAATCATCATACAGTTAGCATTATTTTGCAAACTTGTTTCTGCGGATTCTAATAAATAATTAGGTGATTTAAAAGGTACGTGACTACCAAGTTTTATCATTTTAAAGCCTTATTTTAAAAGTGGAATAATTTTTTCATATTCATAATAATCATTTAATTCTATTTTCACATCAGGGTCTATTCCTGCTTCTATTATTTCATATTTGTGGTTAATTTCAGTGTTTTCTGCATTACTAATTACAAATGTAGTTCCATCAGGAAGAACTACCGGAAGAATAGAACAAGCACCACCACCTGTTTTTTGACCAATAACTTTACCAAATTTAGAATCTTTAAAAATAGAAGTAAATGAATTAGCTGCACTAAATGAGTTTATTGAAGTTAACGTATATCATTTGTATTGTGAATAAGCGTCATTTGGATATTTACCGTCTCCATCAGTATCAACTACTACACCTGTTTCTTTAACTATGTTGATAGTTTGATCTTCTTCAAATGATTTGATTTGCTTATCTGATATAAATCCTAAGGATTTATACATAGCGGCTACAGAACCTCCACCATTTAAAGATATATCAACAATAATTTTTTTGATTTCAGGAATAGTTTTGATTTGTTCCATTACTCTTCTAAATAAAAAGTAAGTGTCATATAAATGAGGATTTAAACTTTCGATTTGAGCTTTTGAACCAGTTTTGAAGTTATTAAACGTAATAACAGCAGTATCACCAAAAACATTATATCAATTAGGTTTTAATTTACCCTCCACCATTTTTTGTTCAAATTTTCTTCTTAAAAACAACATATTTTGTTGATATTTTTGACGAAAAGCACTTGATAAATATTCACCGTAATTACTTAATTCATCATTTTTTTTCATAAAAAATGAACTCATTAGCATACTAGTGTGTAATTCATCAAGGTTTTTATGTAGTAAAGTAGCATATCCTTTGGTGTTTTCAGAAGCTATAGGTGATAAAATATTTTTCTTTATTTCAGGATCAATGTAACTATTAAATTTAGTAATTTTTTTATAAGACTTAAGTCCATAAAAATTATCTAAAACTAAGTTCAAGAAATTATAGTTATCTCATCTAAATTCTTGAGTTTGAATAGTATCTCTATATGATGAAATTTTATCTGGATTAGAATCATCTTTCATCATATCTTTGACAAATAGATATTTGTCACCATTGAAATATAAATTGTAGTAGTTATGACTAAAGAATAAAAAATTCATAATACTTAAAGGAAGAAGAAGATTTCTCTTGTAAAAAAGAAGATCAAAATTATATTCATTTAGATTTAAAGTTTTTGGTTTGTATTTTGTATCATTAACTTTAAAATGTTCATAGTCAATGAATTGATTAAAATCATAGTTATTATTTTTCTTCAATAAGTTTCAAAAAACATTGCTACTTGAAAATTCAATGGTGTTTGCAATATGATTGAATTTTACATATCCGCTACCACTTGATTTAATAGTAACAATACCTTCACGATAATTGCCATAAGGAATTATTAATTTAAAATATCCATTTAATTTTTTGATAATTTCACTTAAAGAAACATAAGGCATCATCTTATCATCTAAATAATAAGTATTAATTAATTGATTATCAGTTATTGAATAATCATTAGTTTTAGAATGTAGTGAAAATTGCTTAACCTTAATGTTTTTATCATTATCATTAGGATAATTATCTTTTCACCAGCAAGAAGAAACTGCAAATGAAGCTATTACAGGAAGTGCAAATAGTGAAAGAAATAGTTTGTTTTTGATCCTCATTTTTAAAAAATATTTCACTTTATTAGTTTATTATTTAATTATAAGTTATTTTAGTATTTATTTTGTCCAATAGAAGAGAGTTTTAATGAAAAATGAATGTCATCCACTAGTTGAAAAAATACTTTTCAACCATAAACAATTGCAGAAAAAAATTGCTGAACTTGCCATAAAAATCAATAAAGATTATGAAAAATCTAATTCACTTGTAATAGTCGGAATTTTAAAAGGTTGCATTCCTTTTTTAGCTGAATTTATCAAAAATCTTGATGTTGATCATATCTTAGATTTTATGGTTTTAAGTTCTTATCAAGGCAAGACCACTCAAACAGGGTCGGTCAAAATTGTTTTGGATTTAGTAACTGATATTTATAAAAAAGATGTTCTAATAGTAGAAGATATAGTTGATACTGGACAAACTTTAACTAAAGTTAAAAACTTGCTTTTAACACGTAATCCTAATTCTTTAAAAGTGGTTACACTTCTTGATAAACCATCAAATCGTAAAGTTAAATTTAAACCTGATTATGTTGGTTTTGAAATAAAAAATGAATTTGTTGTTGGCTTTGGTTTTGATTATGATGAAAAACTTAGAAACCTTCCATATATTGGAATATTAAAAAAAGAAAATTAAAGTGTATAAAAAATTGTTAAATTCATACATTTTTTACTTTAATTTTTTGTAAAAAAATTGTATAATTAAAACAAATTTGGTGTTTTTAGGAGGAATTATGGCAAATATAAATGAAGAAAATGAAAAAAAATTCGTTATTTGCGATCATTTTAAAATAGAACTTCATGGTAAAAACTTCTCAGATGAAATAAATTGATTTTTGAAAAAATATGAAATGACACAAAAAGAATTAGCCTTGCGTTTAGGGCTAAGTGTTAAACATATTAATTCAATTTTAAATGATGAAATTGGTGATGTATCTGTTTCGGTTTTGGAAGGTCTTGAATATGCTTTTAGAATTCCAAGCGGTGCTTTAACAAAAATTTATCATGAATATGCAAACCGTAAAATTTCAGATAATTCAGAAAAAATTAAGTTTATCTTAAACTCATTTGGAATTAATTTTCTAATTGAACACCCTGAACTTGCTGCTCCCTTTAACATTAAAGTTGAAGAAGAAATGAGTCCATATGTTAAATTAATGCGTTTAAAAAAATTTTATGGCGTTTCTAATCTAGAAGATTATAAAACTTATCTTCAAGAACATATTTTAGCAGAAGATAAAAAATACATCAATAAACCTAATACTTATGTATGAATTAGATTTTGCGAACTTTCAATTGATTATGATAATAACAACATTGGTGTATTTAGAAAATCAGTATTTGACATCATTATGCGTAAAACTTTAAATATAATGTCAAACCCTGAAATAACTTTCTTTGAAAAAATTAAAAGAATTAAAAAATTCTTGGCTACAAAAGGAATAGTGCTAGTAACCAAACCTTTTATTGAAAATAGTTTCATTCGTGGAATTACCATCAAAAAAGGTGGAAAAAGATACATTTTCTTATCAGATATGTTGCACTGTGAACCATTTATTTTCTTTACCTTACTTCATGAAATAGTACATTGCTACTTCCCTTACTTCAAAGAAGAAGAAATTGATAAAAAAGTTATTGAAGAATATAATCATTGAGAAAAAAATGATAACCAAAATCCACATTATAAAGCAATTTATGATGCTATAAATATTTATGACATTATGTCGATAAAAGACGATAATGCTAATTCACACAACATTCAAAGACAAATTTTTGAAAAAATCCAACAAAAATATCCTTTTGTTACATTTGATAGTGAAGAAGGTAATCGTTAAATGGAGGGTTTTACCTTACCTGAAAGAAAGTATTATAACAATAGCGAATACTTTCTTGATTTTGATAAAAAAGTATTTGTTTTATCAGATGCCTTTAAACAAAGACTTTGAAAAAATCGCTACTCTTTTTTTGGCTACAAAAAAATAACAGGTACTAATTTAGGTGACATTTTACTGGTTGATAGTTTTAAATCACAATTTAATGCTTTTGCTCGTATTTGTGGACTTTCTCTTCCGGTACTTGACACTAAATATGTTGATGCAGGGGTTATTATTGAACCTAAAATTGCTGAATTTGTAGAAAAATCATTAAAATCTGAACTTAAAAGATTCGATGGCAAGCAATATCAATTTGATTATTTCAAAGAAAACAAATTATTTGGTGGTCTTCCAGATGGATATTGTGAAGAAAAGAAATTAATTATTGAAATTAAAACCACTGGTGTTAAAAATTTTGAATATTGAAAAAAAAATAACCCGCCATTAGGTTATATTAAACAAGCTCAACTTTATACCTATTTGATAGGCGCTAAAAAATTTAGTATTGTAGCTATATTTTTAGAAGAAGATGATTATATTGATCCGGATAAAGTTGATATTACTAAAAGAAAAATCAAAAACTTTAATTTTTCACTAGATAAAAAGCAAGTTGAAGATGATATGGAAAAAGCAAGAGAATGGTATGACAAATATACATCTCTTGGGATAAGCCCTACTTGAAATGAAAATAATGACCAAGATTTAATCGAATATTTAAAATGTTCAAATAAAGAAGAATGACTTTCATTATATAAAAAATGAATTGCCGAAGGCAAAGTAAGTATTAAAAATGATAAATAGAAAAAAGTATTTACGTTTTTCAGATTTTTTCAAATATTTAAATTACCACCCTTATTTTATTTTTAATTCGGAAATTACAGAAATCGATCCAGAAGATATAGAAGAAGATGAATTATTAAATCAACTTCAATTCGATATTGATGATAATGAAATTGCACTTGATAATTTAATGACTTCCTATTTAGAAGATTCAAAATTAAACGAGTATAAAAATTTAGATACTTATTTAGAAAAATATGAATTTGCATCTTCTATAAATTCACTTGAAAATAATTTTCACAATAAATTAGAAGAAGAAAAGAAACTAGAATCATTTCAAAAATTATTAAAAAATTTTAATAGAGTAATTGATCTTGACGGTAGTTTTGATATTTATAAAAATCAAGCTACTGATTTTATAATTGAAACTTTTAAAAAATCATATAACTTAAAGCAAGGTGAAATATTAATTATTTCAAAAAAAGAAAAAAAAGAACTTGCAATTCAAAAAACATTAGAAGCTATTAATTCGGGGAAAATTAAATTAATCATAAATCCTTGCCTTTGCTATGAAAATATAATTTCAGAACCTTTTTATTATTTAGTACCCAAAAAACAAATAGGTAGTTTGTTTTTTTCATCCAAAACTTCAAGTTATGAAGCTCTTCAAGCTAAATTTAATGCTGAAATATTTTCATCTAACAAAATAGGTGTTGATTCTTATTATTTCTGTTCGCTTCATTATAATAAAAAAGATGATCTTAGACTTTTTGCCAAAGGTAAAAACATTTATCAACTTTCTAATTTATGCAACATTAATAAAACTCGTAAAAACTTTGAAGATGGTACTAAAAATGAAAGTTTTAGAAATATTATTGAAATAGTACAAGAAGATAGTTATATAAAATCTAAAATTTATGATTTTTCTAAAAGCATTGAAAGATATTATGAAAATGAAAGTTTAATTAAACTTCCTGATAATTTAATTGATAATCAATATTTATTAAACTTTGACTATGGAGATAAATGTAAATATCAGGCACAAATTTTACGTCATTATTTTCCTGAAATAAAAGAAGCATCAGCTACTTTTTATAAAGATTTTTACTTAAAAATTGATGATGAATCTAAAAACTTAGGTCGAAAATTTTATTCTAATCCAGATTTAATTTTGGTTAAAACTGAGAAATATAGTGAAGATGATACAACTTTAATTCGTAGGTTTTTTGATGAAAGTCATATCAAATTTGTTTGATTTGATTTTGAAGGCGTAACAAATACTGTTCCAATAATTGACTACCACAAGCCATTTACACAACTGGTTTGTCAAACTTCTATTATTAAAACAGAATGAGACAAAAGTAGTGGAACTTATAAAATTGTTGAAGATAATATTGATTACATCTATGACCCTAAAAATTATTCATATTTAGATTTAATAAAAATAATTGAAGATATTTACGATGAAAAAGCAAAAGGTTATGTAGTTTATAATCAAACTTATGAAAAATCAAGGTTAAATGAAATAATTACTATTCTGAAACACTACCATCAATTTGCCAATAAAATTTCTAAAAAAGATTTAGATAATTTAACAACAAAAAAAGATCATATTGTAAACAATATGATCGATATAGCAAAATTTGTAGCTACTAACAACCTCAAAAATTTCAATGAAAAATTATTTGCTATTAGCTATTTAAAATTGAAATATTCAATCAAATCAATTGAAAAATATATTACTTCTAAAAAAATAAAGCTTCCTCATCAAATAGTTCCTTATAGTGAACTTAATATTAAAAATGGAATGATGGCATTAACCGAAGCTATGCTTCGTTGTACAGGTAAAACAGGTGATCGTAAATGAGAAGAAAAAACTTCTTATTTGAAAAAATACTGCCATAACGATGTTATGGCTATGATAATGGCAGCTGATTTTTTTTGAATGCTTTGAAATAACAAAAAACAAATTAATAAAAAAACATTTGAAGCACTTGGGTTAAAATCTTTAAAAGAAGAATAAAATTTGAGAAAACTTTGAGAAAGTTTTCTTTTTTATTGTGTTTTAATAATAGTTATGGAGAAAAATAGTAAAGTAAAACAACCTAAAAATAGGGGAATGCTTTTAGAAAAGTTGATAAATCAAACTAATATTTTTTATTTGCAAAATGATATTTGCATAGTACATAAGAAAAATCTTGATATTAAATTCAAATCAACTTATGTGGATAAAGACATACTAAAAACCGAAAATGCTCACATCGTTTCTAAAAGTACTGTAGATTATTATGGTATTTATAAAGGTAAGTTTTTAGCATTCGAAGCTAAAAGTACTGAACAAAAGAATTTTTCTCTTTCTAATATCAAAATGCATCAAATTAATTATTTAAGCGAAATTTCTAAACACAAAGGACTTGCATTTTGAATTTTCTTTTTTAAAATCCAAAACCAATTTGTTTTGATTTTACATGATAAACTTTTGCAATGAGGTGTTTATAATAAAAAGACATTAGCCTATGATGAAGCATTACTGTTAGGTGAATTAATTCCACTAATTTATCCAGGATATATTGATTATATAAGCATTTTAAATAAAAATTATTCGCTTTAAAATAAATAAAAAAATAATGATTTTAAGTCTCATTATTTTTACATTATTGTATTTTAAAATAAAAAGTAAAGTTAGTTTCTGTTAACCTGGGCTTTAAAGACATCAGAAAAACGGAATTTAGGTTCTGTTTTTGCAGGAACTATAATTGTATCTTTTGTAAAATAGTTTACACGTGTAATTTCAGGTTTTTCAACAACTGTAAATGTTCCGAAACCAGAAATAGATACATTATTTTTTTGCGCAAGTTCTTCAATTATAAGTCTTTCTATTTCATTTCAAATAGCTTCAATTAAGACTTGTGGATGCCCAGTGTTTTCACTTGCAGCGACAATTAATTCTCTTTTGTTCATGGGATTTGTCCTTTTGTTTCGTTTAGGATAATAGAAACGAACATTATTAAATATACCAAATTTACTCTTTATTTGGAGAAATTTTTAATAAATTTTTTATGCATTCATTTGGATTTTTGTTCAAAAAAAGAATGTTATACAAAGTTCTTACTATCGGAAGTTCAACAATATTTGTAAGAACATATTTTTCAAATATGGTTTTAATAGAAGCAAGTCCTTCCACAGTTTTTTTGCTTGATTTTTCATTTTTTAGGAAGTAATTTTTACCAAATGTATAATTTCTTGATTTGTCAGAAGTTGCAGTCAATATTAGATCGCCTAAACAAGTTAAACCAAATAAAGTTTTTTCTTCACCACCTGCAATTTTATTGAATCTTCTAATTTCACGTAATGACAAAGTTATTAAAGCAGCTTGCGTGTTGATGTTATAACCTAGTCCTGCAAGCATTCCGCTAGCAATAGCAATAATATTTTTATAAATTGAGCCTATTTCAGCACCTGTTACATCTTGTTGGGCTAAAATTTTGAAGAATGTATTAGCAAAGACTTTTTGAACTTCTTGAATAGCTTCTAAATTTTCACTAACACCCGAAACAAATGTTATTGCATTTTTTACAATTTCTTCTGCAAAAGAAGGGCCTATTAATGTAACAATATCCTTAACATTTTTATAGTTTTTAGATATTTCTTTTAATTTATAGTGGATAGTGCTTGTGGTTTGAGGTCAAAAACCTTTGCAAGTATTGATTAGAATAACTTTTTTAGTTAGTTTTTCTAAAACATAAGGGAAAAGCGAATTTAAAGCAGCAGATGGAACTGAAATAACAATAAAGTCAGCATCTTTTATAGCTTCTTCCAGACTTGAAGTGGTTTTAAAAAAAGGAAGTGAGACATTAGGGAAATAAAACTCATTTTTTCCATTTTCTAGGTCTTTAAGTTCATTTTCATTGATGCCGTAAATTAAAGGTTCATAACCATTTTCTTTAATTATCTTAGCACAAGCGGTTCCCATAGCACCACTTCCCAAAATTACTATTTTATGCATTGTCTATCCCCTTTTTCATCTTTTAAAATTAGTTCAATTGGTGTTCCTGTAAAATCAAAGTTTTCCCGGATTTGATTTTCTATGTATCTTAAATAAGTAAAGTGTGCAAGGTTTTTATCATTTACAAATAAAAGAAATTTAGGAATACTACTATTTTCAATTTGTTTAGCAAATTTAATTGAAAGTCTTTTGCCATTAATTGAACTTGCAGGTTTAATTAATTGAGCGTTAATCATTACAGTGTTTAATTGGTTGGTATTAATTTTACGTTCAATGTTTTGCTTGATTTCAATGATTTTTTCTTTTAATTTATTAACTCTTTGGTTCTTTAAAGCAGAAATAAATACAATTGGCGCTCAATCAATAAATTTAAGTTTCTTTTTTAGCGATTTTTTATATTCATCCATTGTATTAGTGTCACGTTCAATTAAATCTCATTTATTAACTACTACAATTATAGGTTTTAAATTTTTATGAGCAATTCCAACAATATTTTGTTGGAATAAAGTAATTTCTTCACAAGCATCTAATATTAAAAGACAAAGTTGTGCTTCTTCTATAGAAGCAATTGCACGCATCAAAGAATAATGTTCAACACTTTCAGTGAGTTTATTTTTTCTTTTAATTCCAGCAGTATCTATAATTTCAAAATCTTGTCCTTCAATTTGAAAAAAACCTGAAACTGAATCACGAGTAGTTCCAGGAACATCGCAAACTATTGAACGGTTTTCATTTAATAAATTATTTAAAATTGTGCTTTTACCTACATTAGGTTTTCCTAAAAGTGCAATTTTAAAAGTATCTTGTTCGTTTTCATCTGTGTAATTGAAATTGTAAACAATTTCATCTAATAAATCACCTAGTCCTTCTTTATGAATTGCACTGATTGGAAAAATTTTCTTGAACCCTAATGAATAAATACGGTTATCATAAATATATTTATTTTTACCTTCAAGCTTATTTAAAACTACAATTACATTTTTATTAGATTTACGTAATAAATCGGCAATAAAATAATCCTCATTAGTTAGAGGTTGTGTGCCATCAAGTAAAAAGATTATTGTATTAGCTTCTTCAATGGCAATGGAAGCTTGAAGTTTGATAAGACTTTTGAAATTATCATTTTCAATGGTAATTCCGCCGGTGTCTATTAGTTTGAATTTTTTTCCAACTCAAAATCCATCAGCATATAAACGGTCACGTGTGACACCGGGAGTATCTAATGTTATTGATGATCTTTTACCAATTATTTGGTTAAAAAGTGTGCTTTTACCAACATTAGGTTTACCAATGATTGCAACAATGTTTTTACTCATTGTTTACCTCATTAATAATATCTAAGATTTTGTCATATAAAACTTTGAAATTTTCTTCAATTGACATATTGTCAGTATTTACTTGAATACTTCCGGGACTTACAATTAAAGGGTCAATTTCACGGTTGATATCATTAAAATCACGGTCTTTAATTTGTTCTAGGATTTTTTCATAATTAGAATTAATGCCTAATGCAAGATTTTGTTTTCATCTACGGTTTGCTCTAATTTCAGGAGAAGCTCACATAAAAAACTTAGCTTCTGCATCAGGCAAAATACGATAAGTAGCATCGCGACCATCAACAATAATACCTTTATGCTCAGCACTAAATTTTTGAATATATTGATTAATTTTTACTCTAATTGAATTAAATTTAGCAATATGAGAAGCAATAGTTGAAATTTTTTCATCACGAATATCTTTGCTTATATTTTTACCAGCTAGAAAAATATCATCATTATCAGCAATTTTGATGTCATCAAAATCTAGTGCTTTGCTAACTTGTTCTTCATTGCTATGATCTAGTTTTTTTTGTACACAAACATAAGCATATATACGATAAAAAATTCCGCTGCTAATAAATCTATAATTTAATTTTTCAGCTAGCATTTTAGCCATACAAGTTTTACCTACACCACTAGGTCCATCTATTGCTATATTAATTTTCTTGTTTTTCATATTAATGTCTTTCTTACCACTTTTTAAATAAAGTATTTTGTCGTATTGCTGTTTTTCATTTTGGAGTAAATTTAATTGTTTTTCAAGTTCGGGATTTTTTTTGAAAACTTCGTTTTCTTTTAATTCTACTTTTTGATTTTGGATTTCTTCTATTCTTTTGATGAGTCTATCAATTTTAGTTTCATCATCATAAAGCTTCTTTTTTTCTGGGATTTTGATTTTTTTAAAATCAATATCAGAAAAATTATAATTGAAATACTTTTCCAAATCTTTATCAATTGGAATTGATTTTAGACTAGTAGTGACAAAATGGTTTTTGATATATTCTAATTTCTTTTGTAATTTCGAATTTGAAGACTTCATTTTTATATTCCGTAGATTGTAATTATCTTGCGATAACCTTTTGAATGTAATTTGGTGGTTTTATTATAAAAACAAAAGTCAATAGTTAGTTGGTTTAATCCTTTTTTAGGGTTTCATTCGATATTGTTAAAAGTAGTAGCATTTTCATTAAAATGATATGGTGCGATGTCATAGTCTTTATATTGAATTGGTTTGATATTGCTTTGATTTGCAATTTCTAAAAATCAATCTCAGATGGCTTTTTTAAATTCGTTTGAATTAAAGTATTCAAACTTCTTTTCCGGATCGGTTTCTTTAGAAATAATTGCAATAACAGCAGGAGTTTTTTCTTTTAAGTTATTATCAAATTTTTCATTGATTAGATCAATGAATTGACTTTGCCTTTTTAAAATCTTGAAGTTTTCAACAGTGTATCTTTTGATTTTTTTAGTTTGTTTTTCTTTTTCACTATCACTCATATTAGCTTTTTCGTTGAATTTTCAGTTGATAGAATATGAAATTTTTATTTCATCAGGACTATTTGGTACTAGTTCAATGTTAGTGAAACGAAAATTTAAGTATTTTTCATATTTAGTTTCAGTTTGAATTGAATATTTGAAATACTTTTCAATATATAAATGTGCATCAAATGCCTTAGCATTAGGTTGTGTGTTGTGAAGTTTATGGAATTCAACATTATAGTTAAAATCATCAACAATTTCTTTATTGGTTTTTTCTAAAAATAGATCTTCAATTTTGACTTCTTCACTTGCTATTTTTCGGAATTTATTTAAAGAAATATTTACATCATCTTTAGATCTATTTTTAATATAAGAAAAATAACCTGCTCCGCTAATTAACGCAACTGAAAAAGTAGGTACTAAAACTCAAGTTAGAATTTCTCTACGTCTAGCTTTATTAGCAAAAGCAGAAAATTCTTTATCAGCTTGTGACAAAGGATTTTTTTCAGGATTTTTACTATCTTTATTACTTTCCATATTTTATTATTTTACATTATTAATTATCTAAATAAAAAATAATTCAAAAAGAAATTATTTACCTTTTGTAAGTTTCTTTTTGAATCATTTCATTTTGAATCCACTTTTTTGATCTTCAATATTTCGAAGGTAATGACAAGCTGGGAAATTAGAACATCCAATGAATTTTTGTCTAGTTTTTTTAGTGTATCGATAAATTAGTTCATTTCCACAAGTAGGACATTTTTCATTCACAAATTCTTGAGGTATGATACTTATTTCCATAGTATTAGTTGCTGATTCGAAACTGTTTGTGAATGCATGTCAAAAGCGAGCTAATACTTCTTTATAATTTTCATTACCTTCACTAATTTTATCTAGTTCTTCTTCAACACTAGCTGTGTATTCTTCATTAATGGTTTTAGGAAAACCTTCAATTAGTTTTTCTAATACTGCAATTCCAAATGCAGTGGGTTGAAGTGAATTTCCTCCGGCTGATTGAACAAATAAACGTTTTTTAATAACGGCAACGGTGGTAGCAAAAGTTGAAGGTCTACCAACTTTAATGTCATCTAGCATTTTAATTAAACTACCGTCATTATATCTTGCAGGCGGTTGAGTTTCTTTATTAGATAAAGAAAACTCATTTACATCAAATACATCACCTATTTTATAACTTGGAATATTGTTTTCAGCTTCTGTTCCAATAACTTTGTAATAACCATCAAAAATAATTTTTGAATAAGAAATTTTGAAGAAATAATTATTTTGTGAATAGTCATGAATTAAATCATAGTGGTAAATTTCACGAACTGGTGGTTTCATAATTGAACAAATAGTTTTATTGTAAATAAGTTCATAAATATAACTATCAGTTTCATCAAGTGAATATTCTGCTGTTGCTTTTTGTGGAGTTAAGTAAATATCAGTTGGTCTAATTGCCTCGTGAGCATCTTGATCTCCTGCTACACCTTTGATTTCATCAGCTATATAATCAGCCCCAAATTTATCTTCAATATATTTTTTAGCTTTTGATACAAAAGAAGCACTTAATCTTGTTGAATCTGTTCTTGGATATGAAATAAGCCCGTTTTCAAATAATTTTTGCGCTGAACTTTGGACTACTTGTGATGCATATTTAGCTTCTTTATATAAAACTGATTGCTTAAATGGCGTTACTTGACTTTCTTTACGTTTAGAAATTTTTAAATCTTGAACACGTAAAAGCTTTTTTATGTTTAAGTTTTTTAAAATTTCTTCTGATTTTTCAGGTGAAATTCAAGTGTTATCATTAGCAAAATCTTTATCTTCAGGATAATAAAATACCGCAACAATATCACCTTTAATCATCGCTTCAATTTTGCTATATTTAATAGGAACAAATGCATTAATTTCACGTTCTCGATCGCAAACTAGTTTTAAAGCAATTGATTGCACTCTTCCAGCAGAAGGAATAGTAGGGGCATTTTTAATTTTAGTTTTTATAAGTTGAGAAAGTTTAAAACCGATAATACGGTCCAACATTCTTCTAGTTTTTTGTGCATTTACTAGGTTGGTATCTATTAATATAGGATTTTCAATAGCAACTTCGATAGCTTCTTTAGTGATTTCATTATATTTAATACGTTTATATTTATTTTCAATTTTTAAAACATCAACTAAGTTTTGTGCAATAGCCTCACCTTCACGGTCGGGGTCAGTTGCTACATAAACTAAATCAGATTTTTTAGCAGCTTCTTTAAGGTCTTTGATTATTTTGGTTTTTGAAGAATCAATAGCCATCAAAGGTTCTCAATTATCAAAATCAATACCAAGTTGGTTTTCACCAACTGTTTTCATTTTTAAAATATGACCCACTGATGAAAGTACAGTAAAATCATCTCCTAAATACCTCTGAATGGTTTTAACTTTGTTTGGTGATTCTACAATCATTAATTTATTACTCATATAACCTCTATCTGCTATTTTTGAAAAATCAATAAAAAATATATTAACACAAATTAATGCAATATATTACTTTATGCAAAAATTATTTTGATTAATAAAAAGCGCTGCAACCTTGCAACGCTTAATTAAATTCTTTTAATCAATCAGAATAATTTGTGTCTTTTGTTTGTTCACTTACTTCTTTTATTTTACTTTGACTTGCTTTTGACATTTTAGGAATATAAGGTTTTAATATAACAATTAACATTCCTTTACCATTTCCTTTTATTGAAGGAAAACCATATCCATTTAATTTAATAGGATCATTTATATTCATAGAATTAGAAAGTTTTATAGAAGTAGGCCCATAAGGAGTAGGGATGGTAAGTTTGACTTCATTCATAATGTCAAAAACTGAAACCGGAACATTTAAAACAATATTATTATTAGGAATTCTTTCGAAATGCTTATGGGGTTTAACTGTGATTAAAATGTATAAATCCCCTGATTGTCCTCCTGAAAGAGAAGGTCTTCCATATCCACTCAAAACAAGATTTTGACCATTTTCAACTCCACCAGGAATGGTGATTTTTTCTTGTACAAGTTTCTTTTCAAAACCTTCTCCACGACATACGTGACAGGTTTTATAAATTTCTTGACCTTTACCATAACATTTAGGGCAAGTAGAAACGCTAGTAAAAAATCCCATTGATTGTCTTATTTCACCCGCACCATTACATTTAGAACAAGTGCGGATATCGCTTTTGCTATCTGCTTTTGAGCCATTGCAATGTGAACAAACTGTAAATTTTTCTAAATTAACAGTTTTTTCTACACCAAGTACTGATTCTAAAAAACTGATAGTAATTTTGGTTTGTAGATCTTCACCTTTTCTTCTAGTTTCACCTCTACTACCACGAGATGATCTTCCAGTAAATGCACCAAAAATATCAGCAAATGGATCTCCACCTTCAAAATCACCACCGAAACTAAAATCTTTAAAAAAGCTTTCAAATATATCTTCAGCAGATCCTGAAAAAGAATTTTGATTGAAAGCATTATGACCATATTTGTCATACTTTTGTCTTTTTTCAGGATCTGACAAAATTTCATAAGCTTCTGATACTTCCTTAAATTTTTCTTCAGCATCAGGAGCTTTGTTTCTATCGGGGTGATATTCCATTGCTAGTTTACGGTATGCAGTTTTTATATCTTTTTCACTAGCAGTTTTAGAAATACCTAAAACTTCATAATAATCACGTTTATTCTTCATAGTAAAAGTATTTTAGCACAATTTATTATTGAGTGCTAAAATTCGTTATTTTATTTTTCTAACAAGATTTTTAATGGTAAAACTATCTATTGTAATTTAATTTAAATCATTGTAAGTTAAAATTGCAATGCGTAATTTTTTATTAATATCTTCTTTTAATGTAATATTGGGATAAAGTTTTAATAATTTTTGTGCAATATAAGGATCAATTTCAAAAATAAGTTTGCCTGTTGGTTTTAAATAATTTTTTGCACTACTTAATATAGTTTCATAATGTTCAAAACCATTATTTTTGGCAAATAATGCTTTTTTAGGTTCTCATTTTAAAGAAGGTGAGTATATTTCATTAGTTTTTTCTAAATCTAAATAAGGAGGATTCGAAACGATTAAATCAAATTGTTGATTTTTAATTTTTGAAAATCAGTTTGATTTAATTACTTTTACTTCAAGATTATTAATTTTGGCATTTTTCTTAGTTTGTTTGATAGCTTGCACACTACTATCAACTAGTGTAACATTGCATCCTACATTTTTTTTAATAGAAAGTCCAATAAAACCACTTCCAGAACCTAAGTCTAAAACATTTGAAGTTGTATTAATATGTTTATAACATTCTAATATTACTTCTTCTGTCTCATAACGAGGAATTAAAACATTATAAGAAAGATCCAAATAAACGTCTTGCATAATTTGACGTTTGATAATTTTTTGTACAGGACAAAGACGTTTTAAGAGCTTTTTTTCTTTGGTTGAAATTTCAGCTTTTAGATTGTATCTAATTTTTTCACGGATCAAAATTTCATGGGATTTATCCATTAAAAACCAGCTTCTTTGATTTTTCTTGCTTTTTCATCAGCGATTAGTTCATCGATAATTTTTTGAAGGCCACCATCCATTGTGATTTTAAGCGAAGTGTTCAATGAAATTCTATGGTCGGTCACACGGTCTTGCGGATAGTTATAAGTTCTGATTTTTTCAGATCTATCACCTGTTCCTGCTAATTTACGGATACCTTTTTCGGCTTCTTCACGTTTTTCGACTTCTAGTTGATATAACTTACTTTTTAAAACTTTTAGTGCAGTTTCACGGTTCATAATTTGGCTACGTTCATCTTGAGATGTTACTACAATACCTGTTTTTTTATGTGTAATCCGAACAGCTGAATCGGTGGTATTAACAGATTGTCCTCCAGCTCCTGAACTACGGAAAACATTAATTTCAATATCTTCAGGACGAATTTCTATATTGATATTTTCATCAATTTCAGGAATTACAGTCACAGTTGAAGTTGAAGTATGTACACGTCCTTGAGTTTCAGTAGCTGGTACACGTTGAACACGGTGAACACCATGTTCAAATTTAAATTTTGAATAAACTTTTTCACCTTTTACAATAAAAACTAGTTGGCTATATCCACCAGCTGAACCATAAACACTATCTACTATATTAATTTTAAAATCTTGTTCTTCACAAAATTTTTGATACATTTTAAATAAATCGCCAGAAAAAATGTTGGCTTCATCACCACCAGCAGCACCTCTAATTTCAACAATAACGTTTTTATTATCATTTTCATCTTGTGGAAGCATTAACTCTTTTAAAACTTGCTCTAATTCTTGCATTAATTTTTCTTGTATTAAAATATCTTCTTTTGCAAGTAAAATTAATTCTTCATCTTTTTCATTTTCAAGAATTTTTTTAGACATATTATAAGAATCTTCGGATGTTAAATATTTTAAAAAATTCTTGTAGATTTCTTCTATTTCACTTTGCTCTTTAGCATATTGTGTATATTTTTTTATATCGTTATATATATTTGGATCTGCAAGTTTTTTAGCATAGTTTTCATATTTCTCTTTAATAGACATTAAAGAGGTGTGCATTGTTTTTTCCATAATTATTCTATTATACAAAAAATACTATATAATAGTAATTGTTTTTTTGCAAAAAAATAAGCCGACTTAGCTCAGGGGCAGAGCACTTCCATGGTAAGGAAGGGGTCGCTGGTTCAATTCCAGTAGTCGGCACCATTTCAAGATATTAATTGATCTTTGCACTGACTTTGTCAGTGCTTTTTTATTTGAATTAGTTTTTTGCTTGTCCCCTAGAATTTGGACAGCAAAAAATAAGCTTTTTATTTAGTTTTACAAATGTTTGATTTTATGAAATTAATAGCATTTTCTGTTGTTTCAATTTTATTGTATTGTTTAATTTCATTAACCATTATAGCTAGTGCATAATAAAATTTTTCTTCATCTGATATTTCAGGTGTGTCAGGAATTATTAATTTGTCATATTTTCAAACAAAAAATTGAAACATATTATTTACTATGGTTTTGCTTGGGGTTTTGGGAGAATCAGGAGAATAAAATCAAGCAAAATGTCTCAAATATTTATATCCCACTATTTTAGTTTTTAATATAGTAAGTGAATTTTTAAAAGTTTCACTTGGATTTTGTTCTACTTGTTTTTCTATACGTTTTCAATCTAAATTATGATTTATTTTCAAAGTTTTTAAAAAAGTAAAAACACATATAAAATAAATCAAAAATATAGCTGATTCTATAATTAAAGAATATGTATGTCAAAGAAAATCATCATTAGCAAAATTTCATTTATATCTATAAAAAGCTAGTGGAAAATAAAATAGCAAATAAATTAAATAGCTAAGTGCATATATACTAGTTCTTCTTCAAAAAGAATGTAAGAAACTATTTTTCATTTCTATTGTCATTATTTTTCTATTAACAAATATAAAAGTCCCTATTAAATAAGATATTTGATAAAACACCGGTCACATAACAAAGACAATTAATAATACTGTATAGTCCATATTCTTCGAAAATTATATAGTATTAATTATATTAATTAATAGTGTTTAAATACACTTATGAAAATTATTAAGTAAAATTATTTATATGATTACAATTAAAATGTGAATTTTTTGTAGTGTCCAAAATCTAGAGGTGAGATAAATAATCATAATTATGAATGAAATTAAAAAATTAGATACTCTTTGAATTTTTTTATGATTGGGCATTGGCACACTTTTAACCTTAAGTACTTATGCAATGATAATAATATTTATCAATTGAAAAACCTTACTATCTTATTCAAAGAAAATTCTTGAAAATCAAAAAGATACAAAATCAAACGTAAAGTTTGATGTTGATGTGCTTGAATTTTATAAGAAAAGAAAACCGTTTTGAATAATCAATACTACTTTAATTCTTGTGTTGATCATTATTACTAATGTCTCTTTTGTTATTGTTGGAATTCTTTTAAAAAATGTAATTATTGCTATTATGGGGTTATTATTTATTTTTTTTGAAGGAACATATTTCTATCTTCCAATTCTAATGTCATTAAAAGCAAAAGAAAATTTTAAAAAATGGATTGCTATAAATTCAGATATTTCTGATGAATTTTTATTTGAAAATAAAACTCCAGAAGAGTGTCCTGAGCTTTTCAATATGTTTTTTAATTACAAAAAAGATGATTTTATTGTAGTAAATGGAAGTTCATTAAAGTTTTGAATTTGAAAATTAAAAAAATGTAAAGATTTCAAAAAATTTAGTGATGAACTTTATTTTTGAATAATATATTATTATTCATTCTTATTTAGCAAAAATAAAAAAATTACAATTGAAAATTTCTTGTGATTGTGAAACAACAAGCAAAATCTATATGATAAATTGCATAGCAAAATTGATTTATAATTTTAGTAATGAAATAAATAAAACTAAATAATAAATAATTGCGTATAGACTTAGGAAAGTTTAATGATAAATTTTTAAAAAACAAAAAAATTTATGGATAGAAAAGATTATTATATGAATTTGCCGAAAGAATCTTCTGGAAGCATTGCAAAAAATAGATTTAAAATAGAAGTGTTATGAGGCATTGGTAAAATTTTAGATGAATACATAGCAAAAAGAAGTTATACTATTTTTTTTGATTATAAATGTGATATAGAGTTACATAATGATAATGGAATTTGATTTTATCAAATTAAAACGCTAAATGATGGTAATTTTAATTTAAATAAGTTGTGTAAAGTACAAAAAAATAAAAAAAACTCTATTTTAGGAAAAATACTCAAATTATATTCTCCTGAACAAAATATAAAATTAGCTATTGTTTCTAATGTGAGACTAAAAATAAAAAATAGGCGTAATCAATTTAAAGAACAATGTTTCAATGATTTTGATCAAGATGCACTTGAATATATTGAAAAAATGTTATGTGAAGAATTGGAAGTTAAATCAATATGTTTTAATGATGTTTTTTATATATATGATAATATTAATTTACTAAATTATGATGAAACTATTTTAGGTAAATTAGTACAATGCTTTTCTAAAAGTGAAAGGGGAGAAATACCAAATCCTAATGCATTTTTCAATTTAATATATCAAACTGCAACAAAAAAAGCAAGTTGTGAAAGTGATTTTTCTACATTTGAAGAAGCAAAGAAAAACAAAGGTTTTACTAGTGAAGAATTTGAGCAACTTTTAAATACACATATAGATTCATCAGATATATGAATTGAAAAAACAAGAGAATATATTGGTCAACAAATAAAAATGCCAGAAAAAAGAAAATACAATATAGCTCTTGCGGAAATAATTCAAAAACAGAATGATCTTTCTTTAAAGAAAATAGAAAAAGAAATCTTTAAATACATTGAGAAAAATAATCCTATAACTAATGATATTAATTCATATTTAAGAATAATTTCAGAAAAATTTGATAAAAATTTTGAAGTTGAATATTCAGAAATAACAAAAAGAGTTGTATATCTATTAGTTTACCATATATATGCTTGAGGTGGAGAAGTAAATGAAAATAATATTTAAAAAAATTTATATATTTGATTTAAAAACAAAAAAAGCATATTTTACTGAATTTGAAGAGGGGCTTAATGTAATTACATCAAGCGAAAAAAATGGAAATGAAAGAGGAAAATCTCTTTTATTAAGAAGTTTATACCATACATTAGGAGCTGATTGTTATTTTTCTAAAAAATGAGATCAAAAAAGCAAAGTATATATTTTGTTTCTTGAAGTAGATGGCAAAGGTTATGTAATTTTTAGAAGTGAAAAATTATTTAAGATATTTAATGAAAAAATTGAGCTTATGTATAAATGTAATAACAGATGAGAATTAGCAAATACATTAGAAAAAATATTTAATTTTTCAATATGAATCCCAAATAGAAAAGAAAACAAATTGAATATAGCACCACCAGCATATAGTTATTTAATCAATTTCATAGATCAAGATTGATATAAAGGTTCATATTTTAAATCATTCAAAAATCTTGAACAATTTGAAAATTTTAAACTTTCAGTTATTTATTCACATTTGGGTATTTATAATAAAAAATATTTCGAACGTATAAAAGAAAAAGAAAAAATAGAAGATAACATTAAAGAAATAAAATATGAAATTGAATTTCGAACAAAAATGAAAAAGGAACTTGAATCAGATTTAGTGAATTATTCATGTCCTGAAAATTATGAAGAACTAAAAAATGAAATTTTGCTTGAATCTCAAACTTATTCATCTTTAATTAGTGAAATGAGTAAAATAAGAAACAAAATTATTGATTTAAAAAATCAATTAATTCAACAAAAAATGATCATTGGTCAAATAACAGAAAATGTGAAAAGTACAGAAAAAGATATTAATAATATTTGAAAAACAAATAAATGTATTGAATGCAATTCTCTTTTAAATAATAAATTTAAAATATTGAGTAAAAAATACAACTATATTGATAATATTCACTTTATGAAAAATATTTTAGATAATGAGAATTTAGATATAAAAAGAGATTTGGAAAAATATAGAACAAAATACTTAAATTTTGTTGAACAGCTAAATGAATATGATAAAAAAATTAGTAAAAATGAAATAGAAATTAAAGAATATTTTAAATTTAGAGAAATAAATAATTTAGTTAATAATCTTAAAAAAGATTTAATATCCCTCCCCAGAGAGATAGAAAATTTAAATATTAAATTAAATAAATTAAAAGAAATTAATGATGTAAAAGATAAAATCAAATCGATTGACATTGCTTATAAAACATTGATTAGTAAATTGAAATCTAAATTTAAATTAGAAGAATTAGGTGATGATAATTTTGATAGAATATCAAAAAATTTTTCTGGAAGTGGAAGTCGTGTTCCACTTGTAACTTTGATTTGATATTTTACTATTAATGATTTAAAGCAAAAATTTAATCCTAATGGTGCAATGTTTCCGATGGTTCTTGATAGTCCTAATAATGCTGAAACAGACGAAGATAAGAAAAAAGAGATATTTAAATATATTATTGAATCATCAAAAAAATTTGATCAATTAATTTTTTCAACAATAGGATTTTCAGAAGATGACTATAACATTGAAACTAATGTAAATATTAAAGTTTTAAAAAATGAGAAATATAAATTGTTAGATAAAGATACATATGAAAAAAACATTGAGATTTTAAATATCACTAATTTTGCTTAATAAGATTGATAAATATTTTCTATTTTTATTGTAAAAAAAGTTAATTTATTTCATAATCTCTAATTAAAAAAATAACATAATATTACCTTTGCTAGAAACACATAGTATAAAGGATTTTTTTAGTAAAAAAGATATATTTTATTGTTAATATAGGTTAGAATATAATGAATAATTACTAAAAATAAATATAAATAAACTCGCAATGATTTTATATATAAACAACTTTTACATTGATCAATCAAAAAAACTAATTTTAATAAATGGTGAGAATTATAAAAATAGTTCAACCCTTATTAAAAGAATATAACTAGAGGATATAAAACAATGGCTACAAAAAAAGAAAATAAACAGAAACCACTTGAACAAGTTTTAATGGATTCATGTAATAAGCTTCGTTCAAATATGAGTGGTATAAATTATATGTATTTTGTAATGGGATTGGTTTTCTTAAAATTTGCATCCATTAAATTTGAAAAAAGAAGAGAAGAATTATTAAATTCAAAAGATAATTTTGCTGTTAATTTTTCATCTTTCTATGCTGAGAAAAATGTATTTTATATTCCTGAATATGCAAGATGATCTTTCATAAAAGACCATGCAAAAACAGGAGCGAAAATAAAAATTATAGAAAATGGAAAAGAAGTAGAAAAGAATTACACAATCGGAATGCTGATTGATTTTGCTCTAGAAGAATTAGAAAAATCTAACCCACAATTGCGGGGGGGGGGGGCATTACCAATAGGAATCTATGGTAAATCAACACTTCCAGATGCAAATTTTGTTTCACTAATCAATGAAATTGATAAAGTTCATGAGGATGAAGAACATCCGATGAACGATTTAATTGGAAAAACATACCAATATATGTTAAATGCATTTGCCATTAAAACTGCAGATGAAAAAGGTGAATTTTACACACCAGATAATATTGTTGATTTAATTACAACATTAATTGAACCTTATAAGGGAAGAGTATATGATCCTTGTTGTGGTTCAGGTGGTATGTTTGTTCAATCATATAAATTTGTTGAAGCACATAAATTAGATATTAATGATATTTCTGTGTATGGTCAAGAATCTAATCCAGATACTTGAAAACTTGCAAAAATGAATTTGGGTATTCGTGGGATTCCTGCAAATTTAGGTAAGAAAGCTGCAGATACTTTTGGCGACGATCAACATAAAAATGAAAAATTTGATTTTATTATTGCAAATCCACCATTCAATCTTAAAAATTGAAGAAGTGATAAAGCTTTAACAAATGATGTTAGATGAATAGGATATGGTGTGCCGCCTGCATCTAATGCTAACTATGCTTGAATTCTTCATATGTTATCTAAACTGTCAGCAAATGGAGTTGCTGGATTTTTGCTTGCAAACGGTGCATTAAGTGATACTAATACCACTAAAATAAGAGAAAATTTAATTAAAAATGACAAAATAGAAGCAATAATAATTCTCCCAAGAGAAATGTTTTACTATACAGATATTTCTGTAACCTTATGAATTATGAATAATAATAAAAATAGTAGAAATGTATTTCAAGATGGGGAAGAAGTGTTGCTTCGAAATAGAACTAATGAAATATTATTTATGGATTTAAGAAAAATGGGATATCAGTCTTCTGAAGGATATAAAATGTTAGATGATGCTGATATGAAATTAGTGAAAAAGACTTTGAATGCTTGGCAATCCATAGAATGAAAATCGGTTTATAAAGATGTTCCTGAATTTTGTCAAAGTTGTAATATTAATGAAATTAGAAATGGTATAACAGATAAAAAACAAAAAGAAAATGGAACTAATATTAGTGTGTCTGACAATGATTCTCTATGATCATTAATACCTTCTAAATATATTGAATTTATTGATCATGATTTGGAAATTGATTTTCCAAAAGAAATGAGTCGTATTCAAAAAGAGATGAAACAATTATTAAAAGAAGAAAAGAAAATTCAAGAACAATTGAAAGAAGCTTTTGAAGGTATTGGATATGGCATTGAGTAGATTGGGAGACTATATTGAATTGGTTGATGTTCGAAACATAGATGGCAAATATGGTATTGATGTATTAAAAGGTATATCAATAAAAAAAGTATTAACACCAACCAAAGCTAATACAAGAAATTTAGATTTAAAGTCTTATAAAGTTCTTAAACACAATTGATTTACTTATTCTTATGTTACATCTAGAAATGGAAACAAAATTAGTATAGCTTATAATGATGATTCTGATTGTATTATTTCATCGATAAATCCAGTTTTCAGAATAAAAGATAATAGTAAATTATTATCAAGATATTTAATGATGTTTTTTAATCGTTCTGATTTTGATAGGTATGCAAGATTTAATTCTTGAGGTTCTGCAAGAGAAACATTTAATTGAGATGATTTTTGCAATATCGAATTCGAAATCCCTTCTGTAGAAATTCAAAAAAAATATGTTTCCATTTATGAAACAATGTTATCAAATCTTCGCTCTTATGAAAAGGGAATTGATGATTTAAAACTTGTATGTCAAGGATATATAGAATCTTTGCGAAAAAAATATGGACAAGAAGAAATTGGAAAATATATACAAGAAATTAAAATCAAAAATAAAGATAAAAAAATTAAAAAATTTTTGGGAATAAGCCAAAATGGTTTTATTTTGCCAAAACAAAAAATAAATAAATTGGAAAATTACAATGTATTTGGAAAAAATAATATTGTATATAGTCCAATTGATTTTAGCTGTGTATGTATTTATAAAGAAAATGACTATGCTGCATGTTCACCAATTTATGTTGTATTTAAAGTTAAAGATGAAAATATACTTAATCCAGATTATTTAATGATGTGATTAAAAAGAACTGAATTTTCGAGATTAACTGAATTTTATTCAATTAATAGTGTAAGGAATATGTTTAGTTTTGATTTAATGTCAGAGGTTAAAATTTGCATTCCTAATATAAAAATTCAAAATAATATTGTAAATATTTTGAATGCAATAAACAGCAGAGAAAAATGTGCGTTAATTTTAAAATCAAAAATTTCTTCAATTTGTCCTATTTTAATTAGAGGATCAATTTTAGAATCACAAGGTGGTAAATAAGTGTTAGAATGAAAGTATTTAGAAAATAATTTTGAGAGAACAGTCATAGAACTTTTTGAGAAAGAAAATTATATTTATGAATATGGTCGTAATATTCATAGAGAGAATATTGAAATATTGCTTATTAATGATTTTAAGGAATATTTATTAAAAAGATATAAACAATTAAATTTAAAAGAAGAAGAAATTGACAATATTATTTATGATCTTTTATCTTCTAAAGGCATTTCATTATACTCAACAATGAAATTAACTTTAAACAAACTTAGAAAAGGATGTGTTCTTAATAGAAGCAAATATAATTTGCAAAATGAATTTATTCAATATTTTGATTATGAAAATGTAGAAAATAATATATTCAAAATTGTGAACCAATTTGAAGTTAAAGGTCAAAAGAAATGTATTCTTGATATAGTTGTTTTTATTAATGGTATACCTGTATCTACTATTGAACTAAAAAACCCAAGTAATACTAACACTAAACTTCGTAATGCATACGAACAACTTTGTGATAAATATGCTAAAAACATTGAAAATCTTATGAGATTTTCATTTATTTCAGTTATTTCTGATGGTGTAAATACTAAATATGGTTCATTATTCGCGGATTTTGAACATTATTTTCCTTGAAAATCAACTGATGGAAAAAAATATAGCAAAGATGGAATAGAAAGTTTATTATCTATGGTTTCTGGTCTATTCAAACATAAAACTTTATTAAATTTAATTCACCATTATATATACTTTCCTGATTCTTCAAAAAATGATTTAATGATCCTCCCTAAATATTCTCAATATTATGCTGCTGAATTATTATTTGAAAATATTATGAATAATAATAAGAATAATAAAAACAGGAACAAAGGTGGCACTTATTTTGGGGCTACTGGATGTGGAAAATCTTACACAATGCTATTTTTAACAAAAAGATTAACCACAGAAAAAGAACTTAAGTCACCTACAGTTTTATTATTGACAGATAGAAATGATTTAGATGATCAATTATCTAAAATATTTGAATCATCTAAAGAGTATTTAATCGATAATAACACTATGAAAATTGCCACAAGAGAAAAATTGTATGAAAAACTTAATGGTATTACTAGTGGTGGCATATTTTTAATGACTATTCAAAAATTTGATGAAAATATAAAATTATTAAGCAATAGAAATAATATTTTTTGTATTTCTGATGAAGCACATAGAACACAAGTAAATTTAGATGCTACATTGAAAATTGAAAAAGATGGTATAAAAAAACACTATGGATTTGCAAAAAATTTAAGAAATGCTTTCCCAAATGCAACTTTTATAGGGTTTACTGGAACTCCAATTGATGCAACTATTAAAGCTTTTGGCCCTGTTATAGCATCATATAAAATGAAACAAGCTGTTGATGATGGATCAACTGTTGGTATTAGTTTACTTTCGGGACCTTTGGAATTAAAACTTGATGAAAAAAAATTAGCTATTGTTGATAAATATTATGAAAAGCAATTAGAAATAGGTACTAATAAATTTGAAATAAATAATTCAATAAAGGAAGTAGCTACAGTTCGCACTATCATTGATAATGATTCTCGATTAGATTCAATTGTTGAACATTTTATTAAACACTATGAATTAAGAATAAAAGAAGCAGCAACTGTAAAGGGTAAAGCTATGTTTGTTTGTTATGATAGAAAAATAGCTTTTAAAGTTTACAAAAAAATTATTGAAAAAAGACCAGAGTGAAATATCAAGAAAAAAACACAAGAAGATGCATCAAAATTTTCTGCTGAACAATTAAATAGATTAATGCCTGTTGAAATGATCAAATTTATTGCAACACGAACTTCAAATGATGAAGAAGAACTATACAACGCTTTAGAAGATGCACAAAATAAAGATTTAGCAACATTATTCAAAGATGAAAATTCTAATTTAAAAATTGTAATAGTTGTTGATATGTGAATTACAGGATTTGACTGCGAATGTTTGGATACGATGTATATTGATAAACCACTTGAAAAACATAGTTTGATTCAAACTATTTCTCGTGTAAATCGTGTATTTGAAGGAAAAGATAAAGGTTTAGTTGTTGATTATATAGGTATCGAAAATTCACTTTCTGAAGCAATGCAATTTTATAGTGATGATATAAATCCTATTTCAGAAATAGAATCATCATATGCTATTTTTAAAGAACAAATGGCTAATGTTGAAAAATTAATGAAAGGATTTGATTATTCATTATTTGAAACCAGTAATAATATTGATAGATTATTAATACTAAATAAAGCTATTGAATTTATTCAAATTAGTAAAAAACGAGAAACTGAATTTGTTATGTTAGTTCAAAAATTAAAAAAAGCATTTGATGTTTGTGTTGGCGATTCGCGTATTACTGATTCTCAAATGTTTAAATTACATTTTTATTGTTCTGTTAGAAGTACAATTATGAAATTAAATAAAGAAGATACACCTGATTCTGAAAGAATGAATTTAGAGGTAAAAAAACTTGTTGATGAATGCATTGCAGCATTAGAAAATAATGATGAAAAACAAATTACTGAAACAGAAATATTTAGTGATAAATATCTAAAAGAAATTGAAAAAATTAAACATAGAAACACTAAGTTTAAAATTCTTTTAAAATATTTAAAAGAAACTATTGATAGATATTCAAGAAGAAATATATATAAAGCTGAAGAATTTTCTAAGAGAATGAGAAAATTAATTGATAAATATAATAATCGTGATGAACAAAAAATAATTTCAACTGATGATATATTTAATAAATTTATTGATTCTTTAAGTCAAGAAGCTGAAAAGATTTTTGAAGATTTGAAGAAAGATAATGAGAAATACACTAAACTAAAAATTGAATTTGATGAAGCAACATTTTATGATATTTTAATTGATATTCGTGACAAATATGGATTTGAATATAAAGATCAAGATATTGTGGGATTAGCAAAAAAAATTAAAGAAATAGTAGATAGTAAAACTAAATACACAGATTGATCTTCAAAAGAAAATATAATAGCAAATTTAGAATCAGACATTATTCGTCTATTAAATAACAATAATTATCCACCTGCAACCTTTAAAGATGTTTATAATAAAATTTTGACTCAATTAAAAAATTTTGAAGGATATCAAAATAATAAATTTTTGTGATAAATGCTTTTATTTTGCTTTTAAATTTATTTATTAAAAATTAATGATCTAAAGGAATGAATGTATCAGCTTCAACAGCATTTTCTCTTTCAAGACAAATAACTTTATAGTTACATTGTGGAAGTTTGGTTTCTATATTTATAGAAAAATTAATTTCCATAATATGTACACTACTTATTTTTGAAATATCAGGATATTCAAATTCAAAGTATTTTTTAAATACTTCATCTTTGCATAATGCAAAGCCATTTTTTTTATATTTATTTATTAACTTTTCCATTTCGTTTGCATGTTGATATGAAAAAGGTGAATTATTTTTTGTTTTGAATATAAAAGCATTTTGAATTTCTTGAAGTTGAGAACTAGAAAGACGCAAATTACTATCATTAGAATTTTTAGTGTTATTGCATTTTAAAGAAATAGGTAAAATTAACATAGTAGGAACTAATGACGTGGTAATTAGTAGTGTTTTTAGTTTCATAAATTGCCTTTTTATGCCAATAATTTTAAAAATTTTTCAATGATTGAATAATTTGTATCTTCATTTAAGATTGTAAAAATTATATTGAAATTTTTGTCTAAATCAATGTGATTAACATTATCATATATATTTTGCTTAGCATTTTTATAATCACCATAAAATTTCAATAATTTGCCTTCACTTTTACCTTGTTTAATTTCTTCAAGGACATCTTTTAAAAGTTTAATAACATTTAAAAGAGGGGGCGGGGTTTCTTCTTCAAAAATTTTTAAATCATAGTTTTTATTAACAATAAATTCATCATATGATTTATCAATTTCTATTTTAGCATCCTCTAATTTTGTAGGATTTTTATCAAAATCATTATTTTCTAAATAAAAATTTAAATCTGAAAGACGTGAAATAATAGTTTTAATTAATCAATTTAATTTAAATAACGATTTTGAAAAAGGTTCAATATTAGCATTTTCTATATTAAAGTTTAAATCATAGTATTTTTGTAGGTTTGATTTTAAAACTTCTATAGATTGTTCTACAATTAATTCGCTAAATAAAGTTGCAAGATTGCTATATTCTTGAAAAAATAAATAGTATTTTTCATTAAATTCACGCATTATTTTTTTAATTTCTAATGCTTTATTTACAAATTTTTGTTGAAAATATTGATTAGTTTCACTATTAACGACATTATTATTTTCAACTGGTTTTATGTTTTTACAACTTATTGTTGTAATAAAAGTAGTTGAAGCTAAAAGCATAGAAGAAAATAAAAGCTTTTTCATATTATATTTTCCTCTTTTCTAAAACTTTAAAACCATTTGGCTCTGAACCTGAATAATTTAAAAAACCATTAATTTGTATTTTGAGTTTATAAAAAGGAGTTTCGTTTTTGGTTTTGAAATCTAAATCTTTTTCATTTAAAAACTTATAGAAATTAAAGGTTAGTTCTAATGTTCCGTTATTGTTGCCTTTAATTTCATCAAGCTCAATTTTCTTAATTCCAGTATGAATTTTTTCTTCTTCATTTTCAAGAGCATAAGCTAATAAATAATTATTTAAATGAGCAGTTAACATTAATAAATCATCATTATCTTTTGAAAGAGATTCTGCATTCACTAAATTCCGATTTTTTCATTTTGTATTCATTTTTAAAATCGCTTCTTTTACAAGTGATGCAAATGGTTTGGAAGAATCATTTTCATCGATAAAATCATCTAGCAAAATACCTTTTGGTGCTTTTTGTATATTTTCACGGAAAGTGAAAAAATCGGTGCTTTTGAGTTTATCAACTGAAAGATTTTTTAAAATAAGTCCTTTTAATAAATGCCCATGGTCATCAAAATTTTGGCTTAAAAGAACATAGCGTTTTTCTTCACCTGATTTTTTAATTACTTTAATTATTAATTTAATAATTTGATCAGTGTCAAAATAATTAGTAAATTGAACATCTTCAATTTCATATTTTTCATCAACATCTTTATATATTTTAGGAACATCAAGGAAAAGCAGCTTATCTTTAAATTTAGTAAATAAATAAACCAGTCCTTTTGAATTTCAATAATCAATATTTTGATAAACTTTAATAAAATTATTGATGTTATCTTGTACATCTAAAAAAGATGTACTTTTAATTTTTAAAATAGGATTTTGTACATAATCATTAAAAAGAGGAAGTTTTTCTTGAAGACCTTTTTGTCCTATTCCAAATTTTAAATTTGTTTGATAGTTTCTAAAATTATCAATATAAAAAGTTTTATTTTTTATTTCATCAGTAATTATATTTTTGTTATTAAAATCAATTATTTCACTCAATTTAAATGAAACAAAATCAAAAGTAGAACTTTTATCAGGTTTAATTTCAGTTTTAAGTCAATTAACTTTAATTTCTTTAATGTTTAAATTAAATTTATTTAAATATAAGACTAAAAACTTAAAAAATGTTTCACGGAATATATTTGCTTCTTGTGTAAGTCAAGTAACTGCTTGAATATATTGGTTTTTAAATATATTATTTAAAAACACAGCTTCACCTTTTTTATTAACAATATTGTGATTATTTACAAGGCCTTTATTTATCTTGATGTCTTCTACTAGTCTAAATATAATTGTTTGAAAATCAAAAAAATAAGGATCGCCTATTCTGTAATAATCTTTTTTTGCCAATCCACTTAAAAAATAAAACCAACTAGCATTATATCCATCATATTTTTTAATATCTTCAAATTTATACTCTGTAAAAAGAGCGGAAAATTCATTTGAATTTTTATTATCTTGCACTACTTTAATATTATTATAATTTGAAATTATTTGATTTCAAGGTTTGCGAAATTCAAAATCTAATGTATATCTTTTATTATTTTTATCCAATAACAAATTTCCATTAGCACTAGGCAAAAGTCCTTCAAGATATTTCTTTTCTTGACTTTTTCCTATGATAAATAAAAAAGGAGTTATATTATGCAAATTTATTATTTGATGAAGTGTCAAACGTTTTAAATATTTTCTTGTGATGATATTTTCATCGATTTGGACTTTGATAGTGTTATTGCATTTTTTCGAAAGCAAAGGAATAAAACAAACTGATGGAAGAATAGAAAGAGCAAAAAAATTTATTTTTTTCATATTGTAATTTTTCCTATTCTTCTAAATCTTTTCCTAAATCTAAAAAGACTTTACCACTTCCTTCGGTTTGCTTTCCATCCAAACATCTAATTTTAAAATAATAGTAAATATTTCTTTTTTCAGCATTTCAATCAAAATAGCAATACACTATGTGATTGCCAGCAAAATAACGTAAATTAGGAATATAAACATCTAAATATTTACTAAAATCAGGATGTGATAAACTTTCTGCATAAAATACATATCGTCCTAAACTATCTTTAGAATCTTTAAATCAAACTTTTATTTTTTCTCATAAATCTTGAATATATTTATCTTTTTGAGTAGAAGATTTTAATATTTGGTATTCTTTTTTAGCAAAATCTGTCATTTTAAAAGCAGCATTTTCAATAACTTCTCTAACTTTTTGTGCTAATTCTTCACCAATTAGTCCCTCATCACGATTAACATCTTCACCTGGTTTTTCATCTGAAAATAAATCAGCATTAGGATTTTTGCAAGATACTGAAAACAAAAAAGATGTACTTATAGCAATAAGTGGTAGTGAAAATAAGGCAATTTTCTTTAAAGAAGGCTTTTTTAAATATATATTTTTCTTTTGATGTGGCATACAATTTGTTAATGTAAAATAAATTATATTATTAATTTTTTCGAACTTTTTCAATTAAATAATAATTGCATTGACTAACAAATAACACTTATTTGGCGGTATTAAATATATAATTTTTATAGTCGCAAAAAAATACTTTATCGCAGACAAAGGAAAAAAAATCTCACAATATATGAAAAAACAGAAGATTATAGCAATTGTTTCACCATTAGCAATTGCATCTATTTTAGCCCCAATTGCAACCATTTCAGTTCAATGCGGAAGCAAAGCATTGCCAAAAGATTTGGAAGTATATAAACAATTTCAGTCTTTCATAAATACAACTCATGGGAGGAAGACCGGAAATTTAAATAATTTTAAAAAAGAAAGTCTAGAAGCCGAATTTAATGCAGATGGCTCTCTAAAAGCACACAAAGGTATAAAACTTCCAGCAGGAAAAGAACTAACATCAGAAGTGCTACAACCATATTATCCATTAGAAGATGCTAATGTGGATAAAAAAGTTAATATATATGGAAGCTATAGAGCATTCCAATATTTAAGAAAAACCATTGCTGATATGGGTTATAAAGACCATACCGGCAATATAATAAAATATCCTAAGCAAAATAAAGTAGAAGCTACAGCTATTACTGCCGAAACAGGAACAAGAATAGCTAATTTAGAAGATGGAGAAAAAACTATAACAGTTTATTCTGATGACCAACCAATTGTAAAAGAAATGAAAGAACACATCAAAAAAGATGGTTTCATCTCACAAGGTTTCTTATATCAATTAGGTGGTACAAAAGGACAAGTAATTAATACTAACAATATTGGAACTAATATTGTAGTAACAATTAATCCTTCTGAAAAAGTAACCAAAACTAAAGATGGCAAAACATTAGAAGTAAAAGATTTCTATATTGTCTCACACTTTGACTCAACAAATAATGTTGGACCTAAGGGTGTGTCATGAGGCGCTACTGATAATGGTTCAGGAGTTTCAGTAAACCTATCACTTTTAAAATACTTTTCAGATCCTAAAAATAGAGATAATTTAGGAGTTAGATTACACCTAGTATTTGTTGATGCAGAAGAAATTGGTGTTATGGGATCGCAAGCATTTGTTGAACAATTCTTGATTTCGAATATCCAAGGCAATAAAGAAACTAATGAGCTTCTAGCAAGCTCATTAGGTATGATAAATATGGATACAGTTTCAGGTGGAGACAAAATGTATGTTCACTCACCAAATACAAAACAAGATCCAAACTTAGGTTCGGCAAGTGGTAATTTATCAACAACAATTCGTGATCAACTACACTCACTTTCAAAATTAAGAAGTCAAAAATTAAATGATTCTGCTCAAGAACTTGAAATTCACCCACAATTTAGTCCAACTCAATATGGTGCGGGTGAAACAGGAGATTGATCAGACCACTTCCCATTCTATAATAAAGCTAAATTACCTGTAGCATATATTGAATCAACTAACTTTGCAATATTTTCAAAAACTGGTTCATATGATGGCTATGCTCAAACTACAAATCCAAAAGCATGAGTACTTAAAAATGGTAAAAATATGCAACTTGTAAAAAGAACATTAAATGGTGGATTACTTGAAGTTTATGATTGACCTGAAGGCATAACAAGAAAAGATATAGCTATAGCTGGTGACATTTGACATAGTGATCTAGACACTAACAAATGAGTAGATGAAAATCTAGGTGCGAGATTTTATAGACAACTTGATACCGTGCTAGAAACATTAAAAACATTCTTAGTTTCTATGTGAGAAATAGGTGATGATGGTAATGGAACACCTATAATCAACTACACAATATAATCAATTTAAAATAATAATTAACGCGATTGAATCTTTAATCGCGTTTTTTATATGTATAAAGTCCTAAAAAAAATCCCGACATATAGTCCCGAAAACAAAATTTTTATCTTATTTCAAAACTATTATTGTTCTTCAACAAATATTTTAACCCAAAAACTAAATAAATGTAATTTCTTTCATATTTTTATCATAAAAAAATCACTTATTTTGTTTTTTATATGCAAAAATTACGTAATAATTTCTTTTAGTTGCATACGTTTTAATGTATTTGAAATTGTTAAATTTGTTATTTGGTTTAACTTGAATTACATAAGTTTTATCATTAAAACTAGCTATTAGATCTATTCCAATAACAGCGTCAAGTATTAAAAAGCTTGGTTTTACAGAAAAACCTTTTTCACTTAAAATATTAAGTAATTCTTTCTCTCTTTTCTGATTAATATAACCATAATAAAATATGACGTTATAAGCCAATGAAAAGTTTTCTGCGGTGTGTTTGTTGTTCTTGTGCAAATAATGCCCTAAAATCGCGCAAAAAGGGGCAGAATAAGCGTTTTTAAAATCTTCAAAAGTCTTAAAATCATTCTTTCAAAGAATTTCTTTAATATTTATCCCCAAATCTTTATAAGTTGGAAGTTTTAACATATATACATTTTAAGTAAAAAAAATAAAAAAAATAGCAATAGCTATTTAAATAATTAATTTTTATGTTTTAAGATATCTTCTTCAACCAAATGAAGCGAAAAGAAACTATTATTTTGTTGTTCTAATTTTGCTTTTAGATTTGCAATTTCTTTTCTTAATTTTTGATTTTCTATATTCAAATCAATTTCGTTATTTTTATTATTTGTATCAATTAAAAAATTAGATATATTATGTTGCATTTCAGAAAGCTTTTTGTTTGCTAATGTAGGATTATATGTCAAATATGTTGAAGCAGTTACACTAGAATTAACGTGACCTAATATTTTAGATATTTCTTCGATTGTATGATTTTCAGCTGAAAGAGTAACAAATGTATGCCTTAATATATGAGCTGATATCTTATTTTTAAAATCTTTATGTTTATTTAATACATATTGTTGAAATACTTGGAAATAGTTTTTAATCGTTTTAGTTTTAATGTTTAAGTTTATATCGTTATCTATAGCTTCTCGAATATCTTTGAATATCCCATTATCGCTTTTTATTATTCTAAATGCTCTAGGGTTATTGTTCTTAGAAGTTTTAATTATTGTTTCATAATTATTTGCTTTCAAAGCTTCTCAATTAACATTTTCTAATTCACTAACTCTCACACCTGTTGTTAATAGTATTTTGAATATTATTTCGAACTTATAATTTCCAAATAGCTTTAATTCATTAAGCAATAACGCTAATTCTTCTTTTGTATATGATCTTCTAGTACCTCTTTCGATTCTATACTTGTTAATTCTTTCATTAAAAGGTATATAAACTCTATTTCTTTTTGAAAATCATTCACAAAAGCTTCGATAAATTGCTCTTATTGTAAATAGTGAATTAGTACATAAATTTGAATTATCTAATATGAAATTTATTTGATTTAATAATTCATCAACAGTTTTTCAATTTGTTAATTTATTTAAAGCAAACTTGTATGTTGCAAGTGTCTTTGCACTTCTATTATTAGTTGAAATACTCTTTTCAAAATCTGCGTAGAATATTTCTAGTTGTTCAATATTTTTCATTTTTCTCCTTTTAATTGGAGAAATTAACAAATTATTTAAATAGCAAGATATTCTATGTTATAATAATTATGCAATTTCTCGGTGAGATAAATTAGGGAGAAATTGCTCTTTTTTTTATTAATTTCTCCGTAGGTTGCTAAAAATAAAAAAGTGATAAATATTACAGTAATACCTACCACATGTCTTTAGTAAATGAAATGTTATTTTAGAAAATTTGCTAAATCATATAAAAAAGTAAAGGTGAGGTAGGTATTACTTTTTATTTTTTAGCATAATTATTATACTACATTAAAAATAACAATTATAATTTTAAGTATGACGAAACAAGAAAAAGAAGAAAAATTAAAGCAAGAAGCTGAAGAAATCGCTAGAATAAACGAGAAAAATGCAAAAATGTGGAAATTTAGACTTAAATGAGTAAAGATTTACTTAATTTATTTCTTTATTTTCATTGTTGTTGAACCTATATTAATTGCTTTAATAATCACACGCCCTCATACTAATAATTTTTTAATTCCAATTGTTTCGATACTTTTTATATATTGATTTGTACTTTATATAGTTTTTGGTATGAAAGTTAATTGGAAAATGGAAGTTAATGTTGGCTGATTTATTGTAACAGCTTTTATTTTTATCGGTGGTTTTATTATTGGTCTTTGCTATGCATTTACTATATTAAAGTATTGAAGAGAAGAACAAAGAGGTGAATTTTTTGTTTAATTAATACCTTTCTAAAAAAAAGTACTAAAAAAATACCCCCTCAAATGACAATTTTGTTGTAAAAACGTATAGTTATACATATTTTGCCGTTTTAGAGGGTATTTTTTATTAATAAAGCGTTGCTTTTACGGTACTTTTTGTCGTTTCTTCTTCTACTTTGGAACTTTTAACTAAATCTTTTATATTCAAATTTTCTTCTTCTTTAATTTTATTTTCGCTTACGATATTTTCTTTTAAAACTTTAATTTCAGTTTGCACTTCTGCTAAAGTAGCTTTAAGATTTTCGTTTTCAATTTCTTTAGATTTTAAAACCTCTCTCATTTTAACTAATGCTGTTTTATACTCTTCATTAGAAGCTTCTAATTTTACTAAATATGGATCTCCAGCTTTAGTTTCAATTTTTGATTTTAAAAGCTCAATAGTATTTAAAGCTTGCACTAATTGCTCTTTTAAATCTTTAATTATAATGTCTCTTTTAGCTAATTCTTCAGTATGTCTGATTTGTCGTTTTTGTGTTTCTTCATTTAATTTAGTTATTTCTTCTTTTAAAGTTTTGTAATTATTTTTGGCATTATAAACCTTAACAAATAATGCACTAATAACTCCACCTAATGTAACAATAAAAGGTGTAATTATTAATAGTAATTCTTTAATTGTTTCTAATTTCATTATTTTCTCCTTATTTTTTAAAAATTCTAAGTTTTATAAATAGTCAATTCAATCAACTTATTTCAAAGTTTTTATAAACTCATAGCAAAGCAAGAAATATGAATATTAAGCTTATTATTGTTCCAATAATTCATTTAAAAAATTTCATTTAATCTTCTTAAATACTTAAAATAAAAATTTAAAAGCTTCTTTCTACATTCTTCGTAATATGACAAATCTTCTACATTCTCTGTATATTCTTTAAGTCTTTGTATTATTTCCCAATTAGGCAAAGAATTATCAACTAATGAAGATATATAGCAAATATGATAGATATTTTTTCTACTAGTTTTTTTGTAGCTATAATATCTAATATTTATTCAAAGTTTTTCTATAAACTTAAATAATAGCTCATTTAACTTATTGGTAATTAACTCTTTAAAACTAGAAAAGTCAAAATCTTCACTTTTATATAATATATGCTCAGGTTTTAAAAATAAATATTGTAAAAGTACTATTTGTTCAAAAATGCTCTTTTTTACCGATATCTTTAATTCTTTATTTATGAAAAATATATCTATGTTATCTTCTTTGTAGCTTTTTGGTAAATCATTAGTATCTACTAGTATTTCGATATCAGTATCAGAGTTATTAGAAGAAATCCCTAACATTTTTGAACCCTTTAAAAATATAGCTTTTGGGTTATATTTTTCAACGTATTTATTAATGGATAACATTACTTACTTAATTCCTCACTTTCTTCTAATGTCATATATTTGTAATAATATATAGCACCTTCATAGTTTCCTCGAGTATCGGTTATTTCTTCTCATATAATATCTAAGATATATATTTTTTTGCCTTTATAATCTACAATATCTCCTATCTTTAATTCCGGTTCATTGGGTAGTTTCTCATAATCAGCTTTTATAAAATCAACATTTAAGTTTTTTTCGTTATTTTTAATTAATTTATTAACAAAATTTATTAAAACTTTAAGAATATCAATATCTTTTTGTTTTAGCGCCGTTAATTCATTATCAATGTTTTTTATTGTTATATTAGCTTTATTTAAAATATCTATTTTGTTGCTAAAAGCATTATTTTGTACTTCTTGATTAGATTTAAATTTAGAAAACGATAATTTAAGATTCTCGTCTGATTGTGAATTATCATTCAATAACTTCTCAATTCTATTGTCAAATTGATTTAATCTTTCTAAGGTTTGGGTAAATGAGTTGATTTTATTTTCTAAATCTTTAGTTTTATCTAAATTAGCATATAACGATTTAAGCTTGGATAAATTCAATTGTTCTTTGATTTTCACGTCGTTTATTTCGCCGGAAAATGTTAGATTTTCATTATCTATTGTAATTTCTTCGCTTCCTTCACCTGGTGCTGCTAAAGTAATATTTCCTGGATTTATATCACTATAAAAGTATTCACTTTTTACTGTAATACTTGGTGCTTCTTGTCCAAAGTTAATGATAATGCCGTCTTCTGCAATACTACTGCCTAATTGTTCTTCACTAGTAATGTTTTCCGAAAGAAATTTCTTTATTTTTTCAGGCAGTTTCTCTTCTTTTCTAATATTTAAATCATTAATTTTATTTTCTAAACTTGTATTTGATTCTAATTGATCAGATTTAAATTTAGAAAACGATAATTTAAGATTCTCGTCTGATTGTGAATTATCATTCAATAACTTCTCAATTCTATTGTCAAATTGATTTAACTTTTCAAGTACTGGAATAATATTTAAATAATCGTCTTTATTAGCTATTTTTAAATCATTTCAAGTCGGATAAGTTAAATAAGCAATTGATTCAGGTGATAATAAACTTTGGAAATTACTAAATTCTCTTCCAGCTGAGGCAACTGAAAAATTTGAAGTAATTAATTTATCTTTTTGTGAAAACTCCGGGAATTTTTCAGTAGCTAATCTATATTTTATTTCAGTATAAATTGAACTAATGAAATTTTTTACCCGCTGTTTACCTAAAATATCTTTAATTTGTTCTAAGGTAATATCGAGTGATAAAAATTGTGACATTTTTTGATTAATAAACAAATCACACGTTTGATACACATTTAACAATAACTTATTAAATAATTGATCTTCTGTAATATCTGGTTCGATATTTTTAATAAATTGTGGAATTTCGATAGTTTTCGAATATCAATATTCTGTTTTAAAATCTGAAATATTTAATTTTAATTTTTCTATTTCCTCTTTCACCTTCTGCCTCCCTTAGGCTTTTTATAACTGTAATTTTTAATTTTCTTAGAATAAGCTACATAAAAAGCAGCTTTTTTAATTGCCTTTTCACCAGCTCTAATTGCATAATTTCCCTTGCCCTCTATAGCACTTCTTGCAACGCTAATTGCAGGTCTAATATATTTAAAGTTTCAACCTTTTAAAGCACCTTCTGTTGCTCCCTTAAGCATATCTGCCTTAATATCTTCAAAGTTTTGCTTTCATAATCAATTATCTTTTTTAATAGATTCGTGAATTGCATTAATTGTTCGATAACTATTAGCCAAAGTTCCTATTAAATTACCAAATAGAGGGATTTTAGTTAAAGCAATAAAACCACTATAATTTCTTAAAATTTTGCCTATATCTCAACCTCAAGCAAAATACTTCAAATAATGCCGTCCAGGTGAAGAAGTAGTCAAAAATTCCATTATTAATTTAGAATCCTTTTGTCATAATACGACCGGTTTTTTATTATTTGTTTCGCGTTTTTTAAATCTAACAATTGCATTGAGAAATTTTAAACTTCAAGTATTATCGGGTTGTATTATTGTTATATTGTCTAATCAAGAACTATTTAAAGGTATTCGCTTCATAGCCTCTCTTAAAGTTTTTTTACCTTTTAAAAATACTTCTTTAACTTTTTTACTAATAAAGTTATTAAATATTTTTACTATTTTTTTTCTAGGTTTTTTTATAGCTATATCGATAGCTTTTTTAGCAGCATATCTAGGAGAAGTTAATAAGGATACAAAAGTTCTGATTTTAGTAAAAACTTTTGTAGTTTTATTTAAAAATGTTTTAGTTTTTTCAAAACTTTGTTTTGAGGCTATCGCTGTTTCTTTAAATATTTGCTTTGATTTATCTAATGTTTTAACTAATTCCGAAGAAGTGTTTTTAAAAGCTTTATAGTTTGGTATTGCATTTTCTTTTAAAGTTCTTGTTCCAAACAACGTAAGTTTCTTAGCACTATTTTTAAATTGGTTTTTAAATTGCTTGCTACTATCTTTAATGTTATCTGCTAATGATAAAACGTTATTTTTTACTCTAGCAGCTTTAAATTGTTTAAATACTTTTGAAATAGCACCAGCAGCATTAAAACCGGCTGATAATCCAAAATCTATAAAGTCTATTTTTCCTTCGTTTTCAATTAAATTGAACATTAAATCAATTAGTGTATTTAATGCAAATTCAATAAATGTTCCTAAACCAGGAATGAATACATCAATAAATTTTCCAAGTATTCCTATACCTATAGCTGAAACTGTTTGCACAATAAGTCTTAATCATTTTCACCACCAGGTATTTCTTACTAAATATTCTTTAAATTCTTTTGCCTGATTTGCTTTTATTGATAAATAAGCATATTTGCTCTTACCGCTATATAAAAGCATTATTTATTGAAAATACTTCTAAAACAAGTTGGATAAGCAATTCCGAATAAAGCCATTGCTTCGTAATACATACCATAATCGTTTGTAGGCGCTAGTCTTTCATAATTAGCAGCATTTACATTAACCATTGAAGCTACTGCGAAATTTGTACAAGCGATTGCGTCAATATCAGTTAAATATTTATTTGCTATAACTGTATAACCGCCTACTGTTGCTATTGAATATTGACCACCAACAAACATTTGTTCGGCATAGTTTCCAACTAATCCAGCTTCACTTAATCTGTCTAATACTTCAGGTTTAACGTGAATTATAATATCTGATTTTTTAATTCCATTAATCCCTTCTTTATCGTCTTTATGCTTTGTTAAGGCTGTACCTAGTGCAACCACTATTTTTCTTACCTCTTTATCCGTAATTGAATCAGCTAATAAATCTTTTACTTGTTTGTGTGTATCAGTTGTTTTAACTTTCTTTTCTAATTCACCTCAACAATAGGTTTCAAAATTATCATTAAAATCAGCTGAAGCTTTTTCAATTTTAATTGAAGCTGCAGCAGGTACTCCCAACAGTGTATCTGCATGTGTAAAAGCTAATGATTGATATTGTGGTGTATTTCAATTAAAGCTAATTTTTGTATAGTTACCTTTTTCAAATTCACCAGGTCCAGGATTTTTCTTTTCGTTTCAACTTTGTCCTATATTTTTAATAAAAGTTGCTGAAGCTTCAGAAACTGAACCTAATGCTAAATTAGTTCCTAATGTTCCAATTAATGAATATTGAACTATATAAGAGTTAATTTCGTTTCTAGTTTTTTGATCTAATGAAAATGCTTCATTTTCTTTTTGATTAGCAAATAATGCGTTTAAATATTGTTTAAATTCCATTTCTTTTGTTCCTTATTTAATTCTTCTTGCTCCTATATCGAATGATTGTGTTCCGTTTAGATTATTGTTTGGTGATTTTATATTTTCGATTTGTTTTGGATCTACAATCTCAGGAGTGATATTTTTTAATTTAGCAATTCTTAAAGCTTCTGATTTTAAATTTAAAAAATCTAAATCTTCGTATTTAATATCCTCTAAATTTGTTTTAGGTAGTTTTAAGCTAACTCATTCTTTTTCTAAATTGTTTTTAATTTGCGCGCTGATTTTAGAAAATTTGTCTTTTAGCTCATTATTAACCTTTTCAAAATCAAGTAAAGTTTTATTTTTATTATCTAATTCTTCATTTAGCTTTTCAACTTCACTTATTTTGTTTTGGACTTTATTTTTAATATATGTTTCCAATTCTGTTTTATCTAGGAAAAGACCATAAACACCTAGCGCTTCTTTAATTTCCTTAGTTGTAGCGTCTGGTTTTAAATTTAATTTTTTTGAAACTTCTGCTTCTTCTAATTCAAATAATTCAGCTAATTTTTTAAGTAAATTCATTTTTACTCTCTTTCTTCCGTCTTTAAAGGCAGCAGTTCCTTGTTCTTTTTATTCAATATGCTTAATATGTAGTTGTGTTAAATTCTTTATGTTGGGTAATATAAAACCTGCATTATTTATTTCTATTACACGCGGTAAAAACATACCTTTTATAATTAATTTTTCTCCCGGATTAATATTGAAGTCAAAAGGTTCAATTTCACCTAATGAACTTGCGAAATTCTTTCAAGTCGAAGGAGTTAAAATAAAATTATTTTCAAATAATAGTTTTGTTGAATAAGGGTATTGTTCAAAATTTGTCTTTTCGTCTTTTTGAATTCAAAATTCAACCGTATTTATAATGACGGTATGATAATAATGAGGCAAAGCTATAAATGGTAATCCGAATATAAGAATCGTAGCGATTCAGGCAAATACAACTTGCGAATTTCCTGAATGATATCAAAGTTCTTTAACAAGCGCTTTAAATTTAAAGTCAAATACTTCATTCACTTCTTTTCAATTAGATTGCTTATCATATTGAATTCATTTTTTATGATATTCAGGCACAAAATTATTTACATTAACATAATAATTAGTAGCATTTACCGATTCGTTTGCTTGATAATATATATCCATTGGAACTTCGCATTTTAAAACTTTAAAGTCAGATACTATATATCACTCTTTGCCATATTTTTCTTTTACATAATTTTTAATATAATTAGCGTCATAAACTTTATTTAATTCAAAATCAGAGGGATTTAAAATTATTTTCTTTTTTTGTTTTGGATCAAATTCTTTTCCAGCTGCATTTATTGCATTTTTATCTCTAAATAAAAAATCATAAATTAAATAGTTTTTATTAGGTACTACTAAATTTAATTTATATTTCAAAAAATCAGGAGTTATTTTAGAATAATCTAAATCTATATTTACTTCTTTTAAACCAATCGGTAAATCTAAATAATCAATTGCTTGTCAGTTTCGATATTTTTTATTAGTTGTGTTTTCTATTACTGGAATGTAATAATATTTATATTTTTTTCCAACAATTTCTCCTGTATCTGACGGCGGTATTCCTCCACCCATATCGTCAGTTATCTTGGGATTCATATTTACTGACATATTTATCTTTTTCTCCCTTCGCCTCTTTTACTTCTACGCTTTCTTTCTTCTTCGGCTTTCTTTCTTCTTTCTTCTAAAATTTTCAATTGTTCTTCTTTTCATTCTAAATCTTCTTCAATTTTTCAAAGTTGAGGTTTTTCTCGCAACTCATAAAATTCACTTTTTAAATATAAAACTCCACCTTGTATATCAAAATAAAACGGCAAAATATATTTATGTAATGTTGCAAAACCGCCGCTAACACAAAAAGCAGATTTTAAGAAACCAGAACACATTAAAATTAATAAATCTACCTGGTCTTTATCAAAAAGCGAATTATCTCTTAGTAGTGAAAGCTCATAATTAACATATTCTTCAGCATTAGTTCCATTATAGATTTTTTTAAATTCTTCTACTTCTTCTTTTGTTTTATTAGCAAAACCAGACATTATCAAATTCTGATTTTCATATATTTTCATTATTTTTTTAAAAAATTCTTTGTACCTATTATCGTATTGATTATCGTAATAAATGGAATAATCTGATTCTCCGATACAAATATCTCTAATATCTAATAAACCAAACTTTGATAATGTTGTCATAAATACTTTTGTTTGATCTTCATTAACTTCAATAGGATTACAAATCATTGATAGAAAATTCTTATCAATGAATTTAATTTCACGCAATAAATTTTCTTTGTTTTCAACAAATGCTTTTTGAAACAGAAAATTTTCTCTAATTTTAATATTTACTTTTTCAAGCCGCTCAGTAATTAAGTTAGGAAAGATAATAAATTTCTTGTTGTTTATGTAGTCTTCTAATTTTTGACAAACTGCAACATTTACAACTTCGTTTAGTTTTTCAGGTGAAAATGTTGTATTAATGTTTTCTACTACATAATATTCATTTTCAACTATTGCATTTTTTAAAATTAGAACTTTATTTGTGAAATTTAATTTTTCATTAAAAATAATTGAACATTTAGCGTCTGAATCTATTTGCTCAGTTAAAGGTGTTTGATTGTAAGATAAATCACTAATCATACCTTTAATTTTTTCTAATTTTGATAGATTAAAATCAATTATATTAACTGAACCGGGAATGGTACAAATTTCATTTATCGGTATTAATTTAGCATAAAAAGTTTGTAATACCGATTTATCAACTACTTCATTAATCTTGGTTATTTCCATTACTTTCCTCTTGAGCTACTAATTGATTTTGATTTATAACGCTTCCGTCTAAATTGACTGCATATTTTTTAGCTTCTGTAATTAATCATTCTGTCGAACCGTAGATTAAAACTTTTTCAACATTTAATTCAGGATAAAATTGATTTAGAAATTCTTTGAATTGCAATTCTCTTAGATTTGCTTTTGATTCTATGTAATCTTCAAAATCCGAGTTTAAAGCTTGCGCTTCAACGTTATGCATATTCTTTGTTCCAACGGTATTTGAATCTTGTTTTAAATAAGCAAAACGTTTTATTCAACTAATATTTTTTTCGATTTTTTGAATAACTATTTGTGATTGTGAATTACTTTGTAATATTCTTAAAGGGTCGAATTCATACATTTGTAGTTGAGGGGATATTCCAATAAATCTTTTATCTAAATCCTCTAAACCCTCTTGAATTTGCTTTTTAATACCGTTATTATCTATTGCAAATATTCAAGGAGCAGATAAATAAGAATCTTTGATTAATACTTCTATGTCTTTATCTAAAAGCTTAAAAAATTCTGCATTTACTAAATTTAAATCAGGCTGTTTTAATGTATTGTTATAAAAAATTTTGTATGGAATTTCAATATAAGTAACAGGTTTGTATTCACAAAAATTAAATAAAATATCTTTAGCTTCTTTGTCCGTAACCTTATCAGGTTTAACAATCGTATAGTCAAATAATAATTTGTCGTTTTTATATTCAAAAGTTTCAAATACGTAGATTGGCGTTTTAGCACTGTTAAATTCGAGCTTTGTTTTGAGATATTTTAGTTTTCCTTGAACTTCTACATAATCTAAGACATCCGCAACCAATCAATTATTCCGTAAAGCAGCGATTCCTTTTTCATACAATATAGCCTCAAGTTTTTGCAGGGACAATAATTTATACGTCAAACTCAAATCATTCGATTCTATGAGGTTTTTGCTATGTATTTTGGGGAAATTACTTCATAACGTTTGTATCGTTTGTTGAATACCATATTTTAGAAACTGATTTTTGCTATTTACTGGTTCTTTTTTAGGCTTAAATGATTTCTCATTTAATTGTAATTTGAATTTTTCTAACGCTTCTTCTGTGGTCATATTATTTTGTTTTTATTTCCTTATTCTTTTTCGATTAGTTTTAAAACCGCATTTTCAAAATCTTCTATGCTATTTCAAACTTTGTTAAAATTTGGAAATCTTTTCAAATTTGAAACAACACAAAAATCTTTTTCTTCAGCGCCCTCACGTAAAGTAAAAACTTTTCGATTAGTATTTAAGTTAGCATGGTTTTGCAAAAAATCTCAGAAAAAGGAAGGTTCAGAAGATTCGTAAATTATTAAATAATTTTTGTCTTTGTGAATTGTAATGCTAAATGCAATTGAAGCTGCTATTCATTCATTGTGTAATCTAATTCTTTCTCATAGAATGTCTCTATCGTTAGCATAATTAACACGTCTTACCCCTCAAAGATCGGCCTCGATTTTTGTATAAGGGCAAAGAGGACTTTTTTTATCTCAAAACGTTGTATTAAAATCTTTATAAACCACTAGCTTATAATCAGAGTGAAATAAACTTGTAGCTACATAATTTGTTTCATTACAATTGATATGTTTTATCGGTTCGTAATTTTCTTTTGTAATCATTTTATATTTCTCCTTCGTTTTCTAATTTTTCATAAATTAATGCATATTGATATCTGAACAATAAGCTACTGCTCATTTCAAAAGCGTTAATCACGTCATATATTTCGGGATTTATAGATTCGTCTCTTTTTTCGATTTTGTCAAGTGGCTTTGTACTGTCTTTAATGACCACTTGCTTGGCTAAACATTTAAGCAGTATTTCATTATTGGGTAAGAAATTAATTAAATTATTTTCGAATATATTTTTTTGTCACATTTGTCTATCAACAATGCCGAATTGTTGAGTTGGTTTTCTAACAGCTTTGATTGCAAAACAATTAATCTTATTTTCTTCAAACAGTAAATTTAATGCTTCAATACTTGCGTGATTATCACAAAAGAGCACTGAAGTTTTTGAATACAAGAAATTTTTACTTGAATAGCCATAAGGTAAATATTTTTCAATTTCTTTATTTTGCTTGTTGATAATTTGTGTTATTTTTTCATTAATTGCTTTATTTTTTCAAATAGTGTTTTTAGGAATTAGTAGCTTTATGTCTTCAATGACTTTTAGAACAATTATTCTTCCGTCTTTATGCAGTGCAACAGTAACAAATGCTGCATTATCATGAATACCTGGGTCATACCCGTGATAAATTCCTAAGATTTCACCATTGCTTAAATATTTATGAAATTTATTTTTCGAAATAGTTTTTATTTTTTTTCTTACGTTTCCCTCTTCGTCAAAAATGATATTTTTCATAAAATAATTTAACTTAGTATCTTCAAAGTTAAATGCATATCCAATAACAGTAATTACTCATAAACGATAATTTGTTTCTTTCAATAAATCTAAATTCTTTTCTTGAATTTCAGAAAAATATTTTTTAGGTATAAAGTATTTAGAAAACATTGTTACGATTATTCCTAGACCATTACTAAATTCAGTATTTTCTTTTTGCAAATAATGATTTTCTAATAGTTCGTTTAATACCTTTTGGTTTATCAAATTATCTTCTTCCAAAATTTTTATTGCTTCTTGGTGATAATTCTTGATTAAGAAATGGTTTGTGGTAAATATGTTGTAAAGAAATGTCACATTTATCCTAAAACCATTTGGTGATACTTCTCTTAAAACTGTATTAGCAATTAACAAAGGTAATTTCTCTTCTTGTAATGCATATATTTCTTCCAATTCATGAGGTAATTTATTACTATCAGCTGTATCCTCTAATGGTTCGTCTATGACTAATTCACCAAATCTGAAATTAGAATTTTTTAACGTAAAACCTTGAAATGCTTGTATCTTTTCTCAGTTTTGGAAATATATTGCTCTATCTATTCCACCGTCTTCATATTTTCAATAAGCAGCTTCATTTGTTACGTAAAAATAATCTCTAAAATCTAAATTATGTTCTTCAGCTAAGTAATATAAAACTTTTTCTAACATTGGTCTTAATGTATTGCGAATATGATTAAATTGATTTCTACACCATACAGAACAAAAATTATTTTCATTAACTACACGATAAATAGTTTCTATCATTCTACTAAAAGATTTAGAAACACCTTTAGCACCTGAATAGATTTTATAAAATGAATTTGATTTATATGCCTCATATGTTGGATTTGCTTCTTGATCTGTATAGTGTAATAATTGTCTTAATTTTTCTTCTGTAAATTTAGGTGGTTTATTTGTTATTTTCATAAAATTGTAAGTATTATCTTGATTAAAATTATGTGTTCTTATTGTTTAAAGTTTTTGTTTTGCTATAATGGTTTTAGGACAATTTTTTGTATCGTATTGTGTATTGTAATTATATCTACTTGTATGTATGTATATATACCTAGATATATAACTTTAGTTATATCTAGTATATACATACAAGTGGATACAATATGCTACTTCAGAACTTCACTAATATCAAACTCTTGAACTCATTATGATGAGCTTAGATCTTTTTCTAGATCTAAACGAATTTTTTTCATTTGTTCTGAAGATAATTTAGGATCTGCATATTTTGATACGTCTAGATTTTTTTCAAGCCCTGAAATAATTTCATTCATTTGGAATGAATCGAATTCCGGTTTTGCATATCAAGAGACGTCGAGACCATAGAAAAGACCATAACGAATCGCAAGCATTTGCCTATAGCTAAATTTAGGATCTGCATATTTTGATACGTCTAGATTTCCTCTAAGACCTAAATAAATTGTAGTCATTTGATGTCGATTAAATTCCGGTTTTGCATACCAAGAAACATCTAGACCATAGAAAAGACCCCGACGGATTTGTTCCATTTGCTTATAATTAAATTTAGGATTTGTATATCAAGAAACGTCAAGATTGTCTTCAAGACCTAAAATAATTTCAATTATTTGTCTTTGGGTAAAATCCTTCTTCTTAAGATTATTTTGTTTAAAATATTCTTTAATTGTCATTTTTTATTCCTTGTGTTATTAATTTGTTATATTTAATGTTTTTAAAGAATTTGAACTAATTCTTTATCGTCAAAGATTAAGTTAATTAAAAATTTTGTTTTAGTAGGAACAAATCTATAATTTTCATAAAGAAATTTTTTATATTCTTCAGGATTAAAAACACTGAAAAAAATTGTTTGTTTCCGATTTGCTTTACGAGTTAGTAAAATATTCATTAATGTGCCAAAATGTAAAAAACTTTTTGTTGGTTCTAGTCCTAATCCGTCAAGGATTAATACTTCACAATTTTTAGCGTCTTCCAAGAACGTAGATATTTTGCTTCCGTCTTCTATGTTAGCTAACAAAAATTTATGTAGTTTATCTAGACGTGTATATCCAATAGCGATTTTTGATTGCAAATATCCATTTGCAATTAAATTTGATATTTCATTTAGTTTAGTAAAGTTTTTCGAATGTACAAAACAGCTAGAACGTTTTTTAACTAAATCAACTAATTTTTTGATTTCTAGATTTTCATATTTTAAAATTATTTTAGGGTTAGTATCTTTTGAAAAACTATCAATGTATGAAAGTGTTTCATAATCAATTGGTTTTATACTATTGTAATCAACACCAAATTCAAAAACTAATTTACCGGTTTTTTTATCACGAAAAACAGAAGTATAAAAACCATTTCTTTTTTTTAATTTAACTATGTTAAAAAATTCAACAAAGTGATTTTTAATTTCTTCGTTTGAAATATTTAATTCCCTTATCAACTTTTTTATGTCATTGTCACTTAGGATTTCTTTAACGTATTCGTCGTCTCAAAATTCCAAAGGTTTTGAGTCAAAATCACTGTTTAACTTCACAAATTCTGTTTCCATAATTATCATTTTTCCTTGCACTAATCATTTATTTTTTCGCTTCTAGTTTTTTCAATAACTATAAAATTGTCTTTTTCATAAAACTTTCCTTGCTCTGTATTGAAGATTAAACTTGAAGTATTGCATAAACCATTGCGATTTTTTGCAATGGTGAGTTGAAGCTCTAAAATAGAATTATTGTTGAGAATATTATTATCTTGTGAATACAAGAACATTATTACGTCTGCGTCTTGTTCAATGGAACTTGTACCTTTTAAATCACTAAATGTAGGGATAACAGTTTTACGTTTTTCGTATTCTCTGCTTAATTGCGCTAGGCAAAATACGTTAATATTATTTATTTTTGCAATTTGTTTTAATTGTTTCGAAGTATCTTCTTGAGCTTTGTATTCAATAGCATTGAATAAATTACTATCAAGCAATTGAAAATAATCAATAAATATTGCTTTAATTTTAATGTTTCTTTCTTTTAGTTCGCTTAACATTTTTTGAATATAAGTAGGCGTTATTTGTTCATTTGTTTCATTATCAAAAATTAAAATATTTTTGTTTGCAAATTTGGTTTTGATTTTTTCAAATTCTAATTTAATTTGGTCATTGGGTTCATAATCATTAATATCAGATTTAGTCAAAATATCACTTTCAATTTGTAAAAATCTCTTATATACGTCAACAACGGACAATTCCAAACTTAAAAATAAAATATACTCGTCAGCTTTTAATTGTTTCGAAGCATTATTCATAATATTTTGTAATAATGTAGTTTTGCCAACACCGGGTCTTGCTGCTAAAATAAATAATTGTCTATTTTGCAGTCCGTCAGTGAATTTGTCTATGCTTTTAAATTTTGTAAATAGAATTTTGTCTGTTTTTTCAATCTCTTTCATGTCTTCATACTTTTTGAATAAGTTAGATAGTTCGTAGATTTTAGAACTCATTTATAAACTTCCTTTCTAAAATATCACATAGCATTAAATAAACAAAGGGGGTAATTTTTTTCAGGGGAACGATATATAGTCCCATATAAAGTCCTGAAAATTGCCTTTTTGGGTACTATATGTATATATAGTCCCGAAAACTTTAACACTTTTAAATTCATATCAAGAAGGATAAAAACTTTTAAATTATCTTTATGAGTGTAATCGAGCGGTGCGTATTGTTCGCGAGTTTCATATATACTTTATACGTAATACGTATAAGTATATATGAGCGAACATACGCACTATTGATTAGAAACTAGTAAAATACTTTAAATTTGTTCCTTATTTAGTTAATTTAAAAGTGTTAAAATAAAACATATTTAATAAACTATTGTGATTTCACTTTTCATTCACCAAAGAACATTTAATGCCTGAGATTTAAAAAAGTCCGCTTGTTGGGGACTTTATATGTATAAAAAAAAGAAAAAAAGACGAAGTTTCGCCTTTTATAGATTGAAAAGGATTTTTTTGGTGTTCTTTCAAACAATGGTGGAGAATGAGGGACTCGAACCCACGACCCTCGCCTTGTAAGGGCGATGCTCTCCCAACTGAGCTAATTCTCCATGGTGACCCTAGCGGGACTCGAACCCACGCATGTATGGATGAAAACCATATGTGTTAACCACTTCACCATAGGGCCATAAATGGCGCCGACTATTGGGATTGAACCAACGACCAACTGGTTAACAGCCAGCTGCTCTACCGCTGAGCTAAGTCGGCACAATTTTTTTTAATAAAATGCTTTATTATTATACTAAAAAAAGAACTTTTTTATATTTTTACAAAACATTTTTTTTATACCAATATTCGACTTGGTAATTTTCATTAAATGGTGCTGGTTAGAAGAATCGAACTCCCGACCCATTGATTACGAATCAATTGCTCTACCTACTGAGCTAAACCAGCATTTTTAAGGTAAATTATATTAAGTTTTACTATCGATTTTTCAATTTTTATCAAGTTTTAATATTTAACTTATATGCATATATGTAATCTTATCTTATTAATAATTTACCACTCGCAACATTTTCTTTCATCGTAACAGTAATTTTTAATAAAAAATCCTTCTATTTTCTTACATAGTAAGAAAATTGTAATTTTGTTTGCTCAAAATTACCATCGATTATTTATCTGCTTTTAATTTTAAAAACTGCCAAAATTCTTAATTTTTAAATTTAAATAAATTAGCTCTTTTTCAAGAGCTAAGGCTATTTTCTTAGCTAGTTTTTACAAAACAAGCATTTTGAAAATAAAAAATATTAATAAAAAAATAAGTCAAGTGGGAAAAAATATGTTAGAATTAGGTTGATAGTGGAAAGAAGTGGAAATGTTTGGAAAATATTACAGAACACTAGATGATAAGAACAGGATAGTAATTCCAACAAAAATTTTGAAGGAATTAGGATCTAACTTTTTTATCACAATAGGTTTAGACCGTTCACTTGTTTTAAGAACAGCAGCTGAATTCAATAAGTTGAAAAGCCGTTTGGAAGAAAACAATGAATTAGATAAAGAAATTCGGAACTTGAAAAGAATTATCTTTGCAAATACCGAAGAACTTGTCTCAGATAAACTTGGTAGAGTTACGTTTCCGAAACATTTACTTGAAAAAATCGCTATCAAAAAAGAAGTAGTTTTCATAGGCACTGGGAGTCAATGCGAAATCTTTGCAAAAGAAGAATTCGACAAAAACGAAGAGATGTATGAAAACGAAGAAAACCTTGATAAGTTAGCTGAAAGCCTATTTGAAAAGGGAGTAAAACTATAAAATGCACATACCAGTTTTATTACAAGAAGTCATTGACTATCTTGAAATAAAAGCTGATGGGGTTTATGTAGATTTAACCTTAGGCAGAGCAGGACATAGTCAAGAAATACTCAAAAAAATAAAAAATGGTAAATTAATTTGTTTTGATAAAGATATTGAAGCAGTTAATGCTAGCCAAAAGCTTCTTGAAAAAATAAATAGTAATTTCGTTCTGATTAAAAGTGATTTTAGAAACTTAAAAGAAGAACTTGAGAAACTAAATATAGCACAAGTTGATGGCATTCTGGTTGACCTCGGAGTATCTAGTCCACAATTAGACACTGTTGAACGTGGATTTAGCTACTCAGTAGATTCTCCTCTTGATATGAGAATGGATAGACAATCAGAATTAAAAGCTAGTGATATTGTGAATAATTATCCACAAGAAGAACTCGAAAAAATCTTAATCGAAAATGCTGATGTAAAGTTTTTCAAAAAAATTGCGAAAGCAATTATCGAAAATAGACCATTTGAGAGTTCAAAAAAACTTGTTGATGTAATAAAGCAATGTCTTCCAGCTTTTGAAGTGAGAAAGAAAAATCCAGCAAAACAGATTTTTCAAGCACTAAGAATGGAAGTTAATGATGAACTAGGTGCTTTAAAAACACTTTTAAAGCAAATTCCTAATCTTTTAAAAGAAAATGGTAAATTCCTGGCTATCTCATTTCATTCAAAAGAAGATAAACTCATAAAAGAGTTTTACCAAAAACTAAATTACGAAAATCCAAAAATTGCTAGATTACCCATTTCTAGCAAACAAAAATGAAGTCAAAAAATCATCTTTCCTTCAGAAGAAGAAAAGAACATAAACAAAAGATCGCAAAGTGCAAAATTAAGAATCATTTCTAAAAGGTAATAAGTATGAAGAAAACTGTTATAACAACTCTAAAACTACTAGCAAATTCATGAGAAATTGAAGCGGTAGAAAAATATGGAAATCAAACACTTCCTATATTTAAAGATGCGATTAACAGTTTGGAATTATCTAATTTAGATAAAAAATTCTTCATTCGTAATTCAAAAAAATCAATTGAAAAATTGATTAAGGGAAAGCTAAATGATCTTATTCTATTAATATCTTTTGAAAACATTGAAAGCAGCGCTAGAGTTGATAATTATTTGATTTCAGTAAACAACGAAAAAGAAGACGACAGATTCTTAATCGTAAATCAAATTGAGCAAAAATACTTAATGTCAAGTAAGAAAATTATTGATATTGTAGTTGATTCTAAAAATAAAACAAATAATTCAGAAACTGAATTAAATGTTAACATTTCAAGTATTAGCAATGATTTTTGAGAAACTATTAGTTCATTTATAGCAGAAAATGAACTTAAAATAGTGAAAACAGAAATTATGGAACATAGCAAAATTTCTTATTACAATCAAGCAGGATGAAACATCTTTATTGATATAAATAAAGAAGGTAAATTGAACTTTTATTTAACTCAAAATAATAAAATTTTGAAAAATGAAGGTCAAAAACTTGAAAGTAACCTATTATTTGAAAATTATTGAAACACCCCTTATGCATATTTCGTTTTAAATAATTTAAAAACTAATAATGTTGAATTTTTAGATGATAAACACACAAATTTCGAAGATTTCTATACGGAAATATTTGAAAAAACCACTAATTTCATTAAAAGCTTGAAAATATTAAACAGTAATTTCATCAATTTGAATTTCATTGGAAAACTAGTTACTAAAAATAAAGAAATTGAAATGTTTTTCAAAGAAAAACTTTCAAGATCTAATATTTATTCACTAGCACATGAAAATGAATTTGTTTCTACTGAAATGCAAGGCTTAATTAATCTACTTGATACTGCAAAACTACATGAAGACACCAGTGAAAAAATTATTAAAACCGATGTTTTCACAATCAGTTCAGATGTTATTAAAAATATTAAAAATAGTAAAAGAAAATCAATATTTGCATAATCTCTATATAATATTATAAATAATTGCAATGTTTCTATTTGAACCAATTTAGGAGTAATTATATATGAACAATAAATATGATGATGCAAATTACAATCCAGTTGCTAGCATAAAAGTTGTTGGTGTTGGTGGTGGTGGTAATAATAGTATTAAAACCCTATTAAACACTCAACTTGATGGACTTGAATTCATCATTGCTAACACAGATAAGCAAGTACTTGAACAATTTGATCGTTCTGTTACCTTACAATTAGGTGATAAAAAAGGACTTGGAGCTGGGGCTAAACCCGAAATAGGTCGTGCTGCTGCCCTTGCAAGTGCTGATGAAATTAAAACCAGATTAAAAGGTGCTGATTTAGTTATTATTACCGCTGGTATGGGTGGAGGGACTGGAACCGGTGCTTCACCAGTTATTGCCAAAATTGCAAAAGAATGCGGTGCTTTAGTCGTTGCAATTGTTACAACTCCTTTTGACTTTGAAGGTCCTAAGCGTACAAGAATAGCAAATGACGGTATAAAAGAATTAATTAAACATGTTGATTCATATATTGTTATTTCTAATAACAAATTACTAATGCAATATGGAAATGTTTCATACAATGATGCTTTCATATGTGCTAACAATGTTTTAAAACAAACTATTAGAACACTTGTTGATGTTATTGCTGTTCCTGGAATTATTAATTTAGATTTTGCCGACCTGGAAACCATTATTAAAAATAGTGGTGAAGCAGTGGTTGGAATTGGTGCTGCAAGCGGTGAAGATCGCGCCACAAAAGCTATTACTAGTGCAATATCTTCTCCAATACTAGAATCAAGTATCGTAGGAGCAACTGACGCCATTGTTTATTTTATTGCAAGTAAACAAGTTACTTTAAATGAAATTCAGCGTTCATTAAAAGCAATGCGTGAATTGGTTGGGCAAGAAATTAATATAATTTTTGGTCTAACAAATACCACTTCAGAAGAATCAGAAAAATTGGGTGAATTATTTGTCTCAGTTATTGCAACTGGACTAAAAAAAGATGCCCCTCACACTCCTGAAGAAATTCAAAAGGAGATTTCTGAAAATCTTAAAAAAACTGAAGAAATTGAATATGATGATTTGAAAACAAGAGAATTTCTTATTGACAATCCTTATATTCCAAAAGATTTTTCAAACAATAGTTCGAAAAATAACATTAGCGATGATTTAGCTGATATATTTAAAAAAATATAGATGAAGTAAGAAATTTATATTTTAAATATAATACCTAAATTCATTAAGGAGCATTTGCTCCTTTTTATTTTCACAAATAAAAAGAGAAAACACAAAATATAAAAAATCCTCCTTGATTATAAGGGAGAATTTTGTTGATTAAAAGTTAACCGTTATTTTAATTGAATTTTGATTTTGTAAGTTTCTTCTGAAAATTGTCCGCCACCTTTTTCATATTTGAATAGTCTGAATTCAAAAGTAAGTTCATCATTATCTGTTGTAAATTGAAAATCGGTATTTGCTGATCATTTTTGTTGACCATTGCTCATATATGAATTTTCAGGAGTTTCTTTGTTAGCTACTTGAATGTCACCAAATGTAGGAATTTTGAATAATGCTTTTTCTTTTTGTGCTTTGAAAGATTTATCTTTGTGATCAAAGTAAATTTTCTTTTTATCTTTTAATTCATCTTTTAGGTTTTTTTCAAGAATTTCAATGGTTTGGGCTTTAGGATCTATTTTTAAATTGCTGTCATAAGTATATTTTTTACCATTGTTATTTCCAGGTGCTTTTAATTCTGGTGTTGAAGTTCCAGTTAATTCAATTGATGTTGCTGCTTTAGTTTCTTGTTTAAATCCAGAAAGTTCTAATTTAACATCAAATGATTTTTCGGTTTTTTTGCTTACTACTGTTACTACAACTATAACTTTAGTACCATCTTCACTTGGAAGAATTGATGAAACTGTACATGTGAAATTAGCTTCGCTAAAACCTGCAATTTTGATATCAGCAGGAACAACATCATGTCCACTTTTGTTTTTCAATGTGTTTTCTTCAGCACTTATTGTTATATTTTTTGATGCTTTTTCAGGATCTGTATTAAAGCAAGAAATTACAGTAAGTGGAGTTACTAGTAGTGATAGAGATGATAAAGAAACTAGCAAACTTTTAATTTTTTTCATTTTTTGTTGTTTGATTTGTAAAATACCTTTCAAATATTACTAATAATATTTTAGTTGAAAATAAGCAAAATTGTTTGCTTTTAAAATAAAACTATTAATTGAAAAGTAATAAAGATTACAAAAAATTAGTCAATATTTTCTTCATATTCATAAATTTTGCAAATAATATCGATAAGTTGATCACTTCTTTTATCAATATGTCGAGAAATATCATTTCAATCATTAGGTAAGGGATTTTTTATAGGTAAAAGTAGTCCTTCATCATCACCGCTTGTTATTATACACATACGATTTTTAGATTGTTTTTCGTTACCCATTCTATTACTATTTCTAATATTGGATTTTTTATCTAGTAAAGTAAAATTACCTATTTTTTGAATATATTTATCATATTCATCTTTATTGTAATTTATTAATTTATCTAAATCTTCTTTCTTTGGGACTTGCGGGTTGTGATGTTCCACTTCTAATTTTGTAGTTGGATCAAAGTAATTATTTGTATATTGTGATGGAGTATCATTTCTATCATAATCTAAATAAATGTTTTTATTATTCAAAAGATAAAAATTTATTCTAATTAAGAAATGTTTAATGTCATCAATTGCTTTTTTAGGCCTATTTTTGTATCTATCTAATAAAGCATTTTTTAATTTTTCGTTTCTTTCCTTTGGACTACTAATTTCTGCAATAGAATCTAAAAGTTCATTTCTGAAATTATTTATTGAATAATTTTTAAAAGTTCTAATCTTTTTTGCAATAGCAAAAAGTTTTTGAGAAAGTGATTGACCTTTGAAATATACTTCTTTTCAATAAATAATAAATCTTTCTATTTCAAATAATCATTTGGAAGTTTCAGAAATATTATTGTAGTTTTTTGTAACATTAGGTTCAAAACTTTTATGTAGGATATTAAATTTATCACATATTGCTCATGTTAAGGGTATTGCAACAGTCTTTTTGCTAGAATGTGTGGCATTAATTGCTGTATTAAAAGCATAAATTTTTGTTATTTCTATCATTTCCAAATAATCTTTATTGATATTTTCAAATTTACAAATTACATACAAAAATTCATTTAAGTATATATTTAATTTCTTTAATGCTTTATAAATTTTAAGTTCTTCAATATTTTCTTCTTCTACTTCCTTTGAAAATATAAGATTTTCAAGAATAAAGTTCATTTTTTGAGCATATAAAATATCTTTGTTAATATCACTTTGTTTGTTTCATAGGATATTAAGTTTTAAAAATAAATTATCGATAAAAAGTTCTAACAATTTTTTATCTTCTATTTTTGCTGAATTATTTTTTTTAAATTTATCAAATATATTGGTGTTGAAATATTTAATAATTTCCTGAATAGTTTTTTCTTTTTCTTGATTTTCTTGCAAATAAAAATTTTCTTTTAATTCTTTTTTACATTCTGAATATATTCAGTTTCTTACTAAATCAAGTGAACTTAAAGTTTTTTGAATGGTATTTAAATTAGCAAATATTTTATCAGGATTTTTATTAGTTAAATTAGTATGAGTGAATCTAGTTTTTGTTAGAATTTGTTCTTTAAATTTATCAATATCAATATTTTTAGTTTTAATAAATCTTACAATTTTAATTAAAAGTTTTCCAACTTCTAAATTACCATTTCATTCATTTAAAATTTGTTCAAATTCTTGATAAATTTGAATTTCGTTCGTATTTTTAATAAAATAGTATTTGATACTATTGTTATCTTTTGAATAAGAAAAAAATAGTTTTTCAAAAAGTTTAGGTACTAGTTTTTCTTCATAAGCAAGAATTTTCATAATACTATATAAGATTAATGTTAATGTAAATAAACGTTGTTGTCCATCAATAATTTCATTATCTGAAGTAATAATGTTATTTAAATAAGTTTCTTTACCATCATTCATATCTAGTATCATACTTTGAATCATCATTTTAATAGCATTTTCATTCCAAACATATGCACGTTGAAAAATTGGAATGGTAAAACCATTGTAATCATAAAAGAAATCTTCTATAGAAGTTATTTTTGAAAATTGGTTTTTTTCACTTTCAGGAGAAGGTTGAATGTATTTATTATTAGTTTCAAATTCTATATTTTTATTTTTTAATATTTTTTCAATTGCTTTTGTGTTTAACCCTAAATAATCATTAATTTCTTTTGCAATATTTTTAATAATTTCATCATCTGCTAAAATTCCAAGTTTTTTAAACGATCTATCTTCAAGTGTTAAATCATACAAAGTTTTAAATTCATCTATTAAATGATAAAAACTTTCATTAATATTTTGTTTTTCACAAAATCCGTTATATCAAATTGAAAAACTAAAATTTATGACTGGACTTTGTTTTTTATTATCTTCATCTTCTTCGTTTAGTTTCTCTATTTGATGGATAAATTTATTAAGTAAATTATTTACTAGATTACTTATAAAATTATCTAATTTATCTTCTAATGAATTACTTTCATTTATGATACTTTTAACGAAGTTCTCGAAATGATAAGTAAATTTATATTCATTATTTTTGTCTTCATTTATAATATTCAAATATTCTAAAACGTGTATGAATTGATTTATAGTTGATTCACTATATGCATAATTGTGTTCAGCTTTTGAAAGATAAACTTTTTTATTTGGTAGCAAATCAAATTTGGCGGTGATAGTTTTATCGGAATTATTGTTTAACACTATTTTAATGTTTTTAACTTTAGTTAAAAATGATTTATCTTTAATTCAATCTAAAATTGAAACATAATAACTATCAAAATTAGTACGTATTTTTCAATACTTAATACATTTATTTTCAAATAGTTTTCTTATTTTCTCATTCATTATTTATCTCCATCAATTCAAAATTTTATTTGTTTCATAATATCTTCAATTAGATTCAAAGGTATAGAGCTTCTTTTATTGTAAGATCCTTTTGCCATATGATCATTATTACTTTCAACTTTATTGTTTAATAGATTTAACTTAATATTAGATTTAAAAATTGTTGGTTTTAGACTAAATTTTGAATCATAACTTGAATAATTGGTGGTATTTTTAAATCCCTCAAAATTTCAATGTAGTTCTTGGAATTCTCATGATTTAGAAGTTTTGGGGTTTTCAATCACTCAAACTTTGGGTTTAAAATGTTTGATTATTTCAATAGTTCCACCAATAGTCGATTCTCCTATAAGTCTTCCTCTTTCTTTTTGCTCAAAATACCTTCGTTTTACAGGATGACAAGTTTTACAATATTCTTCATAATAATGTGCATTCATAACTCTTCAAGCGCCACTTGTATCAAAACCGCGAAACATTTTGCCATTACAATCAGCTGAACTTCAACTTTCACAAGGAGGTGAAGCTAAAATAATGTCTGGTTTAGGTAAACTAGACAAATCTTTTATTAAATTAAAATTCATTAAAGAAAGATCTATTCGATGATAAAAATATAAGTTTGATTCTTCAAACTTAACATCATTGATACCAATTGAATGAACTTCAATTTTTGAATTATTCGAATTATTTATTTGTGCAATAGCTTTTTTATATGATGAATTAGCATCATCATATAAAGCTCAAACTACAAGTTGGTTACTCTCTCTCTCTCTCTCTCTCTCTCTCTCTCTCTCTCTCTCTCTCTCTCGTCTTAGTTTGTTTATTGTATAACTTTTTCATTTCTATCTTTCCTTATAATATCATTGACCTAATTTTGATTATTTTAATTAATTGTTAAATTTAAAGTGTAAAAACACGAATGTGTTTTGAGTTGTTATTTATAAATTGCGATAGTAAAGATTAATCATAATCTTCAGTTTGGTCAGAAATTTTTTCAATTTCTTCATTGGTTTTTTGCATTGATGAGATTTTGAAACGATTTCATCATCTATCAAAGTTTTCGCGCAATAAACTCAATGTTGCATAATCAAGTTCATTAAAAGCAAGCACATCACGACGGATTTTTACAACATCATTAAATAAATAAGGTAAAACTTTATCACGTACTGCTATTTTGATTGTTTCTTCATCTGATGATTCATCAATTAAATTATGTAAATATCAATATCCTAAAAGTCTATCTTCTGGTACTTTTACTCTAATTAAAATATTGTTAATATTTTCACGGAATGTATTTCAAATCTTGTTGATATTTTTTGGAATGCTATTGTAGTCTTTATATAGAAGCGTTCATCTTCTTTTAAAAGCAGGATCTATAGGACGTGATGACACAGCTCCATTCATAGTAGCTCAAATGTATAAATTAGCAGGTAATTTAATTTCTCATTCTTGTTCGCCAACTTGATTTATTAAAGCTTCGTGGGTATTTAATGCTTTATCAAGAGGATCGATTTTTTCTTCATCAAATAAATAACGTGAAAGTTCATAAGAAATAGAAACTGCATAAGAACTATTTCCGTGTTCATTTCTATCTAATAGTTGGAAAAATTCTCCAAAAACGTTAGATGAATCTGCACGGTTAATTTCTTCAATTACACAAACATAGTTTATATCAGGATTTTTATAAGCACTAGCTAGCATTTTAGTAAATTCACCTGGAATAAATTTAACTGTGTTTTTGCCTTGAACATTAGCTACTGGTTTATAAGACCCTATAAAATTAGAATAAGAAGTTCCGATGTGGAATGTTAGTCTTTTGTGTTCAAGTGCTATTTCTGAACTATTTTTATATTTATTAATAACTTCTTCGATGAAATAAGATTTTCCTGTTCCAGGTGCACCAAAAATTAATCATTGTTTAGGTTCTGGAAGCAAGTTTTCAGTATAACTTTCGAAATTGTAGTATTGAGAGTAAAGTTCATACATATTAATCATTAAACGAGGCAGACTAGTGATAATAATTCTTTCATTATCATTAATCATTTCTTTATTTTTTAGTTGAGCGTAGTGAACTAAGTTCAATACAATACATTTTTTAAGTTCTTCTAAATCAATTGAATTATTAAACACTATTTTTTGAAAATCAATGTTGTTTCCATAAACATTATTTGTAGTAAATATTGAGTTAAATTCTCTTCTAATAAAATATTGAGTGTAATAATTAATATTAAAACTTTCAATTGGTGAAAATAATGTTTCTTGGAAAATTCTATTAATTATATTAATAGCACCAACTTCACATCCTTTTCCTTCAGGGGTTTTAAATCAGTTGATATGTTCAATGATTTTACTAATTTCACTTGTTGAAATATTAGGGGGAGTCATTTTATTATCATCAAAATAAGTAATTCAGTTAATTTGATTTGCTAAATATAATAAATCATTGAAATTATGGATATAGTAATTAATTTTGTCAAGTTCAAAAAGTTTTTTTAGCCCAATTTTTTTATAAATAGCAATTTGGAATGTCAGAACCAATTTTCTTATTAAAAGAAGTGTGTTTTTATCAAGAGCATATTGAAACTCGCTACTGCTATGGTTAATTCAAGAAAATTTTTCTCATAATGAGATTATGAATAAAACTTTTTTCTTAGTTTCATCATCGAAAGAAGTAATGTTATCAGCAAAAATCTTGTCGCTTGAAGTTTTCAAAAACAATCTTAATTGTTTTAATCCTTTTTGTACACTTGATTGTTTTAAAGTAGAAAGAAGATCAACATTTTGAACGAAGTTATATTTAACTTTTAATTTATTAATTTCTTGTTTTATTAAAGAAGTGATTTGAGGAACATGATAGTAAGAATCTAAAACTTTTTGTTCATAATTTTGAACTTGAACTTGTGGTTTTTGTTTAATTTCAGGTTTTTTAGTTTCAATTCTCTCGAATTTTTCTGTTTGATAAGCGCTTTCGTCTTCTACTTCTTGCTTAGTTTCTTTTACTTCTTCTTGTTTATTATTGCTAAATCATCTTGCGTGTACATTTTCTCTAAATTGACGCAAGAAATTATCTTGTTCTATTTCTTTTGTTGATTTTACTACTTCTTGTGGTTTTTGAATTTCAGGAGTTTGAACTTCTTGAACTATTTCTTCTTTTTGATGAATTTCTTGCTTAGTTTCAACTTTTTCTTCTTGTACTGATGGTTTTTCTTGAACTTCAGATCTAGTTTCTATTTCTTGTTTTTGCGCTTCGTGTTCAGGCTGTACTTTAGGGCTATTATAAATTTGAAATATAGGACGAGAAGAAGTTTCTTCTACTTCTTGTTCCTTGGTTTCTTGTTTTACTTCAGATTTTTTATGATACTTGCCAACAATACTATCTATTTTTCTAGCACCTTCAATATCAAATTTAGCAGTTTCAATAATGTCAATGATTTCTTTTGTTTTTTCATCAACTTCATTGTCATTAGCGAAAATAATTTCAAACTCTTTTGTTTCTTGGTCTAAAAGATAGCTGCTTTCATTAATATTTTTTTTATCTTCTGACATAAAAGTTTCCTTTTTAATATAATTACTACTAGTTATAAATTATACTTTTAATTATTAAATAATTGTATTTTACTCAAAATGACTGAAGAGGTGTTATGTTAAACAATAATGGTAGTGGTGATGGTAAAAGTTTAAAACGTGAAACTAAAATCATTGATGGTAATTATGTAAATGTATTTATTTACCAAGCTTATAAAGAAGATTTATATAGTAAATTATTAAAATACGAAGAAAAACATCCAGCTAGATTAAATGGATTTAAAAAAATGCAAGATGAAGCCGGTTTTGTATTGATTAAAAAAGATCCACTTGCTTATGCAGATGGATATGTTTTTAAAATAAGCCTGCAAGAATTAATCAAATTAGACCGTTGATTTATTTTCCCTGTTCACGTTCGTTTTAACGCAAATATAATCACACTAGATAATAACACTTTTATAGATGACGCTGAAATTTATACTAAATTAGAGTTGGGTGCAGCCAAACCTAATGATGATGAAAACGCTAAAAGTCCAACAGATATTGAGCCTAATGTAGAAATGTTTTTGAAATTCGAAGAAGTAGCAATCAAAGATCCGCTTTATGATTTCATCTTTTTATATGAAATTTCAGATGAAGAATTTGAAGAAATTAACAAAATTCCATATCCTTTTTTAATGATAGTAATCAAATCTGAACAAAATAAAGAAAGCTATATCACTCTTGCTGCAAGTATGATAGCTATAAAATCAATGGACAAAAAGCAAAGCTTTGCAGCTGTTACAATTTTTGGTCGGAATGATTTTATGAACGCAATTGATTATTCAAGACTATTTAATAACACTCACCCTAGTGGTAAATGCAGCATTGAAATGAATTTAACTTTCTTGGATAATAAACTTCTACCAAAATTTTTAAAAGATAAAAAACCTGATTATTTCCTATCAATTAAAAAAGATGATAAAGACTTTGACAAATTAGGAATTAAAGATAATTCTTTCGAACAAAGAGTAGCAGATTTTCCTGCTGATCCTTTTGATCGCTTCAATATCTTACTAACTCAATTTTTTGAAGCTAAGAAAAACAAATTGCTATAAGCCAAATGATTGATAAAACAATAATAAATAATATTTCAGAAGAACCTGGTGTTTATCTATGAAAAGATAGTGAAGGTAATGTTTTATATGTTGGCAAAGCCAAAAATCTAAAAAAAAGACTTTCTCAATATTTCAACAAAAATATGTTGAATTCTTATAAAACACCTAAACTTATGGAACATGCTAGTTCTGTTGAAACTTTAATATGTAATTCCGATCGAGAAGCTTTTATTCAAGAACGTAAGCTTATTTTAAAATATCGTCCTTTTTATAATGTTATTATCCCACCAAAACTAACTTTTCCTTTTATAAGGATAAAACTTATAAAAAATGGTATTGAAATAAAAAGAGTTGATTATTATTCTAAAGAAAATAACACGATTTTTTTCGGACCTCTTCCAAACAATCGCAACATAAGTTCCCTTATAAAATACCTAGAACATATTTTAATTTCTAAAAATGGTGAATATATTAAATCAACAAATGCAGAATTCTGACAAAATCAATTTGATTATGCAAAACAAATTATTAAAAAACCACATAATTTATTTGTTTTATTACAGCAAAAAATAGAAGATGCCAAAAAAAATCTTGATTTTGAACTAGCTAAGTTTTACAAAGATGTATATGAAACTTTTTCATACAATCAAGCAATGCAAAAAACTTTCATTCAAACCAAAAAAAACATTAATGTTATTGGTTGATACAAACACAATAATTACCTACTATTATCAGTTATTTTTTATAATGATGGTATTTGATTTTTACAAAAAGATTTTACTTATCAAATACTTTCATCTCCTGAAAATACTATCAATGAATTTTTAAATTCATTTTATGCAAAATTTGAACTTCCTGAAATGATTTTGCTTGATAAAGCTTGTAAGGATTTTGAATATGATTTAGCTGAAAATATTGTATTTTCAGAAACTAAAAGTCTAGAAGATTTTATTGAAATAGCTAATAAGAATGCTGAAAATAACTATCGCGAAAAGATAAATAAATACATTTCTACCAATAATTTATTAAAAGTTCAAGACAAATTAAGTAAATTATTAAATGTAGATTGTTCTTGTATTGCTATATTCGATAACTCGTTTTTTGTAAATAGCGAAACTGTTGTGGGAATGGTTTGTGTTTTTGAAAATGGAGAACACAATCAAAAACTAAACAGACATTTTTATCATAAAGTAAATTACAATCGTAATGCTGATGTTGAATATATGTTTTGAACTATCAAAAAATATTTAATGAAATTTTCTGATGTGCCTAGTGTTTTATTTATAGATGGTAGTAAAATGCAAATTGATGCAGCTGTGGAAGCTAGAAATTTATTGGGTTTAAACATTCCGATATTTGGTCTTAGTAAAAATGAACGCCACCAAACTGAAAAAATGCTTGATGAAAAAGGCGAAGAAATTAGTTTTGAAGATATTGAAATATTTAACTTTTTATCTGATTGTCAATATATAGTTGATAAATATGCTAAGTACTATTACAACAAACAAGAAATTAAAAATGAACGCTACAATTTTCTTTTAGATATTGAAGGCGTAGGTTTAAAAACTCTAGAAAAACTTATCAAAAACTTTCAAACTTATGAAAACATAAAAAGTGCAACATATGAAGAACTTTGTAAAGTAGTAAACAAAAATATCGCACTAAATTTAACAAAAGCAAAAAAATAATTTAGAATTTATCTATATTTGCGACATCATCAAGTGAGAATAAATGACTAATTTTCTAAATAAATTTGTAAATAATTGAGAATGATATACAACCAAAAGTTGATTGGTAATTATTCCAATTGCACTTTTTTGTTTAACAGTTTTATTTTGCTGAATTACTGGACTTAAACGTGGAGTTTGAGGTGGATTGATGTTTTCATTATTTGCCTGAGGAGGATTTGCACTTTCTATATTTATAGCTCCTTTAATAAGTGCAAAAATTACCCAAAGAGTTGCTAATCTTATAGATTTTAAAAAATATGTTAATGAAAATGATGCCAAAGAAATCCTAGCTGGTCTTATAAATGGACTTATTATCTTACTTTTAACATTAGCAGTTGTGTTAGTTGGTGAAATCTTTTATCTAATATTTAGAAAAAAAATCACCAAACCAATTAGAAAAATTAAAGCTTATAATGAAACTATTGGTGAAAATGGAACTAAAAAATCAACTGCAAAACTTCGTTTTGGTGGAATGATGCTAGCAACAGCTGGCGCAGTTCCGATGGCAGTACTTATGGCCAATCCAGCGGGAATAGTTATGAAAAATAATAAACTTATGAATGTAAATGATTTAATTTTACGTAAAATAAGTTTCAATAAAGCAGTTGGAATGCAACAATATGTGCCTGGATTAATTTCTCTTTCTACAATTGGAGTTGATTATATTAAACATAAAGATGATAAATCAAATAGTTTAATTGGAAATATGGAAAAATATTTCCAACAATTCTATGAACAAAAAAATTTCAGAATCAAAGACGTTCCTAAAGTTGATTTTGATATCTGAGATGGGAATATTACAATAGATGCAGCTATAGCTTTTTATTTCTCATTAAAAAAAGTAGATGATGATTCTTTTAAAGATGAAAAATATGAAGAAGAAATTATTGATAAATTCTTCAATGGCGATATCAATAAGATCTTAGATGGATTTTTTGCTAATGATGAATGCTACAAAATGCTTGATCTAATTATCAAAAAAATTACAACTGATATTGATGGTAAGATGCCTGAAAAAGACAAGTATATAAAAAACATCCAACAAATGCTTAATAAAAACCCAGGTATTAAATTCAGCTCAGATACTACTAACATTAAAGTATTTTCAAAAAAATGACAAAGAATTGAAATTAAAGAAAAATACTATGATAGAGTTAAAAAAGCAATTTTAAAAATTGCTGGTCTTGATGAAGTTGAATACACAGAAGATCCAACAAAACTTCAAACAAATGCTAAAAGCTTAGTTCGTTTCGTTGTTGAAAGACAATTAAATGCACTACTTGTGAAAATAAAATAATATAAGTTTGCAGCCTAATCCACATTTTTTAAAAAATATAAATAACTAATAAAATGTGCTAAAATTTATCAATGTGTGGTCGCGTAGCTCAGGGGATAGAGCACATGCCTTCTAAGCCTGTTGTCGCAGGTTCGATTCCTGCCGCGATCGCCATTTTTTTATTTTCTTTTTTAATAATTAATTAGATTCATATATATTTTTGGACTTAGCATCAAAAAAAAGCAATGAAAAAAGCATAAAACCCAGTTACCGGACTGGGTTTTATTTGGTTGTTTTATAAAAGTTACTACCTTCCATAAAACAAATGGTGCGGATGAAGGGAATCGAACCCTCGTATTCAGATTGGCAACCTGATGTTCTACCATTGAACTACATCCGCAATGGTGCAAGTGAAGGGAATCGAACCCTCGTATTTAGCTTGGAAGGCTAATGTTCTACCATTAAACTACACTCGCAAATAAGCAAAATACATTATATACTATTTTTCTTTTTTGTTTGTTTTTCTATTATAATAATTTATACAAAATAATTTATTTTTGATGTTTTACGTTAATAATTACCAAGGAGAATTAATGTCAAAAATTGTTAAGATTAATGCTTACGAAGTTTTAGACAGTAGAGGAAATCCGACTGTTAAAATTGAATTAACCACTGAAAAAGCTTATGCTGAAGCATTAGTACCTTCAGGAGCTTCAACAGGATCAAAAGAAGCTCTTGAATTGCGTGATAAAGGTACCAAATATGAAAAGAACTGATTTGGCGGAAAAGGTGTTCAAACTGCTGTTGATAATGTAAATAACATTATTGCTAAAAAACTAATTGGAAAATGTTCATTACAACAAGCAGAAATAGACAAATTAATGATTGAATTAGATGGAACTCCTACAAAATCAAAACTTGGAGCTAATGCCATTTTAGGAGTTTCACTTGCAGTAGCAAAAGCTGCAGCAATTGAAAAAGAACTTCCTTTATACGAATATTTAGCTTCGCTAGATTCAAGAAAAGCCTACAAACTTCCAGTTCCAATGTTAAATGTTATTAATGGTGGAGAGCATGCATCAAACACCATTGACTTCCAAGAATTTATGATTATGCCACTTGGTGCTAAAACTTTTAAAGAAGCTCTTCAAGTTGCAAACTTTGTTTTCCACACACTTGCTAAACTTCTAAAAAAAGCAGGACATGGTACACAAGTTGGAGATGAAGGTGGATTTGCACCAAACTTACATACTCATGAAGAAGCATTAGAATTTTTGGTTAGTGCAATTAAAGAAGCGGGTTTTATGCCAGCTACATCAGGTGATAAAGCTGTTGCAATAGCATTGGATGCAGCTTCATCTGAATTATATTGCCAAAAATCAGGTAAATACATTTTTAAAAAATTTAAAAATGCTATTGAAACCAATGTACCAGGTTTTGAAAAATACAAAGCTATGAAATATGAATTCACTTCAGATGAATTTGTTGAATACTATGGACATTTAATTAACCAATTCCCTATTATTTCAATTGAAGACTCACATAATGAAAATGATTGACAAGGATTTGCTAATATGGTGAAAAAATTTGGCGATAAAGTTCAACTTGTAGGAGATGATTTAATTGTTACAAATCCTCATTACATCAAAGAAGCTATTCAAAAACATGCAATTAATGCTTCATTAATTAAAATTAATCAAATTGGAACAGTAAGTGAAACTATTGATGCTATTAAATTAACGCAAAATGCTAATATGATTCCTGTTGTATCACACCGTTCAGGAGAAACCGAAGACACTTTCATTGCTGATTTAGCTGTTGCATTTAACACCGGTGAAATTAAAACCGGATCACTTTCAAGAACTGATAGAATTGCTAAATACAATCGTTTATTAAAAATAGAAGCTGAATTAGGTAAAAATGCTAAATACGAAGGTAGAAAAGCATTTACAAACTTAAAATAATAATTAATTTATGCCAGTTAAAAACTGGCATTTTTTAATATAATAATTTATATTACAGAAACTTACATCCACTACATTGAAAGAAGTTATATATGCCACAAGATTTTTCTGAACTAATTTATTTAATTGAAAAAACTAAAGATGAAGATTATTTAAAAGCTATTGCTTTAATTGAAGAAGGATTTAAAAACTTTTTTACTAAAGAAGAGCATGACGTTTTAAATTCTTATCGTGATTTTATACTAGCTAAAATCAAGTTAAATAATCTTCAAACCAAAACTAACTTACCCACTCTTGATTTAATAAATATTATTAAATCAAAAAAAATGGACCATTTATTTTTTGTGTGCTATAACATTTTAAAAACTCGTGAAGATGTAAAAGATTATGCTTCTGAATTTCAATTTTTTTTCAACTACAAAAACTTTGATGATTCAATGTTTTCTCCTTTAATTTATGATCTTTTAGTAGAACATCAAATTGATTATGACTATAAAGTTGAACAAAAAACTATAAATCCTAAAAAACTTGGTTCAGTTTTAAAAAATAAAGATATTGCTAAACTTGAAGAAGAGTTAAAAGAAGAATATGGGAAAGATATTGCTAAATTCAAAATAGTTAATCAACTTTTTTCAATCTATATTTTTAAAAACTGAAGCAAAATCTTATTTAATGAAACCAAAAATGACTATATAACCATCAAAAATGTAGCTGAAGTATTACTTGGAAACAAAGATAAATCATCTCTTACAACAGATGAAGAAAAAGAATTTTATAAAATGTTTTTATAACATTTCTTAGTTTCAAAAATTTTACTTACCAGCTTATTAAATTTTCAAAAAATGCTAGTTTTAAACTTTTCCATTATTTGGAAATTTTTAGCATATTTTATTATAATTTTTAAAGTTTTAATTTAACTTAATTAAAGGAGAGAAAATGCCTAAAACTCTTGATAAAAATACTTCAACAATGACTATCACCTACAGTGTTGAAGGCGATATATGATATCAATTCGTGGAAAGAGCAAGGAAAGCTTTAAGATTAAACACCGTAGTGCCTGGGTTTAGAAAAGGTCATGCTCCAGCTGCTAAAGCAGATGCTTATATTTCACCAACAAAATTATTTGAAAAAGCTACTAGCTATTACGAAGAAGTTGTAGATAAATACATCTACCCTCAAATAGTTCAAGAAGATGAAATTTATAATGACAAACCTTACAGCATTAGAATGAAAGAAAACCCTAAAGGTGAAGGATACATTCTTGAATGCGATTTTATGACATTTCCAGAAATAAAACTAGGAGATTATCACAAAAAACCTATTAAAATTTTAGATTTCAAACCAACTACTGAAGATATTGAAACTGAAAAAGCAAAACTATTGAATAAATATATAGTAATGGTTGAAAGTGATCAACCTATTAAAAAAGGTGATGAAGTTAACTTTGATTTTAAAGGATACATTGATGGTAAAGCTTTTGAAGGTGGAGAAGCTACTGGATATGATCTAAAAATTGGTTCTAAACAATTTATAGCTGGTTTTGAAGACCAAATGATTGGTCTTAAAAAAGGTCAAGAAAAAACTATTGATGTTACATTTCCAGAAGATTATGCTAAAAACTATGCTGGCAAAAAAGCTAAGTTTGATTTAAAAATCAATTTTGTTAAAACCATCTCACTTCCTGAACTAAATGATGCTTTTTTCAAAAATGCAAATCTTTACTATGCTAAAAACATTAAAGAGTTCGAAGAAAAAGCTAAATATGATGCACTAGCTTTAAAACTTAATTTAATGAAAAAAGATTTTGCTGAAAAAATCCAAAAAACTATAGCTAAAGTAGCAAAAATGAACTTAAATCCAGAAATGATTGAACGTGAAATTGCTAGAAGCTATGATTCATTCTTGAAAAATTTAGCTGATAAAAAAATAAGTGAAATTGAATATTATGAAATTACTAATTCTTCAAAAGAAGAAGTAAAAGAAACTTTAAAAGAAAATGCAATTCTAGGACTAAAAGGTTCATTTGGGTTTGGTCAAATTGTTAAAGAACAAAAAATTGCTACAACTGAAAAAGAATATGAAAAGCATATCAATGAACTAGCCACTTCATTTGGTGTATCTGCACAAGTTATAAAAAGTTATCTTTCATTTGATAGATATGAAATGGAAAAAACCACCGATAAAGTTATTGATTTTCTATTAAAACAAAATGGTGAAGAAGTATATGCCGAAATTTCTAAACTAGAAAAAGAAGTAGAAGCATTTAATAAAAAAATAACTGATAGAGCTAATAAAGCAACCAAAATCGAAAAAGAAAAACTAGAAGCTAAAGCAAAAGAATCTAAAGAAACAAAAACTCCCGCAACCGAAAAATAGTACTTAAAATGGTTAATACTAAAAACACACAACAATTGGACAATAAAAAAATAGTTGATCTTAAAAAGAAAAAGAAATTTTCTTTTAAATCAACTGAAATGCGGATTGCTGAAGCTACTTTAAAAAAGATTAATAAACTTGAAGAAAAAATCATCAAACTAACCGATAGTGAACTAAAAGAAAAAACTGGTGAATTTAGACAAAGACTTAATATGGGCGAAACTTCTGATGACATTCGTCCAGAAGTTTTTGCTGTTGCTCGTGAAGCGACTAAAAGAATTTTAGGCAAACGCCCATTCGATGTTCAAATGATTGGTGGGGTTATACTTGACCAAGGTTCAGTTGCTGAAATGAAAACTGGTGAAGGTAAAACCATTACTTCTATTGCTCCTATTTATTTGAATGCATTAACTGGAAATAGTGTTATTGTTTCAACTGTTAATGAATACCTTGCTAAACGGGATGCTGAAGAAATGGGGCAAGTATTCAAGTTTTTAGGACTAACTGTTGGAATTAACTTGGCTCAACTAGAAAATGACCAAAAAAGAGCAGCTTATGCCTGCGACATCGTTTATTCTGTTCACTCTGAACTTGGTTTTGACTACCTAAGAGATAATATGGTAATGTCAAAAGAAGAAAAAGTTCAACGTGGACTTGATTTTATCTTATTAGATGAAGTTGATTCAATTTTAATCGATGAAGCTAAAACTCCTTTAATTATTTCAGGTGGAGATGAAGGCACTACACCTATTTATAATATTGCTGATTTATTTGTTCGTACATTATCAAAAGATGATTACACTATTGATGAAGAAACAAAATCTGTTTATTTAACCAATGAAGGTATTCAAAAAGCTAATAAATATTTCAACTTTGAAAACCTATATGACATTCAAAACTCTGAACTAGTTCATAGAATTCAAAACGCTCTTAGAGCGCATAAGGTAATGAAGTTGGACGTTGAATACATTGTTTTAGATGATAAAATCGAGCTAGTTGATTCATTTACCGGAAGAATTATGGAGGGACGTGCTTATTCAGAAGGGTTGCAACAAGCAATTCAAGCTAAAGAACGTGTTGAAATAGAAGCTGAAACTAAAACACTTGCTACAATAACTTACCAAAACTTCTTCCGTTTATTCAAAAAAATTTGTGGTATGACCGGTACTGCTAAAACTGAAGAAAATGAATTTATTGAAATTTATAATATGCGTGTCAATGTAGTTGACACTAATAAACCTATGGTTAGGTTTGATGATGAAGATGAAATTTATGTTACAATGAATGCTAAATGAAAAGCTGTAACTAAAGAAGTCAAAAGAGTATATGAAAAAGGTCAGCCTATTCTAATTGGAACAGCACAAGTTGAAGATAGTGAAGTATTACACGAAATGCTTTTAGAAGAAAGAATACCACATGCTGTTCTTAATGCTAAACAAGATGCTAGTGAAGCTGAAATTATTTCAAAAGCTGGTCAAGTTAAAGCTGTTACAATAGCAACTAATATGGCAGGTCGTGGAACTGACATTAAACCCTCAAAAGAAGCACTTGAATTAGGCGGATTATATGTTTTGGGAACTGAAAAAGCAGAATCACGGAGAGTTGATAACCAACTAAAAGGACGTTCTGGTAGACAAGGGGATATTGGATATTCTAAATTCTTTTTATCGCTAGATGACCAATTAATCCTACGTTTTTCAGTTCAAGATAAATGAAAAGAAATCTTTTCAGTTTATGGAAACGATCCTATTGAAGGTAAGCAAATTAAATCCGCTTTTTTAAGAGCACAAAAGAAAATTGAAGGTTTTAACTTTGATAATCGTAAAAGTGTTTTAAACTTCGATGATGTTATTCGTCAACAAAGAGATTTAATTTATGAACAAAGAGATTTAATTTTAAATCGAGATGATTTAGGTACTATCATCAAAAAAATGATTTCAGTTTCAACCATTCAACTTGTTGAAAACCCTTATTTCATCAATAAAAATAACACTTTAGAATTAAATTCTTTCACTAAGTATTTAAATGAAAATTATATGAACTTATGTGATTATAAATTTTCTGAAACAGAACTTAAAAAATTTGATAAAGATGATTTAATTGAATTCATTATGAAAGTTTTAAATGATGAATATGACAAATTAAGACAAAATATCCTAGAAAAATATGGTGTTATTGAACTAACCAATAGTGAACGTGAAATCATTTTATCAGTATTTGATGGTGCTTGACAAGATCATATCAACGTAATGGATAAACTTCGTAGATCAGCACACTTAGTGCAATATTCACAAAAAAACCCTTACCAAGTTTATACCAATATGGGTTCGAAGAAATTTAAAGAATTAACTAATAGAATTGCACTTGAATGTATTGTTAATTTAATGAATAATTACTATGCTGTTAAATCTTCAAACGCTTCAATTGACCTTCCTTTTATATTTGATAATAATGAAGCTAATGTAGATGATAAAGAAAAACAAAAAGTAGTAGACTTTTTAAATATTTTACTTGATAGCGAACGTCAAAAGCTTTACCGTTTAGGTAAAGGATCTGATGAAATTGAAAAAATTATTCTTACCAAAAAAGCAGAACTTGAACGTGAGCTAAGAGTTAAATTCGAGAAAGCTAAAGAAGAATTAGAAAATTCTAAAAATTAATTATTTGTTTCTTATAAGTAAAAAAACAATCTAATTCTTAATGATAAAGTTAGGTTGTTTTTTTGTTATTTAAAATTATAGAAAACATAAAAATGCACTTATATAAAGCACTTTTTTTGCTTATCTTTATTTTTGGTGGGCATTTTTTTTTTTTTTTGTTTTCACAATAAAATTCCACCAGTTTAACTATATATATTCCTGCGTTTCGGGGTTAATTAATAAAAAAAATCATTTTATCCTTATTTATAGGAAAAAAAGGAAAATGATTTTTTAAATTACATACTAATTTTTGAAATAATTTTCTCAAAAATCTTGTAGTTTTCGTAATTAATTAAATTCGAGTCATTTGTATGATATTTTCTTTTCATCTCATTATCTCTATAATATGAAATGGTTACTGTAGCTGATTCAATAGCATCAATAAAATTTTTGTTGGTTATCTTATCTAATAAACCATAATCTTCTTCAAGTTTTTTATTATTATAAAATATAACACCTAAACAATAAGAGGCCAGCAATTCTTTAAACAAAGCAAATCAAAATCACTGCTGGCTTTTTATAAGTATTTGTTTTATTTTATGAAAACTTTAATTTATATTAGTTCATTTAAATCATTTTTTTAAGTTTATAAATACAATTTTCATATAACCTTTATCTTCTATTTATATAATAAATAGAAAGATAAAGAATTGATAATTTAAATAGTATTTAAAATTCAAAAACATTATATTAAAACTTACTCATAGAAATTAAAGTTTTCATAAAGTTTTATTCTATTATAGAATAAATTGTAATGATGAAATTTTTTAGAGATAATATTTTTTATTTTCCCAAAAAAAGTAGAATTCTACTAAAAAAGAGAATTTATTAGCAAAAGGAAAATTTTTTTTAATATAATTTAATCGCAAAAAAAGTAGAATTCTACTAAAAAAGAGAATATACATGATAGAAAGAAAGTTGTATTTATCTAAATTAATAGCTTTAAAAAATAACGGTTTTCCAAAGGTAATCACCGGAATAAGAAGATGTGGAAAATCTTATCTTTTAAAAGAAATATACAAAAATTATTTAATTGAAAATGGTGTTTCTGAAAGAAATATCATAATCGTTGAACTTGACGATTTAAGAAATATTAAATATCGTAACCCTATTGAATTAGATAAATATATCAGAGAAAAATGTGATAAAAGTTGCGTAAATTATATATTTATTGATGAAATTCAACTTGTTGATCCAATTGTTAACCCCATATACACTAAAGGCGAATATATAATTGCAAAAAAAGATAATAAGAACATTATTTCATTTGTTGAAGTAGTTTTAGGACTCTCAAGAGAAAAATATATTGATTTATATGTTACTGGTTCTAATTCAAAAATGTTATCATCTGATATCATCACAGAATTTAGAGATAAAGCAATTAATATTACCTTGGGTCCTTTATCATTTGAAGAATTTTGCAATTTCAAAAAAAATTCTTCTTCAGATACTGTTTTTGAATATATGCAATATGGTGGAATGCCATTAGCAGTACTAAAAAATACAAATGAAAAAAAAGAATATTTAAAAAACTTATTTGAAACAACATATTTCAAAGATATATTAGAGCATAATAATCTTACAAAAACAGAATTATTAGATTCACTTTGCAATATTATTAGCGAATGAACAGGCAATCTATTTAATTCAGAAAAAATTGTTAACACTTATAAAAGCATTACAAAAGAAAAAATTGATAAAGACACTGTAAAAAAATACATTGATTTTTTTATTGATTCTTTTATTCTAAAAGAAGCTAGCAGATATGATATTAAAGGCAAAAGAGAAATAGGAGCACTTAGAAAATATTATTTTGTTGATAATGGGTTAAGAAATGCGAGACTTAATTTCGCATATGAAAATGAAGGTCAAATGCTTGAAAATCTAATTTACAATGAATTAATATATAATGGCTATACAGTTAATATAGGTGCTTTTGGAAAAAAAGAAAAAAATGAAGCAGGTAAAAGCATTAGTAAAATTTATGAAATTGATTTTATTGCAACAAAATGCCCTAAAAAATATTACATTCAAGTAAGTAATGATATTTCAAACCCGGAAATAAAAGCAAGAGAATTAAAACCATTTCTAGCTCATAAAGATCATATTCAAAAAATATTAGTAATTAATAAAACACTTGAAGAAACAACAGACAATAATGGTTTTACCATTATTGGGGTTAGTGATTTTCTCTTAAAATTCATTAAATGAAATTAAAACTAAAAATAATATTTTTTTAAGAAAAAAAGTAGAATAAAAAACACATTTATTTGTAAGAACGTGTTTTTTTATTTTGTGGTTTTCTTATAATTTTTGAAAACCTTATAAGCAGTTTTTAGCATTTGCTTATCTTTTTTGTAATGCAGTTTTAAAGCTGCAATTCCAATAGAATATCAGCCTATTTTTTGAATTTCAGCATCTTGTTTTTCTAAGTTTATATTCTTAGCCTCAGCACAAAAATAAAATACATCTTTTATACAATTTTGATAAGGACTATAAGTGTTTTTATCTTTAAATCCTTCAATTATATTAATGTCTATATTAGTTTCTTCTTTTAACTCACGAATAGCAGTTTGTTCATGTGTTTCACCTTGTTCTTGATGACCTTTAGGAAAGGTAAAATAATGTGAATTTTTTTGTTTTATGAGCAAGACTTTGGTAAGTCTAAATTTTCTTTTAGAAAATGTAATTGCTCCACATGACACTTCTTTTATCATATTATTTTCCTTAATTTGCTTGTTTTGAGACTTAAATTTAACTAAGTTCATTCTATTATACTAATCAATTTAAAAAACTCAATAATTTAAAATAAAAGTTTCATATGCTTCTAACCTACATAAATTTTAATGTTAAGTTCATTAAAACGCACATTAAAATTTATTTGTTGCTTTACTAGAAATCACATAATTTGTGTTAATATTTATTATAAGTCAAAAGGAGAATACATGGAAGGTAAATATAAAACATTATATCGACATTATCGTCCTAAAAAATTCAATGAAGTTAAAGGCCAAGACAACATTATAGTTACACTAATTAATGTTATTAAAAACCGTAAAATAAGTCATGCTTATTTATTTTGTGGACCTCATGGTACGGGTAAAACTTCTGTTGCTAAAATATTTGCTAATACCATAAATTGTATTCATACTAATGATATTCTTACTCCTTGTGATGAATGTATTGCTAATATTGAAAGAAATTTAGATATTATTGAAATAGATGCTGCATCTAATTCTGGAATTGATGACATACGTGATTTAAAAGATAAAATCAATCATATGCCTATTAATTCAAGATATAAAATTTACATTATTGATGAAGTTCATATGCTTTCAAAAGCAGCATTTAATGCACTTTTAAAAACCATAGAAGAACCACCATCACATGCTATTTTTATTCTTGCAACTACTGACCCACAAAAAATTCCACTAACCATTTTAAGTAGAGTTCAAAGATTTAATTTCAAACGCATTGAAAAAAATATAATGATTGAACACTTACGTGAAATTTTTAAAAAAGAAGGAATTAAAGCCGATCCAAAATCATTAGATTTAATTGCTTCTTTAAGTGAAGGTAGTTTTAGAGATGCACTTACTATATCTGATCAAATTGCTATATTTGTTGGAAATAGAACAATAACTGAAAAAGATGTGCAAAACTTCTTTGGTATTTTAGACAAAGAAAATCTAATCAAAATCCTTAATTTAATAGCAGCACATAACATTAAAGAATTTTTGAATCTAAATGCTAAATTAATAAGTGATGGTATTGATATTGAAAAAATGGTAGTATCACTAATTAATCTTTTAAAAGACTACTTTATTTATATCAAAACCCAAGATGAAAACTTGCTTGAATATGCTTCTGTAGAAGATCTTAAAAAAATCGATATATCAAAACAAAAAGTTAGTGAATTCATTACTGAACTTGTAAAAATTTTAGAAGACATTAAAATGAGTGATCTTCCACTTCAATCACTAGAACTTGGTTTTATAAAACTAGCTTGTTTAAAAACTGATGATGAAAATTTCATTAACACTATAACTTCTCCAATTTCATCAGTTTCAAAAGAAGACACTAATGACTTTGAAATTGTTAATATTCACCGTTCTGATACAATTGAAAAGAAAACTACTAAAGAAACCACTAAACCAAAATCTAACAACAACAAAATCAATGATTTTCTAGGACTTGGTGATATTGCAAATAAATATGACATTAAAATGAAACCAGTTGATGTTAGTGAAATATTAAATAAAACTGATGAAATTTTAATTGAAGAAAAAACTAAAGAAGTTGATTTAGGTGAAATGCGAGACACATTAATCACTAATATTAATGAAATTCCATCACCCGATCCTGCGCCTAAGCAAAATAAATCAAATGCTAAAATAGATGAAGAAATTCAAAAACTAGAAGCTATGATTAAAGCTAACAGTGGGCTTATTACAGATGAATTAATTTATGATTGCATCTATGTTTCGCAAAAAGATCGCAACATACCTAATTTTATCGATTATAAAAACACTGATAAAATGAATTTCAAGCTTTTAAATACTAAATTAAAATCAGAAAAAGAAAACGAAGCTAGAGTGCTATTACAGGATTTAAACTTGATACTATCAAGCAAGGACTTTATTGTATTTAGTTCAAATATCGCGCAAATCATCAAAAAACTAAATGAAAATTCTTATAAAGAATTTCTAGTAAATGCAGCATACAAAGTTTTTGGTAGATATGTACATTTATTTGCAATTACAAAGGCTCAAAAACAAAATGCTGAAGATTGATGAAAGAAAAACAAAGATAAACCTAGAACAATTGAAAAACTTCCAAATTTAGAAAAGAAATTTAAAAAAGATAAGGAATTAGATGAATTTCTTGATGATTTTGGAGATATATATCAAAAATAAGGAATTAAAGAGTTAATTATGGCAATGAATATGAATGAAATGCTTAAAAAAGCAAAAAGATTACAAGAAGAAGCAAGTTTACAAGAAGCTGAAATTCAAAAAAAAGAATTTAAAGTAACCAAACAAGGAATTGAAGCAGTATTACTTGGTTCAAGAAAAATTAAATCATTGAAAATTAATCCTGCATTAATAGATCCAGAAGATCCAGAACTTGTTGAAGATTTAGTAGTTCTTACAATTAATGAAGGTCTAGCACTAATTGAAGAAGAATATGAAGAACTAAACGACAAATTCTCGGGTTTAGGTTTCTAATGGATAATGAATTTTATAATAGTTTATTTTTAAAACTAAGCAAAATTAAATCTTTATCAAAAAAGCAAGTAAAAGCAATTTTGCTTTATTTTATTAATTCTGACGAAACCGAAATTACTGAAATTAACAAGTTAATCTCCAAACTAAATGAAACCATCAAAAAATGTGTCCAGTGCAACTTGATGCAAGAAAATGAAATATGTAAAATTTGCAGCGACCATAGCAGAAAAAATAAACTTATTGTAGTTAATACAGATTCTGAAATCGAAAAATTTGAAGCACTAGAAATTTTTAATGGCAAATATTACATATTTGAAACACTTTTTAGACAACCCACTAAGATAAAAGAAGAAAATAATGATTCATTTTTTGATGATATTGAAAAACTTACAAATCTAGTTAATCCTAGAACAGAAGTCATTCTTGCATTAAATCCTACCCTCGAAGGGCAAATTTCAATGCAATATATAAAAAAATACTTGCTGCAAAAGTATAAAGAGTTAAATATCTTCCAACTTTCTATAGGGCTTCCTATAAATGGAAATGTAGAATATGCTGATCCTATTACTTTAAAGCAAGCTTTAATCAACAAACAAAAATTATAAGGGGCAATTATGTCAAATAAGAGAATTCCAAAATTTATCGTTTTTGAAGGAATGGATTGTGCCGGCAAATCTTCCATATTAAAATTAATTGAAGAGAAACTTAAAAAATCTGCTAAAGCAGATAACTATGTATTTACAAGAGAACCTGGCTCAAAAAATTCCAAGGAAGCCGAACAAATAAGACAAATTATTTTAAATAAAGAAAATAATTTGTCTACTACAGTCGATGCACTACTATTTATGGCTTCACGTCGTATAAACTTGGAAACAACTGTTTGACCTGCTCTTAAAGAAAATAAAACTGTCTTTTCAGACCGCTACTGACATTCATCTTTTGTATATCAAGGAATATTGGGCGATTTAGGATATAAAGTAGTACGCAAATTAAATGAAATTATTACTAGCAACACCAAACCTGATTTAATAATATTTTTCGACTTGATGCCAGAAAAAGTAGTTGAAAGATTGAAACGTTTGCGTAAAGAAGCTGATCGTATGGAAAGAATGAATGAAGAATACTATCAAACACTTTATTCAGCTTATCGCAGTGTAATTAATTATGACAAGCATAAATTTGTTATCATTGATTCTAATTGTACACTTGAAGAATTATTTGAAAAAACCTGAAAAATATTAGTTGAAAGAAAAATAGTCGATGACGAATAATCATTATTACGAAATAATAGATAACTCAGTTAAAAAAAATAAACTTTCCCAAGTTTATCTTTTTACTGCACTTCCCAACACCAATATTTCAAAATACTTGATATATTTTATTAATTTAGTGAATGGTGAAAGCTATAAAACCGAAAAAGATATCATTTATGGTGAACTTTATTTTATGGTTGATGGTTCTAAAGTTTCAATTAAAAAAGAAGAACTATTAAAAACTGTAAATAAAGCTAGAAACCTCCAATCATCACATGAAAGTAGTAAAACTAGAGTTTTAATTATCAAAAATATCGAAAATGGTTCGCCTAGTGTATTAAACGCTTTATTAAACTTTTTGGAAAACTGTCCTGATAATTTGATTGTTTTAATTACAACTAATAACCGCAACCGTGTTTTAAAAACTATAAGATCTCGTTGTTTTGAAATCAGTTTTTCAAAAACTACAATAAAACACAAAAAAGAAGAAGACGATGATAAATTCAAAATGTTTTATGAATATTTATTTGAAGATGAAGAAAAAATGGCTGAATATTACACTAATGAAAATATTCAACTACTTTATGATCTAAAAAAACATTTTGCAACTTCATTTAATAATCACTACCCTCTTTTGATTTTTTTAGAAAAAAAATTAAATGATGAAAACTTTTTCATTTTACTTTCTTATCTACTATTTAATTTAATTGAAATTCATTCTAAGAAAAATAATATTAAAATAACAACTAATTTTATTGATGAAGAGCTTTTTCAATCATTTGAAGATGATGAATTTCCTTTTATTAATTTAATTAATCTAATTAAAAAGTATTTAATTACCTTTAAAATACCTAACAATAACTTTAAACTTCAAAAAGCTGCATTTATTGGTAAATTAGGTGATGAATATGATAAATAGCAACCTCAAAATCAATATAATAGCAACTCCACTTGGTAATTTAAAAGATATTTCACAGCGTGCTATTGAAGAATTAATGTCATCAGACATTATTTTATGCGAAGATACGCGTATGACTCATAGGCTATTTTTAAGTTTAGAACTAAAAGTAGAAGCAAAATTAGTTTCTTATCATAACTTTAATGAAAAATCAGTATCTCCTAAAATTTTAGAGGACATTAAAGTTGGTAAAAAAGTATCTCTTGTATCAGATGCGGGACTTCCTTGCATATCTGATCCTGGTTTTGAAATTATTAAATTATGTAAGCAAAACAACATTTTCATTAATGTTATAGGTGCAGGGAGTGCATTTTTACATGCTATTATCAAAGCTAATTTCTCAAATACCTTCACTTTTCTAGGTTTTATTCCTGATAGTTCAGAAAAAAGAAAGAATTTCTTGAAAAAACTCACACCCTATACTTATGTTTGTTATGTATCACCACACAAATTAGAAGATACATTAAAAGATTTTGCTGAAGTATATGGGCAAACTGTAAAACTTTATTTAATAAAAGAAATGACAAAACTATATGAAAAAGACTATGAAGGCTTTGCGAGTGAGGTAGTTGATTTAGTTTTACAAGAACCTATAAAAGGTGAATTTACTTTGGTGTTTAGTTTTATAAAACAAAAAAGCAACAAAGTAAATAAATATGGTAAAATAAATTAGTCATTTTATGGCGCGCGTGGCGAAGTGGTTAACGCTCCGGGTTGTGGCTCCGGCATACGTGGGTTCGATCCCCATCGCACGCCCCATTTTTTTTATTTATTTTTTATTAACTTTATTTATAATAATAAATATTAATTTAGCAAAATCCAAGGAGCAATATGTCTTTAAAAGCCGGAATAGTAGGATTACCTAATGTTGGAAAAAGTTCACTTTTTTCAGCTTTAACTATGCAAGAAGTTGAATGTGCTAATTATGCATTTACTACAATTGAACCTAACACTGCAATTGTTAATTTATATGATGAACGTCTTGAAAACCTTGCAAAGTTGGTTAATACTAAGAAAATTGTTCCTGCTTTTTTCCAATTTGTTGATATTGCTGGGCTTGTTAAAGGTGCTTCTAAAGGCGAAGGGCTTGGTAATAAGTTTTTATCTAACATCCGTGAAGTTGATGCAATAGTGCATGTAATCAGATGTTTTGAAAATCAAGATGTTTTACACGTAAATAATAAAATAGATCCCCTAAGCGACTTAAAAACCATTAATTTAGAACTTATATTAGCTGATTTGCAGACTGTAGAAAATGTAATTAACCGAATTGGTAAAAAAGCGCAAAATTCACCTGATAAGAACTTAAAATTCGAATTTGAAGTTGCGCTTAAATTAAGAAAAGAACTTGAACAAGAAAAAATGTTGAAAGATATCGATCTTAATGAAAAAGAACTTGAAGTTGTAAAATCTTATCAATTACTTACTTTAAAACCAACTATTTATGTAGCTAATCTAGATTCAAATGATTTTAAAAACCTAGAAGCAGCAAAGCATTATCATATGTTAAAAAGCTTTTTAAAAGATGATATTGTAATTCCTATTTCTATAAAAATAGAACACGAGCTACTTCAATTTACTGCTGATGAAAAAACTGTATTCTTACAAGAATACAATATAACTGAATCAGGTATTAATGTAATTATTAGAAATAGCTTCAAACTTTTAAATCGTTCAACATTTTTTACCGCTGGTCCCGAAGAAACACGTGCTTGGATTTTCAAAAATGGACAAAAAGCAAACGAATGTGCTGGTATAATTCATACAGATTTTGAAAAGAAATTTGTTAAAGCTGAAATTATTAAATACGAAGATTACATTGCCTTAGGTGGTGAAAAAAACTGTAAAGACAATGGAAAGATGCGGATTGAAGGCAAAGATTACATTATGCAAGATGGAGACGTGTGTTATTTTAGAATAGCAAAATAGTCTTTTTTATAGGGGATTAGTTTAATGGTAGAACTGAGGACTCCAAACCCTCTGGTGTGGGTTCAATTCCTGCATCCCCTGCCATATAAAAAACCAAAAGTGAGCATGCTTTTGGTTTTTTGATTATGTTTTTTTGGTTTTTATTTGAAAATACTTTCAAATATTTCGTCATAGTATTTAACTGGGATAAACTCAACAACTTTTTTAACTTCGGCAGGTACATCAACTAAATGTCTTTGGTTGTCAAATGGAATGAAGATCTTTTTAATATCAAATTTTGAAGCTGCAAGTGATTTTTCTTTTAACCCACCTATTGCTAGCACTTTGCCCCGAAGTGTAATTTCTCCAGTCATTGCAATATTAGCTGGAACTGGTTTATTTAATAGCGCACTTATTATAGAAGTGGTAAATGTTACACCTGCGCTAGGTCCATCTTTAGGAACAGCGCCTTCCGGAACGTGGATATGAATAGAATATTCATCAAAATCAAATTTAATTCCGAATTTATCAGCATTATGTCTTACATAAGCTAGTGCTATTTGTGCCGATTCTTTCATAACATCTTTTAAAGAACCAGTTAATTTTAAGCCTTCTTTGCCTTTAAAAGTAGTTACTTCAATAGCAAGAGTAGATCCGCCAAAGTTTGTATAAGCAAGTCCATTAACTACACCTACTTGAGCTTTGTTTTCATTTTCATCTTCAGCAAATTTTACTGGTCCTAAAAATTCTTTGATGATATCTTGTGTGATAATAAATTCATTTTTGATTTTTTTATCTAAGATTCTAATAACAATTTTACGTGCTATTGTGTCTAAGATTCTCTTTAATTCTCTAACTCCGCTTTCACGAGTGTAATTTCTAATAATAAATTCTATAACTTCATCAGAAATTTGATATTGTTTAGGTTCAATTTTATTTTGATCTAATACTTTTGGAAGTAAATGTGATTTAGCAATTTCGATTTTTTCAATGACTGTATAAGTAGAAAGTTCCAATAGTTCCACACGGTCAATTAAAGCAGCCGGAATAGAATCATAGTAGTTAGCAGTTGCAATAAATAAAACTTTTGAAAGATCGTATTCTAAATCTAAATAGTGATCTTGGAAGTTAGCATTTTGTTCAGGATCAAGCACTTCAAGCATTGCTGAAACTGGATCACCTCTAAAATCAGCTGACATTTTGTCAATTTCATCCAATAGAATAACTGGGTTAGATACACCTGCTTTTTTAATAGCATTGATAATTTTTCCGGGCATAGCTCCAACATAAGTTCTTCTATGACCTCTAATTTCAGCTTCATCTTTAACTCCGCCTAGTGAAACTTTGATGAATTTACGATCTAAAGCTTCAGCTATTGATTTAGCTAACGTAGTTTTACCAACCCCAGGAGGTCCAATTAAAGTTAGAATAGGAATATTGTTTATAGGTTCGTTTGTTACAGTTCCAAGTTTGTTGATAAATAGTTTTGTATCCACAAAATTATTAGGATCATCTTTTATAGGAATATATTCTTGATCTTTTTCTTTGCTTTTAGTATGTGTTAGAACAGAAATGAATTCTAGAATTCTTTCTTTTGGTTTTTCAAGTCCGTAATGATGTTTGTTTAAAATTTTTCTAACATTATTGATATCAAGAAGTTCTTTGCTTACTTTTCTTCAAGGAAGTGCAAGCAGTAAGTCGATGTAGTTTTTGGCAATATTAGCTTCAGGGCTTGATGGCATCATATTAGCAATTCTTGATTGTTCTGCTTGAATACAATCAATCACATATTGTGGAAATTGTTTCATCTTTTCATCATCAGATAAGATTTTTTCAAGTTCTTTAGTTCCGTCATCTTCTTTTAGCATCTTTTTGATTTGACGCATTTTTTCACGTAACAAAAAGTCTTTTTGTTGCTCATCAAGTTCATTACGCATAGTTGTTGAAATTTCGCTATCAACTTTTAACATTTTAATAATGTTTGAAATTTTAGAAATTAATATGTCATAAGCTTCAGTTATACTAATAGTTTGTGAAAGTTTAGTTAATTCTTCTAATGATAAATCACTTTTTAAAGCAGTTATTACTTTATGTATATTAATTCATTCAGTATCATAATCTAATGAATCAAATAAAAGTGCATCTTCTGCACTAGCAAATTCATTTTTAGTAATTGATGTTGATGAAGATGATTTGTCAATACCAAATCTTACATCCATAGCTTTGGCTGCACGTATAAGTTCAAGTAATGAATTTCTTAACTTATAAACTACTTCTCTATTATATATTTTTTCTTCCGGTGGAATAAATTCAAAATCAATCAACTGTTGATCTTTATCATCTGTAATAAGTTTTTTAACTCTTATTATATCAGCGCCACATTGTAATGTAACTTGATAAATTGATGATTTTTGTTTAGTATCAAGAATTTTGGTTAATACTCCATATTCATAAATATCATCTTTTTTAAGTTCTTCACCAGCAACATCTTTTTTAAGAAAAACAATTACTAAATTGTTTTCATATTTTTTAGATGTAGCTAGTTTAAGTGAATCAATAGATCTTTTCTTGCCCACCCTAATATGGTCTTCAGAAAAAGGCACTATGATTTGATTTTTGATTGCTATGTATGGTAATTTCATATTCAACTCCTTCATTACTAGTATATTTTAGCACTTTATAAAAAAGAGTGCTAGAAATTTTATTTATTAAAGAATATTTTTTTGCCTAGTTTGATATATTCTTCAATTTTTTCATCGATAGTTTTAAAAGCTTTGTCATAAACTTCACTTTTATAGACATCAATACCACAATTTTTTAATGTTTCAGTAGGTCAAGACCTATCACCCGAACATAAAAAGTTGGCGATATAGTTTTGCAGTGACACACTTCCTTGCATTTTATAATCTAAGAAAAATGAATTTGCAATAATGTATCCAAGAGCATATTTGTATACATAAAAGCCATAGTAGAAATGTGGAATGGTAACAGAATAAATGTTTTCTTTGTCACCTAATTTCAATTTTGTAGAATGACTATATCTATTATAAACCTCAGAATATAGTTTTTCCATTTCAGGATATGAATTTAGAAATTTGCCTTTATCAATCCCATTATAAAGTTCATATTCGAAATTAGCTCAAATAGTTTGAATCAACACCGTTCCTATGAAATTATTAATATCTTGATTTAATAAATAAAACTTTTCTTCATCAGATTTAGCGTGCGTGATTAAGTAATCACTAAGAAGGAGTTCATTAAATATTGAGGCTATTTCTGCTAAAAATAAAGGATAAGAACTTCTAAATATAGAATTAGACTTATCTGAATAATAAGAATGCATTGAATGTCCCAGTTCATGAATTAAGGTGAAAAGTGAATTGATTGTGCCATCAAAATTCATTAAAATGTATTTTTTATTAATACCATAAGTTTCACCAATTGAATAAGCACCACTCATTTTTGAACTTGTTTCAATATAATCAATTCATTTTTCATTGATTGCTTTTGAAGCAAGCTTGCGATATTCTTCAGGCATTACATTCAATGCATCAAGTACAGTTTGCTGCATTTCTTCGATTGAATAAGTGTTTTTGATATTCACTAAATCAACCGACGAATCTCATTTTTCAAATTTTTTGCCAAATTTCTTTTCAAAAAACATTTTTTTGTATTTTTTGAATTTAGTAAAAATCTTTGATTTTTCTATAACAGTAGCAAATAAATTTGAAAGCAAGTTTTCATTTATTTGATCATCTTCTAAAATAGCGTTAATGGTTGAAGGATATTTACGGTAGAGTGATTCAACCGACATTTTTTTGAAGTGGTTATATAAAAACTTAGTTAATGTGTCTTTATGTTTTAAAAAGCCATTAAAGTAATTAAAATAAGCATTTTTACGTACAGTTTCATCTAAATTTTTCATTAAAAGGCTTCTATTTGATTCTGTTAGAGGAAATTTTTCACCTTTTGAAGACAATACATCTTCAAATTTAATTTCAACATTAGTTAAAATACTGAATAGTTCTTCCATAGAAGGATTAGAAATAGCAGTATCATTTAAATAAGATTCGATTTTTTCATCCAATTTATGGTCGAATTGCTTTAAAGTAAATTCTAGATCTTTTTTAATATCTTTTAGGCGCGAGTCATTTAGTCAAGAAGTTATTTTATCTTTATTTTTATATAAATTATTTAGCTCACTTCCCATTTTAATGTCATAAGCTTGTGATTTTTGTTCAAAATCATTTGATATAGCATTAATTTCATTATCAACTAGGTTGATATTAAGTCTATTAGATAAATAATTTGTGATTTTGTTTTTTAAAAGTATTGATTTTTCACTTAATTTTAAAAACTGAATGTAGTTTTCAATATTTTCATATTTACTATCTTTGATTTTGATTTGTTCTTCGCAAAGTAAAAAATATTCATCGATATACTCTTGAATAGTTTTACCTTCTAAAATGTCTTCTAAATCTCACTTGTATTTTGTAGGAATATCGACATATGTTTTATATTTTTTAATTTTTTGCATATTTTATTGTTCATTTTCGCCAATGAAAATTAGATTTTCCACATCACATTTTAATCTCTTTCGAGCATCAAAACCTTCTAATTCCATTAATACAATAATTTTTGAAACATCAACTTTTTCTGATTCTAATAATTTTATAATAGCTTCTAATGTTCCACCAGTTGCAAGAACATCATCTATAATAACTGCTTTTTGTCCTGGTTTTGTTACGCCTTTTTGCAGTTCAAGTACATTTCTTCCATATTCAAGACCATAATCACAACTTACAACGTCGCCTGGAAGTTTACCTTTTTTACGTACCATAATAAAAGGTTTTTTTAATTTAGCAGCAACTGGGGTTCCAAATAAAAATCCACGTGCATCTGGTCCTACAATTATGTCAGCATCTTTTGCTAAATCTGCCATTTTTTCAATGGTGTAATGCAAAGCTTCGCCATTTGCTAAAAGTAAAGAAATATCTTTAAATGAAATTCCTGGCTTAGGAAAATCTTTTACTGTACGAATATATTTTTTCAAGTCCATAATTCAAATATTATAGTTTATAAACCCTTAAAAATGTTAATTTTGTGAAAGTGAATCTTTGGGTGGTTGGACTGTAGTTTAAATTAAAAAACTACCACACTGCGATGTGGTAGTTTGTTCGTAAGACGAAAGTTTTTTATTAATAAATTAGCGCAGTGTTTTATCGTAGTTAATCCCGACGGCTGCTGGGGCATGTGATTTTTTAGCTGTTGCCATAACCACAATTATTGTTACTAGATAAGGAACTAAATTTAGTATATCACGGTAATGTTTTAGTTCATAGATAAATGTTCCCGAGTAGTATGAAAATGAATATAGTAAGGCAAATATGAAAGTAATTACAGTAATTAATCCAATGTTTCATTGACCCATAATCATAATAGCAAGTGCTAAATATCCAAACCCACGCACGTCACCAGTTTTTAAATCACTACTAAATTCTTGAGCAAATATAACTCCAGCAACTCCTGCAATAACACCCGAAATGAAAATTCCTTGTCATTTATATTTATTAACATTAATTCCCGCAACATCAGCTGCTTGTGGATTTTCACCAATTGATCTGAAACGTAGTCCTCATATTGTTTTATTTAAAACAATAAATGAACCTACTATAATTGCAATTGTTAGAACTAGTTTAAATGAAATTATTTCTCAAGAACGACCTGCTGAATCTATAACTGAATATTTTAGTTCGTTTATGTTTGTATATGGTGCTTTTGAACCATGTCCAAAAATCCCAAGCAAAATGAAACAAATTCCAGTAGCTAGTAGATTTATTGCAAATCCCGAAATGGTATGTTCACTTTTTAGTTTAATTGTAGCAAGACCATGGAGTAATGCATAACATCCAGCAATGCCAGCAGAAATTGGTAGTGCTATAAGTTGTCATAGCATACTAGAAGCACCAGCTACACCAAATATTCTTGTGATAATATCTTGGAAGATGATATAAGATGTAGCTCCTATTACCATAATTCCATTAATACCAACGTTAACTATTCCAACTTTTTCACTAAACATTCCACCAATAGAAGCTAGGACGAAGATACAAAAGTATAAAATCATTGATGAATAAATTGCATTAAATAAATTCATTAATTGCCTCCTTTTGTATTGCTAGTGGCAGAAGATTTACCGAACAGTAGATTCAAGTATTCTTTAATGTAATACATTTTTTCTTCATAAAGTGCATTTACATTTTTGTTGTATTCATTTTTGAGCGTAAATTTAGCTGATTTATAGTTTTGTTTAAGATTATATTGTTGATTTCCTTTTAAAGAAGTGATTTGCTCATTTAATTCTCTTTTTAAAATAGAAATTCTTTGGAAGTTTTCAGCAACAGCAATACTTGTTTTATTACTTTGGCTGTCAAGTGTTTTTAAAAGTAAATCTTTTTCTTGTTGATTTGCTTTTTGTTTTAAGCTTTTAATACTTTGAACTTTTGAAGTTTGACTTATAGTAAATTGTTTAGTAAATTCTTCAAGGGTAAGCGGAATAAAATCTTTGATTCCGCTATGAGTTAATGAAGCTATTTTTTCAAAACTTAATTTTAAATTAGTTTGTGTGTTAGTGATTTGAGTTTTGATTGAATTAATTTCAGTTATAACTTCATTTTTATGAGTTTCAGTGACACTTTCATTAGATTTTTGTAAAACTTTTAATTCTTTTGAAAGTGTGATAAGTTTTAATTTTAATTCACTTACATTTTTTAAATCACTAGCATAAGGTAGCATTAATTCTATTTTTCTTAGTAAGAGAGTATGCTCTTTTTTTAATAAGTGAATTTTTTTATCAATACTGTTGATCATTGATAAATACTTAGTTAGAAGTTTATCTTTATTAGTTTCATCAATTGTTAAATCAATTTTGGTTAATATAACTTGTTTTTTGTATTCTAAATGATCTATTTTTTGCTTGCATTTATAACTAGCAGAGTAATTTTTAGCAAAAGGATGGGATTTTATGACAATTCATCTTCAAATGAAATTCATTGGTTTGAAATTGTTTAATACTTGACTAATTGCAGCTAGATATAAGATTAATGAAGTTACAATTCCATAATAATCAGCTGGTAAATATAAAGGAGCTAGTTGAGTGTAACTTTGACCGTTGTATAATAATGCATAAAATAGCGAAGTAAATGAAATTCCAATAGGAGAATTTAATGCTAGAAGCGAAATTGCAATTGCTTCAAATCCTAGGTTGTGAGGAGAGGATATACTATTAAAACTTTTTTCTTTTACTACAAAAAAGTAAAATCCACCAATTCCAGCAAATAGTCCAGAAATTCCCATAACAAGCATAGTAATTAATTTTTCATTAATTCCCATGTATTGTCCATTGGTTTTAGAAAGTCCTAACATTCTAAGTTTGTAACCCAATGTTGTAAAACGGTAGATACCTCACAAGGTTACAATTGAAGCTATTAGTAGGATATATCCAAATGTTAGAAAAATGTTTTCAACATTCTTAGATATAGAAAAGACTCCTGAAGTTCCTGGTTTAATGCCTAGAAATGGTTTTGCATATTCACCAAATAAATTAGAATCACGGGTGAAAAATGCAAGACAAATATTGACTATAATTCAGTTAATTAGAATTGTTGATATAACTTCATGAACATTTAAATAAGCTTTTAAAGCACCTGCAACTAAGGAAAATAGAAATGCTACTATCATTGAAAGCATCAATGATAAGAATAAATATCCACCAGTCATATTTCCTTGCTTGCGCATTATGAAAATAGCAAATGTGGTAAATCCAGCTGACATCATTTGGCCACTTATACCAATATTAAATAAGCCGGATTTAAAACCAATTGCTGAACTTAGTCCAATAAAACCAAATACTAAAAGATATTAGAAAAAGCTACGTTGTCCAGTACCACGCAAACTTTTAAATAAAATGCTAAAAAATAGAAAAGGGTTATTTTTGGTAACAATAGCAATAAATGCTAGTGAAAAAAGTAGTCCAAAAACAATTGATCAAATAGATGAAATTACTTTTCTAGCATTAGACTTTGTTTGTTCTAAACGAAAGAAAAAGCGAAGCTTTTCTCAAAAATTTAATTTTGATGTATCAATTTCACTATTTTGCATTTACTCCTCCTTTATTTTTAGCTGATGAAATCATATATTTTCCGATTTCTGCACGTGTTAGCTCACGTGCAGGTTTTGTTAACATCAAATGTCCTTCATTGATTACGGCAATTGTGTCAGCGAGTGCTATTACTTCATCAAGTTCATATGATATTAATAGAATAGCTTTACCTGCTGTTTTTTCAGCTAATATTCTATTGTGAATATTATTAATAGCACCGATGTCAAGCCCACGTGTAGGTTGAACTATGATAATAAAATCATGTTCTGATGTAAATTCACGTCCTACAATGAATTTTTGCTGATTACCACCCGACATTGAACGAGCAAAGCCATATCCATTATGAGATCCACGAACATCATATTCTTTAATTATTTGATCAACATATTTTCTAATTGCGGATTTTTTCAAAAATCCCATTTTTTGAAACTGTGGATCTCACAATCTTCTAATGATTGCATTTTCATGAATTGAATAATCTAGTATAAGTCCGTGGTGGTGTCTATCAGCAGGAACATATGCCATTTTAGATTTACTTCTTTTATAGACATTAACATTAGTTATATCAACTAATGATTTACCTTCACCACTAGCATTTGCGATTTTCATTGAAATTTTTCCAGCAGAAGGTTTTATCATTCCTGAACAAACTTTTTCAAGTTCATTTTGACCATTTCCTTCAACACCAGCTATAGCAAATATTTCACCACTATGAATTTTTAATGATAAATCGTGTAAGTTTTTATATTCTTTTTTGGTCGAAATACCTTCAAGCTCAAAGATTATGTCATCTGAATATTTCTTGCCATCATTTTGAATAACTTCAACTTTAGAACCAACCATTGCTTCAATAATTTGTTCCATTTTTGAATTCTTCATTTCAAAATTACCAGCTACTTTGCCTTTTCTAAGTACAGTAGCATAATCAGCAACTTGTTCTATTTCTTTTAGTTTATGTGAAATAAAAACAATGGTTTTACCAGAGGCTTTAAAAATCTTGAAAGATTTTAAAAGTCCTTGAATTTCTTTTTCAGTTAACACAGCAGTAGGTTCATCAAAAATTAAAATGTCATTGTCACGGTATAACATTTTCATAATTTCAACTTTTTGTTGAACTGCAACAGTGGCTTGTCCACTTTTTTGATTCAAATCAAAATGAAGATCATAAATTTCTTGCAATGCTTTGATTTTTTTAATGGCTATATTACGGTCAATAATATAACCTTTTTTAGTTCATTCAGCACCTAAAATGATGTTATCTAAATTAGAATAAACATCAACTAATTTAAAGTGTTGATGAACCATACCAATACCTAATGCATTAGCGTCATTAGGCCCTTTGAAAAATACTTTGTTTTCATTTATAAGAATTTCACCAGCAGTTGGTTCGTACAATCCAAACAAAATAGACATAAGCGTACTTTTACCGGCACCATTTTCGCCGATAAGAGCATGAATGCTACCTTTTTTGACGGTAAAACTTATATCTTCATTTGCTCGAATGCCGGGAAATTCTTTTGTTATATTCCTGAATTCTATAGCATTCATAATATTAAAATTTAATGTAATATCAAAAAAGAACTATTTAAATAATAGTTCTGATAATGCATCGATAGTTTCTTGACTATCTTTGTGTTCTATAGATCCAGCTTCTAATTTAGAACGTTTTGAGTTTAATCATTCTAAATCTTTTTGTTCTAGATTTTTGAATACATTTTTAGCTTTTTCAAAGGCTTCAGTAGCAATTTTACCTTTATCACCAGGTATTCTTGTAGGTGCTATTCCTACTCAGTTGTCTTTATATCCTTTATTTAAAAGTGCATTTTTCTTTCCAGGTTCATATCCAGTTGCATATTTATCTAATTGTTTTCCTGAAATTAGTGCAGAAACAACGTCATATGTAGCTTGTCCAATACCTTTTGTAATTGAAGTAAAGAATGTTTCTTGTTTTTTAGCAACTATTTGTGATTGATCAACATCAACACCAATGATGTATTTGTCTGAGAATTTTTCTCTTGAAAGTACTTCATCAGTAGCAGATCCCGCTACTGGAAGAACCATTTTAGCTTCTTGTGAAAGTACGTTATCTATAGAAGCAGTCATTGTGGGTCCAGGTTCATAACCAGTAGATAAGTCAACTTTTTTAGCTTTTGTATGAACTTCTTTTCCTGCATTTTTAGTGTTTCAGTAGTAAATACCTTTGTAAAATCCTTCGATGAAATCACCAGGTCCTGGGTCATTTGAACCACCAAATGATGATACAGTTCTATTTGCTTCTGCTGTTTCAGTTTCACTTAAGAAAGCACCTGCTGCATAACCAGCTAAGAATCCGCCTTCTTTGGTTTTGTATAAAATACTTACACAATCTCCAGGATCGGCTTTATTAGAAAAGTCAAAGTCAATTGTAATCAATACAACACCTTTTTCTTTCATAGCAGCTTTATTTGCAGCATAGAATTTGGTCATTGCATCAATGTGTGAAAATCCTGGTAGGATTCAGTATTTATAACCATTGTTTAGTGCTGCTTTATATCCATCATCAAATTTATTTTCTTTGATTTCAGCAGCATCATATTTATCGAATGTTAAATTATTTTGTTCTCCAAAAGCAATCAATCCTTCTCAAGATGATTGATTAAAAGATTTATCTTTTAAAGGACCACCATCAGTAATAACAATAGACTTTGGAGCATTTTTTGCTTGTTCTTCTGTTAATTTTAATTGGTCGTTAGTTTTAACACCTGCTACTATTTGTGCGGGTTTTTGGGGGTGAGTTTTTACACAACTTAATGCGATTAGCGGAAATGAGCCACTTGCTACTAGTAAAGTAGATAAGCCCAATATTAATTTTTTAATTTTTCTCATCTTTGCCTCAAAAATATATTTTAAAAATTTTACTTCTTAAATTTGAAGAATACAAAAAAAACATAGAAAACTACATAAATATGTGTAAATTCAAGTTATTTATCCTTACACTTTTTGAAGTTTTGAAGAAACTTAATGATTGATTTTGAAAGCTTATAAAATCGCTATGCTAAAAATATATTAATATTTTTAGCAGCAAAATATTTGCAAATAGTAAAATTAAAATATATACAAATGAAGAAAATATAATTTCAAAGTTTTTGTTCAATACATAGTATTGAACATACTAATGAAATTGAATAGAAATTGCATTTATCCATAAAAATGAGAGGGCATTAATGGTAGATGATGTTTTACCTTTAAATAAAATTTTACTAGGAGATAATATTGAACTATTTAAACAAATTCCTAATGATTCAATTGATTTAATTTTTGCAGATCCACCCTACAATATGAACTTGCAAAAAGATTTAATTAGATATGATGGTTCAAAATTTGATGGTGTAGACGACGAGTGAGACAAATATGAATCATTAGAAGAATATGATAAAGAATGTAAGTTGTGACTTGCAGAATGTTTGCGTGTTTTGAAAAAAGATGGTTCTTTATGAGTTATAGGATCTTTTCAAAATATCCACCACTTGAGATATATTTTACAAGATATGGGTGCTTGAATTATTAATGAAATAGTTTGAGAGAAATCAAATCCTGTTCCAAATTTTGGTGGAACTAGATTTGTTAATGCACAAGAAACTATGCTTTGGGTTACTAAAAATAGCAAAGCTAAATTTACTTTCAATTATAAAACAATGAAACATATAAACGGTGGAACTCAAATGAAATCAGTTTGAAAACTACCAATTTGCACAGGAAGCGAAAGATTGAAAGATGAAAGCGGCAAAAAAGTTCATTCAACACAAAAACTACTCGCACTACTAGAAAGAATAATTTTGGCTTGTTCAAAACCAAATGATATAATTTTAGATCCCTTTTCAGGAACCGCAACTACAGCTCATACTGCTAAAATGTTAGGTAGAAACTATATTGGTTTTGAAAAAGATAAAACATACTATGAACAAAGTATTTTGAGGTTAGAAAAAATCACAAAAGACAAAAGTAAAAACAATCTAATCAATGCTATTTATGACATCAAACCCAAAAAAGTAGATTTTGTAGATTTAATTAAAAACAACTATATTTCTACTATTGATAAATTAAAAATAATTGGTGATGATTATGAACTTTATTTTGACATCAATGGAAATATTTCCTTTGAGGGCAAGTTAATGTCTTCAAATAGATTGTGTAGAAAAATATTTAATAAACCCATTAATGCATGAGATGTAATTTCAGTTAATGGTGTAACATTAAGTAAAATAAGAGAAAAATATAGGGCAGAAAGCTAATTTCTGCCCTATTATTATTATTTAAAAAGTTTCTTAATTTCTTCTACTTTGTCTAATTTTTCTCAAGGAAGTGATAAATCAAGTCTTCCAAAATGTCCATAAGTTGCAAGTGGTTTATATTTTATCTTTTTCAAAGATAGGCTATTTATAATACCTTCCACGCTTAAATCAAAAATGTCTTCAATAACAGCAATAATTTTATCAACTGGATATTTACCATCTTTTATATGAGAAATTCAAATACTTTGGGGTCTAGGAAGTCCAATTGCATAAGAAAGTTGAATTTCAAGTTCAGAAGCTGCTCCTGCTGCTACTAAGTTTTTTGCTACATAACGAGCCATATAAGCAGCAGAACGATCTATTTTTGTAGGATCTTTACCGCTAAAAGCTCCGCCTCCATGGCGAGCAAAACCTCCATAAGTGTCAACGATAATTTTACGTCCGGTAAGTCCGGTATCGCCTTTAGGACCGCCGATTACAAAACGACCAGTAGGATTAATTAAAATTTCACAATCAATGTTAAATTTGAATTTCTTTAAGATAAATTCAATAATTTGTTCTTTGATGAATTTTTTGAAACTTTTTTCATCATAGTTTTCATCATGCTGAATTGAAAGTAAAACTTTTTTGATTTTGCGTGTGTTAGTTTCATCATCATATTCAATTGTAACTTGGCTTTTCATATCAGCTTTAGCAAACTTGAATGAGCCATTTTGACGTAATTCGTCAGCACGTCGCATTAATTCATGGGCAAGCACTAAAGTTCAAGGCATATAAAATTCATTTTCATTTGTAGCATATCCAAATAAAATTCCTTGATCACCAGCGCCTAATTCTTTATTTTGGGTTTTATTCACTCCTAAGGCAATATCTGCACTTTGTGGGCAAATAGCATTAATGATTTTAAAATCATTTTCTTTATATCCTAATGGTTTTAAAACATTTCACGCTTCTTGAATGGTATCAGCATATCCTTTAGTTGTAATTTGACCACCAATATAAATAAAATCATCGTTGGCAATAACATCACATGCTATACGTGAATCTTCATCTTGTTCTAAAAGTTTATCGACAATAGCATCACTTATTTGGTCGCAAATTTTATCAGGATGACCTGCTCCTACTGATTCAGAAGTCATTAAAATTTTCATAAATAAAAAAACCTTTCTACCATACATAGTATTGCAGAAAGATTTCCCAAAAAGTACATGTTGGTTTTACCCCTGGCTTTTCCACCTTGCAGCGTGACTTGTAGGTTGGCATGACTAAGCGAGCTCCGCTAATCAACTCTATATGTATGATTTTTGTATAGTTAGTTAATAATTAGTTAATAAATGTTATTGTTCTTATTGTTAGACGTTATTGAGATGCCTTTATATAAAGCCACTCAATAACAAAGTAAATTATAAATTATAAAATCGATATTTTTTCAGAATTTGCAAAATTCTTGTTATTTTTATCCCAAACGCTCACTTGAACCTCTCCAATATGGCGTTTTTCAAGTAAAAACATAGCAATTCTGCTTTGTCCAATGCCTCCGCCTATTGTAAAAGGGTAAGTTTCTTGAACTACTGATTTATGGTATTCACTTATTTTTGAAACTTCAGATGCAGTAAGTGAGTATTGTTTTAATATAGCGTCGCGATCTACTCTAATTCCCATACTACTTAATTCCATAGCAGAATCGTTAATTTCGTCATATACAACCAAATCACCATTTAAAGTTCAATCGTCATAATCTTTTGCTCGATTAGAATGAGGCAAATTATTAGAAAGCGGGTAACCAATTCCGATAATGAAAGTTGAGCCTTTTTCTTTAGTGATTGCTTTTTCACGTTCAGAAATTGAAAGGTCGGGATATTTTGCTTCAAGATCACGAGCGGTTATAAAATAAACATCAGGTGAAAGTTTAGGTTTTAATATAGGATATATTTCATTGATAGTAGATTCAGTTAAAAGTAAAGCGGAATAAATTTTTCTAACTATTGATTTTAAAAAATCAATATTACGATCTTTTTTTTCAATAATTAATTCTCAGTCTCATTGATCGACATAAAGCGAGTGATATTTATCAAGATCTTCTTCTTTACGAATAGCATTCATATCAGTATAAATGCCTTCATAAACTGAAAAATTATATTTTTGAAGCGCATATCGCTTTCATTTTGCAAGTGAATGTACTATTTCAATATCATCTTCAACAGTTTTTGTTTTGAAACTAACTGGTTTTTCACCGCTTAATGAATCATTTAAGCCGCTACTTTTTTCCAAAAATAAAGGCGCTGAAACTCTAACTAAATTTAAAGAAGAAGCTAAAGATGCAGAAAATATTGATTTTAATTTATCAATTGCATATTGAGTTTCTTTTAAATTTAATTTAGATTTCACCATTTATTTTCTAAAACTCCCATCTCTACTTTGGATTTTTATTGAAGTTGTATCATTTAAACTGCGTGCAAATTTAATTGCTTCTTCTTGGGTTCCAAAAGTTTTAATAGCTTTTTCTCCATTAGCATTTTTTACACATCAGCCGTTTTTATGATGCACAACATATCTGATAGCCATTTATTCTCCTTAAAATATTGTTAAGTAATTGTTAAAATTTAATGGTTATTGCAAGTTTATTGTTTATGTATATTAGAAAACTAATTAACATTAGTTAAAATTATAAGTAAAAATCGAAATTATTTACCTTTAATTTAAATTAAAAAAATTACTTCAAAATACTAAGTAATCTAACACTAAATATTTTTTGCTTATTAACTTAGATTTTAAAGAAATTACACATGTATAATCTTAATAAGACACTATAAAACTTTATAAAAACTTTAATTTATCAGTAAGTTTTAAAATATAAGTCTTTTAAATGTGTAAATACTATTTTATTATTAAGTCTTTATCTTTCTATTTATTACATAAATAGAAGATAAAGGTTATTTTAATAGTATTTAAAAACTTTAAAAAATGATTTTAAACCAACTCATAAATTAAAGTTTTTATAAAATAAAACAAACTGCTTAAAATCAATGATGATTTTCTATTGTTTTGATAAAAGAATAGGTTTTATTGTTTAAAACTTTAATAAAAAAACGCAGCAGAGATAAATATGCAAGCGTTTTATTATTAATAGAAAGAAAATTTTAGTTAAATTAATTTTTATTTATCTTGAATAGCATCTATTCCTGGAAGGGTTCCATTTTGAATGAATTCAATAGAAGCACCACCACCAGTTGAAATGAAACTAAATTTGTCTTGGTAGCCTAATTTATTAATAGCAGTAACTGAATCGCCACCACCTACTACTGAAAATACATCTTTTTTATTTGCAATAGTAATTGCAACTGATTTAGTTCCTTTTTCATATTCACTAAATTCAGTTACACCTAAAGGCCCGTTTCAGAAAATAGTTTTTGCATTTGAAATTTCAGAAGCAAATAATTTAATTGTTTCAGGACCTATGTCTAGTCCCATATATCCTTCAGGGATGTTGTCATTATCAGGAGTAGTAAATTTAGCTGGTAGATTTGCAAATTCTGTAGAAATAGCATTATCTATTGGAAGAACAATTTTATCTTTATGTTCTACTAAATATTTTTTAACATCTTCTACTCTATCAGGTTCAAATAGTGATGTTCCAATTTCTTTGCCCATAGCTTTTTTGAAAGTATAAGCCATTCCACCACCAATCAAAACCTTGTCAGCTATGCCAAAAAGTTTTTCTAATACTTTAATTTTATCGCTTACTTTAGCTCCACCTATAATTGAAACAAATGGACGTTTGAAACCTTTTAAAAGTTTTGAAAGGTTTTCGACTTCAGTTTGCATTAAAAATCCTAATGCACTTTCTTTGATAAAGTTTGCTATCCCAACAGTAGAAGCATGCGCTCTATGAGCAGTGGCAAAAGCATCATTTACATAAACATCAGCTAGCGATGCTCAGAATTTTGCTAAAACTTCACTATTTTTTGATTCAGCTTTATCGTTTAAATCTTCAAATCTAGTATTTTCTAAGAATAAAATTTGACCAGGTTTTAATGCTTTTGCTGCTTTTTCTACTTCTTCTCCACGAGTTTGGGCTAAGAATGTAACTCCTATTTTAGGTAGTAATGATTGTAATTTTTCAGCTACTATTTTTAATGATTTAGAAGCTTTATCAGCTTCTTCTTTAACTCTTCCAAGGTGTGAAAGAATAATAATAGAAGCTCCTTTATCTAATACATATTGAATTGTTGGAAGAGCGGCATCAATTCTTTTTGTGTCCATAATTTTGCCATCGGCAATAGGAACATTGAAATCCACTCTTAGAATAACCTTTTTGTTTTTTAAGTTTAAATCTTTAATGGTTTTTTTCATATTTGACTCCTCGCAAAAAATAAATAAAATTAATTAATTTCACATTATTATATATTTTTAATGAATAAAAATTAATTTATTAATTATAATTTTTTATAAATAAAGAGGCTAATATTTATGAAAGCAAAAAGACCAATAAAACTAAATGCTTTGAAGCAAAAAGATAAAAGGGTTTTAAATTATGATCCTGAAAAAGAAAGTATTTCTTTAATTATCAATCAATTTAGAACTTATTTAAAAAATGCAAACTACATTAAAGATTATTCTGAACTTGAAATCTTTGAATTTTTCAAAGAAATTTTTTGAATGCAAGCAACAGAAGAAAAATTAACTGAAAAAATCAAAGAATTTTCAAAAAGACAAGCGAAAATGAAAGCTAAATATAATAACTACGTAGAGTATGCTTCTTGATCAGAAAATCCAATAGCTGAATCTACCAAACCACTTTCTATTCGCAAAAGAATATTTATCATTCTTGGTTTTGCTTTAATTTTTATTATCATGCTTTTAATTATTATTGGTCTTAACAAATGGTGATAATATGAATCAAGTTTTACTCTACATTATAACCACACTTGCTGCCATTATATTTGCAATTCTAGCGGCTCATTATTTAGTAATTTTAGTTTTAAAATTCAAAAAGAATAAAAAAACTAAGTTAAGTTTAGGTGAATCTACAAGAATTAGATTAATTCACCAAATTCGTGAATCACTTGAATATTTATCAAAGAATAAAATTGGTGCTATTATCACAATTGAACAAAATGACAATCTTGATATGATGAGAACTGATGGAATTATCATAAATGCTAATATTTCAAGTTCTTTAATAATATCAATATTTAATAAACACTGTCCACTCCATGATGGTGCTATCATTATTCGTGATAATAAAATAGAATATGCTGCTACTTACTATAAAATCACACGTAAATCTATTGACAATAGGTTCGGAGCAAGGCATAGAGCTGCTTTGGGAATTTCAGAAATAAGTGACTCAATTACATTTGTAGTTAGTGAAGAAAATGGTGGAATTAGTATTGCAAAAAATGGTGCATTAAACTTAATTCAAAATGACCAAATTCAAGAATTTTTAATTAATATCTTCAAAAATTAAGGATGATAAATTGAAATCATTGTTCAAACTAAACTGGTTAACTTTCAAAAGAAGTGTTATAAATTGAATTCTAATCGGACTTGCTTCCGCACTTATATTTGTAATGACTGCTATCCAGTTTTTTAGTATGCGTTTTATTGGTAATGGTAAAATCGAAGTTTCAAATTTCTTAAAATTTACTTACATTACATTCTTTATTGCAAGTTTTTGGGTAATACTACTTTCATGTATTACTACCGCAAGGGTATATCAACTACCTAAAACAAATGGAATTTCATATATTTTATTCAGTAAACCAATATCAAGACCAAAAATTTACTGAACTAATTTATTAATTTCTTATGTTTTAAACTTTTTTAACAACGCTGTTATTTTTATAAGCATATTCATTTCTTCTATTATTATGCTTTCTGCAACCGATGCTACAGCACAAGCAAAAACTATAATGTTTATAAAATACACTTTTGCTTTTGCTGTAACTGTTACATTTATAATTATGTTCTTTATGGGCTTTATAGCACTACTTTCAGCTAAGTTAAAAGATAAAGCAACATTAGGAACTGTACTTGGAAGTTATTTTGGTTTGATGTTCTTTTCAACTATTATTTATACTATAAGCAGTTTATCAGGTTCTAAATGAGACTTTATAGCTGCCTCAGATGTAGCAATTAGCAAAAAAAATCCAACCAAATCATTGTTTAGTACTGGTTCTGTAAATCAATTTGTAAGAAAAACTTTCTTTACTGATAGAGAAAAACTAAAATTTGATGCAACAAATATTCTAGAATTAATTAATATTAATTCTATTACAAATCAACTTTTTACTGATTTAATGTCAAATAATCCATATATTAATGGATTAAAAGGTTCTTTAACTGGTAGCTATGGTTTATATATACCTAGAAAAGTAAATAAAAATGACCTTATTGGAAATTATCACACCATTTATTCATTTGATTCATTTGCAAGCCCTTTAAGTTATGACCAAAGAAAAGATGCTTATCTTCTTTTAGCAGATCCAGAAGAAACTAATTTTGTTCAAGAATTTATTAAAAAAATAGCTACTAAAAAATCTATTGAATTTTTTATCAGTAAAAAACACAATTTCCTAAATAACACTTTAAAAATAAGATCATTTAATGAAACTTATAAAAAAGAAATGGAAACTGAAATTAAAAATATAGCAGCATTTTCACAAGATGAACTTAATGAAATTAAAAAATTCCAAGATTTAATGGAAAAAGTACATAAAGATAAACTTTCTATTTCAATAAATGATCCTGATTTTATTAACTTCAAAACTAAATTCAATGAAATTATTGAAAATAAACTTAAAAAAATCTTACAGGTAATTTGAAAAAATATTGATTTCAAATTTAATGAAGAACAATTTGATAACTATGTTGATACTATAGTTAATGAAAAATTTAATGTTTATCCAGAATCATCAGTTAAAAAAGAATTAATAGAACAAGAATTAAAAAAATATAAAAAGTTTAAAGAAATTATTAAAGCTATTGATGTAAACAATCCCGAAACTATTCTAAATTTCTTTGAAGTACTCACAAATCATGAAATTGATATAGAATCATCTAATTTAAAACTATCATTAATAAAAAATTATTTATTAAGCGAATTGTCAAAAAATATTCTTACAAATAATTCAATGCCTAAAGAACTACTTTCTCCTAGTTTATATGAAGAAAGTTGAGGCAATATTAAATCTATTTCAATTGACGATAAAAAAATACATGAAATAACAAATGTAAAAGTTTATCCTTGATACTTTACTATTATTATCATCTTATCGCTTTCTATCGGTCTTCAATTCTTAGGACAACACTTATATAAAAAAGAAAGCTTTAAAAATTAAGGAGGAAAAATGCCTGAAAATAATGAAACTGTAATTGAATTTAAAAACGTTACTAAAACTTTTCAAAATTTAACTGCCTTAAATAACGTAAGCTTTCAAATCAAAAAAGGTCAATTCCACGGCTTTATTGGTGCCAATGGTGCTGGTAAAACCACTTTATTTAGAAGTATCTTAGGTTTTTATCCAGATGTAAAAGGCGAAATTCTAATTAATGGCAAATCTTGAAAAGACATATCTTTCAAAGAAAAGATAGGATATATTCCTGAAGTTGCTATGTTTCCTAAGAAACTAACTGTTTTAGAATATCTAGAAATTTTTGCTGGACTTTCAAATATTCCTTGAAAAGAAATTCGTCCTAAAGTTTTCCAACTTTTAGAACATTACAATATCACTTCTGAAATTTACAACAAAAACGGAAACAATCTTTCATCAGGGCAAAAGAAAAAAATTCTTTTAATTCAAGCGCTATTAAACGACCCTGAAATATTAATCTTAGATGAACCTGCTGCTAATTTAGATCCTAAAATTAGAGTAGAACTTTATGAAAGTTTAAAAGAACTAGCTAAAAAAGGTAAAACTATTTTTGTATCTTCTCACATTTTAACCGAACTTCAAGAATATATAGATAGTTTTACTGTACTTGATAAGGGCAATGTTGTAGAAACTAGCACTATAGAAGGCAAAATTTCTAAATCAAACTACAAATTTACTATTGAATCTGATGAAGTTAAAGCTATTGAAGAAATTTTAAAAAATGTTTTAAAGATTACCAAAACCAAAAACCTTGATAAATTTGAATTAAAAGAAAATATCTTTTTAATAATGTGTGGCCAAGATGAATTTGATAAAATCCTTCTTGAAATCATAAAACAAAAAATTCCTTACAAATTTGCTGGTAAATATATCCCTAAACTAAATGACATTTATTTTGATGTTTTAAAAGCAGAATAGCCAATTTTAAAACTAATTTCAAGAACTCAAATTATTGATTTCACAAACCCATTTTAGTATTAAAAATAAAAAATTATTTTGGTAAAATGTATATGCTCATACAAAACGCACTTTAATAATTGGACAGGATGTAGGTGAAAGACTACACTATGGTAGGTTAAACGCGTTTAATCATAATAATTAAATAAAAAAAACTTATAAGTATAAATATAAAAACGAAAGGAAAATTAATATGGCAAAACAAGATTTTGATCGTTCAAAACCACACGTTAATATTGGAACAATTGGTCACGTTGACCACGGTAAAACTACTTTAACCGCTGCTATTGCAACAGTATTATCAAAAAAAGGACTATCAGAAGCCAAAGCTTACGATGCTATTGATAATGCTCCAGAAGAAAAAGCTCGTGGTATAACTATCAATACATCACACATTGAATACAACACAGAAAAACGTCACTATGCTCACGTTGACTGTCCAGGACACGCCGACTATGTTAAAAACATGATTACTGGTGCTGCACAAATGGATGGAGCTATTCTAGTTGTTGCTGCAACAGATGGTCCTATGCCTCAAACTCGTGAACACATCCTTCTTGCTAAACAAGTTGGTGTTCCAAGAATCGTAGTATTCTTGAACAAAATTGACATGTTCAAACCAGAAGAAAGAGAAGAAATGGTTGGACTTGTTGAAATGGATGTTCGTGGATTATTATCACAATACAATTTCGACGGAGATAATACACCAGTTATTGCTGGTTCAGCTTTAAAAGCACTACAAGGTGTTCCTGAATATGAAGCTAACGTTTTAGAACTAATGGATGCAGTTGATACTTACATTGAAGAACCAAAACGTGAAACCGAAAAACCTTTCCTAATGGCAGTCGAAGACGTATTTACCATTACAGGACGTGGAACAGTTGCAACCGGTAGAGTTGAACGTGGCACACTTCAATTAAACGATGAAGTTGAAATCGTTGGACTAAAACCAACCAAGAAAACCGTTGTTACCGGAATTGAAATGTTCCGTAAAAACCTAAAACAAGCACAAGCTGGAGATAATGCTGGTCTATTACTTCGTGGTATTGAAAGAGACGAAGTTGAACGTGGTCAAGTTTTAGCAAAACCTAAAACAATCGTTCCACATACAGAATTTGAAGCCACTGTATATGTTCTTAAAAAAGAAGAAGGTGGACGTCACACTCCATTCTTTGAACACTACAAACCACAATTTTATTTCCGTACAACAGACGTTACTGGTGGAATCAAATTCAAACCAGGACGTGAAATGGTTATGCCTGGAGACCAAGTAGAATTCACCGTTACTTTAATAGCTCCTATTGCTGTTGAAGAAGGAACTAAGTTCTCTATCCGTGAAGGTGGTAGAACTGTTGGTGCTGGTTCAGTAGTTAAAATTATTAAATAATAATTCAGCAATTATTTATTTTAGATAAAAATCAACAATACTTTAATAGAAATCTAAGCCTTACGCTTGGGTTTTTATTTTTATAGTTTTTTTTAAAATACATTTCAAAACACTGTTAGCAAAAAAATCTCTTTTAAAAAAGCATATTTTTGCTTTTTGAAATTTCTTTAAACCGTTTTTTTTTTTTTTTTTTTTTTTAAATAAAATTCATTTGAATTTTACGTAAAAATTTAAGGAGAAAAAATGGCTGAGAAAAAGTTTCTATTAAGAGAAACTATCCATCCACAAACAAAACAAACTGTTTATTTGATTTCTGAAGTTGGAGTGCAAGCAAAACCGGTAGTCTTGCCAAACTTACTAGAATCATTAAAACAATTTGTTATGCAAAACGCTAAGGCTCCACAAACTATGCTTTATTTTTACTTTCAAAATAAAGTTTGTGGGATTTTAGATGTTTTAAAATCAAAACAACTTTTAGATAAATTAGTAGCTTTAAAAGTTGATATTAAAACTACCAATATTGAATTTTTGTTGAAAAACAAACTTTTAGAAATTCAAGCAGGTAAAACTGAAGAAATTAAACAAGTTTCAACAGCCGCTGCTAGTCAAACACTTGACGATTTGGCTTCAAAAGTAAAAATTGAATTACTTGCTAAAACTAAAAAAGCTAAAGATATTCAAAAAACTGATATTAAAGGATCCCTAGAAAACTTTAACGGCAAAATTGTTATTGAAAATACTTTGGAAAATGGTAGCGATGTTGATGTTTATTATTTTCTAGAACAAGACAAAACCAAATCCCAAATTTTCATTAAAACTATAGGTGGTCTTGGCACACCAACGCAATATTATTCAGAAGCAATTTTGGCAAGTTCTAAAATTTCTGAAATCTTGAAAAACACAGGTTTTGAAGCCACCGAATCAATCAAAATTTCTACTGTTAGATACAAAATGCCAAAATGAGTATTTGCAGTTATCGGCATTATTTCAGGCTTGTTTTTAATTAACTTAATTTTTCTAATCTTATCATTTGCAAAAATCTTGTAATTTAAGGAAACTAAATGAAAGAGCAAGAACAGAAAAATTTAAACACACAAGAACAATTGCCTCAGCAAAATCAAGATAAAGTTAAAAGTCAAAACCCTAAAACTAAGGTTATAGTATGATCTACTGCTGGTGCAGCTATTGCGGCATTATCATCGGTAGCCTCAATTACTACGGTTTTTTCAAGCCAAAGAAAAGTATCTTTTCTTGATAAAGTTTTACAATCAATCAAAATTGATGTAAAAGATAAAGAAACTAAGACAAAAGATGATATTAAAACCATTGCTAATTTTGTTTCATCTAATTTAGATACAAAACTTTATGAACTTGTGGTTGAAGAAGTTGATGGCGAAGTTAACAAGCAACCGCTTGATAAAGATAAACCTTATACTACCTTCCGTACTAAGTTTGCTATTCGTAATAAAATTACAAAAGCACAATCAAACTATAAAATTTTTGAATTTAGAGATATAAAACCTCCAAAAGAAAAAGTTGAACTTAATGAATTAGGTAAAATTAGTGAAAATGAAATTGATAGAGTCAATGATAAAGTCAAAATCGAATTCATCAATTTTAACCGCGAACAACACTTAGCTTCAGCAATTGCCGCTAAAGATGAAAGTGGTAAATTTAAACACTTTAACATTTATTTAAAACAGGATAATGATGACGCTTTACAATACGAAATTGTCAATGTTAATGTTGAAACTAACGATAATGAAGCCGAAGCCACATTTTCTTATCAATTAAAAGTTAAATCAATAGATGATGAAAAATTCATATCTGATAAACTTTCGATTAAATTCAAAGACTTTGCTATACCTTCAACACAATTAACTCATTATTTAAATAGTTTAGATATTAAATATAGAGATGCCGAAAAAACTTATCTTCAAGATGCTATTAAAGAAGGAATTATTGAAGGTACAACTTTATCAAATTCAAACTACAGTTTGGAATTTGAAAGTTTTGAAAAACTTGAAAACGAGCAAAAAGTTAAAGCAAAAGTTAAAATTACAGATAAAAACACAAAAGAATCTTCAAATCTTCGTGAAATTGAAATAGCAGGTTTTTATGATTACAAAAAAATTGCTAATGAAGTTTTAAATAAAATTAATTTTAATTACACAAGTAAGGATTTAACGTTCGCAAATGAAATTAATAAAGATCTACTAACAAATAATTTAGTAACACTTGATAACAATAGAGATTTAGCGATATTTGATTTAACTTATAAACAAGAGAATGAAGAAGATAGTTCTAAAAGAACTAATTTATTAGTAACATTTAAACTTTTAAACACTAAAACAGGTTTTAAAACGGAAGAAAAAAACTATTTAGTTTCAGGTTTTAAAAATTATTTAGTCGAATCCGAACTTGATGATTATGCTAAAACAATAGTTTTAAATGTCGAAGATAAAGAAAACAAATTCGCTAAAGATATTAAAACTTTCAATGAAATCAAAAAAGAAACATTTAATGATACAAAATACGAATTTAATCTAAATGATGTCAATATTTCACAACCAGTTGACTTAGAAACTGTAAGAGTTCACTTTTCTATTAGAGAAATTGGGGGCAAACAAAATATTAAAAGTTCACAACATTTTTTTGATATTAAAGGTTTCTCTCTTCCGATTGAAAAATTAAATCAACTAATTGAAAACGTTTCTATTACTATGCCTAGTGCAAGTTCTACATTCGCCTACGATATGTGAGATGATATTGGTTGAAATAAACTTACAAAATCACAATTATCAGATAAATGTGAATTTAACACCCACTTAGTCAAACAAATAGATAAAGATAAAATTAAAATCGAATTTACAATAAAACAAAAAAATAAAAGTTTATCTTCAAACACGAAAATAATTACAATAGAAAATTTCAAAGTAAATAATCTTCTAGAAGAATGAAAATATACGACATATTCATACAACGGGCATCAAGTTGCATCTTTAAATAAATTCTTGGACTCTGACTACAAAGACGTCACCGTACCATCACATATTGATGGATATGCGGTCAAAAAAGCCTCATATTTATTTGTAAATGATTCATACACATCAAAGTTACATACAATAACTTTTTCCAAAGGTATTGAAGAATTAGAAAATACTTTTTTAAACTATTTAAGAGTTGAAGAAATTATTCTTCCTAAAACCATTAAAAAAATTACTAATGGAATGATCGGATGTCCTAATATATCGAAACTAGCATTTTATGACAATATAGAAACTATAGATGGACTGATTGATAAATATAAAGAAAATATCAACATCACACTTAAAGAATCTTCTATTACTGAAAAAAAATTAAAACTAACTACAAATAGTAATTTAGAATTATTAACTTCACAAAACGGTGAAAAACTAATTAAAATATTTAATAAAAATAACACCAACAACATTCAAGAGTTGAAAATTGTAAATGATATTAAAGAAATCGCCGCACTTGCTTTGCATAATTTAAATATTAAAAAATTAAGTGTTGATAATAGTTCTAAATTAGAAAAACTACCATCTTATTTACTAGATAAAACTGAAAATATTGAAGAAATTGATTTAGAAAATGCTGTTAATTTAAAAATAATCCCTCAATCTTTCATAACTTCTAATAGTCTAAAAATTGTAAAATTACCTGATGGACTTGAAGAAGTGTTAGCTAATGCGTTTATTTATTCAAAAAATATAGAATCTATAAATTTACCTACAAAACTAAAGTTTATAGGTGACTCAGCGTTTTTTGGATTATCTAATTTTAATTTTTCAAATGAAATAAAGAAATTGGCTAATATAGAAAATATTTCAAATTATGCATTAGGAAATACTAAAACTGAAAAATTTGATTTAACCAATTTATCTAAACTTAAAAAAATTAATGGCGCAGCATTTTTAAATGATCCATTCTTCACTCATTCTATAAAAATGCTTATTCTTCCAAGCCATTGTTCATCTATTGAAATTGGAACTAAAATTATTCTAGATACTTCAGAACTTAAAATTTATGTAAGAGGTGTTTCATCAAAACCAAATAGTTGATCAAACACTTGATTTGCTGGTTGAAGTGAATCAAACCCAACTGCAAGCGGCAAAATAATTTGAAATTACAATGGTTCAAATCCTAGATAAAATTTTCTAAAATCTTAATTTTGCAAAATCCAGGCTAAACATTAAACAATATTAATGACAAATGCTTGGATTTTATTTGCATTCTTATATCATAAATTTATTTATTTTTCGAAAATATAGTATAATTTTTTAATTATTTTACATATTATGGTAATTGTTGGAGGTGCAAGTGAAAAACAATAAAAACATTCAGGAAATAATTAATCATTTAAAAGTTAGTGGTTTTGTATATCAAAACTCTGAAATTTATGGTGGATTAGTAAACACTTGAGATTATGGTCCGCTTGCTATCAACATATTAAATGAAATAAAAAATATCTGAAAAGAAGAATTTATCAGAAAAGAACAAAACTATTTAGTAGATACTAAAATCATAATGAATCCAAGTGTTTGAAAAGCTAGTGGGCACACAGAAAATTTTTTAGATTCATTAATTGAAAATAAAATTAATCATAAAAGATATAGAGCAGATCATTTACTAAAAGATTTGTTTCCTGATCTAAATGTAGAACAACTAACACCCATTCAAATGGAAACTATCATTAAAGAAAAAGTTAAAAACTATGATGGTTCTAATTGTGAGTGAGACAAAATTAAACCTTTTAATTTAATGTTTAAAACTACATTGGGTGTAATTGAAGATGAAACTAATTTAACTTATTTACGTCCTGAAACTGCCCAGGGTATTTTTATTAATTTCAAAAATGTACAACGTACAACAAGAGCAAAACTTCCATTCGGTATTGGTCAAATTGGAAAAAGTTTTCGTAATGAAATAACTCCTCGTGATTTTATTTTTAGAACTAGAGAATTCGAACAAATGGAACTTGAATTTTTTTGCTATGAAAAAGAAAGTGATAAATTCTACAAATATTGAATTCAAAAATGTTTTAACTTCGTTAACGCTTTAGGTTTAAACAAAAAAAACATTAGAATAAGAGAACACGAAAAAGAAGAATTAAGCCATTATTCAAAAGGAACAAGTGATATTGAATATTTATTCCCTTTTGGTTGAGGAGAACTTCTTGGAATAGCTAATCGTGGAAATTATGATTTAAGCCAACATATGAAACACTCAGGCCAATCACTTGAATATTTGGAAGTAGATGGATCTAAAATAATTCCTTATGTAATAGAACCTTCTATTGGTCTTGATAGATTACTTCTTGCTTTATTAATCGAAGCTTATGATGAAGAAAAACTCGAAAAAGATGATTCTAGAATAGTGTTACACTTAAATTATAAAATAGCACCAATTCAACTTGCAGTTTTACCACTTGTTAAAAAGTTAAATGATAAAGCTAAAGAAATTTATGATAAATTAATCAAAGAAACAAACATCCGTCTAACATTTGATGAAACTGGATCAATTGGAAAAAGATACAGAAGACAAGATGCAATTGGAACTCCTTATGCTATAACAATTGATTTTGACACACTTGAAAATGAAACTGTAACAATCAGAAATAGAGACAATATGAAACAAGATCGCATCAAAGTCTCTGAAATTTTCAAATATCTACAAAATAGCAACAAATAGAAATAGGTATAAATGAGCAATAATAATGATATTTGAAATTTAGTAATAGAGAAAAGCGACATTGTTTCAGTTATATCTGAACACATACAAATTTCTAAATATGGTCGAAATTTCCGTGCTTGTTGTCCTTTTCATGGTGAAAAAACACCTTCTTTTATTGTAAGTCCTGAAAAGCAAATCTTTAAATGCTTTGGCTGTGGTAAAAGTGGCAATGCCATAAAGTTCATTGAACTTTATAAAAATATAAGTTCAATTGAAGCTTTAAAAATCATTGCTGAGAAAGCAAACATTGATATTAGTGATTATGCTTCAAAGTATAGCAGTGAAAATTCTTTTTCAGAAGAACAATTAAAACTAATAGATGTTATGGCTGATGCTTCTATTTATTTCCAACAAAGATTAAACAAAAATACTTCTTTAGATTTAAAAAACTTTTTAGAAAAAAGAAAATTAACCAAAGATTTAATCAAAGATTTTGAAATAGGTTTTGCTCCCGAAGATGAAAGTATTTTTGAATACTTGCAACAAAAAGGACATGAAGATTTTTATATTGCAACTTCTTCTGTAATAAGTCAAAACATTATTAAAAAGAACTTTTTTAATAATCGTTTGATGTTTCCAATCAAAAATAAATATGGTAATGTTGTAGCTTTTTCAGGACGCGACATCATTGGCACTTCTGAAACAAAGTATTTAAATAGCTACGAAACACAAATTTTCAAAAAAAGCGATGTTTTATTTAATTACTATAATGCAATTTCACATACTCGTGACAGTAAAGATATTTATTTAGTAGAAGGTCAATTTGATGTAATTGCCTTACACCGCATAGGACATAAAAACACAATTGGTTTGATGGGAACTTATCTGTCTTATAACCATTTAAGTTTATTAAGAGATTTATGTATTAATATCTTTTTTGATAATGATAAAGCTGGAAATGAAGCTTTAAAGAAAAACCTTGCAATTATTTTATATTATGCAAAAGAGTTAAATTTAAAAGTAAGTATTATCCAAAACACCTTCCAAAAAGATGCTGATGAAGTTTATAAAGAAGACGAAGGTAAAACACTCGCAAAAATAGTTGATGCTAAAATTGATTTATCTCAATATTTAATTAACATTTATTGTAATAAAGAACAAATTAAAACTTCTTCAAGCGAAAAAAATATCCAAAATTGAAAAGAAATGTTTGAATATGCATATTATATGGATGATAATATCTACCTCATATTCAAAAATAAAATTATTGAAAACAAATTAATTGCAAAAGAAATCTATGAAGAATTAGAATCCAAATACAAAAAACCAAACTTTCCTTCAATCAAAAACTTTTCAACAATCGTAAAACAAAAAAACACACATTTCTCACATCCAAATCAAATAAATTCTACTTGAAACACAGTACCAAATCCACCGAATACAACAAATTTTCAACCGCAATATGATCCTTACAATAATTTAGTTGATGATAATACTATAGTTGAAAAACTAAGACAAAACAACCAAAAGAAAAAAAATCTTTCTAAATGAAAAAATAAGCCTTTGATGGGACGAGGATATGACATGCTAGCAATAATTAAGTATATATTATCTGATCCAAGTTATTTAGAAGATTTAAAAATAGATGAATTTATTAATTTCAAATGCGAAGGCGAAAATCAACGTCGAAAAGAATTAATATGTTATGCCGTTGAAAGTCAAAAAAAGCAAAAACCACTTGATCAAATAATTAAAGATGATGACCAAATAGATACCGTAAGTAAAACAATATATTTAAATATATTAGATGAAATTAAAAATATAGACACTGTATTAACTAAACCTGAATTCGATAAAATAGTAAAAAATATGATTAGTGAACCTAATTCTTCACCTAAAGAATTAATAAAGCTGACAAAAGAGGATACAAATGCCAAGAACTAAGAAAACTCAAGAAAACGAAATTAAAAAAGAACAAAAAAAACAAGTCGTAATTGTAAATAATTCATATGATGAAGCATTAAATACTATTCAAAAACATTTTAAAACTAAAAAACTAGCTACACTTTCACAAGATGATGTATTTCATATTCTAGAAAAAAATAATTTTGAATTATCAGATGATGATATGGAAAAATTATATGATGCACTTTTAACTTCAAAAATGTTAACAATGGATATTGACTTCACTGATGCAGCTGATGTTGAAGAAACTGACTTTTTTGATAGTATGAAAAAAGAAGAAGATGAAGATGACGTTGATGAAAGTGATTCTGAAGAAGAATTTGATGAAACAAAATTAAAAGAAATTGAAGATGATGAAGAACTAGATAAAGAAATTAATATTGATGAAGAATTTGATGATAGTTCATACCGTCAAACTAGTGATGACATTGACATTGATGAAGAAGTTAAAGAAGATGATGAATATAGCCGTAAGTATGTAAATCAATTCGAAGAAACCGATGAATTTGATGCAGAAGATCTACTTAAAGAATATGATACATTCGAAATTAAATTAGATGACAATCAACTTTCTTTAAAAGATAATGAACTTTCAAATAAATTAACCGAAACCAATGACATTGTTAAATGATATATGCGTTGAATTGGTAAATATGGAAAACTGCTCACTCCTAAAGAAGAACGTGAACTAGCTATTAAAATGGATGAAGCACAAAAAGCTAATAATTACTACAAGTTCAAAAGAGCAAGAGATATGCTTGTAAAAAGAAACTTACGTTTAGTAATTAATAATGCTAAAAGATATAAAAACAGAGGTCTAAGCTTTATCGACTTAATTAGCGAAGGTAATGCGGGAATTATGAAAGCTGTAAGTAAATATGACTATAAAAAAGGTTTCAAATTCTCAACTTATGCTACTTGATGAATTCGTCAAGCTATCACACGCGCTGTTGCCGACCAAGCTAGAACTATTAGAATTCCAGTTCATATGGTAGAAACTATCAATAAGATTCTAAAAATCGAAAGAGAATTACAACAAGAACACGGTTATGCTCCTTCTGATGAAGAAATAGCTAAAAGATATGGAAATGATTTTACCGCCGAAAAAGTAAGATACATTAGAAAAATCAACATTGATCCTATTAGTCTAGATAAAAACATTGGTAAAGAAGAAAATTCAAGCTTTTCAGATTTTGTTAAAGATGAAAGTGTTATGCGTCCAACCGACTATGCTTCAAATGAAGAATTGAATGCTATAGTAAATGAAATGATCGAAGATACACTTGATCCTGAAGATAGAATCTTAATCCGTAAAAGATATGGTATCGGAAAAGATCCTAATGGTAATTTATATAAACCTCATAGTTTAGATGAACTTGCTAAAGAAATGAATAAAACCAAAGAAAAAATTAGACAAATGGAAACTAAAATCTTACGTAAGTTAAAACATCCTCAAAAAAGAAAGAAATTAAAGGCTTATTTCTTAAATGAAGCTTACGACTTAGATTAATTCAGCTCAACACTTAAATAATCTCTTTATTGCAAACCAAAATCAACTTTCCACAGTTGATTTTTTTATACAAAAAAGCACAACCTTGTGCAGCGTTGTACTTTTTAAAATTATTCTTTATAGAAAGTTATTTATTGTCTTTATCCATATCTTTGTATAGATAACCATATTGAAGCATTTTTGCAATTAATACTATGTTATTTTTTTTATGATGTTTACTTTCTGTTTTATTGTAATTTACTATATATGCAGTAATTGAATCATCTGACCAATCAGTTCATTTTCTAAAATTATCATCACGTGAATTTTTACCTTCGGCATAACCTGCAAAATAGTGATCATCATAACTTATACTGCTTGTTAAACCAATGAATTTATGATTATTGCTTCCGTTATATAGACTTTTAATTTTAGATTTTAAGTTGTCTTTTTCTAAAACTTTCTTATAAGCAAATTGAACACCTTTTGAAATATAATTTTCTGGATAAGCACCTAATGTATATTGTCCTCATTTTACAAAATCTCAAAAACTTGGTTTAGGCATTCAGAATTCATCAGCTGACATATTTGAACATAACATTACAGACAGTGCTGTATAAACTCTTGAAGTTGCACGATATCCTGGCAATTTTTTAACTATTTTATTTAGTTCATCAACTGAAGAATATTTCTTTGTAGATACACTATTTAAGAATTGATCTACTGATGGGATAAATATTGAACCTATTAATTTATCAGCTGATATAAGACTTAATAATTCAAGACCTGTACCTATTTGTAAATCAATTTTGATATCTTCAACTTCTTCATATGCTTCTTGACCACGTGGCGGAATGCTTCTACGTGCTCTAATAGCAGAAGGAAGTATTAATCTTTCGCCTTTTACATTATTTTTAATTTCTTGTAAATATGTTGTAGCTTCTGCTTTAAATCTACCACCAAATAAGAATGAATATACACCAGCATCTAAATTAAATATTGTTGCATCAAATACATAGTTTATCATATTAGTGAATGCTGCTGAATCTATATGTTCAAATAAAGTAACAATATTATCTTTATAACTTCCAACTAAAGTAGGTAAGTGAATTGCTTTATCATTTCCAGTTTTTGTTACAAACTTAATTGCACCAAGAATAATCTTATTCTTGATTTCTTTCATTTGGTCTTTTGCTTTAACATTTACTGTTTTCAATTTATCAAATACATTATTAATTATGATAGTAAATAAATTATTTTCTTTTATTGAAGCTTTAAAAAATGTGTCTACAAATTTTTCAATTGTATGTTGATTGTCATCAATTACATTTCTTCTATATAGTGAAGGATTATCTTTTCAAGATTTCGTTAGAACAACATCAATTTGTTTAGCAAGAGAAGCATTCGGATCATTTAACATTGCTTTTACAAATTCTACAAATGTATTTTTCAATTCATTTGTGTCATTTTCAAAAACTACTCTTATAACTTCAATTCATCTTTTTGCGGTTTGAAGTTTATCTGAATTTGTAAAAATTGATAGTAATATTGCTTTAATAAATGGAAATAACTTCTCGTTTTTAATAGTATTTTTAATAAAGTCTTTTGTAATTGATTGAGTCGCTGGATCTTTGTTAATTAATTCAACTATCTTAAATTTATTTAAGAAAGTTTCAATTTTTTCATCATCTTTTTGGAATTCTCTAAAAATTTCATCAAACAATTTAACTATTTGATCAGCTGAAGTTTTAATTTGTTGTTGATTTAGTATACTTACTAAAAATTGAACCGAATATAATTCTTGGATAAATGTAGGATCTAATAATTTTTGAGATATTTTTTGAGGTTCTCTAATATTATCTAAAACAATGTCAAACATATAATCTAAAATAGGAGTATTTTTAACTTTAATATCATTCAAAATATCAAACATATTTTGAATTAGTTTTTTGAAAAATGCATCATGTTCATTTGATAACTCAATTTTTGTATATTCTTTAAAGTTAGCTTTAATTAATCTAACTAAAACATCTTGATTTGTAGCATTAGATACAAAATCTTTACCAATTAGTTTGATTTTATCTTTAATGTATTGTTTTTCTTTATCAACAAATTTGTATAAAATTTCTAATGGATTTGTAATTAAAAGATTATTGTAAGTAGTTGTATCTTTATCAATTTTGTCAATAATATCAAATATTGTTTCATATATCTTTTCATTATCAAATATTGATTTAAGAACATTAATTAATTCTGATTCTGAAATGTAATTTGAAACACTTTGTGGAAGCTTTTTAACTAATGAATCAGCATTTGCTTTTAAAATGCTCTTAATTATATTGAGATTTTCTGGTTGTTTAAATAATGCAACATTATTATTAATAAATTTAACTAGTGTTTTTAGATCCATTAATGAATCTAATTTTTCTTTAAATTTAGCAAATACAGTTTCTTGCAATTTTGTAATATTAAATCCATTAATTCCAAGCGAAGTAATAGCTACTTTCAAAATATCTTCAACTAATTTAAATTCAGTATTAGCTTTTTTAGCAAGTTCAGGAATTATATTAGAAATTAATTTGTCTATATCGGCATCATCTATTTTAATTCGTGATGAAGCAAAACCTTTGATTACAGATTTTAACAAACCTACAACTGATGGTTTTTTAATAATAGCATCAATATTATTTGAAATTAACGTAATTACTTCATCAAAAGCACTAGCATTTGAAAATGCTTGTTTAATAAATTCATCAAATGTTTTAATGGTTGCAAATTTGCCATCAACATTTTGAACTATTGCTTTTAATGTTTTTGCAAATATTTCTTTAATTTTGTCACTTGAAACAAATTCATTAATAAAATATCTAAGTTTTTCCTGAGTGAAATCTGAACCTAATTTACTTTTAATTTCAGAAGGAACTAATTTTCAAATAAATTCATCTAAGAAAGTAGATTGTTGAGATACTGTAACTCCAAATACTTCTTTAATAACATTGAAGAATTTATTTACAAATTCTTGTTCATTATTCTTAATTTTTGAAATTAATTTATCAAATACAACAAGTTTGATTTTTTCTAAATCAAAGCCGTTTGTAGATATAGAAGAAATAATTGCTTTTGATATATCTTCAAATAATTTAAACTGTTCTTCTAATTTCTTTAAAGAGTTTGGAATAAAGTTATCTACTATATCACCTACTGTACTATCATCATTTACACCTGAAGGTAATAAGTTTTTAAGTACTGATTTCAATATTCCTTTTATAGAAGATTTGTTTAATATTTCTGCTAAATTATTAGAAATTAATTTAATAGTTTCATTATAAGCTTCAGGATCTGAAAATACTACCTTAATAAAGTCATCAAATGATTTAATTGAAGTCATTTTACCTTCAACATTTTTAATCATTGCTTTTAGTAAAGAAGTTAGCAATTCTTTTGCTTTATTACTTTCAATAAATTGATTAAATAAATGTGTGAATTTATCTTCGTCAATAAATTTAGAAACATTTGATTTAATACCAGCCGGAATAAGATCTCAGATGAATTTGGTTAAAAAGTTTTGTTGAGTTGTATCTTGTAAGTTTAAAACTTCTTTTAAAGTTTCAAAAATTTTGTTGATAAATTCATCTTCATTACCTTTTAACATTGATAAAAGTTTTGTAGTGGTTTTAGCAGCAAAATCTTTTATGAATTTTGAAACATCAAATGATGAGATATTAGTTTCAAAATATCTCAACGCTCATTTAATTCCATTTTTCAAAGCAGAATGTTTATCTTCGGTTTCAACTACAAATTCAATAATCTTTTTAATGAATTTTTCAAAGTTTTCAGATGTAATTTTACCTTTTAATTTAGGGAATTTGGTTTCTAAATAACTTTTTACAAATGCAGCTATAATCTTTTGATTATCAGTTTCTTTAATTAATTTCTTAATTAATTCAACAACTTTGTCAGGAATGCTGTTATAGAAAGTAGAACCCTCACCAATTATTTTTTTAATTATTCTTGTTTTATCAAGGCTTGAAATATCTTCAAAAGTTAAAGAAGAAAATATTGTAAATATTGTTTCTGCTGATAAATCAATAATATTTTCGCTATCGTATAACTTTTTAAGTAATTTTTCAATGCTTCCATCATTCAATAATGCTATTATTTCTGCATTATTTAAACCTTTCAAGTATTTAATAATTCAAGTCTTTCCGCCTTGCATTATTGGTTCACTTAACAAGTCCTTAATTATAGACTTAACCTTTTCTTTAGTACCAAATAATTCTGTTTTAAGTGCTTCATACAATCTCTTATATACACTTTCTGAAGAAGGTGTTTTATCTAGAAGAATATCAGCAACAGTAAGAATGATTCTTTTTAAAAAATGTTGCTTGTCATCTAAATTAACACAAAGTGTTAAGAAATTACGCATTAAAACAGAAATTTGCTGCTCAGATACATATCCCATAAATGGAAGTGAGCCAAATTTTTGTTTTAATATTTTTGCAAGCACATCAGTTATTGATGTATTATCAATTAAATTACTTTTAATTAGATCTTTTAAAAGATCTAATGGATTTACAGAAGGAGTTTCGAGTATTTTTTGAAGTAATTGTTTTGGCGTGGTGACATTAGTTAAATCTAAATCTTTTACTGATAAAACATTTACAAAATAATCTGCTATTTTAGAAATATTTTGACTTGAAACTAATTTTGTGTAAATTGTTGAAATTTGTTCTTTGGTTAAAAACTTATTTAAAAATTCTTGTTTTTCAATAGTTTCTTTTAATTTAAATGATTTTTCTGCAAATTTAATTATGTTTTCAATTAATTTCTTCAATACATCTTTGTGATCTTTTAGTTGTTGTTCATCAGCTAAAAGTTTCAAAATTTCAAGTGCTTTTTCAAATGAACCAAATGTTTGTGAAATTTCACCAATAAATACATCTTTAAATTTATCAAATTTAAATGAAAGTCCATTTTGTGCAATTTCAGCCATTAATGCTTTTGCAAGTGAAGTTGATACATTAAATTTATCTTCAAATTTGATAAATACATTAGTAAATGCACCAATGATGTTTTTAATACCATCTGCTTCAATACCTTCAAATAATGGAGCAAATTGTGGATTAGATTTAATAAATTTATTTAAAACTCTTACAAGAACTGGATTTACATTAGGTTTTTTAATTATTTCTTGGAACAACTTGGTGAATGATTTTCCAATTTCACTGTTTTCATTTTGATTTGAAAATAGTAATTTAATTAGCCCTTCAAAAGAAGTAATTTTATTGAAAGTCTCTTCTGAACTTAGTTCAGTGTTTCCTGCGGTCAATATTGATTTTAGTGAAGTACCAAAAAATGAAGGAAGATTATCGGAATGGAAAATTTCTTTTAATAAAATTACTAAATCACTTTTATCAATGAAGTTTTTGTATTTATCTTCAAATTTAGCTGCAATAAATTCAATTACTGCATTTAATTTATTAGATTTAAATGCATTTTTGATAAATCCTTCAATTGCTTTTGCAAATCCATCTTTGAAATCTTTTGTAAAATCAGAAGCCAAAAATTCTTTTAGTAAGAATAAAAGATTTTGTTTATCAAAAAATGTTTTACTAAATAGTTCTAAAATATGTTGTTTTTTAAGAACTTTAATTCCTGGAATTCCATCTTTATCTCAGTCGGTTTCAATTAAAAGTTTTTGGAAATTATCTAATTGGTCATTTATGTACTTAGATTTTTTAATTCATTTAACTAATGCAAATGTTGCAGCCTCGCCATTTTCTTTGAAGAAACTTGGAATATTAGCTTCAGGATCAAGTTCTTGTAAATAACTTCAACGTTGGCTTTTTGTTAGTATAGATATAACAATTTCAGTAATTTGTGCATCAGTAAAACTTCTAAATCTTCTTGAAATATGGGTAAGTGAAATATGAGATTTTACAGAATCATAAACTGCATCTTCTTCATATAGTTTTTTAAGCGAATCTTCTTTATTGGTTCCAAAAGTTGATTTATAGAAACTTGTATAATCTTCATTATTAAGTTCTATAAATTGTTGATGAGTATTAGCATTATCATTTAAATAAGATTCAGTTCATCCAAAACGTTTTAAATTGGCTTTACTAATACTTGAATTAGTTAGTTTAATAAAAGCATCTGTTGCAAGCTTTTTGTATCCTGAAGTTGTTGGATGTAGGTCTAAAAATACAGAAGTTAGTTTATCTTGATTTTCAGCTCAAAACTCACTATCAAATATGTTTACAAAGCTTACATTGGGCTTAGCAGCTGCTTTTACAGCTGAATAAATTGCTTCTGATAAAGGTGAAATTAGAAAACTTATAATATCTTTACCTTTAATCATTGATTTAATACCATCAGGTAAAAAATCATATAAAGAAACCAGCAATCTTAAAAAAGGTGCTGGATAATTAAATACTGCAATATTAGTTTTTGAATTAAGTTCACTAATTTTTTGAATTAAAGTTTTTAATCTAGCAGTAATTTCTGTTTTAGCTTTACCAATAAATTCTAAATAAAAACTTAATAAAGCACCATAATCTAATGGTTTTCCTTGCTGAGTTGCCGCAATTACTTGTTCAATTATTTTTGAAATGTTGGTTGATCTTAAAAGTTCACCAAAAAATCTAAAAAAGTCATTAGCACCCAGTGTTAAAGTAATTAAATTTGATTCTTTAATTTCTTTAACTAATTGTTTTTTGAATTCAGTTTTATCTGTATATCTTCCATCAAAAGTGTGCTGATATACACTTTCTTCATTTTTAAAAATATCAGGATTAGCTGAAATGTATTCAGTGTCTAGTAAATCCAATCATTCTAAAATAGTAGAATTAGATGTAGCAAAGTTATTAAATTTTTCAACTCTATTTGCTTTATCTTTGTTTAAAAAATGTGCTAAATATACTGGATATGACATTCCCGAAAGTGATCCATCAGAATTTAGTGTTCCCTGATAATCTTTATCAAGAACGCCAGTAAATCCCGCTGTAATAGAATCGCCTAATGCTAAATATCTAACACGTTCATCTTTTTTGATGATATTTTTTGATTTTTGAACTTCAAGTTGTCTTGGATCAGAAGGAATAATTGGAGGATTTGGTTGATCTTCACCACCTCCTGGATTTGGAGATTGAGCTAATTTAAAACTATTAAGAGTGATTTTTTGAAGTTTTGAAACATTGTTTGTTTTCTTGTTTTTTAGTTGATAGTACACATCAACTGTACCTTGTGAGTTATTAGATTCTAACCTAATAACTTCACAAGTGTATTTTAAAGTGTCATAATTGTAAAATTTAACTTGATCTTTAGTTAGTTCAGAAGCTTTGATTTCTGATTTATTTGGAATCTCATGAATTTTTACGTTCTGGGCAATTTTATTTAAATCAGCTTCACGGCAAGAACAACTCATAGTTAAAAGAGTTGTTGTGGCAGAAGTAAAACCTAACGATGATAATATCATTAAAAGTTTTTTGTTTATTTTGCTATTACTCATAAAGTTCTCTTTTTAAATTTGAAAGGACATTCTATATGTCCTTGTATTCTTTTAACAATCAAGCTTCGTAGTTGTTACGTACTATTTCAACTTCTTTATAGGCTGCATGTCACAAACTTTTTGTCATCTTGTTGTCTTTACGCAACTTTTCAATGTTGTCATATGTTACACCAAGCGGTGTAAATATTCTCTTCAAGTTTAATCCAAGTGAAACATTTTTTAAGAATAAATCATCATGGTCTTTCTTGAATTTGTTGTACTCTTTTTGGGTTTTTTCAATATCTTTATTAACCGCTTCAAGTTCTGCAAGTAAACCTGGATCATTAATGTTTGTTTTTAATTTTTCATTAATTTCGTCTTTTTTGGTTACAAGTTTTTTAACTTGAGCATCTATATCTTCATATTTTATTTTCAGCGTACTTACTTCTTTATCACGTTTATCATAAACTTCTTTGTGCTTCTTTTGAAATCCAGATAGTTTTTGAATTAAAGTTAGTGTTTTTAATTTAGGCCCATGAATTGCTACAACTGAAGTTATAGTAATTATTGCCGCAGATGTAATCGGTACTAGTGTGGCTGTTAAAATTCTTCAATTCTTTAACATTGCAGTTACCTATTTTAATAGTTTCACCGAAACGTTATAGAATGTTTTGTATCCAGTACCTAAATCAATAATTGGAGCGCCTAATGACCATATTGCATCTGAAAATAGTTTAACTTTCTTTTGGTTTTCAGGTACATAATATTCTTTAAATAATTTATCTGCTGTTGTATGGTCATAATATTTTTCAAATATTTTGAAACCTTCTCTATCTTGTTCTTTAACTAGATTATTTCAAATGATAAGAACAGGTGCTAATTCATTTTCAAGCATTTTTTTAGGATCAGAAATATCAAGTGATTGAATTTTTTCTAATGCTTCTTTTACTTGAGGAATAACACTTTTAACAGGAGGATTCTTTTTGTCATTACCATAAATTTTGTCCACATAGTAATCAATATTTCATTGAGCAAATTCTACTAAACATTCTTTTTTAATGTTTTTTATCAACACTTCATTTTCAAGTATTGAATAGAATAATGCTGAATATGTTTTTTCAACAACTGGAGCAAATTTATCAATTAAATCAGATAAAGCAGCTGTTATTTTTTTAATTTTTCTTTGTATTGCTTTACTTAGAAAATCAAATCCAGCGCTAGTATCATCTTTTAATTCAAATGCACCTTCTAAAATAACAGTTGTCATAGTATTTATAAGTTCAGTAAATCCTAATAGTGCTTCCTCCATTACTTTTGAATCTTCTGATTTAAGTTGAAGACCAATAATTGCATTTGTAAATTGAGTAAATAATGATCTTATAGTTTTCTTTTGTGATTCTAAAAGAGTTTGAAATGCATTATGCATTTCATTAGGACTGGTTGATTGTGCTACTAATTGATTTCCATAACTATCAAGTCTAGTTTCAACATTGTGAACTGCTTTTTCTTCAGCTTGTTTTAAAGCTAAACGAATTTCATTAGCGTTTATGAAATTTTTGATTTTTTGATGGTTTTTGATATTTTCAAGAACTTTTCTTTGTTCATCTAATGCTTCATTTCCTGATAAAGGAGAATTTAGTAAATTTTCTGCTTTTTGAAGATTATCTTTAATATTTAATTTTAGATTTTCAATATCCTCATCATCTTCAGCACCAACTAGTTTTACTTTAAGTTCATTAGTTATAGTTTTTAGTGCATCATAACTATTCAATCAACTAAGGTTTTTGATTAAAAGATAAAAATCAATAATTTCTAATTTTACTTTAAAAGCATATTCAAGTGTGGTTCCCAGTACTTCAATTGCTTTCTTAGCTTTATTTATAGCATTATCTACATAATCCACATAGATACTATTTTTTGAAGAATTTTTCTTATTAACTAAATCTTTATAGTTTTGTGGTAATCCTTTAAATACGTTTTCAGCCGGATCAGGATTATCTGAGAATAAAGTTTTTAAAACTCCTGAAGTTTCAGCAAGTTCTTTTTCTGTAAGTTTTTTAATAACCTCATCAATGAATTTTTGGTATAGGTTTTTCTTTTCTTCTTCTGTAGTTGATGATTCTTTTAATTTCTTTTCATCATCTTCTGACAAAATTGTGTTTCCAAGTTTAGCAGTAGCTTTTGTTTTTACTGCTTCATATTTTTCAGAAATTGGTTTTGATTTTTCAGCAATTTCAGCTTCTAAAAGTTCTTTAATGAACTTTAGGTTTTCATCAATGTGCTTAAAAATAAAATAATTTCCAAAGAAATAATCAGATGTTTTATCTTTGGAATTTTCAAAAACGGCACTAGCGGTGTCTAAAAGTTTTTGTGAAATACTGTCTTTTTCCTGTTTTACAGTGTCTTTTCAGAAAGTATCATTCATATAATTATTAACAATTTGTTTTGATGGTTCAATAACTTTTGCAATTGTTAATTGGTAAATGTCATCAAATAATTTGAACTTACTTTGGATTTTGTTAAGTTCATCATCATTTCAATTTTCGTTATCTAGGAAAGTTACAAGGACTTTGTTATATTCACTATATTTTTGTTCAAATTTAGTTTGTTCAATATTATCTTTAAAAGTTGTGGTAATAGTTTCTCAATAAACTTTATTTTTTATGTAAAACTCATCGAAGAAAAATAGTCTATCTTTTATAGTTTTCTTGATTAAGTTAATATTGCTTCTTACTTGTTGTACTTCTTTTTTTCAAGTATTATAAGTAACTTTTTTAAGTTTCTTATCATGCTGAATTTTTAATCTTAATGATTCAATTTCAGATTTTGTATTGTTTGCAAGTTTACTAATACTATCGCTGTCACTCTGCTCATGGAATTTAATTTGAGGAGCTACATTTAACAAATTATTGTTTAAATTTGAAAGCAATTGAATTTCAGTCTGGAGTTGATCTACTAACTCTTTTTTAACTTCACCTTCACCACACCTTGCGGCTAACAAAGGTAGGGGTAAAATCCCTACTGTTGATAGTGAAGATAGTAATAAAACTTTTGTTTTTTTGTTCATTTTATTATTTCTCCTTGAATGTGAAAAACCTAGGGTTATAAAAAATATGTAATATTTTACTACAAAACAAAAAAAAAAAAAACGTTTAGTGTTCTGGGAGTTAAACACAAAAATTGCAATTTCTTAAAAATTAAGCAGGAAGCTATAATTTTTGCCTTTTACATTTCTATGAAATGTAAAATGTTCTTGTATAAACTGGTTTTTTCAGGATTTTGAATAAGATCAGATTTAATCAAATTTAAGATTAAAGAAGATACAGTCATAGGTCCAACCCCGCCTGGAACCGGGGTAATAAATGATGCTTTCTGGGCAAAAATTTCAAAGTCTAAATCACCTGAAATTTTGCCATTTATTTTATGAATTCCGACATCTACTATCACACAATTCTGCTTAATATCTTCTAGTTTTATTGGGTTTTTTTGACCTGTTGCAACAACAATAATATTGCTATTTTTTAGGTCATTTCTAGATGTATTTTCATCATAAACACGTACTAAATTATTAGTTTTTTGAAAGTAATGGGCAAGTGGTTTTCCTACTATTTTTGATTTTCCAATAATAGCAATATCATTATTTATAACATTAATTTTATACTCTTTTAAAAGCAAAATTATACCTAAAGCAGTAGCTGGAAGAAAAGCTTTTTTATGGTCTTCAAGCTCATAATTTATGTCATTTAAACCATCAATATCTTTTTCTTTTGGAACATAATTCAAAAGCTTTTCTAACTCATTTGCAGAAATTTTATTGCTCATTATAGGAAGTTGAATTATCATTCCGGTTGAATTATTTGCAGTTTCACAAATAGCATCTTTGATTTCATCAAAACTTGCATTTTCTGCTATTTTTTTGAAGTAAGTTTTAATGTTTAAATCTTCTGCAAATTTAAGTTTGTGTCTTATATAAATGTTGGATTGTTCTAAATCTCCAACTTGCAAAATTCCAAGTGTGATAGTATTATCTTTTTGGTCAATATTAGAAAAAATTTCAGCTAATTTTTCTTTAATTTCAAGTGAATATTTTTTGCCATCTAACAATTTATACATACTATCACCAATGATTATTAAATTATATATGATATAAATTTAATAACAACTTTAAATTAAAAAATTGCAAGAATTATTTTACAATTATTGAATATTAATTTAATAATTAAAAATGAAATTTAGTCTTTATATAAGAAACATTTTTTAACATGGTCATTAACAATACCAATTGATTGTATATAGGCATAAACACTTGTGCTGCCTATAAATTTAAAGCCAAGTTTTTTTAAATCTTTGCTTATTTTATCTGAAAGCAAAGATGTTGCGGGCATTTGGCTTTCATTATCAAAATGATTATAAATAACCTTATTTTGAGTATAAGATCAAATAAATTTATCAAAACTACCATATTTTTCTTGCACTTCTATGAATTTTTGAGCATTTATTATTGCTGCTTTTATTTTTACTTTATTACGAATAATTAACTCATTTTGCATAAGTTCTTCTTGTTTTTTATCATCATATAATGCAATTTTTCTATAATCAAAATTATCAAAAGCCTTGCGCAAACTTTCTCTTTTATTCAAAATTGTTATTCAAGAAAGTCCTGCTTGCATACACTCAAGCAGTAACATTTCAAATAAAATTTGCTCACTATGAAGCGGTTTTCCTCATTCTTCATCATGATATTTTTTATAAAGTTCAGTAGTAGCTCACGAACATCTTTGAATGCTATCTTTATTCATATTTTTGCCTTAGAAAATAATATTTTTGGATTATAAAAACACTAAATTAATTTTATCATTTAACACAATTTTTCTAATTTTAAGCCTTAAAAAAGATCATTTCTAATCTAATAAAATTAGATTAGATTATGAAATTTAGTACATTAAAATCTAATTATACCCTTAATGTACTTTACAGCCAGAAGCGTTAATTGAAATAGTGTTAATGTTTCTGCGAAAAAGCGTTTTATGTGCAAGATGTGCAAGGTCTATAAGATGTTTTTTCAAAACCCATTATAGTTAGCGTTCAAATATAGAAAAATTTAATTTATCAAAAAGGTTTTAAATGATTATTTTTATTAAAAAATAAGAATTTCAAATAAATAAGAATTTTTCACTCAATTATCGACATAGGAAGTTATTTATGGCAAAAGTTTGACATACATTAGTAGTTAGTTATGAACAAGTAGTAGCAGAATTTTATAATTCACTAATAATTGCAATGCCACAAAACAAAAAATATAAAAAATATTGTTTTTATTTTCCTAAGAAAATGGCAAGTTATAAAAATGATAGTTGATTATTACGTTTTACAGATGATTGAAATTTCAACGTATTTTTAAAAGTTAAAAATAATGTTGGTGAATATGAAACTATTGATGAAGTAAAACTTACAGCTCAAGAATTAATATTTCAATTTGAATTTTATAGGTAGATGATGGAAGATAACGATATAAAAAAAGGATATTTCTGGTTAGATTATCTACTAAAAAATAAATACAATTTTCTTTTCAAGAAAAATAGTTCTTTGAAAACAAATATAGATTTCTTTGATAGATTTCTAAATGGGCTTACAAAACAACAGTTTTATGTATTAGCTGCACGACCTAGTGTTGGCAAAACTACACTTTCATTAAATATCATAATTAATGCTATTAAATCACTAAAAGAAAAAGAAATTATTGTTTTCTTTTCACTTGAAATGAGTGCTGTTGAAATTTTAAACCGTATTAATGTATTAATTGAAAGTCAAAAAGAAATTATTAACATACAAAAAATAATAAATTCTAAAAAGTTATTAATAGTTGATTTTTCAGGTTTAAATGTAAAAAATATTAGAAATACTATCGAAAATTTAAAAGAAACATATGAAATTAAAGCTATTTTTATTGACCACTTACAACTGCTTGAACTAGATAAGATAACTAGCAATGCACCAAGGTATGAAAAAATAGCTAAAATCACAAGAGATTTAAAAATCTTAGCAAAAGAAAAAAATATAAATGTTTTTGCACTTTCTCAGCTTTCAAGAGATTTTGAAAAACGTGATGATAAAATTCCTTTTCTTAGTGATTTAAGAGATTCGGGAACTATCGAACAAGATGCTGATGTGGTTATATTCTTAGCTAAAAATAAAAATAATTACATCTTATACATTGCTAAAAACAGAAATGGAAGTTGTGCACAAACTATTTGCAACTTCGAAAAAGAAAAATTTTTATTCACATTTGAAACTATTTATGAGGATGACGATGAAAAAACAAGATAACAATGAACCAATAATTCCGGTTTGCATAGTATGCAATAAAAAATTACCAGTTAAAGAATCAAAGCATATTTGAAATGAAGTTCGATTATGTTCTCAAAAATGTTGAAAAGAATTTAGAACATATTGCCAAGAATATGAAATTTAATAAGCTAAATAATTAAATAATAGGAGTTTTTTGATGATTGATGGAGTACCTGTATTTTCTGAAAAAAAATTGCAAGAAATCTTGCATTATACTGATTTAAAAGAAAATCCCGTTTATAAATCATTTAAATCAAATACTTTCTTTGAACTACATTCAGGAGCAAAAGGTGTATCAAAATCTTTTGGTCAAGCAATAATTTCAATTTATAGGCTTGTGAATGATAAACGTTTTTGTAGTGTATGGTGTCGTAATCAATATAACCACATTAAGAAAACTTTACGCCCTATGTTTGAAAAAGTACTTTCATTTTTGAAAAATGAACATAACTTAGATTATACAAATTACATTTCAATTTATGATTCAGGGCTTTACTGAGAAATGGATGATGGTGGCAAGGGTAGAGCGATTTATTTTGAAAACTTTGAAAAAATTCAAGCTTTTCAAGGAATAACACTAAAAAACAATGATTTTTTATTTGGTGAGCTTGTAATAGATGAACCTATTGAAGATCCAGCCGATACTACCAAGCTTCCTCATCAATTAGAAGAACTTTATCGCTTGCAAGAACAAAAACTACCACTTTTAATTTCAAATACAGTAGCAAGATTAGAAGCACCTGAAACATTCCAAATAAAAGTTAAATTTTTGTACAACATTTTCACAACCGAGCATTGAATTATTAAAAACTTTCATAATAAAGTAATTACTTTATTTGAAGGTGATAAATTAAATGAAGAAGTAAAGAAAGAACTAGAAAATAAAAGCTATATTCAAAAAATTGATGAAACTTTCAAGGAAAATCTAGGTATTAGTTGCACAATGTATTCAAAATACTTTATTCCTAAAAAAGAAATTAGCGAAATTCAACTCAAATATTTAGAAAATTTAAAAACTGAAAACCACAGAATGTGAGTCGTTACTGTTTTAGGATTTGCTTTTGAAGATGAAAATAATAAACCAAATTATTTTATGCATCCTTATATTTTTAACGAAAATAACACATTACGTAAAGATGTACAAATAATAAAGAGTTTGGAAGAATTAGAAGATAAATCAATAATTGGAATTTATGATGGTTTTGACCCAGGTTTAAGTGATAAAAGTGCTTGGGTTAGAACACTTCTTTTACAAAATGGAAAAGTAGTGGTTTGAAATTTGATTGATGATTTTGGTTCTAAGTTAAAAGAAAAGTTTGCTCGACCTCGTACTGCAATTAATAATTTATTGGTTGAAATGATAAAACAATCTAATGAAGAGCTAAAAACCAAATTTATCTCAAAGCTAAAAAATCAAAATATTTCATCTATTTTATTAACTGATAACGACATAATCTGTGAAACCATTGGGCTTTTGTTTAATCAAAACAAAGTTAATGCTGCTACTTATTTAGCCAACCGTAAAGATAGTAAGAGTCAGAAATTTGGTATTGAAAGTAGGCAAAACTGGCAAAAGTGATTATTTAAAAGCAATAACATAATTTTCTTGCCTCACACATTGGGATTAACTAAATATTTAGCTAAACAAATGATTTTACCTTATGAATCAAAACGAGATGAAACAATAAACAAAGAAATTTATGATTTAGTTAATGCTTTTGAAATGAGTTGCTCAACTTTATATAAATATCAATATTACATTCAAAATCAACTTAGCAAATTAAATCAGGAGATATAAATGAGTCAAAATAAGTTTTCTACAATTAAAGATTATCTGCTTTCTGCTAATAATGCTACACAAGATGTTTTTGATATTGTAGGTTTTAATAAACCTAACAGTAAAAAAGCATATTTAAGGTTAGGAGCAAAAATTCAAGCTAATACACTAGCTTTTAAAATTCCAGAAGTTAAATTTACCAATCAAGAAGCTCAAAAATTGTGAGATCAGATTATTAATAAAAATCGATTTTTAGAAATTATTCAACAACTTGAAACAAATTTATATGAATTTGGATATTATGCAATCGGAATTATGCGCAAAGGTGATAATTACCAAATATCACTTGCAAAAGTTGAAAAATATAAATTACATAATAATAAATTAATTAAATTAGCTATTGTTATTGATAATTTTTCATCTAATTCAGAAAACTTTGAACTCATCAAAGAATATGATCTAACAAAGAACACTAAAAATGATTTTGTTTCAATGTATGCTAAACAAAAAGCTACAAAAGAAATCAAATCACTTTCGCAATTCCCAAATTTAAATTTTTCTTATCTAAATGAATTTTCGGATGATTTTATTCCTTGAGTAGTTATAAAAAATAATTATTTAGGAAATAGTGAAATAGATGATGTTGATCAATCACTTTTCCAAATGCTTGATAATTGCTTAGAATGTATCCTGCGGGATAATTTCTGATCTAACCCTTTTATTTTTGTAATTGATAATTACAATATGGATTCAGCTACTGATGTAAAAGATGCTATTTATGATTTCGGCAAGCGTGTTATTTCATCAAGTACAATGGCGCTTAACCAGCAAATAGGAAATCCAATTGAATTTCATCAAGGGAACAGTAATACAACTCATATTTTACAAAAAGTTGATAAATTAAATTATTTAATTAAAGATCAAATGTTTTTCAAAATGAATACCGGTGATTTTGGAACTAAGAATATGCATAACGCTGAATTTGAGAATATAAACTCAAATTTTAATGATTATGTAGAAGCAAAAGCTAATTCACGTGAAAGCTACTATCAAGATTTTGTTGAACTATTTTTAAAGCTAGCAAATTTACAAAGTGATTTTGAAATTATAGTACCAAATTCAACTAAATACTTGAAATCAAAAGAAGCTATTTATAATGTTGATTCAAATGGTGTTTTATTAAATCAAAATCCTCAAGCTCAAATTGCTGCATTAGAAGAAGAGGAAAGCGATGATTAAACTATCTGAATATGTAGATTATGAAGGTGAAATAAAACTATATAAATATCGCATTACTAATTTAGCAAATGGATATTTAAAATTTCACTTAAAAGCTAATGATTTAATTATTCTAGATTATGAAAGTACTATAACTGGATATATTCCACAATCAACTATTTCAATAGTAGAAAAACCAGAAGATGATAAAGCTTTTTATAATTTCATTGATAGCTTTCAATTCATAACAAATGATATTGTTTATGAACCTATTGTTTCAAGCAGAAATGATTTTTTCTTATTTTCATTAAAAGATAAAGAAAACATTGATTTTGAAAAAGATGAACTTTATTTTATAGATTCATCTTCTAGTGTTGATTATGATTTTTCACCCGAATCAAATAATGAACATTATTTGTATCAAATACAATTTGCTAATATTAAACAGCTTAAAAACTATGATATTAGAAAAATCGAATATAAATTCAAAGATGAAATAAATTTAAAACCAACTAAGCAAATTTATTTGAAAGTTGAACCTACGATTTTAATTAGTGATTTAGTTTTTAAAGGCAGAAAAGTTATAAATAATAGCAATATTTTACATAACTATGTACCTAACTATAAAATCAAAACTGATATAACACCAGTTAAATTTTATCCACATTTAGTGCATCCTATTAATGTACAAAAAGAATATGATTGTTGGTTGGATCAAACAAACATATTTTTCGATTTGTTTAACACACATTTTTATAACAAAGATAGAATTGAATGAAACACTATCTATAAAAATTTAATTTTAAGGTATTTACAAAATATAGAAAGCAAAGAATTAAAAGAGTTTCTTAATTTAATTAATGATTGTATTGGTGTCACAGAGACTATAGCCTCAGGATATAAAAAAATTTATGATGGTGGAGAAGATATAAAAGATAAAGATGCATTTCAAAATAGAATATATAGTGGAAATGACCCAAAGCAATTTTGTGATTTTAAAATTTTTAATTTTTTAAAATTCTTTTCATATGATAATCCAGCAATAACTAAAACATTAGAAACAATTTTATTGATGTTTTCTGAATATATTCCATCAAATTGAACATTCAAAGGTGGTTTAACACAAGAACACGAACTTTATTTGCCCTTTTACCTTGAAACATCACAAACAAGTGGTGTTTGAAATATAAAATCAAATTTTTATATTTTTAATTCTCAAAAAAATATATGAGAGCCAAAAGATAATTTATTATCTAATCATAATATATTTTCTTTTCATACAAAATTAATAGCCCTTCCAATTTTGCCTGAAAAAATAAGTGAAATTAATATATCAAATACACCACTTGACTTTAATACTTCTAACAGTCATAATTTTAATTATCTAATGTGAAATCCTTCCAAAGCTAGTGATATTGAAAAATATTTTGCAAGTTTAAAACCAGAGAAACCAAATTTAGAATACATTTATAAAAAAGTTAGTTGGAAGTTAGATACCAAACCACCACATCCAAGAAGTAGATTCGACGAACAACCTGATGAAGAATATTATCCAATTTATCCCAACGTTCCAGAAAACGCTGAAAACAGATGAAAAAGCTGAGATGATTTTTGAAAATTAAATAGTTGAAGACCTGAAATAAAAAGCATATTAGAAAATCCCGAATATAAAGATTATGATAAAGATTATTTAGCAAGAAGTATTCGAATTTGAAGAGAAAACTTTAAAACATCATATTCTCCTTTTAATTCAAATCACGGAGCTCAAAAAGGATGAAGCCTTTGCTTTGATGCTGAATGACTTGTTTTAACTTTTAAAATAAAAATTGATTTAAATAAATATGAATTTCCTAAACCTGATTTCTTGTATAAAAATGAGAGAGATTTTTTAAATACACTTAATGTAGATCATAGAGAAAAGCTTTTAATTTGTTTTGAAATTGAAGATGATGATTTTATTTTAGAAGATATAACAATAAAGTCAATTTATGCAAATGAACTTGATGTAGAAATTAAAGATTGTATGCACAAAGTTTATAAATTAAATTACAACGAATCCAAAACAGCAGGCGAAACAAAAATAATTATTTAGCTTTTTATACGAACCGATTGCGTATTCAAATAAAGACGGAGTTTTTCAAAATATTAAGGAATTAAAATATGAAAAAATTTATTGAAAATTTAGCTTCACTATTCAATTTGAAAGTTGATGAAGTTAAAGAAAAATTAAATATTACAGATGATACTGATTCAAAAGCTTTGGCAAAAAAGTTAGGTGTTTATTCACTTTATTTAGAAAAAGAAGATCATAGCAATTACTTAAATAGCAAACTTGCTAATAAAGAAGAGTTAATCAGCAATCAAACAAAAGAATTAACTAACAATAAAGAAGTAATAGCTTTACAAAAAACTGAACTTGAAAACCTAGCAAAAGAAAAAGAACATCTTGAAAATATTAAAAATAAGCTAAATAATTCAGTTAAAGCTGAATGACTAAAATTAGGCATAAAAAGACCATTTGAAAAAGAGAACATTGATATTTATTCATTAGATTATTCTAACCTTTCAAAAAGCATTATTGATTATGCTAAAAATGAAGGCTTAGCAATTCAATCACCAAATTATGATGATTTATTGCCCGCAAATTCAAAAAGCATTTCAATAGAAGATGAAGATGATGATAATCAGTTAATCATAGTAAATGGTGCTATTAAAAAATAATTAAGGAACAATAATGGGGAAAATTAAATTACTAGAACTTGAAATCGCACAAGCGATGGAAGAGAAAAAAGACTCATCTGGTCAGCTCGAATACGTAGGGGTTAAATTAAACGAACTACAAAATGCAAAGCTATTATCATTTTGAGTACAAAAATCACTAATTATGGAAGCTTCAAAAGATGTAGGCATAGATACATCTGACCAAAAATCTGTTAAATTTAGTGTAGTTTTACGTGGTAAGAAACATAAAAAAGGTGAAATCCTTGGAACTGGTGAATTTGATAAATATTCTATTTCAAAACCATTTTCAATAGATTGAAATGAACCAGATGTATATAAAGAAGGATTGCCTGCTTATGCAGTTGCAAACTTTCCAGCAACAGTAGCTAAAAAGCTAGACGCATTTATGGATCAAGATTCAAAAGACTTTGAACGTCAAGGTTTTGCGATTTTGGAAAAGAAAGCAAAAGAAAACAAAAAATTCAAACCAATTGAAATTGATATAGCTAATGCTACTGGTCAGGATTTATATACAACAATAGTATCAGCTGCTGATGCACTTACTGAACTAGTAGATCCAAAAGTTGGAATTGATTTAATTAGAGCAAATCAAATTGTTATTTTTGCAAGACAAGATATTTTAACTAAAATTTCAACTTTCACTATGAAAGGAGACAATGCAGCAGTATCTGCAAAACTTGGAGCATATTCACTTGGAATGTTAGGAGGATATAGCACTTTTTCTTGCCCTTATTTAAAAGAAGCAAGTGTTATTATAACCACAACATTTTCAATGGGAAATGCAAGAAAAATCATCGCAGCTAATGCTGGTAAAATTGATAACCTATCAAATGACTTGGGTGCATATTTAGAAACTACAAATATTTCAGATGTATTATTCAATATGATCCCAACCGCAATAATTCATAAACCAAAAAATGGCTAAAAAAAATGGTTTATTACGGAACTAATTCAGCAGTTAAAAAAGGATTACCTGAATTAAAAAAGCTAAAAAGTAAAACTTGAAATTGGCTTTTTCACGCAGCAAATCTTATTTCAAATTTAATAATCGATATTGTTTCAAGTGCAATTTCTATACTGCCCATTCCTGGCGCAAAGCTAATTGGTAATATCGTTGAAACAACATTGGGGGCAATTAGTGATATTGCAATACCTTTAATATTTGGAAGGTCAGTAGATTATAAAGAAGTTGGAATTAATGCTGCTTGACGTTTCTTCACCATAGGCTCATTTAGTGTTTTAAAAGGAATTAGAAAAATTTATAAAAAAATTCCTGTTGTAAATAAAGCTATAAGATTCTTTCAAAGAATAGCAAGCTTTGCTAAAAATCCTGTTGGATTAATTCATTATGTAGTTAATAAAACAACATATAAACTAAAAGTAAAATTAATAAAATCATTAGGCAGAAAACAAGCTAGCTTTATTATTAAAGGTATTCGTAAAGCTTACAGAACCACTATAAAAGCATCAGTTTTCACAGTTTCACTTTTAACAGCTAAAAATAAAGAAGATTTTCTAAGACAAAGACTTTCCAATTTAATTAGCTTTGGAATTAAAAAAGGTTTTAGGATTATTAATAAAAAGATTTTTATTAAAGGTATTAAAAAGCTTGCTGCTTCAAAATTTAGTACAAGAGAATCACTTAAAAAATATGTAAAAGTAAAAAATCAAACTTGAATTCCATTTTATGAATCTAAATGAATTGATGGAGTGAAAATTGTTGATGATAAATGAGTTTATGAAGAAGATCAAAAAATGATATCTTATTTTGTATTTTTTAACAAACTAGCAACCAAAAATAAAAAAAGCTTAATTTTCTTTAATAGACCAATTGAAGAATTTAAAGAATTTTTAACTACACCGGATAAAGGTAAATGATACTTAGATAATTTAGCTTGGGGTTGAGAAGTCGGTGCTGCTATTCGTAAGAAAAACAAAAAGCCTTTTTTGATAAATAAACTAGAAAAAACTAAATATAATCAGCATTTTTTATCATCAGTAAAGCAATTCGAAAATACAACAGACAATGCTATTGAACGCTTACGTGATAAATTTAAAGTTTTATCATCTGCACGAAATCGTAATTTGGGGAACAAAATTGTAATTGAATGAAATGACCAAAAGGTTGATTTCTTTTCAAGAGATGATGCTTCTAAAGCTACACATTTTGACAGTAAATTTCTATACAAAGGTAAAAAGATGAAATCAATTAAAAAAGCTTTTTCATTAGTTAAAAGTATTAAAAAGATTTAGAAAGGAGCAATATGAACGAAAAAATTCTAGAATTATTTCAATTTAACGTTGAAGACTATAACCGAAATTTTTATAACATCTCAAATGCTTTTTTTATCCCTAAAAAGCTATTGGGATTTTATCAAAATAGCCAAAAACAAATAACAGAAGTTGAAATCAAAAAATGTTTTAATGCAATAGCTTTAAGCATACTAAATCAAATTGATTTGTTGATAGGACAACGTATTTCACATTTTGTTTCACTATCAAAAACATTAGATGAATTTAAATCACAAGTTGGCGCTAGTAGATATGAAAATTTAAGATTAGCACTTTATGAAGAAATAAAATATCGATCAATATCTAATAATTTTCCTGAATTCTTTAACAAAATATCACTAATACCTAATTCTATTAGCAAAAGTGGTCAAGGTCGAGATTTTGCTACAATTGAAAATTATCTATCACCAGTAGCTACTGCTTTAATTATAAATTCAAGTTGGCATAAGCTTTCAATCCCTGAATTTGATAAGGTTAAAACATTTTTGGATAACAGTGAAGAAAAAACTAAACAATCATTAGATGAAATCAAAAATGAATTTAAGAGTGAATTTAATAAGTTTAATAATGATTTGCAAAATAAAATCGACACAAAAGAAGACAAACTAAATCCAGTTTGAAAAAAATTTTTTAATGAAAACATAAAAGGGGATTACGAATTAGGATTAAAATCGCCATCTGAAAATGGATTGTTTTTAAATTTTGATCCAAATGATACACCTAGTATTGATATAATGGGTGAAGAATATTCAACTAATATGTCAGCAGGCTATATCGCACTTAATTCTCATCCTAATGAAAAAATGATTTTATCAGACAATTCATTAAGATTTGAAAAAATAATAGAAAATGATCAAAAGAAAAAAGCTGTACTAAATCTAGATAATTTGACTTCAATTTTAGAAATCACTAAGAAAACACCAACAATTGAAGCGAAAATTACAACGTTAGAAAATGATTCTAAAAAATTTAAAGAAATTGATATTAAACTTGAAAAGTTATTGAAAGATAATTCACAATCTGACGAGAATTTAAAATTATCATTTTCACAATTCAAAACTGAACAAATAGCTATAAATGAAACTAAACAAGATAAAGAATCATTTAATAAATTCAAAGTTGAGCAATTAGCTGAAAATGAAAAAATTAAAGCTAATTTAACCACTTTAAATAATGCAAATCAAACAATTGTAAATGTAGATAAAGAAATTTCAGATTTAAAAGCTAAATGTAAAAATTTAGAGGATTCATTAAATGCTCAATTAATTAATGGAAGACTTTTAAAAGGTTTATTGTTAGATTTAATCGAGAAAAATGAAAGTGCTTTAAATTTAAGTTTCATAAGTGAATATTCATACCCTGTAAGATGAGGACAACAGCCGCCAAATCATTATCCAGGAGAAATATATAATAATGGTAATGAATACCACTTATTTATCAAGTGAATAAGTCGCAAGCCGACAGGACCAGTAGATCCTGATAAACCATATTTTGTAAGATGAAAATATTATAAAATTTCATAAAACAACAAGGAAAATATGAAATTCTTTAAATGAATTTTTGGAACAATAATTAGCTTAGTTTTTGTTTTCTTTATACTTCTTTGAATATACAGAAATTTTGATATACATTGATTAAATTGATTATTTGAAAAGTTAAAAATAATTATTAAAAAATAACAAGGAGAAAAATTTGCAAATAAAAGAATGAATACCAATAGTGATTCCATTAATAACTTCGCTTATTGGTTTAATACTAACAATTATATTTACTTCAATTGCCCAAAGTAAAAAAGTTAAATATATTAAAACAAGAGTTGAGTTTCTCGAAAGAGAAAATGCTAATATCAACTTAGATTTCAAGCTTTACAAAGAGAAAACTGATAATTGAGCTTTTGATATGAAAATTGATTTGAAAAAAGCTTCTGATGAAAATATGCTTTTAATCAAGAAAATTGAAATGTATAAAACAAATTCTAATGTTGAATATAATCAAGAACTTGAAAATAAGCTAAGAGAATATTTAAAAGCTAGTGATACATTATCTAATGAGCTTTTAAAACAAAAGGATATTAACACCGAATTATCAATAACATTAGAATCATATAAATTCCAAAATGAACAACTTCAAAATAAAGTTAGTTTTCTTGAAAAAGAACTAAATCAGCAATCAAACTTTTTAAATAATCTTAAAAAATTTGAGCAAACTTTCCAAACCTTAAAATTTCCCGAAAAAGTTTCACAATCAAAGCCACCTATTAATGAAAATATTGATTTAAGTAGTAGTTTTAACGCTTATAACGAACCAGAAACGTTGAAGTGGGAAAATACCAAGGAAAACAAAAAAGGCACCGTGTAGTGCTTTTTTTAGTACTTTTTTAGTATTCTCAAATATCTATATACCGAACACAATTATATTCAACATCATCTTCTGTATCAAAGTTGTACATTTTAATATTAATTAATAGATTTCTAATCCATCTTTTACCATTTGTTTTAAGATTTTGGCATCTTCTTAGCTTATCAACATTAATATATTTTGTGATTTCTTTAAAATCCTTTTCATTTTCTTCATCAGATTTATCAGATTTTTTAAAATATTTCTTTAAATCTTCTTTTGATTTTTGATGTAAATTCAATGATTGAATATAAAGCTTACCAGTAATTCCTAGTTGTCGACGTAAAAGGTAATCTTTTTCTGAGTTTCTAATGTATTTTATAGCTAATTTATATGTTGGAGGATATGTTATAGTTAGTGGTTGAAATCTTGATAAAATACCATTATGCCTATACTCATAAGTATTAAAATAATGAAAATAATGATTGAATTGATATTCAATACTATCAATATTTAAAGCTTTTTCTTTATATGTAGAATATCTACCCTTTAATTCTTGGGGGAAATATTTTACGAACATATCAAAATTTTCTTTTGCAGTGTGTTTTTCTTTGTTATAACAAGAAATTAAGCTTAAAGAAATAGGAAAAATGGGTAAAATGCTAATAATTTGTAAGGAAATTTTTTTCATATAAAAAATTATAGTGAAAATAATTTATTGTAATAAATTAATTAATTTATATTAGCTAGATATGCATTTTTAAGAAATATAATTTATAATATTAGTGGGTTGTTAAAAAATTACTTTTTTAATAATCTATAAACAAAAAAACCTAGCAAGTACAGGTTGCTAGGCAAAAGAACATTATACCATATTGTGGTATATCAAATCCTTTTTTTGCCTAGTTTATGCAAACCAAATAACTAGGTTCAAAAGGATTTTTTTAGTACTAAAATGAAAAAATTAATTGAAGAAATAAAAATTTTTATAAACACACACTACAAAAATTATAATTCTAGATCAAAAGCTATTGATGCTTTAAAAAGAATCGAAAATCTTGAAAAAATAGACATTGAATCTATTAATAAATTGTATTCTAGTATTCCAACTAGCAAACTTTCAAATTCATCAAAAATGACTGAAATTTCATATATAAAGAATTTTTTAAATAAAGTTGGAAACTTTAAAAGAAGAGTTTTTAAAGTTGATGATCTTCTTAAATTACCAAGTGATACCATACCAAAAGAGACATTTGATTTAATAGAATTAGAAAATATTCAAAACTATTTAAAGCTATTTAAAAATGAACAATTCCGTTTGATATTTAATCTTCTACTTTTTAATGGATGCAGACTTGCAGAATTTTGTAGCACTGATTGAAAATCAATGAAAGTAAATAAATATCAAATGAGAATTAAAGCTAAAAAACACGGTAATTTTCGTATAATGACAGTTCCTGACCATTTAATTGATGATTTTGAAAGAATAGGTATTTCATATTCTTATAATACTATTCAAAATTTATTTAATGAATTTAGTAAATTTGTTAAATTTATTGATCCAAATTTTAGAAAACGTATTTCAGCTCACGTATTACGTGCACAAATGATAACACATTTGCATTTAGCAGGAATGTCATCTGGTGAAATACAAAATGTAACTGGTCATAGTAATTCAAATACTATTGAAAGAATTTACATAAAAACTTCTGATTCATACAAACGTCAAATAATGGAATTAGCAGCTATGAATCCTATTGAAAGTATGGAAATTAACAAATTACACGAATTCATTAATTATCAAAATAAACAAATTATTGAATCAAAAAATCAAATTAATTTATTAAAGCTTCGTTTAGATGAAGAACAAAATAATGAAAATAAAGATACCAACTTGCAAGAAGTTGAAAATAAACCTAAAATATTACTTAATTAATAGCAATCCCAAAACTTTTAATGAATGAAAAGCTAAATATGAAAATTTGTTTTTAAAATATTTAAAATCTTGAATGTATAAAGAAAACATTGATTTTAAATTAATTCCTAAATATTATGAAGTAATGTTTTATTGAGGATTTATAAACTATAAAAGAGAAACAAAACTAATAAATCTACTTCTAAAAAACAAATATGAAGTAAAAAGATCAAATTTAAAGCTAGATGCTATATTCAAAGTTGATTTAATAGCTATAAAAGATAAAACAAAATACTTCATACAACTAAAAAACACAAAATCTAACCTTTCAAAAGATGAAAGAATGACTTTAATACATTATTCTAACCTTAAACAAGCAATACCAATTTTGGTTTATGTGAAACAAAAAGATTTTATTTTCTTAAACCTAACTAATAATTCAGAAATCAAATTATTAGATCACTATTAATATTTAATATATATTAAATAATAAATATAGGAAATTACAGGGGTACAGCAGTAATTTCCTATATTTATTATTATTTACTATTATATATTTGTTTACTATATTATATATTACATTTTAAATATATATACTTATAAATAAATATTTTAGATATTTATTTATAAGTTAATAATACTTATTAATTGATATTTGTAATATATCAATTAATAAGTATATACATATATATTATTATTTATCTTTTTATACTAGATAAATAATAATATATATGTTATTAATAATAGATTATAAAAACCCCTACTAAAAACACCCGGGGTTTTTATAATCTATTATATCTTTTACAAATAAAACAAACGGATAATTCATTAAAACTAAAACTTGTAATTCCTACGCACATACGTTTGTTCTGCGATAGTCATTACAAGCTTTTAGCTTATTGCAAGTTGATTTCCGTTTGTTTTATTTGTTATAAGCAAAGTACATTATTTCACTAATGTACTTTTTTATGGGTATTTTTGCTATTTTAGGGGGTAGAAAAAAAATTAGTACTTTTTTTATTTAATGTGGGGTATAAATTGTATTATAATATTTATGTTTGGATGTTCGCTAGCTTAAACGCTTATATTCCTTAGGAAACCTTTACGGAGATAAGTGGTTAGGCATTAAGTACATTACAAGTAGATTATACCCTTAATCTACTTTTTTTATTGTGGAGCTATATTGCATAGTCAGATATAAAAAAACGAAAAATCTTGGCATAATACCAAGATTTGCTCGATATGGTGGAGATGCGGGGAGTCGAACCCCGGTCCACACATTCTAATTTATCAATGTCTACAGTTTAGTAAATTTTTGTACTGATATATAATGTAAAAAACTCACAAAACACTATATACAGTTTAGTTAGAATTTCATACTACTAGCAACTAAAAAACTAATAATACTAGTCGGTACTTTGTTTATTACCACCCGACAAGGTAATAAACAACTAATTTAACTAAGCGTAAACTAGATTTGCATTGTTTTGTGCATTTAGCACAAAGTTAAGATCAATTTGTTGATCTTCGTTTTTAGATTTTGCGTTTAACAAAAGCCTAGTCGCATTATGGTTTGCGATACCACTGCAATATAATAAACTAAAATGCCTGTCAAAGCCAGTACACCCCCATTTATTACAATTTATAATTTTAGTAAATTATTTTTTTAATTATTTTATTTTGTTCTTCTTTTTTGATTTTTTGACGTTTGTCATATTTCTTCAAGTGTTTTACACTTGCAATTTCCACTTTTATTTTGTTTTTACTTCAAAAAATAGAAAGTGGAATTAAAGTTAATGCATTTCTATCAAGTTCGTTTTTTAGACGTAATATTTCTTTTTTATGCATCAATAGCTTACGTGAACGGTAAGGTTCGCATTTAACTAACATATATTGAGAAACATTAGCATTATTTAGTCATAGTTCGTTTTTGTTTGATATAGAGCAAAAAGCATTAGTTAATTTTACATTTCCAGCACGAATACTTTTAACTTCTCAACCTAATAGTGAAATACCACAGATATATGTGGATGCAATTTCATAGTCTGATTTTGCAAATTTATTTTTAACTATAACTTTAGACATAATTGAAATTATATTATTATCTTACTAATAAAGCATTAATTTTGCCTTTTTCATTATCAATAGAAGCAATTTTAATTTTGTAGTTCTTACCAACTTTTAAAGAAATCTTGCTACCAGCAGCTTCAAAATCACTAATTTTTAAGACCTTATCAGTTTCTATTGTATCAAAGCGAATTAAGATACTTGTTTGGAATTTTTCTATGTTCATAAAAACACCAAATTTTTCAACACTAACTAATGTTGCATCAAACTCCTGCCCTATAAATTGCTTAAAGAATTGTGATTTTCAAAAATCAACAACATCACGTTCAATTTGAACAGCAACTTTTTCTGATTCGGTATTGCGAATAGCAATTTCATTAATTATAGAAGTTAGTTTTTCTATATCTTCAGGGATTATTTTTTCGCCTTCAATTAAATATCTTCTTACCAAGCGATGTAGCAATAGGTCAGGATATCTTCTTATTGGGCTAGTAAAATGAGAATAAGCTTCAGAAGCAAGTCCAAAGTGTCCTATATTTTTAGTTGAATAAATAGCCTTTTGCATAGTTTTTAATAAACTAAATTTGATGTTGTCATCAAATGCTTTGGTCTTAATTTTTTGAACCATATTTTCAAATGATTTTGGTTTACCATCAAAAGGAACAGAAACTTGTATGCCTAAATAAGTCAAAAAGTTTTGTAAATCTATTAGTTTTTCATTTGAAGGTTTTTCATGAATACGATAAATTGAAGGGATTTGATTATGTTCCATCATTGAAGCTACTGTTTCATTAGCATGAACCATAAAAGCTTCGATTAACTTTTCACTCTTTCCTTCTTGCGTGATATAAATTTTTTCAACTTCAAGTTTATCATTTAACACAATTTTTGGTTCTTGGATTTCAAAATCAATATAACCTTGTTGTGATTTTTTGTTTAAAATGATTTTTGAAAGTTCATAGGCATCTAACAAATTATTTTTAATAAATTCAGGAATATCATTTTTCTTATTTTCTAAAAAGTCATTAACTTCATTATAAGTTAAACGAAAATCAGATTTTATAACACTAGCATATAATTTTTCTTCAATGTTGTTACCTAGTTTATCTACTAAAACTTCAAGAGTTAAGCATGCTCTAATTTCATTTGGGTTAAGTGAACAAATACCATTTGAAAGTTTAAAAGGAAGCATTGGAATAACTTTGTTAGGTAAATAAATACTTGTTCCACGAGCAAGTGCTTCAGTGTCAATTACACTATTTTCTTTAACATAATGTGAAACATCAGCTATATGAATATGAAGACGGTAATTATCACCTTCTTTTTTGCAAGATATAGCATCATCAAAATCTTTCGTATCCATTCCATCAATGGTTACGGTTTGAAGATTAATTAAATTAGTACGTCTTAAAATTTCGTCTTCTGAAACAAAATCAGGAAGTTTTTCAGATTCATTAATAACTTCTTCATTGAAATTTAAGTTAATATCACTAGTTGAAAGAATTTTCTTCACCATAAAATCTTTTTCATCTAGTGAAGTTACTTTTTTATCAAATGATATTCAAACAAAATTTCCTTTTTTGTTTTCTAAAATTTTCATTCTGAAAATATCTTTTTCAAAATCAAATTTTTTAATTATAAGTGGATTTGTATTTTCAATAATGAAATTAGTTTTGTTTTTTTCATCAAGAGGGGTAAAAGTTAAAAAATCATTGCGATAAAATAATTTACCAATGATGAATTTACTACCTCTTGCAATTAATTTTTCAATATTAGCTATATAAAGATTTTGATTATTTTCATTTATATAAGAATAAATTTTTGTTAATAAAACATCACCATCAAGAATTCCCTTTAAAGCATCAGGAAAAATAATTGCAGAATTTGATTGTCCATTTTCAAGTTCAAAATCAACAAAACCCAGTCGTTTGGTTGAAATTGAAACAACATTTTCTTGTTCAAATAAAAAGTTTAATGTAGTGTAATTATTATTTCTTAATTGAATTAATTTATTTTCTTTTAATAATTGATTTAAGTGTGTAGTTAGTTTTTGGTTATCCGAGATTTTTAATTTTAAAAACTTGGCTAATTCTAAAAAAGTGGTAGATTTTTTTTGCTTAATAAAATCTAAAATTTTCTTGTCATCAAATTTTAGATTTTTATTATTTTCTTTAATTTGGAATTTATGATTATTCATTTTAGCCTTTTTGCATTACTACACGCAAGACTATGGTGAATATTAGAAGCAGGGTGCCAAGTGAGTACATTGATCATTTTAAAACTTTTTTAACACCACGTTCTTTTGATACTTTGAATAAATCCAAATCACCGCTACCAACTAATGCACCACTAAAACTGTTTGAATCAGGAGCTAGGAGTAATGAAATAAAAATAATAGCTAGTGAAAATATTAGCAACATTATAGTTAATATAATTCCACCTGTTTTCATTTAATTTATCCTCCAATAAGCTAATTCTATATTATACATTATTATTTTTCGACTTTTAAACAATAGTCTTTTAGTTGATCTTCAGTTACTTCTGAAGGAGATTGAGACATTAAATCAATACCTTTTGCATTTTTAGGAAATGCAATAACATCTCTTATTGATTCTGAATTTGTTAAAATCATTAAAAGTCTTTCAATTCCAAAACCAATTCCACAATGTGGTGGTAAGCCATAATCAAATGCTTTTAAGAAAAAACCAAATTTATCTTGTTGTTCTTTTTTTGTTATTTTCAAAACATCAAACATCATTTCTTGAACTTTAGGATCGTTTATTCTTACTGAACCTGATGCAAGTTCAAAGCCATTTAAAACATTGTCATAAGATTTTGCTCTAACTTTTTCGTATTCATTTGTTTTTAAATATTTTAAAGTTTCTTCTTTAAACTGAGTGAATGGATGGTGAGCAGAAACATATTTTTGCTCATTTTCATCATACTCAAACATAGGTCAATTAACAATTCATAAAAAGTCTAATCTTGTTTCATCAGCTAGTTTATAAATTTCATTTATGTAAGTTCTTAAAGCGCCTAAAGCTTTTAGAGTTTTTTCTTCATTGTTCCCTAATGAAAGTAAAATGAATTTAGGATGTTTCACAGGACTATATTTCGTAAGAGCATCAAAATATTTTGAATTTTCTTGAAGTAGTTCTAATTTTTCGCCAGCATTTTTGAAAAATAATTCATTTATTTTTTCAATAACTTTTTCATCTTCAACTTTAAAATCTAGAAAAATAGCTTTTTTGAATTGATAGTTTAACTCTTCTAATTTTGGATTATTTGAAAAATCATTAATTAGATATTCATATCTAGTGTCAGGTTTATCTGTTCCGTAATTATTTAAAGCATCAAAAAAGTTCATTCTTGGAAATGGTGTTTTAATTTTATAACCAAATTGCTTTAAAACATCTTTTCACATCTTTTCACATAACGCAAATATATCTTCTTCATTTGCAAATGAAAGTTCAATGTCAAGCTGAGTAAATTCAGGTTGTCTATCTTTACGCAAATCTTCATCTCTAAATACACGTGCTATTTGAAAGTATTTTTCAACACCAGAAGCCATTAAAAGTTGTTTGTAAAGTTGTGGCGATTGAGGTAAGGCAAAAAATTTACCAATTCTTCTTGTTGGAACTAAATAGTCTCTCGCTCCTTCAGGAGTAGATTTTGAAAGAATAGGTGTTTCAACTTCAATAAAGTTTTGTTTATCAAAAAAGTTTCTAAGAGCTAATAAAAATTTATGTCTAAATTTTAAGTTTGCAAGTTTCTTTTCTTGTCTTAAATCTAAAAATCTATATTCAAGTCTTAAATCTTCATTGGCAGAATTTTCTTTTGTTATTTCAAATGGAATTTGTTTTGAACTATTTAAAATTTCATAACTACTTACAACAAGTTCAATTTCACCAGTTTTTAAGTTAGGATTAATTTCAAGTCTTCTACGAATGGTTCCTGTTACCCGAATGCAAGTTTCTTTAGTTAAAAGTGGATCAGAAACATTCTCAAATATAACTTGAATAATTCCAGTTGAATCACGAAGGTCAACAAAAGTTAAACTCTTAAATTTCCTCTTGTTAGAAATTCAACCATATAAAATTACTTCTTTATTTTCGTCTTCCAACGAAAAATTCCCGCAATAAAATTTTTTCATTTTAGCTCCTTTGTTGATACAATCAACAATTATTTAAACTCTTTAATTAGTTTTTCAAAATCTTTTAGATTGGTTAGTTTTGCAAGTTTTTCTTTTTCTTTATCAATTTTTATTTTGAATTCAAATGGTTTAGCATTTAATTCTTTGAAAATTGTATATTTTGGCTTTAAAGTAAATTGTTGTTTGAAAAGGTTTTTAATATCGGTTTTTTCATTTAATAGGCAAACTGAGTATTTTTTTCTCAGATCATAAGCAAGTGATGTAATTTCATCTTTTTCTTCTTCGTTTAAATATCCAATCAATACATCAATTTGATTATCAATTTCAGGATATTCTTTTTCATTAAATGCAATAATTTCCATTAAACGATCAACACCAAACGCAAAACCAATCGAATCATTTTTAGGTCCACCGAATTCTTCAATCATTCCATTGTATCTTCCACCACCTAAAATAGTAGATTTAGCCCCTAATGCCTGTGATTCAGAAACAAATTCAAAGACTACATCATTATAATAATCAAGACCACGCACTAAGAAATTATCAATTTCATATTTAATGCCATATTTTTTTAGCATTTCAAGTAATGAATTAAAACTATTTTTTTCTTCATTCGATAGAAAATTTCATAAAATAGGTGCATTTTTTACAAAATCTTTTTCGCCATCTTCTTTATCATCAAATATTCTCAAAACATTTTTTTCAAGTCTAATTTTTGAAAGATCAGATAATTCGGATTCATAGTTTTTAAAATACTTACGAAGTTCTTGAATATATTTGTTTCTACTTTCATAAGTTCCAAGATTATTGATTTTTAAAACAAAATCTTTGATTTTGACTTTTTCTAAAAAATCAGAAGCAAGTTTAATTGCTTCGAAATTTGACATTACTGATTTTTTAGCTATTAATTCAACACCACCTTGATAAAATTGTCTAAATCTACCTTTTTGTGGTCTTTCATAACGAAACATTGGTCCAAAATAAGCAAGTCTAGTTTCACCTTGAAAATTATTGATCTTATTTTCTACATATGCCCTTATAGTAGAAGCAGTTGCTTCGGGACGTAATGCTACAAGGTTTTCACCATTATCTTTGAAAATGTACATTTCTTTATTTACAATATCGCTGGTTTCACCAACAGCACGAATAAATAAGGAAGCATTTTCTAAAACAGGAGTTTCAATGAATTGATAGTTGTAATTTTTAACACATTCGAAAAATGAGTTTTTGATGTAATTAAGTATATTTGCATTTTTACCAAATATATCACGCATTCCTTTTAACTTTAAAAACATCTTTTCTTCCTTTTTACATAGCAAAATCATTTATGCCATTAATCATTTGTTCTTCAACAGATGATTTATTTTTTCAATAGTTTGTATTAATTCTTTTTTCTTTGTTTTTATAAACTCTAATCAAAGTGTGAAGTCAAATGTTTGGAATTAAGAACATATTTACAAAGAATAGAGAAATTAGTGAGTATGCAAAACCATATGTAAAGATTTTACTTAATTCTGACATTAGTTTCAATTGGGCTGGGATAATTACAATTGCAAATAATGCAAACATTATTTGACGATCAAATGAATCAATAACATGTTTTTTGAACATTAGTTTTAAATCATCTGGTTGATAAATAAAATTTTTGGTGTTCAATTCTTTTTTTAATTTACCAGTAATTTTAGCGCTTGAAATAACTGAATCATGAGCTATAACAATTGCAGATACAAGTAAAGTATCTAAAACATTAATGTTTATTGGAGCGTAAGTTAGAAGCATTGTTAGTACTGAAAAACTTAATACAAATACCATTTTCAACACAAACATAACCATCGAAACTCAAGTGTATCTTAACAAAATGTAAAAAGAAGTTAGAAATATAAATATAGCTAGAATGATGAAAAACGTATTAATGTCACTCAATAAACTTAGTGGTACCGATTCAATTCCAGTAATAGTAATTTGATTTATTGACGTAGTTCCATCAGCCATCAACTGTTGGATTTTTGTAAGTTTATCAATATTTAATTTATCGAAAATATTTGATGAAGATGAAACTAAAACTGAATAATTTAATTTGTTCGCTACTTCTTCAATTAAAACAATTTGAGCATTAGTTATATTTTTGATGTTTAAGACTTTTATATTAGCTAGAAGTTTATTGGCTTCTGATTGGCTTAAAAGAGTGCCGTTTGGAATAAATAAATAGTTGTATTCACTTTTTAACTCATTTGAAAGGTTAAGTCCATTGATTAATGATTTATTTGCAATGCTTAATGAAAAATATACAGCAAGAGCTATAAAAGCAAACACACCAAACCCAATGCTGAAGTATTTTGATTTAGAAATTAAATCAACCTTATATACAGCTTGTGAGTATTTATTTGACCATAATATTGCTTTGGATGTTGTATCAAAACTTTCAGTTTTGGTAAGTGATTTTAATATAAGCGTTTGAATTAATCCTATTATTACAAAGCCAATTATAGTTATAGTGAAAATTGTTATTCCAATTACTGTACTATAAGAAACACTGATGTAAATTAGCAGAATCGCCCCAACAATTGAAATAAATGTAGTGTCCAGTGATGAGAATAGAGAATACTTAGCACTTTTACCAACAGCCTTGGTTGCATTTGATCCTTTTTGAATTTCTTTTTTAATGATGCTTAATTGGTTGTTGATTAAATCCATTACTAGCAGAAGTAGAACAATAATTGTAAATGCAATAATTGAACTAATGAAAATGTTTAGTAGAGTTAATACTACAATAACCATAAAGATGAAGAATGCAATAGAAACGGCAGCTACTAACCCAAAAAATCTGTATCTTGCAATCAAGAATACTGCAAATAGTGAATATAAAATTGCAATAACTACTAAGAACTTATTTTTTGCAGATGCATCAGTTATAAAGTAGGAATGTTGTGATTTTAAAGTAAATGGAAGAAGTGAAAAATTAATTGCACTAGCTAGTTCAACATCTGTATATCCATCTTTATTTTCATTGTAGATAAAAATCTTGGTGTCTAAAACTGAGTTAGATGGAATCATTGAAATAGGATGTCCTGAAAAAACCAAGTATTTTGCAAACTCAGGTTTAATATAAGGATTAACTTTAAAGTTTGTTGGTTTATTGTCTTTATCTTTTAATTCTTCTGGATCTATTTTTCCATCTGCAAAAGCATAAGTTACAGGTCCGTTTTGTCAAGTAGGATTACTTTGATTTTCTTTAACATATTTTTTGAAGTTTAATCATATGTAAGCTGATGAACGACCAAGTCCTGTACGGAAGTATTGTTGGTACATATCATTAGCAAACTTTATATATTCAGATCATCCATTTTCGGTGAAAGTAAGTGAAACTCTTTTTGAATATCCTTGTTGGTTGTGTGAACTTGCAGGATTTTTCACCAAATCAGGCATAAAGTCTTCTGGATTACCATCTACTAAATCTTTGAAAGTTTTTCTTTCATTAGCTGGAAGCGAAGCTGATTGATATTTACCTTTATAAAATAAAGGATTACCTTCTCAGTCAGTAAATGTTAGATAAGGTTTTTCTTCAAGTGAATAAATAAAGTCTAGCTTTTGTTGATTAGTCTTACTGTTGTAGTTTGAAATTGTAATTTGATTTTTACCACTCAAAGACACATCATAAGCTGAAAGTAAGTTAGCATTATGTAAATATTTTTTAGTAGCATTTAAAATTTCTTTATCAGAAGCTTGGCTACCACTATTTAAATTTTTCTTAATTTCAAGAGTGGTTTTTACTCCTTGAATACCAGAATCTGTTTTATTAACAAACTTAGGTTTTAGATAAAATATTGAACCAAAAATTATTGTTATTAGCATAGCAATAATTATGAAAATATTTATAATTCATCTAAGTTTTCTATTAAGAATTCTCTCTTTTTTCATAGTTTGAAATTATATAATAAATTACATAAAATTAAGTAAATAATCTATACCACGTTGAGTAATCCTTCTACCCCTTGGACTCTTTTCGATAAATTTATAATAAAGTAAGAGTGGTTCTATTTCATTAATAATCGTATTTCTATCATCTCTAACAATACTTCCAATAGTTTCTATTGAAGCATAAGAATCATTAAATACTTCATGCAATGCTTTTAAATAATCAATTTGTGTACTATAAAGTCCGAACTCATAAATCCCAATATGTTCAAATGCTTTTTTAACAAGTTGCAATGTAATTTGAGGCTTATTTTCATAGAGTGTGAAATCATAAACACGTTTAAGCAAATTATTTGCAATCCTTGGAGTTTGACGTGAATGACGCGCTATTTCAGCAATTGAAGCATCATCAATTTTGATATTGTTTCTAATTGCTGAATTAAAAATAATTTTTTCAATTTCTTTATCAGTGTAATTTTTTAATTTGCCAATATAGCCAAAACGATCTTTCAATGGTTTTGATACTAAGTTAAACTTAGTAGTAGCTCCAATTAAGGAAAACTTGTTTAAACGCATCCGCATAATGCGTTTATCCCCATCTACTCCAATAACAACATCGACCACACCATCTTCAAGAGCTGAGTAAAGTAATTCTTCAATGTTTTTATTAATACCATGAATTTCATCAATAAAAACAATGTCATTTTCTTTTATCGAAGATAGCATAGTGAGTAAATCACTCTTACGTTCAATTAAAGGCCCTTGAACATAAGTGATGTTGCGTTTTGTTTCATTGGAGATAATTTTAGCAAGTGTAGTTTTACCAAGTCCCGGAGGACCATAAAACAAAATATGATCTATTGGTTGATGCAATTTTTGTGAACTTGAAATCATTACTTTCAAAGTTTCTTTTAATTTGCTCTGTCCTATAAAATCATTGAAATTTTCAACTCTAAATTCTGATCTCATTTTGATTTTGACTAATTAGTTTAATTGCATCTTCTATGCATTGCTCAATATTATCGGTGATTGTAAGTTTTTCAAGTGCATATTTAATTTGATGTCCTTTAAAACCTAGCATTTTCATAGTTTCTTCAAATTCTCGAATATAACTGTTGCGAGGTTCTACTTTTACTTTTCAATCTCCTACATTTTTAATATTTTCAATAAACTTGATGTATTTTTCGTGGTATGCAAGCACAATATTATTTGCAGTTTTCTTTGATACATAATTTATAGCTGCAAGTTCTTCTTTATTTCCTTCTGCAATTAATTGAACTATTCTTTCTCATCCTTCATTTAGCAGGGTTATTGCAGTTTTAGGACCCAATCCTTGTAGGTCAATTAAATCTTCAAAAACAACAAGTTCTTTAAAACTTTCAAAACCATAAGTTTTCTTATTGTATTCATTTTCTATTTCATAAACAAAAATTTTTCTTACTTCATCTTTTTTAAATCTTTCAATATTTGGAACATAAATCATTTCACCAGCACCACTATGTTCTAAGATGATATATTCTTTGCTTACGTGAACAATTTTTCCGTATTTGTAAATTAACATTTTTTTCTCCTTGCAAAAATTATTTTATTTCCGCAATTTTTAAAATTTGTAAATTTGAGAAACATTTGAGAAAGTTTTGAGAAAGCTAAAAGATTTTTTTGCTAAAACTAGCATAATAAACATTTTGATTTATAATAAATAATTATGAAAAAAATCGAAGTTAATATTGAAATTTCAAAAGACTCAAAAATCAAATATGAATACGATCGTAAAACCAATAAAATTAAAGTTGATCGTATTTTAAGAGGGGATTTTAAATACCCTTGCAACTATGGATACATTCAAGAAGCGCTTGACTGAGATGGAGATGAGCTTGATGTATTAGTTTATTCAAGTGAAAGTTTTTTGCCAGGAACATCATTAGAAGCTCGTGTAATCGGTGCAATGAAAATGATTGATGCAGGTGAAACTGACACTAAATTAATTGCAGTTCATGCAGATGATTATAGACTTGACCATATCAAAAGTTTAAAAGATGTAGATCAAATGTGACTACAAAGTGTAAAAAATTTCTTTTCAACTTATAAAAACTTTAAAGGTGAAAATATAACCATTGTAAGCGGTTTTGAAGATATCGCTTGAGCTGAAAAAGAGTATCTTGAATGCTGTGAGTTAATGAAAAAATATGGCAAAATGGATAAAGACGAATTCATTGCCAAGATGAAAAAAGAACATCCCGAAAAATACATTTAATTAAAACTATAACTTTAAAACTCAGTTGCTGTCAAAATATTAGCTTGCAACTGAGTTTTTATTAACTTATATTTTTTTAAAGCTTAATTTGAAAGTAGAATTTAACCCATTTTTCCATTTAATAAATTAATAAAATTACACATGATATGCGTGTATATGCTCTAAAACTTAAAGTTTTACGCTGAAAAATTACAAAAAAAATTTCCATTTTTATATATTTAGCGGGGGTAAATATATAAACTTTTTTACATAAAAAAATATATAAAAAAGCAAAATTTTTTGTATTAGAATTAAATGACGAACAAGATTGTTTTACATTGAGGAGAACAAGACCTTAAAATGGGCAACAAAGAGAAGTTTGCAACAATTCTAAAATACTTTAATTTGATAAAAAATACAAAAAATTTAAAAACTCAAAAAGATATTCAAATTGTTTCTGAATGTCAAAAAATACTTGGCAACACTGATAAACTTTTAAAACTTAGAAAAATGCTACTTGCATCACATAGTCTTTTAATGAAAACATTTTTAGCTTCACTTCCTAGTGAATATAGACTAATTTATGACAATGATATTTTGCAACAAGTACCAAATAGAAAATGATATTTGCACTTTTTTTCTAAATCAACTTATTATCGTAAGTTGAATGAACTTCTTTCAATTATTTGATTTTTAATGTTTTAATGAAACTAGCAAAATTTTTTATTTATGTAATAAATAAGCAATTTTCATAGTTTCAAAATTGAAATTTTTGAAATTTCTACTGCTTAAAATAATTATGTCTAGATATCTAGACACCCACAATTAGGAGAAAAAATGAGAGATATATTATTGTGACATTTTAATGCAGAAGCGGCATTAAATTATCTTAATAATTTCAAGAAGTTTTATATTGATAAACTCAAGAATTTTGTAAAAGAGAAGGGTTTTAATGCTGTCAGTTTATAATGATCCTAATGAAATAGTAAATTATAGGTTGATTCAGCAAAACTTTAATAGCAACTTTGTAAACCAGGTACCAGAAGAGCTTTTACCTTGAAAGGGATGAAGATATTCAGAAGGGAATATTTGAAGGGTTACTAATTCTGAAAAATATTTATCACGTAAATATCCTGTGTTTATAAATATCAAACGTAATTTCACAGATAATAGTGCAATATTTACTATAAGATGACATAAGGCTGAAAAAAATGGTGAATATTTTGGTTATAACCATACTTGCTTATGACATTTAGATAGAAAAACTTTCAAAAATGTAGGTAATGGTTTTTACGAAGTTAGTTTTTATGCTGATGATAAGGGTAGAAAAATCAATTTTGATGATTTAGAATCTATTGAATTCATTGACCTTGAAACAAGAGGGAAACGTAACACTGAATTTGCTCATCATTGAATAACAATTAAAAATATGAAGCTTTCACCCGAAACAAAAAATCCACAAAATTTTGATGGTAAAAACAATAAAATGAGATTTATTTATGAAATTAATTATACCATTGGAGCAAACGTGAAAAAAGGAAGTTTTATTAACAATAAAGATTGTAGTGTCAAATATCTTGAAGTTGATACTAAATTCAATGATTTATCAAACATAAAAGGTAGTGAAAAAATAGCAGAAATAAAATATCAAAATTTAACTACAAAAGATAAAAAACCACTTCAAATGGAACAAAAGTTTATGAATTTATTTACATTAAATAGCCTTAATGTTGAATTAAATAGTAAAAAGCATTATCTCGAATATAAAACAAATGTAAAAAAATCAGATAATCATTGAGATGTTGAAATTTATAATGATGCAACACACGAACTTGATAAGAAAACCAAAAATTGAATAGCAGCAGAAAATGGACATGAAAAAGGTTTTTTACTGCCATTAAATTTTTCAGGAGAGGTTAAACACTTTTATCATTTTAATACAAAATTTCATTGATCAAATTATCATGAATACTCGCAACAAATTGAAGAAAAAATATTAGATTTTACCAAAGGTAAAATTAAATTGTATATGGATAATAAAGAAATAGATTGACAAGCTCTTGAATTAAATCAAGAAGTTAATTGAAAATTTATTTCTTTAGGATAAAAATTAATAATTTAAAAGTAAAAGAAAATAACTTAGCTCTTTATAATCATTCATCACATCCACACTCATATTCACTTTATACTCACAAAAATCATTTTCAAATCAAATCACTGCATAAAGTTATTTTCCCAAATAGTCTATCTTATAGGTTCTGAGAAAACCTCTTTTGATAGGCTTTTTAATTAGGGTTTTAGCTTATAATTTATAAATTTTAATTGATTTATTAGGTAAAAAGGAAATTTAAGAAGGAGATTAAAAAGCCATAGCTTAAATTTCTATTCACCAATAATTTTTCACAGCTTTTATACTTTTTCACAAAATTTCTGAACTTTTTTTGTAATTCTTAAGTGCTTTCACTTTTCTTTAAAATCAAGGAATTACTTTGGTAATACAATTTTTGCATTTTGATTTTTTACATTTATTAAATTTTCAAAAATAAAACATAAAACATAAGTGTTGCGCTTGATATTTCATTTAAGTAATGTGAAGTTTTTTTATAATATCTTTTTTAGTTTTCTTAGCTAATTTTATTAATTATTTCATAAGCTTTTTTTAATATGATTATTATTTATTCATACATTATAATCGCCTATTACATATAATCTATATTTAGCTCTAGTAACTGCAACGTTAACAATATTACTATTTACAAATTTAGTTATAGCATAATTATTAGTCTTATCATCACAACCTAACTCAAAAATAACTTCAGATGCTTCTTTACCTTGAAATTTATGGACTGTCCCTAAATTATTATTTACTCATTTATAACCATCACTTTTTTCATCCAGATTAAATTCTTTTATTAATTTTTTTTCTAATTCATTAATTACTGATTTAAAAGGAGAGATTATAAATAATTTCGGATAATAATTTGGAGAATGTTTGCGATTTTTTCTTAATAAATTGCAAGTCTCCTGCCCTTGTTTTTCAACATAATGATTTTTTTCACTTTTCTCTTTGCCTTTTACATCAAGTCATTTTGCTTCAATATCTTTTTCTAAAAAAGAATCTATTTTTTCTTGATCAGGTTCTTTGGTTTGAATTTTCATAATTCCGCCATATGAAATTGCATTTGAAATATCAAACATAGTTTTTAAACATCCACGGTGTACTAATAGTGGACATCCAATTCATTCTTGATTAACATATGTTCCATAAGAGTTTATTTGATCAGCGAAAGATTGAACCGAAATAGTTTTACTCTTATATTTTTCTAAACATTTATCTTTAAAGTTTTCTTTTAATATCTCTAAATAATCAGTAACAACTGGTTCAACTTGTTTAGGATCTCCCACAATAATAGTTTTTTTTACATCTAAATATAGATCCAAGTGCCATATATGGTTGTGCTTGTCCCGCTTCATCCACTATTAAAGTTCCTAATGATTTTGGTTCTTTTACATATTTAAACATTCTACCAGCTGATGAAAAAGTTGTAGAAATACAGGTATTAAAATTTGCAAACTATTAAATGCATGAGCAAACATCATTTCCTTTTCGTCCTTTTTATAATCACAATTACTAGAATATAATAAATCGAAAATAATGCTTAAGTTTTCTTTTAAATAAGAGGAATTATAAATAAATGATTTAGTTAAATTTAAGGCACATTTAAATAATTCCATTCTATTATTATTCATATTTTGTGTAAATCAAGGGTTTTTAACATGAGCTTTTGTTGATTTCTCTACGTTTTCATTTAGCAAATCTGATAAGTAATCTTTATGAAAAGAAATGATGTGCTTTTTATTGAATTCTTCTTTTAATTCGCCGCGCAATATATCTTCAAGATTAAAATCATCATTTAAATTCATTTCTTTATAATATAAATACTTTTTTATACTTTTTATTGTCAATATCATCAAAAATTTCAAAAATTTCTTTATATTTCTTTTGATCTAAAAAAATCCAAATGAAATCAATAATTAAGTATTTTTTGTTTATCATCCATATTTGCCTCTTATTTATAGTTATTATATCAATGAATAAAGCAATTATTTTTTAAATAATTGAATAGTATTATTAGATAAAAAATAATAAAACTAGTATTTAAAATACTAGTGGGCATATGTAGAATTTTGGGTAAACTTTGTTCTTTCTCTAATAGAAAGAATCGTTTTACACAGCATCTAAAAATATTACCAATAAAGTTGAAGAACAAAAAATAGAGATTTAATATATAATCAAAATTTTGTCGGTTATGTATTAATATTAGGTAAATATAAAGCTAGTGGTTATTACACTTTTAATGTAAAAGATTTATCTAATTGTTCCAATCAAGAATATTTTTGATAAATTTATCATAAACATTAACAATTATTAAATCACCAAATTTTAATTTTTCTAATTTGTAGCCTTCAAGTCAAAAACAAAAAAATGCCCCCACTATGCAGTCCAAAGGCATTTTTACGTTATACAAAACTTTACTTAAGTTTTGGGCCTTTTGGAATAAGAGACACTTTATGTAAACTTGCTTTGTGTAGGCTTTTAATTCGTTCACTTATTTCAGATGACACCAAATGTTCATCTATAAGTCAACGTTCAAATTGGTCATAAGTAAAACCCAAACTATCTTCATCTGATGTTGCAGTACATAGATTAGCAGTTGGTTTTTTTTCAAGAATTGTTTTGGGAATATCAAGCAATGTCCCCAAAACAAAAATGTCTGATTTTTGTAAATTAGCAAGTGGAAGCAAGTCCACTCCACCATCGCCATATTTGGTAAAATAGCCTAAATAATATTCGGCAAAATTATCAGTTCCAATTACAAGTGTATTATGCTTTTGACTTAAAGCATATAAACTTGTCATAAAAAGGCGTGATTTTATGTTGCTTTTTATAGGAACTTGAGTAACTTTGAGTGTTTTTGTTAATGCATTGAAGTTTTCAGTTAAATCAACTGTAATAATTGAATTGTTAAAATATTGCTGCAATTTTACAATATCATTTTCAGTTTTACGGTCGGTTTTAGTTTTAAAATAGTAAAAATGTGCATCATCTTTAAATTCTTCATATGCAATTAACGCTAGTACTGTAGAATCAATTCCACCTGATAAGCCTAAAGTGATTCCACTTGTTTTAGAAGCTAAAACTTTTTGGCGTAATCAGGTTTTGATTTTTTTTATCAAAATAGAATATATCTTATATTCTTTGGGAGATAGGATGCCAGATTGCTTAAATTTTTCGAATATCTTGTAGTACATATTAACTATTTTAGCAAAATTTTATATTATAATTTTTTATATTTTAATAACTCAAATACTATTTAATACTGATCTTAAGGGGAAGATATGATAAGCGTTAATGATTTACGTCCAGGTTTTACTTTCAAACATGAAGATAATATTTACATTGTTTTAGAAGCAGCACATTCAAAACAAGGTAGAGGGCAGGCTAATGTTAAAATTAAAGCCAAAGATTTAAGAAGTGGTTCTATCACTGTAAAATCATTCACAGGTGGTGAAAAAGTTGAAAGAGCAATGATTGATAAAGCTAAAATGGATTATTTATATAATTCAGGTGAAGCTTTAGTTTTTATGGATCAAGAAACTTTTGAACAAATTGAAATACCTGTAAAAAAAGTTGAATGAGAAATGAATTTTCTTAAAGAAGGAGATAAAATCCAAGTAAGAAAATTCCAAGAAGAAATTTTAGATATTGAGCTTGAAGTTAATGTAGCTTTAAAAGTAGTATCTTCTCCTGAAGCTGTGAGAGGAAATACTGCGCAAGCTGCTCAAAAGAAAGTTATTGTAGAAACAGGTTTTGAAGTTGAAACTCCACTTTTCATCAAAGAAGGTGAAATCATTCTGATTTCAACAGAAACAGGTAAATATGTTGGAAGAGCATAATGATTGTTTTGTTTTAGTACCTACTAAAATGAATTTTTCTTACAAAGTTTCAACTTCTCTTATTCAAGAAGAAATTTTAAAAATTTGCAGACAAGAAACAAAAACTCAAATTACTAGTATCAAAATTTTACTTGACAAGTTAAAACATAACATAAACATTAATCTTGAATACAAAATTAATGATTTCAAAGAATTCACTTTTCAAACTAAAAAAGTTATTTTTGTCATAAACCAAAAAGTTTTATCTTTAATTAATACAAAACCAAATAACATAAATATGATTTTCAAGGGTTGCAATGAGCAAGCTAAATAAGAAACTTGACCAACTTGCTGTTGATAGCATCAAAATGAATGCTTGTGCAATGATTGAAAAATTTGGTTCAAGAAATTATGGATCTTCAATTGCTGCTACTAAATTATTGCACACACTTATTTTCTATCACTTAGTATTTAATCCAAATGATTTAAATTGAGTTAATCGCGACCGTTTAATTATTTCTGATCAACAAATCCTTCCCGCTTATTATGCAGCACTAAGACTTTGTTCAATAATTTCAAAATCAGATCTAGAAAACTATGGTAAATCTGAAAACACCCCTTATTTTTTATCAACTTCAAAACAAACACTAACTGAAGTTGGATTTAACAGTAATGGATCTGCTTTTTGCAATGGTATAGGTCTTGCAATAGCAGAAACTATGTTAGCTAATGAACACGAGGAAATAAACCACAAAACTTACATTATTTGCAACGATGAAGATATGCAAAGAGGTAATGTTCAAGAAGCTTTAAGTTTAGCTGGAACTTTAAAACTAAAAAATCTAATCATCCTATACTCTTCTACTGAAATTAGTAAAGACTCATTTACTTATAGTGTCAACCACGAAAAAACTCGTGCTAAATATCAAGCTATGGGTTTTAATTACCACCAAATAAATGATGAAATTAAATCAATTAATAAAGCAATTAAACTTGCAAAATCATCACACAAACCAACATTGATAGAAATTAATACAGTGCTAGCTAAAGGAACTCCTTATGAAAACACAATTAATGGCTTTCATAATAAAATCACAAAGCATGATATTTCTAATTTAAAAGACACACTACTATTCAAAAAATCAGATAACCTTGAAACCTATTCAGATCTTTTAGATTATTATAAAAATAAAATTGACCAAAAAATCGCAAGTCATTACAATAATTGAAATTGCTCAAGTAAGCTTGAACAATTTCTAAGCAATGATTTTATGATTAACTTAAATGACCTCAACACTCGTAAAATTGATGGCGACAATGATTTATACAGTTTAATCATCAACAATATTTCAACAAAGTATTCTAATATAGTATTTTGTTCTCCTAATATGGAAAACATCACCAAAATTAAAAATATTTCTAATGTCTATGCTTTTAATAATAAAAGCGGAAGAAATATTTATTTTGGTGAAAGACATAATTGTATTGGAAGTGTGGCCAATGGAATATCACTTCATTCAAATTTCAGACCTATAATTTCAACTTTATTAGAATATGCACACAATAGCATTCAAGCTATTATTGAAGCTAAAAAAATTTCACTAAATCCACTTTACATCTTCACCAAAAACACCAATTATGAAAACACTGACATCACCAATTCTTTAAATTTAATTAAAGATATTGATAGTATTTGTCCAATTACTCCTTATGGCATTGAAGAAGTAAAAACTTGTTTTGAAAATGCAATTAACACTAGCAAAAACTTACCTTCAATTTTAATTGCTGATGCTAAGAAAAAAATCACAAACAAATTTACTAATTTTGATAAAAGTAAGTTTTCAAGTGGTTCTTATTATGCTGTAAATCATCCTAATTCATACACTTTAATTTGCTCAGGACTTGATTTTAACTTGGTTTATGAAATAGCACAAAACCTAAAACTTTCACTTATTGTAGTAAATGATTTTTGTGGACTTAAAAATACAAAATACAATATTGATAAATCAATATTTATTTCTACTGATGATTTTAGCAATTTAAACATCGCAAAACATAATGTAAATAAATTTAATTTCACTAAGCTTTTTAAAGCAAAAGATACACTAGAATTTAATAAAGAAAATCTAACTAAATTTATTGAAGAAATAATTAAAAAGCAAAACTAAGCAAGTAGTTTTGCAATCACGCTAGAATTAATTTTCTTTTGTTCTCCTATTTTTAAATCTGCATCTGAAAAGATTCAAAATCTTTTACGGTGTAGATTTTTTACTGAATTATTTATTGCCAAAAACATATTTTTTACGTGGTGATTTCTACCTTCACATAATTCCACTTGATAAACCAATGGACTTATTTTTTTCACTACTTGCTTTGAAATTTTGCCATCTAAAATAAAATTATTTGAATTCAAAAGTTTTAAATCTTCATTAGATAATTCTTTTTCTACAGTTGCAATATATTCTCGTTTTATCTGGTTTGAAGGATGAGATAAATAATTTGTAAGTTCTCCATCATTGGTCAATAAAATTACACCAGTAGTGTTATAATCCAATCTTCCCACTGAAAATAAATATTTATTTTCAGCTACTAAATCAAATATAGTCCTGCGCCCTTCAGGGTCATTACGCGTGCAAATTACTGCGCGCGGTTTATTTAATAAAATGTAAATTTTTTCTGGTGTTTTAGTTTCAATTTTCCTACTATCAAGTAGTATTTGATCACTTTCACAAACAGTGTCACCCAGCTTTGCTATTTGACCATTAATTTTAATTCTTTTAGCTTCTATTAATCTTTCAACTTCACGACGTGAAGCTACACCTTTATTACTCAAATATTTTTGAATTCTAATCCTAGTAATTTCTTTTTCCATGGGAAAAATTATAAACTATATTTATTTATAAATAAATATAAGCTTTTTCATTTTCCCATTTATTTAAAATGTACGAAATTTTAGAGTGTAATTGAATTACCCAAAGGGGAGAGGAGAGAGACAAATGTTAGATACACAAAGTGTAAATGTTCAACAAAACTTATCATCGCTTTATGCAAAGAAACGTTTTATAAAAGAATATTGCACAGCTGAGAAATTTAAAGAGGGTAGGAAACTTGGTAAATTTCAAGCAGATAAAATATCTTCATTGGAAATATTTTTAGCAAGCCTTGAAAAGGATATGCAAAAAATATTTATTGAAAATTTCATTTTCACCAATCCGGATAGCGAATGATATTTGGATTATTGATCAAAAGGAACTTACTATAAAAGACTCAATGAAGTTGTAAATTTGTTTTTGGGGTACATACATGATAGATATTAACGAAATACAACAAGTACATCGACTTACACAACTAAATGAAATGAATGAAGAAGTAAATTTTCAAGTCGATAAAAAAGTTTTTAACAGAGATTTTATAAATCCAAATGAAAATTTTCAATTACACATTAGAAGAATTATTCAAACAAATGAAATGATTTTAGATTTTATTTATGAAAATAGTGATTCAAGAATCTTAGATAGCGAAATTAAATCTACAATCAATAATAAAGAAGTTAAATTTAAATATGCAGGAAAAGTTGATGGTAGATACCATTTTCAAGCAATTTTACCAGAACAGAGTGGATTTAAAAATTTTACATTTTCTGATCTTAGAAATGTTTTTGTATCACTAGGAATTTATAGACAAGCTAAGAAAAAACCTGAATATGTAAATCTTTACACCTTAAACTTCAAAATTCAAAAACTTCCTATGAAGAAAACTTTGAAAATAGAAAAAGCAGGAGTTAACATTAAGACTATTTCAAGACTAAAAATGAAATTGTATAATGCAGAACCTGAAGCTCAAAGTCTATCAGAAAATAGTGATATTGAATATTTGAATATGGAACTTAAACCACTTGAAATTAGTCAAACTAAATACAATGAAAAACTTTACAAAATTAACCTTTATAAGCAATGAAAAGAAAATAAATATAAGACTTTAAAAATTGATCAAACTGATTATTTGGGAATTAATTTTGTCTGAGATAAAACCAATAAATTATTCCCTGAAAAAGTAGAACTTGGCATTCAAGGAGATAATAACATCACTGATGTAATAATAAATTCATATAGTTATTATGATAAAAAGACTAAAGAAGTGATGCTTTCAAGTGAAAGTAGTGAAGCTAAAAGAGGGTTGGTGCTTCCATTAAATTTTGCTGGCACATTTACTCATAATATAGATTTATCTATTGGTAAAGCTATTGAAAACATTAAATTAACCTATAATGAAGTTTTTGAAAAACCTATCCTAAATTATGCAAATGGAAAAGTAAATCTAAAAATTATTGAAAATGAAGAATATCCAGAAAAAATCAAGCAACAGTGAAACACTATTAAATATAAAAACATCAAAGAAATAATTGAAAAAGCGCAAACTTTAAATGAACTAATAGAACTAGGAGTTAAATAATGGAAAAGAAGAAAAAAATATATTTAGGATTAGGTTTGTCAACAGTTGCAGCAATAGCAATTGGTGCAACTGTAACTGCCATACTATTAAAAAAGAAGAATGTTAATAAAAAAGTAATAGTAGAAGTAGAAAAAACTAATCCTGAAACTAAAAAGCCAAATGAAAACAACACAGGTGAAATCTTACCCGGACTTCCAGCAGAAGAAGTGGAACCTAAAACAATTTTTGAAAATAAAAAACTTGCTGAAGTTGATGCTAATAAAATTTTCCCAGTTATAGAACTTTCAAATTATTATGATAAGTTAAACTTCAAAGATGGGCAAGCCTGAATTGATGATGATATGCTACTTTATATCATAAAAGATATAACTGGAAGACTTGCAATAAGTGATGGGGTAGTAAAATATTCAATCGACCGTGAAGATCAAAAAACTGTAACATTAAATTTCATTTGATTTAATAGTACACAAAAATCATTCAAGAGCTATAAAATTTTCACTAATACTATATAATAGAAACACTATGGACATTAAAGAAAAAATTTTTTCAGAACTAAAAAGACATACAAGAAAAAGTTTTAGTGAAGACACCATCATTAAAGATTTAAGTATTGATAGTTTAGATCTTTTGATGTTAGTTACTGAACTTGAAAAAGTATTTTCAATTGCAATTTCTGATGAAGAATTACTAAATATCAAAAAAGTTGGAGATATTTTGCGCATTGTAAATCAAAAAATGCAAAAATAAATTAATAATTAATGTAAAATGTAATGGTATTTGTAGGGGTATAGTTCAATGGTAGAACAACGGGCTTCAACCCCGTGTGTTGTGAGTTCGAGTCTTGCTACCCCTGCCATATCATTTACTGAACTAAAAAAACTTTGCTCAATCTGGCAAGGTTTTTTAATTTGCTTATTTTTAGGAATTTTTTTGTTTTGCAAAAAAAGATATTTTCAAAAAAAATATGTAAGATATGTATAATTATATAGAAATTTCAGCCGTCTTAGCTCAGTTGGTAGAGCAACTGACTTGTAATCAGTAGGTCGTAGGTTCAAGTCCTATAGACGGCACCATGCGCGAGTGGTGAAATGGTAGACACGTTAGTCTTAGGAACTAATGCTCCTCGGCGTAAGGGTTCAAGTCCCTTCTCGCGCACCATATATCGAAAAGATACCGAATTATACTTTTATAGTATAATTTTTTTATATTTAGAGGGAGATTTTTTATGGATAATAACCAATTAATGATGCAAAACCAGCAAGAAGATATAAAGAAAAATAAATGAAATATTTTCTTTATTGTCTTTTTTGTTCTTCTTAGCTTTTGAATTTTTTATTCATATTTTCCTATTTTAGTTATTGCATTTAAAACTTTGATTTTTGCAATGCTAGTTGTTGCAAGTTTTGGACTTATTTTAATAATTGATGAGAATTTTAACAAAAATTATGAAAAATATTTCACTTACCAATCAATTGGATGATTATATATTTCAGCTATTATAGTTGCAATCATCATAATTGCTTTTGCAATTAGTGCAATCTGCTATTATTCTTTGTCTAAAAAAATTAAAAGACCTACTAAAATTACTTGTTTAACGCTTGGATCTATTTACCTTACACTAGAACTAATAGCACTCTGTGCTAATATTGTAATTCTTGCAACACTTCCTAGATAATTAACTTTTGTTCGATTATTATGTTTTATAAAATATATAAAAAGAAGAATATTTCTTCTTTTCTAGCAATACGCCAATTTGCTAAAAAAATGGGCATTGAAAAAATTGGACATTGCGGAACATTAGATCCGCTTGCAACCGGACTTTTAATTGTAGCAACTAATCAAGATACTAAACTTCTTGATTATATTTCTTCACAATCAAAAGGATACACCGTAACTGCTAAACTTCATTTTTCATCAGCAAGTTATGACGAAGGCGAAGAAATTACAGCACTTACTAAAAAAGAAATTACATTATCCGAGTTAAAAAAAGCTATAGAAGAAATTGCTAAAACAACCTCACAAATTCCGCCTATTTTTTCAAGTAAAAAAATTAATGGCATTCGTTCTTATGAACTTGCTCGTAAAAATAAGTCCGTTCAGTTAAAGCCTTCCTCTATTAAAATTCACAAATTAAAACTACTTTCATTTAACTTCAAAAAACAAGAATTTAAATTGAGGTGTGAAGTATCAAAAGGAACTTATATTCGCTCATTAATTCATGACATTGGCGTATTGTTAGAAACTGATGCTATTATAACTAAACTCAATCGACACAAGGTAGGTAATATTACCTACAAGCAAAAAAAATATAAAAAAATTACAAATTTAAAACGTCTTTTTGATGTATTATTATATAAGTTAAATTTTGAACAATTATCTAAAATTTACAAGCAAAAGCAAGTATTTTTAGGTGATAAAAAAAACACAAATAGTAATTATTTATTTCTTTATAAAAAAGAAATAATTGCATATGGACATATTAAATTTGGAGAAATAAATTTATCCAAAGTTTTTTATAGCCGCATAGAAAGAATATTAAAAATGTCCAAGCAAGACAATAAATAGAGGTCCTAAGAAATGAACAATAAATACAAAATAATAGTATTTGATATTGATGGAACACTGCTTCCTTTTGGAGTTGATGAACTAACTCCAAGAACAAAGGAAATGTTTGAAAAATTAAAGGCTAATGGCTATATCAATGTCCTATGTTCAGGTAGAGATATTTTCACTGTTGGAAAACAAATAAATAATCCTTATGTAGATTATTTTATTGGCGCAAATGGAACTTTTATAATGGATTTGAAAACTAAAGAATATGTTTTTGAAAGAACCATTAGTTATGAAGATTTCTCAAAATTTTATGCATATGCCAAAGAAAGAAAATTTCCTTTTTCATTTGTTGGAAACAAATGAGGATATTATAATGAATTATTCAATATCGACCACTGATTCTACAAACCATTCAAAAAAAACTTTATTTCAGTAGAAGAATTTGAAAAACAAAATGACAAAAACTATTTAATTACCATCAATAGTAAAGAACCTCATAAACTAGCAGTTGAATTAAATGAATTTTTCACAAGAGAAAAACTAGACATGTGAGTTTTGGCTGAATGAGCAGGTGGAGTATTTATTTCTGCCCGTGGAATTACAAAAGCTACAGGTCTTCAAGTGCTGGCTGATCTTCTTGATAGTTCACTTGATGAAATGGTTGCATTTGGTGATAGTGAAAACGATGTTGAAATGTTGAGCGCTGTAGGACTTGGTGTTGCTATGGGAAATGGTGAAGACGTAACTAAAGACGCAGCTCATGAAATTTGTCTTCCCGTAACAGAAGATGGACCTTACTTTAAATTAAGACAAAAAGGCTTCTTCAATTAATTCTGGTTATCTTCTAATTTTGTATAATTAATTACAAATGAAAATTTATAATTGAAATTTAAAAGATAAGTTGGAAATTTCTGATCCTCTCATAATGTGTCTTGGTTCATTTGAATCAATGCATATTGGCCATTTAAAAATTTTCAGAGAAGCTTTTTCTATTAAAGAAAATTACAGTAGTTATAAAACTGCTGTTTTAATTTTTAAAACCCCTATAAAAAATGGAACTTTAAAAGATAAAAAGCTTCTTCAATTAAAAACTAGATTAATTACTCTATCCAATTTAAAGTTTGATTATTGTTTTATAGTTGATTTTGATGAAGAAGTCAAAAATACTGAAGCAAGTGCATTTATTGAAAAACTAGTTCAGCTAAACACAAAAGCAATTTGTTGTGGTGAAGATTTCAAATTTGGTTTTAATAAAACTGGCAATATTGAACTCTTAAAAAAATCATTCGAACTAGTTTCAGTAAGCAAAATTACAAAAATTAAAACTCATAAGATTTCATCTTCTCTAACCAATCAACTAGTTTCTGATGGAAATATTGAATTTTTAAATTCTATTTTAATAGATAAATATGCAGTTATTGTAAACACTATTAACTTTGAATTTTCACTTCCCGAATCACTTACCTTGCTTCGCGCAGGAATTTATGTTGTAAATTGCATAATAAAAAATTTTGAATATCATGGCATTTGTCTAATTTCAAATCCTGAATTTTCAGAACAAGATAATACAAACAAAATTTACTTATATGATATTGAATATATTCCTGGCAAAAAAGAAGAATTTTATATTGAATTTTTAGACAAAATTAGATTCACAAACAATAAAAAAACTAATTTTATAACTCCGGAAGACATAGAAGCTGGAAAGAAGTTTTTTTATTAGAATATTTAATGTACTTTTCACTTATTCTTTTGATAAGATTTTCAAAGAAAATAAGCATTTAAACTAGTTAACATATAAGTAAAAATATGTTATAATATACAAAAATTAATTTATATCTTGGTTTGAATGATTCAATTCTTGCTAGGTTATGAAAGGAAAATTAATGATTTCTAAGCAACAAAAATTAGAAATAACTAAAAAATTTGGTCGTAATGCAAAAGATACAGGGCATTTACCTGTGCAAATTGCAATATTGACCGCTGAAATTGAAGATTTAAAAATCCACTTTGAAAAAAACAAAAAAGATTTGCATTCAATGAGAGGTTTTTTAGCAAAAGTTAACCACCGTAAAGATCTTTTAAATCACTTAAAAGAAAAAGATTACAAACTTTACGAAAAAACAATCAAAGATTTAAACATAAGAAAATAATTTTCTTATCAGATTGAGTTACTTATAGAGTAACCATTCTAAACAGGTTATAAATCTATCATAAGATAGTACCTTAAAGATGCGACAAAATATAAGGAGAAAAATGTTTGCTATCATCGAAACCGGTGGAAAACAAATCATTGTTAAAGCTGGAGACATAATTTATATTGAAAAAATTGAAGGTAAGGAAGGCGATGAAATAAAATTTGCTAGCGTATTAGCTACAAATGAAGAAATCGGAACTCCTTATCTAAAAAATGTAGTTGTTACTGGAAAAATTGAAAAACAAGGTAAAGCAAAAAAAATTGTAGTTTATCGTCATAACCCTAAATCAACTCACAAAAGAAAATTAGGACACCGTCAACCATATACTCGGGTAAAAATTCTTGCAATTAAAGGAGTTAAATAATGGCACATACAAAAGCTGGTGGGACAACTAGAAATAGTCGTGATTCCGCAGGAAGAAGACTTGGAGTTAAAGCAACTGATGGTCAATTTGTAACTGCTGGAAGCATTATTTATCGTCAAAGAGGAACAAAAATTTTCCCAGGAAATAATGTTGGACTTGGAAGAGATTACACATTATTTGCACTAATTGATGGTATTGTAAAATTTGAAGACAGAATTAACAGAAAATTTGCTTCTGTATATCCTGAAAAGAAAGCAAAAGAAGTAGAAGTTAAAACTGCTAAAAAAACTACAACGACTAAAAAAGTTGTAGCTAAAGAAGAAACTGAAACTAAACCTGCTACCGCCAAAAAACCACTACAACTAAAAAATAATTAATCAAGGTACATAATAAATGTACCTTTTTTATTTTTCAATTTTCTAAAGGTATCAAAATTTATAACATTTGAAAAATTAGTAATAAAATATTAGAGGAAGAAAAAGGAGTGGGACGAAATGAACAAACCAAAGAAGGTTTTCCTTACTATTGCTAGCATAGCATCCTTATCTGCCTTACCTATAGCAGCTATTTCTTGTGTTAGATTAACATCAATGCAGAAAAAAGTAAAAAGTAAAATTCTAGAAATCAAGAAAATTGCTAAAGAAAAAGGTATTAGTGAAAGTACAATAGGCATCATCAATAAATATACAACTGACGAGGAGATTGCTAAACTTTCAGATGATCAATGCGCCGCATTAATTCTTGCATTGGATGCAGTACTTGCAACTATTAATAAATAGTAATAGTCAAAACATTTCAACAAAAAAAGGCTACAACAGATATCTAGCCTTTTTTTGTTTAATTTTTTTATTTAGATATTTTTTGAAGGATAAAAAAGTCTTTTTTACCTTTTCTTAAAATGGCATAATTTTTATCAAAATTTTCAAACACTATTTTATCTTCTGGTGACTTGATAGCTTTTCCATCTAATAAAATGGCACTATTTCCTATAAATTCTCTAACTTCACGATTAGATGAAAGAATATTATTATTTTTCAGCACATTAGTTATAGTGTCATTTGCTTTAACTTTAAATACTGGTAAAAACCCTTTTAATAAAGATATTTCATCTAAATCTAAATTTAGTATCAAATTACTATCTTTTGAAAATAAGATATTACTTATTTTTTCACATTTATCAGCTGTTTGTTTGTTATGTATATTTTTCACAACTTCATAAGCAAGAGTTTTTTGAGCATATCTTAAATGCTTTGCTTCATTATGTTTTTTGATTATTTCTTCAATTTCTGAGACTTCAATAAAAGTTAATCATAATAAAAGTTCATTTACTTTTTTGTCTGATTGATTTAATAAAAACTGATAAATCGAATAAGGACTGGTTTTTTTAGAATCAAGCCACAAACTTCCACCACCAGTACTTTTTCCAAATTTTTCGCCTTGTTCGTTTAATAAAAGATTAGCAGTTATTCCAATAGCATCAGCTTCTTCACCATGAACTTTTCTTATTATTTCAAGTCCGGTGGTGATATTTCCTCATTGGTCGCTACCACCTAATTGAATCTTAACATTATTTTCTTTAAATAATGTTTTGAAATCTCACGCTTGAAATAATTGGTAAGTGAATTCAGTATAAGTAAGGCCATTATTAATTCTTGTTTTGATACTATCTTTTTCAAGAAGATAATTTACATTTATTAATTTACCAATTTTTCTCAGAAAATCAACTAATGTTCAATTTTTATAAAAATCATAGTTATCAATAACTTTAAGCCCAAAAGATTCTAATTGTTTTTTAATTTTTAATTTATTAGAAATTAAAACATCTTCTTCTAAAAATTGTCTTTCGGTTTTTCTAAAAGAAGGGTCACCTATCATTCCTGTAATACCACCAATAATAGCATACGGGATAAAACTAAATTGTTTGAAGCGTTGTAATGTAATTATTTGAATATAGTTTCCTAAATGCAAACTATCAGCAGTAGGGTCGAAACCTGTATAAACACCAATACCATTTTTTAAATTTAAGGAATTAAACTTTTCTTCGGATGAAATATTGTTAAAAATTTTTCTTGATTTAAGTTCACTTAAAATATCTTTTTTCATTCGATTTTTCTCCTTTATGTGGTTAAATTAATTCAAAAAATGTGTATTAAATTAGTATAATTTTTATTACAAATTATTATATATTTAAACAAGGAAATTATATGAAAATTAAAATAATTTTGGATTCATGTGCTGGGCTTGATGAAAAGCAAGCAGAAGAATATGGTTGAACTTTACTTCCTTTGCAAGCTAATATCAATGGTAAAAATTATTTCATTGGTAAAGAATTAAATTGCCTTCAATTCGCTGAAATATGAAACCAAAACCCTAAATTATGTAACGCAAGTACATCTGCCTGCTCGCCTGGAATGGTAATGGAAATGGTAGAAAAATTTTCAAAAGAATATGACAAAATTATTATTTATTCCATTTCAGTAAAACTTTCAAGTCAAATTCAATTACTTAAAAACTTATTTGCAGGCAATGATAAAGTTTTCATTGTTGAAAGCAAGAAATTATCATATTTAATTATTTATGACCTAGTTCAATTTGAAAACAAAATTAAAGCTGGCGCTAGTTTTGAAGAAGCTTGCAAAGTGTTTGACTATATACCTCAAAAAACCTTATTGATACCAGAATTCAACGATGCACTTGTAAAAGGTGGAAGATTATCTAAATCAGCAGCTGCTATTGCTAAACTATTAAAAATAGTTCCTATCATTGAATTTGACAAAGAAGGTGCATTAGTTAAGTATGGTATTGGTAGAATTTTCAAAAAAACATTATTAAATCAAATTAAAAAACTTAAAGAAATGTATCAACCACTTTCAGATAATTCTTACTTGTTTTTATTACATGCTGCACAAGAAAAAATCGATGATATTGCTAATGAAATCAAAACTACATTGAATATAGATAATGTTTATTCAATGTTACTAGCTCCCGATATTGCGATTCATACAGGTGTGGGCGCTATTGCATTTGGTATTCATAATTTATCAGCTGAAACCAAAGACCAAATGCTAAAATTTTTCAAGAAACATTAAATTTCAATCTATTTTATTAAGTAAATTAAAACCCTCTTAGTTTGAAGCTAAAAGGGTTTTAATTTTGGTTTTTTGAACAATAAATTTTATTGAAATGGTGCGAACGAATGGACTTGAACCATCGACCTCACGATTATCAGTCGTGTGCTCTAACCAGCTGAGCTACGCTCGCATATAACAACAGATAAATTATATTATATACCTGTTGTAATGTTGAAATTTTTTAATTATTAATATTAACGTTTTGAGAATTGACGAGCACGTCTTGCCTTACGCAATCCGTATTTCTTTCTTTCTTTCACACGTGCATCACGTGTTAAGAATCCAGCATCTTTTAATTTGTTGTGGTAATCATTATTAGAAGCTTCTAATAAAGCTCTAGCAATACCAAGTCTAATAGCACCTGCTTGACCTGTTAAACCACCACCATTTACATTTGCAATAACATCGAATGTGTTGCTTGTTCCTGTAACTTCAAATGGACTTAAAGCATCTTTAATTAAAATATCTGAGTTTAAGTATTGTTTAGCTTCTTTAAAGTTGATGGTGAATTTTCCACTACCGGGAAGAATGTAAACTCTAGCAACAGATGATTTTCTACGACCTAGACCATAGTATCTAATAATTTCTTTTTTTGGAGTTTTAGTAGTTTTTGCTGCTGCCATTATTTAACCTCCAACTTAACTGGTTTTTGTGCTTGTTGACGGTGTTCTTCTGCTGGATAAACAAATAAATTCTTGAATTGTTTGCGACCTAATTTTGTATGTGGAAGCATACCTCTAACCGCTTTTTCTACCAATGCTTCTGGGTGTTTTTCTTTAAGATTTTTAGCAGTAATCTTCTTTAATCCACCAGGATATCCAGAGTGGTGGTAGTAGATTTTCTTTTCATCTTTTTTTGCTGTTAAACCAACAAGTTTTGCATTGATAATAACAACATTATCACCCATGTCTACATTAGGAGTAAATGAAGGTTTTGTTTTTCCACGTAATATAGATGCTACATATGCTGCCAACCTTCCAAGAGGAACGTCTTTGGCATCAAGAATATATCATTTCTTGTCAACTGTTTCTTTTTTGATTATTGTTGTTTGACGCATATTTTTCTTTCTTATTTAACTAAAATGAGACAAAAATTTATTTATAAATAAAATTCTTAACTATTATAACACAATTAATAGTTTTGTAAAAAGTCATTTTTACAATTTAAATTACTTTAGAAAGCATATATATTAACGCGGTTTCAGATCTTAATATGCTTTTGGTCAATGATACAATTTTAACATTTTTTTGTTTTGCTTTTTCAATTTCGTTTAAAGAAAATCCACCTTCAGGACCTACAATTAAAACTATGTTTTCATTAACTTTTTCAAGAGGTGAATTCTTAGCATTTTCATAAGCTAAAACCTTGTTTTTATAGTCTAAATTAATTAATTCATCAAATGAAATTACCTTAGATAATTCAGGTATAACATTTCTAAAAGATTGTTGTGCTGCTTCAAGTAAGATCTTTTTATTGCGATCAATTTTATTTACAACATTTATATTGCTTTTATCAGTGTGTTCTGAAATAAAAGGAATTATTTTACTTGCACCTAATTCAGTAGATTTTTGTAAAGCTATTTCAAAATTAGCTTGTTTAATTATAGGAATAGCCACAACTACTTCAAAACCAAATTCATTATTGATATTAAGTTTTTCAATTATTTTAGCTTTAGAATAATCTTCTAAAAAACATTCATAAAAATTAGTCTCATAATTAACCAAGATTTTTTGGTTTCTAAGACGTAAAACTTTTAAATGGTGAGCTTGTGTTTCATCAAAGATGAAATCATTGTTTTCTTTTTTTGTTGCAAAGATTTTATACATATCCATAAATTATATTGAAAAAGGTAAATGGTGAAAAATATTCTTGTTTATTTTAAAATTCAAATTGTAACAAAAAAACCAGAGGCAGTCTCTGGTTTAGTTGGATGTGAGATTATTTATAGAATTTAGCTACTAAGAATTTTTTGTATTCTAATAAAAATTCATTTAATGGCTTTTCAATTATAGTTTTACCATCATCTATTGAATAATAAACAGTGGATTGAGTGTTATAGAATAAATCTTGAACGTCAGCATCACGGTAAGTTAATCAATTGTTTTTATTAACTGATGCATACATAGGATCTTGTGAACGAACAGCTTGATAGTATTCATCATATTTTTTGTTGTATTCTTTAGCGCTAATAGTGTTTTTTAGATTTTCAGCAACGGCTTTATTATTAACATTTTCAGCCATTTCTTCCATTCAATTAATTTCTTTTTTTACCTTAGCATCTTTATCAAGTTCATCTTGATTAGCTGCTTGTTTTTTTATGTTTTGTTGAGCTTCTACATAAGATAGTATTTCTTCTTCTTTTTGTTTTTGTTGTTCCATAAATAAAAGTGTGTCAGCAAAGAAATTAATCTTAAAGATTTGATCTAAGTAAATTTTGTATTTTTTAATTAATGGAAAAGTGTCTAAAATTGAATAAAAATGTAAGAATTTAGAAATAACTTTGGTTGCTAATATGTTTCTAGCTTGCATTTTATCAGCATCAATTTTGATAGTTTCGGGTATTTCTGATGCTTCTATTGAAACAATTTGTTTCAAACTTTTAAATTCTTCTGGTAGTTCTGATTTTTTGGTTTTATATTGAGGATAGTTAAATGAAACAAAATAAATTATTACGATACCTAAATTAAATGCAAGAGCAGTAATTAAGGTTAAAAGCATAACTGCAAAGTAAAATGCTGTGTAATTATTAGCTCATTTCAGTGTGCTATAAACTTTACCGAAACCTAATGAAGATAAAATTAATAAAATACCAATAATTATGTCTATCATTATGATGTTAAAGAATGCACTTGAAGCTCATTTCATTCCTTGAACATAAGGCATAATTAATTCACGTCCTAGAATTTGTTTCGTTTTTTTAGCACTTCTATGGAAATTCAATAAGAATTTAAATGCTAAATATATTGAAACAACCATTAGTAAAATTAAAATAATTACAAGCGTAGTTTGTTGATAATTCATTTTACCTCCTTAATTTATAGTGTTGTTGCCATCATCTTTTTTAGGTTTATCTTCTGGTTTTGAAATTTCTGGTGTAGAAGAACGAGATGAAGTTTGCTTATTATCATTTTCGAAAATGTGTGAAATTTTTTCAATTAATTGTTCTTTTGAAAATGATTCAGCACCATAAATGTTTAATTTTTGAGCCATAATAATCAATTTATCTAAAGATAAAGAATTTAAATTACTTTTATAAAAATCTGCATTAGTTTTATTTGCTTGTTCTGAAAGTGTGCTGTTAGGTTCGGAATTAAGGTCATTTAAATTAATGTCATTAGCTTTATTGAAATTACCACTTCCATCAAAATTAAAGAATTGACCATTACCCATAGCTTCTTTAGAATTTAATAAAATTCTTAATTTTATAAATTCGCCAACAATTCTTTTAATTATATAAAATATAACAAATGAAAATAGGAAAATACCTACATTAACTAGTAAAAGAATATAAGCCACATTTCAAGCACTAATATTGAATAAACTTCTGTAATTAAAAAAGATATTGAAAATTAAAATAAATGTAATAAATGAAAGTGTGTAGAAAAAAGCAGGTTGAAATTTACCAAAATCTTTATTCATCACTGATTTTGCAAAGTTAATAATATATCAAATTATGATTCCTAAAATTGCTATGAAATAAACAAAATTTTCAATAATATTGACTTTTCACTGTGTAAAAGCACGGGTAGCGGGTTCTACATTTGCTACTGAACTTCATATTTTAGTATATTCAGTAATGTACACATCTTTTTTGATAAACAAATGCAAAATAGCTGTCATTGTAATAAAAAACATTACAGTTAAAATTAATAAATACCCTATAAATCAAGGAATGTATGATCTTTTGTTTTTTTCATACATTTCCTTAGCATCCTGATAGGGAGGAATTTGTGGCGTAAATTCAGGATTCATAATTCTCCTTTTTTGTATATTAAATTATATTTTATAATGAAGTTTTTTCTTAATTATATTGCATAATCTTAAATTTTGTTTTTAAGATCTTCTTGAAATTTTTTAGGAAGTGGTGAAATAAAAGTTTGTTCAACTCCTTTAGAATCTATGAATCTAAGTTCACCAGCATGCAATCTTTGACCAAAAGCATCAATTTCTTTGTTGTAAATAGGATCTCCATAAACTGGATGTTTTATATAAGCAAGATGTACACGGATTTGATGTGTACGTCCAGTTTTTAGGTTGCATTTTATAAATGTTTTAATTTTTCCATCGATTAAAATATAGTCTTTTACTTCAATAGAAGTAAAAGCATATTTTGAATTAGTCTCTGTAACACAATATTTTTTGCGATCTTTAGAATCACGTCCTATAGGAAGTTCAAGATTGATAAACTTGTTTTCTATCTTACCATCACATATTGCATAATAAGTTCGTTGGATCTTATGTTCTTTTAAAAGTTTAGCCAAATAATTATGGGTTTCATTATTTTTAGCAACTATTAATAGCCCACTTGTATCTTTATCAATACGATGAACTATTCCGAGGCGAAGCGCGCCATTTACATTACTCAAATTATTTTCAAAACGATATATCAAAGCATTAACTAGTGTGCTTTCTTTATGACCTGGCGCTGGATGAACTACCATACCTGAAGGTTTATTAATAATTATGTAGTCATCACATTCATAAACAATGTCAAGGGCAATATTTTGCCCTTCAAGATGCATTTTTTTATCAAGTAGTTTAGTAATTTGGATATTGTCTTCTTCTTTAACTACAAAACTACATTTAGCAATTTGCTTGTCATTAACAAAAACATATCCCTCATCAATAAGAACTTTTATATCATTACGGGAAATATCACTATTGTTTGCAATATATTTATCAATGCGTTCAGAATAATTAACTACTAGGTTTAACATGCCTAAATTATAACAACAATAAGATATAATATAGCAAATATGAAGATATTAGAAATCAAAAAATCTAAGTTTATAAGTTATAGTTTTACCTTAAATTCTAAAGAAGAATTTAAACAAAAACTTGCCTTTTTAAAAGAAGAACATAAAAAGGCAAAACACATAGTATATGCTTACATTATTGAAGATAATAAAACAAAAATCACTGGATATTCTGATGATAAAGAACCCAAGGGCGTAGCAGGACTTCCGCTTTATAAGCTACTGGAAAATAAAAATCTGACTAACAAAGTTATTTTTGTAGTCAGATATTTTGGTGGCATCGAACTAGGCAAAAGCAATTTATTGCGTGCTTATTTGAAATGCGCTGAAGAAGAACTTAATTTTATTGATTAATAATTTGTTCAGGTTGACTTTGAAGGTTTTGGTTTTTTTGACCTTCTAGTTTAGCAAGCTTTTTGCATTTGCAACGATACATAATGATTGCAATAAATTGCATACCATATACAGTTAGTGAGATAAATTGTCAAGCTAGAGCAGGCGCTACTTTTGTTCATTCTTTTTGTAAGCTAAGTGCAGGATTTTCGGCATATGCTGCAAAAGGAGTTAACATAAAGTAAATTACTCAAATTGTATTGTTTGCTAAAAATAGCAGGGGCATTCAAGGAGTAATTCCTTGGAAGTTTTTTTGTTTTAAATTAATAATAAATTGAGGTAAGAAAGCAAGAGTAGTTAGAGAAGGGGCAATTGCTGAAATTACAGAAACATGCGCTGGTTCTAATATTGGAATACGATTTTGTTCGTTAGGTACTTTTGCAATTTTAGCATCGTACATCATAATTCCAAATACAATTAGCATTGCAAGCGTGAACATTGCAAAAACTGAAATTGCTGAAATTACTCCAATCATCATTTTTCTTGTTTTTTGCTTGTAGTAATAGTACAAGAAAAACATTGTGAAAGAATAAATAATCATGCAGAAAAAGTTAGCAAAAAATACTTGTCATAGTGCCGGTCCTCCAAATACACCATAGACTACTCAAAATAAAATTCCTATATAAAATATTCAAAAAGAAGCAAAGTTTACTTTACCTGTTTCTTTAGTTTTTAATTGTTCAATAAGTTGGGGAATACCTAGTCCTATTGTAATTAAAGCACCAATGACTCCCAAAACTTCTTTAGTTATGTTCATAATGCTAAATATTATATTCAAAATTCAAAAAATAATAGTAAATAATTAGCTTTGCTAATTTTAACTTACCTCGTTTTGAACTTTGAAATACTTTAAACCCATTGTTTTTAAAATTTAAAATTTTAATGCACGACGTTATCAGTTTTTCGCTTGCATTTTATAGTAAAATATATAAACTACTTTTGATTTATTGCCTTATATTTTCTGCAATAAATTAGCCAAACTTGTCAAAGTAAGGAGACTAAATGAACAAAAAATTTGATGATGAAAAATATTTGCACTTAATTGATAAATGATTTAGAGCAGCTAATTATTTAAGTTTAGCACAAGTTTATTTAAGAAATAATCCTTTAGTTAAAACACCTCTTACCAAAGATGATGTTAAATTATATCCTATTGGACACTGAGGAACTATCCCTGGACAAAACTTTATTTATGCACATTTAAATAGAGTAATTAATAAATACAACCTTAATATGTTTTACATAGAAGGTCCAGGTCATGGTGGTCAAGTTATGATTTCAAATTCATATCTTGATGGATCTTATTCAGAAATTTATCCTGAAATTGATGAATCAGAAGAGGGAATTAAAAAACTATGTAAACGTTTTTCATTTCCTGGAGGTAGTGCTAGTCACGCTGCTCCTGAAACACCAGGATCAATTCATGAAGGTGGAGAATTAGGATATTCACTATCGCATGCTACTGGAGCAATATTAGACAATCCAAATGTTATAGCAGCTACAATTATAGGAGATGGAGAAGCTGAAACTGGTCCTTTATGTGCTGGTTGATTTTCAAATGTATTTATTAACCCTGTAAATGATGGAGCCGTTCTTCCTATAATGCATTTAAATGGAGGAAAAATTTCAAACCCAACAATTTTGTGCAAAAAAACTAATGAAGAATTAAAACAATATTATGCTGGAATGGGATGAAAAGCTTATTTTGTTGAGGCGCAAGATGACATTATGGCAACTCACAAGCAAATGGCTGAAACATTGGATAAAATAATTGAAGAAATTCATACAATCCAAAAAGAGGCACGTAAAAAGTCAGCTGATAAAGCCTTGATGCCTAATTGACCTGTACTAATTTTAAGAAGTCCAAAGGGTTGAACTTGTCCAAAAACTTGAAACAATGAAGCCATTGAAGGTAGTTTTAGAGCACATCAAGTTCCACTTCCTGTTTCTTCTTTAAATATGACACATGTTGCCGAACTTGAAAAATGATTAAAATCATATAAACCAGAAGAATTATTTGATGATAGTGGAAAAATTTTAAAAGAAATTAGAGACTTAGCACCAAAGGGTAATGCTAGAATGGGAGTTAACCCAATTACTAACGGTGGAATTAATTCAAAACTTTTAAAACTAGCAAAATGAGAAGATTTTGCTCTTAAATTCTCACAACCTGGCGAAATTAAAGCTCAAGATATGGTTGAACTTGGCAAATACTGTGCCAAAATAATCACTGATAATAAAACCAATTTCAGAATCTTTGGCCCCGATGAAACCAAGTCAAATAGACTTCATGAAGTATTTAAAGTAACTAAAAGGCAATGACTTTCTCCTATTTCTGAAAAATTAGATGAATGGCTGTCACCTGAAGGTAGAGTAATTGATTCTCAATTAAGTGAACACCAAGCTCAAGGTTTTCTAGAAGGATATGTCCTAACTAGAAGACACGGATTTTTTGCAAGTTATGAAGCATTCTTGCGTGTAACTGATTCAATGATGACTCAACATATGAAATGACTAAAAAAATCACTTGAACTAGGTTGAAGAAAAGATTATCCTTCATTAAATATAATCGCAACTTCTACAGCATTTCAACAAGATCACAATGGTTATACCCACCAAGATCCAGGGCTATTAACACACTTAGCGGACAAACGTCCTGAACTAATTAGAGAATTTCTTCCTGCTGATACCAACACTTTACTTGCTACAATGAAACACTCATTAGAATTAAGAAATACAATTAACTTAATCATAGCTTCAAAACAACCTCGTGATCAATTCTATTCAGTTGCAGAAGCAAATGAACTTGTAGAAAGAGGTTACAAAATTATAGATTGAGCTTCAAATTGCAAAGGTGATCCTGATATTGTATTTGTAGCTTCTGGAGTTGAACCTAATTTAGAAGCATTGGCTGCTATTAGTTATATAAATACAGCATTTCCACAATTAAAAATAAGATTTGTATATGTTCTTGATTTACTAAAATTAAGACATCCTTCAATAGATCCTCGTGGTATGTCAGATGCCGAATTTGATAAAGTATTTACAAAAGATAAACCAGTTGTATTTGCATTCCATGGATATGAAGGGTTAATTAGAGACATATTCTTTAGTCGTCATAACCACAACTTATTTACTCACGGATACCGTGAAAATGGAGATATTACTACAAGCTTTGACATACGTCAATTAAGTGAAATGGATCGTTTCCACATAGCAATTACTGCAGCAAATGCAGCATTAAATGATAAAGCAAATTCATTTGTAAAAGAGATGAATAAAAAACTTGAAGAACATACAAATTACATTCGTGAATATGGCTACGATATGCCTGAAATTATCGAATGGAAATGAAAAAAAATTAAATAATATATGTTAAAATAAAACAAGTATTTTTACTTAGGTAACTAAAAGTTAGTTTCAAAACAAAATAAGGAGAGAAATGAAAAAGCAAATTCATCCTAAATATCAAGATATCACTGTTACTTGCTCTTCTTGCAATACTGAACACAAATTCGGTTCAACTGTAGAAAAAGCTTCTATCGACATTTGCTCACATTGCCACCCTTTCTATACAGGTAGTAGAACAACTGCTAAAGCTCGTGGACGTGTTGAAAGATTCAATAAAATTCTTGAAAAAAGTTCTGCAAAAAAATAATTTATTTTATTAATACCAAAAACCCGCAGCTGCGGGTTTTTACTTTGTAAAAACTTAAAAAATAGGACTAAATGCAATAAAACATAGGTGTATTCACAGTTACATTTTCAGTGTTATCTCATTTATAATCTGTATCTTTTTGTTTAATTTCACCTTTTGTTGAAGTTGATGATTTTACAAGACCAACTATAGAACCAACAATGTTAATGCCGGCTGGTATTAATTGAGTCATCAAAGTAGTTATAAAACTGCTTACAGCAAAACCACCTTCAACATTCTTCATTTCCTGTAATGATAATTTTCTAAAATTTTCCATATTTCTCTCCTCTCTTAAACTAATGATAAAAAAATTTCCCAAAATTAATAATATTTTGAGAAACATTTGAGAAACTTATTAGTCTTTTACAATAAAGTTAATAATCTTACCTTTTTTGTAAATTTTATTAATTATACTTTTGCATTCTAATCATTTAGCAACTGAAGGAATCAATGCAGCTTCTTCTAAGGCTTTTTGTTGAGTTCAAGAAGGTTTAATTTCAATTTCACCTCGAACTTTACCATTTACTTGAATGCCAATAACTGGATTTTTCTTCAATATCTTATCAACTTCACAGAATGGTCATATTTGTTGGTGAATTGGTTGCTCATTTAACTCTTGTAGTAATTCTTCTGCAAGATGCGGAGCAAATAAACTTAATATAACAACAAATTTTCTTAAATGTGAAGATGAGTTGATTTTTTCAAGAGTTTGAAGATAATTAATAAATACCATTAATTTGCTAATGATAACATTAAATTTATATTCTTTTAATAGTTCTTCACAATCTAATATTAATTGGTTAATATTACTTTCAAGTTCAGGAAGTTTTAAATTAGGGTCTTGATTTGATGCTTTTGAAAAATAACTTATGTGATAATGCACTTTATCAAGTCATTTACGAATACCATCTAGTGAATCAACATTTCAAGTTTTTGTATCAGTTAAAGGACCCATAAACATTTCATAAACCCGTAAAGCATCAGCTCCATGTGATTCTACAATTTCATCAGGATTAATGACATTACCTAATGATTTAGACATTTTTTGGCCATCAGGTCCAAGAATAATACCTTGATTTACCAATTTTTGGAATGGTTCTTTTGTAGGAAGCAAGTGTTGGTCAAATAAAAATCTATGTCAAAATCTAGCATAAAGTAGGTGAAGAACAGCATGTTCTTGACCACCAATATATAAATCAACCGGAAGTCATTCTTCGAAACGTTTTTTTGCTTCTTCTGAATTTAATGGTAAATAAGTTCCATCATCATTTTTTAGAATATAAGCTAGATAATATCAACTCGATCCTGCTCATTGAGGCATAACATTTGAATCATGGTGATAAGTTTGTTTTCCGATTTTGAAATTCATTCATTCAGAAATATTAGCAAGTGGACCTTTTCCAGTTCCTGATGGTTTGATTTTATCTGTTTTAGGAAGTTCAATTAATTCTTTTACTAAATACAAATTATTTTTATCATCATAAATTACTGGAAATGGTTCTCCTCAGTATCTTTGACGTGAAAACACTCAGTCTCTAAGCTTATAGTTATTAATTTTACGAGTAGCACGTAATTTTGTTAGTGCATTATAAATTTTTTCACTTGCAGAAGAGGCAAATTTAATGTTATTAATGATGTCACTATTAATATGTTTACCATCTCCTAAATAAGGAAGAGGTTCTGAAGTTTCAATAACTGGAATTATGTTCAAATCAAATTTTTGTGCAAATTCATAATCATTTTGGTTGTGGGCTGGTACTAGCATTATCGCACCTGAACCATATGATTTTAAAACATAATCTGATATTCAAATAGGAATATCCTTTTTAGTTAGTGGGTGCATTGCATAAGCACCAGTAAATACACCAGTTTTTTCTTTAGAAAAAGCAGTTCGGTCTAAATCTGATTTTTTGGCAGTTTCTTCTATATATTTATTCACCAAGTTTTTAAACATTGGTGTAGTAATTTTATTTACAAGTTGATGTTCAGGACTTAAAACAATAGCAGAAACACCATAAATAGTGTCAAGTCTTGTAGTAAAAGTGGTGATACTATTAACTGAGTTTTTTAATTTTCAATATACATTATGACCTTCACTTTTACCAATTCAATTTTTTTGAAGTTGAATAACACTATTAGGTCATTCTACTTCTTCAAGACCTTCTAAAAGTTCTTCTGCATATTTTGTAATTTTTAAAACTCATTGATCCATTGGCTTACGTACAACAGGAAAATTTCCTCTTTCACTTACACGCACACCATCTTTTTCAATTATTTCTTCATTAGCAAGAACTGTTCCTAACCCTTCACATCAATTAACATCAATTGATTCAATTGAAGCTAGATTAGCTTTATATAATTCTTTAAAAATTCATTGAGTTCAATAATAATACTTAGGATCTGTAGTGTTAATTTCTTTATCATAGTCATAAGAAAAGCCCATTGCTTTTAATTGTCTTCTGAAATTATCAATATTCTTTTGGGTAAATTCCATTGGATTATTCCCAGTTTTTAAAGCATATTGTTCCGCAGGAAGCCCAAATGCATCTCAACCAATAGGATGCAATACATCGTATCCATTCAGTCTCTTAAATCTACTGATGATATCAGTAGCAGTATAACCTTCCAAATGTCCAACATGAAGTCCAGCACCTGAAGGATATGGAAACATATCTAAAATGTATGCTTTTTTTGAATTATGATTAGTAGTTTTAAAAGTTTTGTGGTCTTCTCAATACTTTTGTCATTTTTGTTCTATTGCTTTATGATCGTACATAGTATTAATAATTTTAATATATTTTTAGTAAAAAAAATAGCATATTGCTATTTTCATAAATGGTCATTTTTCAATGTAATGGCTGCCCCAGTTAGATTCGAACTAACGGATGGCGGTACCAAAAACCGCTGCCTTTCCGCTTGGCTATGGGGCAAAATGGTGGAGGGGGAGGGATTCGAACCCCCGAACCGTGAGGAAGTGGGTTACAGCCACCCGCGTTTGGCCGCTTCGCTACCCCTCCATAATTTGCAAAAATTATTATATATTATTTTTATTAAAAATATTATTTTTATCCAAATTATATATTCAGAAAATTTAGATAAGCTATTTATTAATAATAATTTACACTAAACTAAATAGAACTATATTTAGTAATGCGAATTTTTAATTACCTTATAATTTATGTTTGCTATGATTAAAAAAAGTGTAGTAGATTCTTGAAAAATAGTTAGACGTGGCAATATGTTTATGCTTGCCATTGGTCTTTTATTAGGAGCTTCATTCAACACTGTAATTTCTTCTCTTGCAAATGATGTTATAATGGCATCAATTGCAAAATTATGAAACGCAAGTAGTGTTGAAAGTCTATCAGTCAATGGGATTTTAGTTGGAAAATTTATTGGTGCATTAATTTCATTTTTCATTGTTTCGCTTGTTATATTTTTAAGTTTGTTTTTGTTTTTCTTAATCAAAAACTTAATTTGAAAATATCATACAAAGAGACATCCTGAACTATTGATAGAAAAACCAAAAGAACCAACAATTGAAGAACAAATATTAGCTGAACTAAAAAAATTAAATGCTAATTTCAACCAAAATAAAGAAAGTGAATAAAAATATATAAAAACAATCAGGGGACATTCTCTGATTTTTTTGTTACTTAGTTTTGGTTTTTAATTTCATTAAAAAAATTCAAACGTTATTGCTTGAATTTTTTTGTTTAGTAAATTTATTATTCAAAATGTAGATCAAAGAATGTTGGACAGTGGTCAGAAATATATCCATAGACAGCACCATTAGTAGCAGGAACTGATCCAGGGTAATAGGTATCACAGTAATCTTTTCATGCTTTATATGAAGTAATTCCGCTTTGTCAACCAAATATATCATCTTTAATAAAATTTCATAATTTATAAAATCCTGGATTTGAGTATTTCAATGAAGATTTTAAAATCATTTTATCATATGGTTCACTATATGTATCAATTGATTTTTTTAAAGAAGTTGCATTTTCTCTATTATCATTCATCAACATTTTCTCATCACTTTTTAAAGAAGCAAAAGCTTTATCTGCATAACCACTTGGAATATTAGTGTCTCCTTGAAATACTAAATCACTATCTTTGAATTTATCCTTCATTCAAGAAAATACATTAGGAATATTTCAAGCTTCATTTGCTTCACGACTTCCAATTTGACCACCCAGTCCAGAACTTACTTCACCACCTTTTACACCAGGTCCATCAAAGTGAGATATGGCAAATACAAAATCTTTATTTGTTAATGATTTATTTAATAATTCTCATTTTACACAAAATGGTGTACGTGCATATTCATTATAATCACCACCAAAATGTTTTTCAAAATTACCATTATCATAAAAATGACCTGATTTATTGTCAACTTTTACTGGTCTAACTTTATTTTCTTTATATAAAAAGTCAGCTGTTCTATCTATGTTTTGAGTTATTGAAACTCCATAACTTTTTTTATAATCTCCAGATACAAAATTTCATTTATTATTTGTACCTTTTTTAATTTCTAGTTCATTTAATAATTCAACCATTTTTGGTGCTACTTCTAATGAACCTACTTCTGTTAATCCAATAATGTCAAATTTTTGATTGTGAATTATTGAAACAATAGCATGTGCTTTTGCTTTTGGTTTTTTGATGCCAGGAAGTGGAAGTGCATTTTTAGAAAATCTGCATGTATTTCAATGAGCTAATCTCAAAGTTTTTTCAGTTGTTTCACCACCTATTGGGGGTTCTGGAGGAGTTGGTGGAAGTGGAGAAGTTTCTTTTTTAAACCCAATTAATGTTCTTTCATTATTTTCACTTACATCGCTAGAAGATAAATCACATAAATTAAATTTGATTGTTATTTTTTGTTCTTCATTATTAGCTAAAAATTCTTTAATTTCAACTTTATAATTATTAGAATCATAATCATATGCTTGAACATCAGATCTTTTAATTTCAGAAGCTAAATAGTCACTAGCGTTTTTTGATTTTAATTTGAATTTAACATTTTGAGCAATATCATCAATACTAATGATGGTTCCACTTGAATTTTTTAGATATTTAATTTTTGAACTATGAGTTTTTGAAGTTTCTTGACCATCATTTGATTTTAGTATATATTGAAGTTCAAGTTCACCTTTAGCATCATCAGAAGTTTTACTTTTGATTTCAATAGTGTATTTGCTTTCGTCATAACCACTTATCATTATTTGATCATCTTGAATTGAAGAAGGTAAAGTTTCACTTGGAATTAATCCATCTTTTAAAGCAAATGTTACTTTTCTTGCTTGTTGGTCAATGTCTTCTTTTAAAGAAAAGTCTAATTTAATTTCTCTAACATTTGATTCTTCACCATTACTTTTTGACTTTAAATAATAAAGTATTTTTATATTACTTTCATTATCATCACCAATTAAATCATCTACAACAACTTCATATTTTGTATCATCGAAATTGCTAATATCTAAATCATTAGTTTCAATTTCGGAAGGCAATTTTCCTTCAGAAGATGAAGCAAAATCAAATTTAACTTTTTCAGCATCTTGCTCAATTTCAGAAGCTTTTTTAGGCATAACAAAAGAAATAGATTTTTGTTCAGAAATTTCATTAGTAGCTTTATTTTTTATGTAATAAGTTATAGTTATTGCTCTTCTACTACTATTTCTATTTGTTATTTTTACAAAAATAACTTCATATTGTGATTTTTGTAAAGAATTATTATATTTAAATTCAATATCTGAATTTTGAACATCGTCTATTGTCTTATCAGTATTTTTTAATACAGCAGTAACACCACTGAAATTTGCTCAAGAATTTTTTTTACAATTCGTGGCTACTAAAAACATTGGCATCGAAGTTGCTAATGCTAATGATAATAGTAAGGCTTTTTTACGCATTAAATATCTTTTTTTTGTTTGTGAACCTTATCGAAATTCGTTCTTTATTTTTAAAAAAACAACAATAAAATTATACCATACTATAACTATATGTAGTTATAGCCACAAAATAAATTAAAAATCCAATTTGAATTATGGTTATAAAAAACATCTCCTTAGTTAGAGATGTTATGTAATTATTAGTTTGTGCTATATTAGCTAGTTTTTAATGGAGCAAGTGTAAATATTGTTTCTTCACTTTGTTCATTGGTTTTAATATTAACAAGTTTGAATTTAATGTCTAATTCACCTTCAACATCTTTTGGTGTTAGACTAATTATTTCAACTTTGTATAATGATTCATCATATAAAGATGCAACAAGATCTTCATTTTTTACTTGTGAAGGTAGGGTTTCATCAGGATCTTTTTCTTCTTTTAATTCAAATTCGACCTTTCTAGCTTCACGATCAATTTCATTTTTTAAAGTTAATTTTAATTCAAATGTATGAACTGTAGATTCACTATTATCTTGTTTATTTCTAATAATAAAAGAAATAATTATTGTACCTGCTGAATCATTTGCTTTTAAATCTTGAATAGCAATTTCATATTTTGATGTATCTAGATCTTTAACTTCTAAACTTTCGTCATCTACTTCAGAAGGTAATAAATCTTCAGAACCGCTTTCAAGATTGAACTTAACTTTTTTAGCATCTTGATTTATTTGAGAATTTGGATCAGTGTTTTCTTGGCCACCACCTCCCGGTTGCTCGCCTTGACCATTTTGGGCAGTAGATTTAATTTCTTGTGATTTTTCTTCTGATAAAACACTACTTGATTTATTTTTAACGTAATACTTTATAGTTAAAGTACCTTTTTGAAGATCTTTTGTAACTGTTGGAGAAAGTATTTCATATTGACTTGCTTGAGAAGCATCATTGAATTTAAATTCAATGTCATCTTCAGTTATATCTTTTAAAGTCTTTTTAGGATCTTTTAAAGATGCATTAACTCCAGCAAAATTCTTTCAAGGATCTTTACATTTAGTTGCGGCTAAAAATAAAGGTACAACAGAAACCAATGATAATGGTAGAAAAAATGTACGTTTTTTCATTATTAATATTTATAAACCTTAAAACATTTTTGTCTTCTTTAATTGAAAACTTACACATAACATTATATCAAATACAAAGCGTGTTGAACTTTCAAAAATAAAAAAACCTACATATGATTTTGCTAAAACATTTATGTTTTAGAAATTTTATCTTATATTTTGTAGGTTTAATTTTAAATAAATTATGATTAAGAAATTCTTTGGTTTATGGTTTTTGCTGCAATAGTTCCATCATTTGTAGCAGTAGTAATTTGTCTAATTTTTTTACTTACAACATCACCTATTGCAAAAACATTTGAAACGGTAGTTTCATAATCTTCATTTACTTTAATAAAACCTTTTGCATCTAATATTTCAATGTCTTTTATAAATGAAGTTGCGGGTTTAAAACCTATATAAGGGAACAAACCTTTAATTTTGAAGTTTTTGATTTTACCAGCTATATTCACATCAGCTGATTCTAATGAATTAGTACCATTTAGCTTTTGCACTGTTGCATTTTTATAAACAAAAATGTTTTTTTGATTTTTGACATCATCTTGAATTTTTTGTTCAGCAATAATTTCATCTCTTACAAATATATGAACTTCTTTAGCTATTTTTGAAAGATAAAATCCTTCTTCAAAAGCGCTGTTACCACCGCCTATAATGCCACAAACTTCATTTTTGAATAATGCCCCATCGCAAACCACACAATAAGAAACACCTTTTCCTCTAAATTTTTCGATGTTTTCAACTTGCTCAGGTACTAAGTTTTTCATCCCAGTAGCAATTAGAATGTATTTGCAAGAATAAATGTCACCATTTTCCAGTGTAACTATTTTTTCAGATTTTTTTAAATCTAATTCTTTTACTTTGCCAAAAATCATTTTGGCACCATTTTGAATAGCTTGATTGTACATTGAAGTAGCTAAATCTATTCCTGAAACATTAGAAAAACCAGGATAGTTTTCAATTGCTGATTGTTCAATTAATTTTCCACCAGGTGCATAATACTCAACAAAAGCAACTTTTACATTGTTTCGTGCCAGATATAGTGCAGCTGTTAATCCCGCAGGACCGCCACCAATTATAATTACATCATAATCTTTAATCATTGTAATCCTATTTTTTTAACATTATCTTACTTTTTGTTCATAAATTATGAAGTAGAAATACTTAGCTAGTTTTTCATTTCTTGTTAGAGGAATCTTATAAACATTGTAATTTAGTTTCATAATAAATTCAAATAGCACAATAAAAGTAGCTCCAGCAAGTAGGTAAAGTACAGAAATAACTTTATAAATTGTGTAATTATCTTGACGCAATGGTTCCATACCTAGACGAATGATACCATAGTATAAAATGTAAATTCCACCAGTTGTACCTGGGCGTAATCAGTTGAAGAAATTTAGTACTCAAACAATTAATACATATCCAATTAAGTTTGCAATTGATTCATATAAGAATAGTGGAAAACGATATGCTTTATTGATATACATATGGTCTCTAATCAAAGGAGTTAAGATTTTGAAAGCAAGTGAGTTTTCAGACATAATGCCACCATAAAGTTCATGGTTAGCAAAGTTTCCTCAACGTCCAATGGCTTGTCCAATTAATACAGCAGGAAGGATGATTGAAAATGCTTTTCTAATATTGATTTTTTTAGCACGTTTGCCAAATAGTAGGTAAATAAGGGCGCATATAGTAGAAACAATAACACCACCATGAATAGAAAGCCCACCTTCTCAAATAGCATAAAATCGTTTAACTGTTTCTCATTGTTTATCAATTGCTTGTTGAATAATGAAGAACATTCTAGCACCAATTAAAGCAGTTGGAAGGGTGATTAAAACTAGAATAGCAAGTTGTTCAAGAGGATATTTTTCACGTTTTCAAAAATAAAAAATGGTTAGAATTGCAGATAGCATTCCGATCATCATAGTTAATGAATAGACATAAAAAGGACCTACTTTAAGCTGTTGACCGGCAAAATCAATGCGTTCCATAATTTCCTTTCGAAATCTTAACTTAAGTTAATTATTAGTATTGAAATTATATTATATTTACTTTAATATTTTTCTTAAATATTCAGCAGTATAAGATATCTCCGACTCACTAACTTGTTCAGGAGTACCTGTAGCAATTACACGCCCTCCACTTTTGCCACCACCAGGACCTAAATCAATAATATGATCAGCCGATTTAATAACATCTAGGTTATGCTCAATAACAATAACAGTATCTCCACCATCTACAATTTTGTTTAAAACAGCAAGAAGTTTTTTAATATCATAAGCATGCAATCCCGTAGTAGGTTCATCTAAAACATAAAGTGATTTACCAGTTGGTTTTTTCTGTAAATAAGTAGCTAGTTTAATTCTTTGTGCTTCTCCACCACTTAAAGTTGTTGATGATTGACCTAATTTAATATAATCAAGACCAACGTCCATTAAAAGTTGAAGTTTGTCTCTAAGTTTTGGATTAGTGATAAAAAAAGCATAAGCTTCTTGAACTGTCATTTCTAAAACATCATTGATGTTTTTACCATGGTATTTGATTTCAAGAGTTTCAGAATTATATCTTTTACCGTCGCAGTGATCACAAGTTACATAAACATCAGGTAAAAAGTGCATTTCAATTCTTAAACTACCATCACCATAACATTTATCACATCTACCGCCTGGTACATTAAATGAAAATCTAGATTTATTAAATCCACGTTCACGAGAAGCTTCGATATTTCCAAAAATATCACGAATGTCATCAAATACACTTGTATAAGTTGCAGGGTTTGATCTAGGAGTACGACCAATCGGTGATTGGTCTACTAAAATAACATCATCAACAAAATTTCAACCCTTAACTTTGGTGTCCATTTTTTTAATGTCATTATGTTCAAGTAAAAATGAGTATTTATTATATAAAATACTTTTTAGATTTTTAACAAGTTCACCATTAATTAAAGAAGACTTACCTGAACCTGATACTCCTGAAACTACAATGAATTTACCCAAAGGAAAATTAACTGTTAGATTTTTTAGGTTATTTAAGTTAGCATGTTCCAAAATTAAATTTTTGCCATTGCCACTTCTTCTGGAAGAAGGCACTGCGATTTCTTCTTGACCCGACAGGAATTTTCCAGTAATGGAATTAGGACTTTGCTTAATATTTTCAAGCGAACCACTTGCTATAATCTCACCACCATTTTTACCAGCTAAAAGACCAATATCTACTATATAATCAGATTGTCTAATTGTGTCTTCATCATGTTCTACAACAATTAAACTATTACCAATATCAACCATTTTGCGAAGTGAATTAATTAATTTTTGGTTGTCTTTTTGATGTAGACCAATTGAAGGTTCATCCATAATATATAAAATACCAGTTAGATTAGAACCGATTTGAGTAGCTAATCTAATTCTTTGTGCTTCTCCACCACTTAGAGTTTCAGCTTTACGATTTAAAGTTAAATATTCAAGACCAACATTAATTAAAAAACTTAGGCGATGATTTAATTCATTTAGAATTAAATTAGCAATTTCTTTTTCAATGTCTGTTAGATTCAAATTTTGCACAAATTCATAAATTTCATCAATTGGAAGTGTGCAGACATCATAAATATTTTTGTCATTTAATTTAACCGCAAGTGCATATTTGTTTAATCTTTTTCCATGGCATACACTACATTCAGTTTCGGTTAAATACTTACTAAAATATTTTCTAGCATCATTTGAAACAGTTTCAATATAGCGTCTTTCAATTTTATTTAATATACCTTCAACAGTTCTAGCAGTATCATACCGATTACCATTAGCACTTACCCGAACCATTGGAACAGGTTCATCAGAACCATATTTTATAATTTCAAGTTCATATTCAGTTAGTTCATCAAGTGGTTTATCCAAATCAATAGAATAATAATTTAGTAAGTTTTCAAATTCTTGTCATTCTAAATTTACTGAATCAACTAGATTTTTATAATATAAAATTCCACCTTCTCGAATTGAAAGTTTTTTATTTGGAGCAAGTAAGTCAAAACTTGCTTTTTGTAAAAAACCTAAGCCCTTACAATTTTCACACATCCCAGCAGGCGAGTTAAATGAAAATAGTTTAGGATCTATTTTAGGCATATCAAAATCACCAAATTCACAACTATGTTGAATTGAAAATGTTTTTGATGTTCCTTCTGGATTTTCAATAGTAACAATACCATGTGAATAATTAAGTGCAATTTCAACAGCTTCAACTATACGGCTACGTTTTTCTTCTGATAATACAATACGGTCAATAACAATATCAATATTTCACTTTTTGTTTTTGTCTAAATTAATTTCATCATCAAGGGAGTAAATATTATCATTTATTTTTACCCGTAAAAAACCTTCGTTTTTTAGCTTGCGTAAAATATTTTGGTGTGTTCCTTTTTCACCGATTACAACAGGTGAAAGAATAAAAATTTTTTCGCCTAGCGAAAATTCAAAAATCGTTGAAATAATGTCTTTTAGTTTTTTAGCTGAAATTTCTTTTTTATGGTTAGGACAATAAGGTTTTCCGATTCTTGCATAAAGCAATCTAAAATAATCATAAATTTCTGTAACAGTACCAACAATACTCCGAGGGTTATTATGAATTGTTTTTTGTTCAATAGAAATAGTAGGAGATAATCCTTCAATAGAATCAACATCAGGCTTTCGAGTACCACCTAAAAATTGACGAGCATAACTTGAAAGACTATCTACATATCTTCTTTTTCCTTCTTCATAAATAGTATTAAAGGCAAGTGATGACTTGCCTGATCCACTTACACCTGTAAATACAACAAATTTATTCCGAGGAATTTCGAGACTAACATTTTTTAAGTTGTTTTCTCTTGCACCTTTAATGATTATTTTTTCTTGCATAATTGTCCTTAATAACACTACAATTAATTAAATGTTATATTTTTCTTTAAGAATTTCTTTCATTTTTTGCACTTGTGTTTTAATTATTTTCTTAACACTATTGAAATAAGAAGAAGGAGCTGGGTACTCTGGATGATTCTTTAACTTGAATTTTTCTAAAAGTTTAACTCACATAGCGTGTCTTGGACATAAATTGTCATAAAGTTGTTTATCAAAACTTTTATAAAATTTAGTTGAGCGCATAGAATAATCGGCTATATTTTGTCTGCCAATACTACTTTTATAATATTTGAAATCAAATATTAAAGAACGACCATTGTCGTAAATTGGAGCATTATCAACTATTCTTCTAGTTCTAGAATCTACTAAAATTCCAAAATTTCCTAAGTGTCTATCGTTATTTAAAATGATGCTATCAAATACCATTAAATCTTCAAAATATTGTTTTGAAAAAAACTTAGTTACAAATTTTTGCATATTTTCTTTTGAAGATTTATCGCCATGATAAAGATTAGCAAAAGGTAAATAACTTAATTTTTTACTAGTAAATAGCTTACATTTATTTACCATCTTAGTTTCATGTTCAACAATTTCGTAATCAAGGCAGTTAAGTGATAAAAGTTTTGCTATTTTTGAAGCAAAATATTCAGCATAAACCTCATAAAGTTCTATTTTATCTTCAAACTTTGAACTAGTTTTTAATAAAAAAATACCCTCTCCATCTTGAATTCAAGTTTTAGGTAAATTTCCACGAGTGAAATAATCAGGACTTTTCTTGGTTTCAAGTTCTTCAAGAGACATACTACCTTTATCATATATTTTTGCAAGATCATTTGTAAAATGATCGAAGTGATTAATGTTTAATCAATTTAATGATTTTTCTTGGTCAGATACTAATCAAAAATTATCTTCTAAATTAAGTCCATAATTTTTTAAATAAATTCTAAAAATATCACGATCATCTAAAAATTGACCAGAAAAATCAGCACGAGATTCAGCTAAAAAGCGAGTATGAAATAAATATTTGCGAATTGAGCGCTCATCAAATTTGCCTAAAAGTGGCAAAATAAGAGCAAGACCAACATGTTTTTCAATGTTGGTAAGTTCATCAGTTTCAATGTTGTATTCGAAAGAAAAACAATCAATATCTAAATTTTTAAATATATACCTGGACATTAGATTTTAATTTTTAATTAACTGTGTCTTCTGATTCATCATCAGCAGGATCACTTGATGTAGTTGATGATTTATTATTTTTTGCTGAGTTTTTGGTATTTTTAGATGCTACTTTTTTCTTTTCTGATATTTCTTGTTGGCTTTGGTTGCTTTTTTTATTTTGGCCAAGTTGTTCATGTAGTTCTTTTAACATTGCTTCTAAAAATGCCGAGTTATTAAATAGATTATCTTCACCATGAGCTTCGGTAAATTGTTCAAGTGATTTTATAAAATATTCTTCCATTTTATCATCTGATATACCACTTAGTTTAGCCATATCATACATTTCTTTAACCATAGATTTTATATAGCTAAATACATTTCCCATTTCAGAACTATCTTCATCAAACCCCATAACTTCTTCATCATCAGATGAACCAGGAATTTTAAACTTGTATTCACCACTATCCATTAAATCTGAATAGTTAATTTTCATCATATTTTTTTTTCTTTTTTTCGGTGCTTCACCAGGTCTTCAAGGAATTTCATAGAAATCTATTCAAGGGCGTACATTTAAATAATCAGAATTGTATTCATCATTGTAAAGACAAATAACAATTGCATTTATATCATCTTCCATTCTTGAAAGAAAATTAGTTTTGTCTTCTTCTTTGGTTTTATTTAAATAGTTTATTTGTTTTTTAAGTTCGTGTAATTTCAAATTAAGATGAGGAATTTTGGTGTATTCTGATACTAGTTCTTGATTTAATTCAGTTTCTATACTTTTAAAAATGAACATATGTTCTTCTAAATCAGATTTTTTACCTTTTATTGTAGCTTTTACTTCATATACGTTTTTAGAGAATTTTTCAGTTTGTTCATCATCTTGAAAAGAAACATACATTTTGTATTTAGGATTAGTGCTAATAACATCTAAATAATGAGACATTGAAACTGAAGAATCTATATAAGGAGATTCAAGCAGGCAATCTTCTGTAAGTTTTTTGTTGGGAAAAATTTGCATAAAATTAGTTTCTTCACATAAAACTTTAACATCTCCATAAGTAAAACGCGATCTACCAAACACACTTAATGTAAGATGAATTAAAGCAAAAAAACTCATACTTTCTTCACATTGAAATTTCAGTTTTTTAATTATGAATGAGTTATTTTGCTTTTTTCATTCTAAACTTTTGTTATCTTTTGAAGGAACTAATATTTCTTTTGAATTAACTAATTCAATCTCATAAATTTTTTTAACGTTCTCAGTTTTCATTTTTTCTCCTTATTTTTTATGAAATAAATACTCTTTTGCTAAATTTTTAAAACGGTATAGATAATCTAATATGGCCTCACCCAATCCATTTTGTTCAACAGCACTTGTGAAATAATGTGCAGTTTGTAAAATTAGTTTACTTGAATTAGCCATAGCATATGAATATTCCGATAATTTGATCATTGAATAATCATTATTGCTATCACCAATTGTCATAATATCCTTAGTTGTTAACTTTAAATTATTATACACGTTTTTTAGCATTCACTCAGCAGCTGATGCTTTATTAATTCCTTCGGCTTGAATTTCAATATCAGTTCAAGTTTTTACAATATCAAGATCATTTATGCCTTTTAATTTATCCATTATCGCATCTAATCGCGCTTCTAGATTTTCATAACTTCCGGCATAAATTTCAATTTTTAAAGGCTTAATCACTTCGCCTTCATAGATTTTAGGGAATGATGCGCGCATTTTATCAGTTAGAAAATGGTATTCCAAAATTTCTCTATTTCAAGCACTATCTTTTTTAGCCATATAATATTCTTTATCAGTTCAAAAAATTAATTGACAATCTGTTTCTTTAAATAAGTCATAAATTTTTTTAAATTGATCTCAGGCAATTTCAGCTTTAAAAATTGTTTTATTAGTTTCTAAATCAACAATATGTCCACCTGATGATCCTATGAAATAACGCACGGGAACTATTTTGGATAAATTTTGCATTCTTTCAAAATAAGGATTACCAGTACATAAATTAAAATCAGCCCCATTTTTAATAGCAAAATTTATGTCTTCTAATGTTTCGGGTGACACAATTTTTCTAGCATCATATAAAGTGCCATCTATATCAGAAAAAATTACTGGTTTTTTATCATTTGTTAATTCAAACATTATTTTAAGCCTCTTTTTGCTCTTGATTTTTTAACCAAAATCATTACTACTATATAAATTATTAATCCACCTATTGCTACTACTGGAATTACAATTCCTAGGATAGTAAAAGTTTTATTGGTGTTATGTTGTTTGGTTACAATTTCTTCTTCGCCTTTAAAACCTTGATATCTAGCATATCAATTATTGTAGAAAAAATAATAATCGTTTTTCTTACCTTTATAAGAATATGATGAATTAAGTGGCATTAAAGTTAGTTGGAATGTAACAGAAAGTTTGTCTTGATTGTCAATAACTACAATTATAATTTTGTATTTTTTATGGAATTCATCATATAAATTGTTGGCTTTAAGTTCTTTATAAAACTGAGAATCATCATTAAGTCTAATTTTTTTAATTCTATCCTGGAAATTTTCTTTAGGTTGATAGATGATATTTTGAACAAAATAAGTTGGATCTCATTCCTTTAATAAATCTCCTGATGATTTTAAAGGGTCAGCATAAATATTCAAATTTTTGATAAAAGCAAGCTTTTTATCAAATAGTTCATCAACAATTTTTTGTTGTGTGACAATAGCGGCAGTATCTTCTGGTTTTTCTTTTTTTAGTTTTCAAAGCTCTTGTTTAGCTTCAGATAATTTAACTGAAACATTGTCTTTTTCTTCAACTAAATTATTCAAAGCTTGCTTGTAAAAACTATAGTTTTTATCATCTTTAGGTTCATCTAATTGATCTTTTTGTTTGCATGATATTACTACAAGAGGAACACTACAAGCACTAAACAAAGGAAGAGATAATTTTTTTATTCATTTCATATTTTATTATTTTACTAAATAACACTAGATTATGTTTACTAAATGTTTATCAAATGTTTGTCAATTTATATATAATTTAAAATTATGTTAGACTTTATCCAAAAAAGAATGCAAAAATCAGTGGACAAAATTAATAAAAAAATGTCCATTACTGAAGATGATATTGCTGAAATTCTAAGAGAAGTAAAACTTTCGCTTCTAGAAGCTGACGTTAACCTAGAAATTGTACGTTCATTTACCAAAGAAGTTAAAGAAAAAGTACTTGAAAGCAAAATCATCGGAAAGCTAAATCAACAACAAACATTTTTAAAAATATTCAAAGATGAACTTGTAAAAGTTTTGGGGCAAAAAACTTGCGAAATCAAGTTAAAAAAAGTACCGACTTCAATTTTACTTGTTGGGCTTCAAGGTTCTGGTAAAACTACAACCGCTGCAAAACTTTCAACTTTTTTGAAGAAAAAGAAAATTGCCAAGAATCCACTTCTTGTAGGAGATGATATCTATCGTCCTGCTGCTCGTGAGCAACTACAACAACTAGCTAAGCAAACTCAAACTGATTTTTTCACACTTCAAGAAAATAATGCTTTAAAAATTGCAAAGCAAGCTTTTGAAGAAGCTGAAAAAAATAATAATGACTTTGTCATTATTGATACAGCTGGTCGTCTTTCAATTGATGAAACTTTGATGAAAGAACTACAAGATATCAAAAAATATACACACCCAGATTACATTATTTTAGTAGTTGATGCAATGAGTGGCCAAGATATTATTAATGTAGCAAAAATTTTCCACGAAAATTTGCAATTAAGCGGAACTATTATTACTAAACTTGATAGTGATGCTCGTGGTGGCGGCGCTTTAAGTATCGCTTATTTACTTCAAGTTCCAATAATGTTTATTGGGGTTAGTGAAAAGATCTCAGGTCTTGAAGTATTCCACTCAGATCGTATGGCGGATCGGATTATGGGAATGGGTGACGTTATGTCACTTATTGAAAAAGCATCTGAAGAAGTCGATGAAAAAATGATGAAGAAAATCGGCTATAAGATGATCACTGGTAAATTTGACCTAAACGATTTAATGAATAGTTTAGCTCAAATTAAAAAACTAGGTAAGATGAAAGCAATTTTAAAAATGATTCCAGGTCTTGGAAATAAAATTGATGAAAGCAAAATTGAAGAAGCTGAAAAGAAATTCAAAATTTACACAATCTTAATGAATTCAATGACTGAAGAAGAGAGAAAAACGCCAAAACTACTAAAAAATGCTACCCGTAAGCAAAGAATTTTACAGGGCAGTGGCAGAACAGCACATGAGTATAATTTACTCTTATCTGACTTTGAACGTATGGCTAAGCAAATGAAAGATATGGCTGATGGCAAACTTCAATTAAAACCAGGTTTATTCTAAATAAATTAAACTAAGAAAAAAATATTAGACTCAAATTTTAGCTTTTAATATAGACTTCTCACATTTGTTGAGGAGTTTTTAAATTAAATTTTTCAATAAATCTTTAATTATTATATCAATCAATAGATTCTTTAATTTTGCTTTTTGATTGCTTGACAATTTTGTTAAAATTAGGAAAAATTTCTATTTTTAATATTAAAAAGAAATATTCAATTTCACAATTATCTAATGAATTGTCAATTCTAGATATTGATATTTTTTCATTAATTTTTCTCAAATATATTTGTTATTTAAACATAGTTAATGATGAATAAAAATTATTTAATTGATATACAAAAGCATTATTTTTATTTTTTTGCCAAGAAAAATTCTAAATGCCGTGTTTAGATAATACAAATTTATCTACTTTTGATGGCTCTGCATCAGGTTTGTCTGGGTCATATTCGATAATTTCAAAACGATAACTTACAAATTTAAGAGGATTATAATTTCCATAATTTTCTAAATATTCTCTATCTATATCAGATGGTCCATAATCAAACGACTTTTTATATCGTAAATTCAAAAATTTATTATTTGAATATGATTTTTCGAGACCTCTAAAAGATTCAAATGTAACTTTTGGTTTTCAATCACCTTTTCCTTGATATTGTTCTTCACCTGCAGGATATGTCATAAAATGTTCATTTTTATAATAAGGTTTTGGAACAGAAAAAATGTCTCTCATTTTTTCTATTGTGTCGGAATATACATATTCATACATTGCTGTAATATTTATTTTGGAATAGTATGTTTTAATATTAAAACTATTAAATAAATCTCAAATAGGAGATTTAACTGATAAATTTAAATTTAAATTAGGGATATTAAATAGTCTTACAATTCTTTCAAAACCACCATTAAATAATTGAATATAATATGACTGAGAGGGGATTCCTCTAGAAAAATCAAATTTCACTTCTTTAACATAATATAAATGAATTGGATCAGCATTAATATTAGGGTTTTTGTATTCTATTATTTCTTTTGAAGCATATTTGTTCATAACTTTTTTAAAAATATTAAATTTATGTTGAAAATCATTGTATCATTTGTCAAAATCACCATAAAATAATCCAGTCAATCAATATTTTTTTATATTTCTATCTGGTTTAGCTCATAAATATTCATCTTTTTTTAGTTGTTCTTCAAAATATTCATCCTTCATTTTAAACTGTTCAAAATCATCAAAAACATATTTTTGCTTATCAACATATTCTTTTTCATATTTTTTAGCTAATTTTTCATCTTTTTCTTCTTGTGTTTCTTCGCGAAAACACGAAACTGCAAGAGGAATCGGCGCTAATAAAGCAGGCATTAATAAAAGTAATTTTTTCATTATTTAACTCCATTTCTTGTAATAGGTTTTGCATTTAAATTTACATATTTAATAATAAATTTAGTAACATCACGTGAATTTTCAAAATAATATTTTTCATTATTTAACTCAATATTTCATAAATTAAAATACTTAAGATCCATTAAATATTTATGTCCATTATTTACATAAAATATTTTTTCAGTTGAAGGTAGAATTAATTTTTGCAATATTGCACGATAATTATTAGTAATAGTACTTGGATCATTAAAACCTAGTTCATTAAACAACATTTTAATGCCGTGTGAACTTAATGTACTTTCAAGACCAACTATTATATATCTAGCTATGGGTTTAATTCCATCAATTTTAATTTTTCTTAAATAATCAGCTATTTCGGCATCATCTTTAAATGTAGTTAATGATGAATAAGGATTATTTAATTGATATACTAAAGAATTATTCTTGGTTTCTTTGAACTAAGAAAAATTCTAATCACCATGTTTAGATAATACAAATTTATCTACTTTTGATGGCTCTGCATCAGGTTTGTCTGGGTCATATTCGATAATTTCAAAACGATAACTTACAAATTTAAGAGGATTATAATTTCTGTAATTTTCTAAATATTCTCTGTCTATATCAGATGGTCCATAATCAAATGACTTTTTATATCGTAAATTCAATAATTTGTTATTTGAATTTGATTTTTTAAGACCCCTAAAAGATTCAAATGTAATTTTTGGTTTTCAATCACCCTTTCCTTGATATTGTTCTTCACCTGCGGGATATGTCATAAAATGCTCACTTTTATAGTATGGTTTTGGAATAGAAAAAATGTCTCTTATTTTTTCTATTTCATTCAATGAAAGATAATTAAACATAGCTGTAATATTTACTTTTGAATAATAAGTTTTAGTTATTGAAGCATTATTCAAAATATTTCGTTTAAGATAATCTAGTGATAAATTTAAATTTAAATTAGGAATATTAAAAAGCTTTAAAATTTCCTTAAATTGATATTCAATTAAATCAACATAATATAACTGTGGAGACATTCCTCTAGAAAAATCAAATTTTACTTCTTTAACATAATATAAATGAATTGGATCAGTATTAATATTAGGGTTCTTGTATTCTATTATTTCTTTTGATGCATATTTGTTCATAACTTTCTTGAAAATATTAAATTTATGTTGAAAGTCAACATACCATTTTCTAAAATCAGCATCAAATTTTGGTGTTAATACATAAGCTTTTATTTCTCGATTTGGATTATTTCATAAATATTGATTTACAGTTGCTTCGAGAAAATATTCATCCTCCATTTTAAATTGTTCAAAATCGTCAAAAACATATTTTCCCTTATCAATATCTTTTTCATATTTTTTAGCTAATTTTTCATCTTTTTGTTCTTGTGTTTCTTCACGAACACATGAAATTGCAAGCTGAATTGGTGCTAATAAAGCAGGCATTAATAAAAGTGATTTTTTCATTATTTAACTCCATTTCTTATAATAGGTTTTGCATTTAAATT
>NZ_SOCH01000002.1 GCF_004365165.1 Metamycoplasma hyosynoviae | reverse complement strand
ACTAACTTTAATTTATCTGGTGAAGAAGAAGTTGAGTTTGGAGATCTTGATTCAATGAACTTTGATGAACCATCAGAAGACGGTGATTTAGAAGATCAAATTATGGCAGCTTCACAAGAATTTGATGAACCCGAATCTGAAGAAGAACAAATCGAAGAAACAGAAACTGCTCAATTATTAGAATCAGAAGTTTCTGAAGAATTATCAGAAGATTCAACTGATTTAACAGAATTAAATTCATATGAATTTGATAATCTTGAAGACATTAATTTAGATGAAAAAACTGAAAATGTTTCAGATGAATTAGCAGAAAACCAAGAACTTGAAGCTGAAATTTTAGAAGAAACTTCTGAAGATACAAATATTGACTTATTAGAAGATTCTTCATTTGAAGATGAAAACTTGCAACAATTTGAAGATGAAGTAAATGAATTATTAATTTCAGAAAACTTTGTTGAAGAAGTTTCTTCTGATAATCAAGAAGTATTTAATGAATTATCTTCCCCTTATCAAGGTGAAGACTTTGCAATTGATAATATAGAAGAAAATGTTGATTTTGATGAAACCCAAGAACAAAAAGAAATCAACCTTGAAGAAAATATTGAAGATGAAAATATATTCAATACCGAAGAAACTTCACAATCAAGTTCTTCTATATATGAATCAGAATCTGAACAATTATTACTTGAATCTACTGAAAATCATGAAAATGAAGTTATAAGTAAAAGTTCAGATATTTCAACCAGTACTAATGAATATTTAGCTACAACAACTGACTTTGAAAGTAATACTTCTTATGTTGGTGATAATCTAAACGAAGTTAATTTAATTAATGAAATTAATGAAAAAGATGAACTTGAACAACTAACAGAAGAAGATTCACAAGAAGACCAAGTTGAAGCTTTAGACGAACAATCAGCTGCTGAGGAATTCTTTGCAGAAGACGAAGAACAACAAGAAAATAACTATGACTTCTCGCAAGAATTTGACTTTGATAAATTTGAAAAAGAAAATGAAGAAGAAATCGGAACAGCAGAAGTTGAAATTAGTAATGAAACCACAGTTGAAGCTGAAACAGATGAATGAGATGATTCTTATGCTGCTCTTGCATTTGATGAAAATTCAACAAACGAAGAACAACTAAACCTAGATGAAAATGAAATTTCATATATAGAAAATAGCAACGCACCTGGCGAATTTCAAATTGATAACCAAGTTTCAAATCTAGATTATAGTGATGCATTTACCAAACCACTTCAAAAAAGAACATATTTATTTGACAGCAAGATTAGACAATTTATGATCCTTTCTCCTTTATTAGGTGAAATCAAAGCTCAATCTCAAAATTCTATAAGTATCCTTTCTACAAGTGGAAAATTGATAATGCCTAACGATGCTCATATAGATTTTATTAGTGAAAATAGAGATAAATATATATTAGATATTTATGGTGTAAAGATGGAAATTCTTCTAAATCCAAACTTTGATAAACCACACAAACAACGTCTACACAATAAGATCTATGCAAACGAAGGAAAGCAACTATACAAAGGTGATTTCTTTATTGATGGTAATAAGAAATTCTATAGTGAAATCGGGGAACAAATGATACTTAAATTCACTATTCTAACTGATCCTACAAAATATGAAATTAAACCTTTAAGACATACTTCTTCAAGAATTGAAAAATGAGATGGTCTATTCGAAATAGTATTACAAAAAGAATATGTACAAAAATTAAGAGTAGGTCAAGAAGTTATTCAATTAGTTGATCCAAATGAAATCAAGGAATAATCAACCAGTTAAAATAGGATTAATTGCAGAATTTAATCCGTTCCATAACGGACATGCATATTTAATTAATATAATCAAAGAACAATTAGGAAATTGTTCTTTGATTATTGCTTTATCTTCTGACTTCACGCAACGTGGGGATATTGCAATATTAGATTATGAAACTAGGAAACAAATCGCATTATCTTATGGTGGAAACAAAGTGATTAAACTGGGTGTAGAAATAAGCACTCAAGCAGCACACATATATGCTGAAAAAGCAATTTTAGCTTTATTAAAAGAACAAATTGAATATTTAGCTTTTGGTATTAATGATAAAACAGCGACAGTAGATGATTATATTTATTGTGCTAACCAAATAAAAAATAATCTTGACACTTATAATAAAGTTTTGCAATTTGAATTAGATAAAGGTAAATCATTTGTTTACAGTGCTTCTGAGGCATTAAAAACAGTAGTTAATAAAAATATCTTGCCTGAAGATATACTTGCGTTTGAATATATTAAATATATTGTTTTTAATAATTTAGATATTAAACCAATTGCAGTTAACCGTTTAGTTGAACATAATTCAGATAAACCCAATGGTAATATAGCATCTGGTTCTTATATTAGGAAACTAATTGAAGAAGATAAAGATTATAGTAAATATACACCAATAAAAATTTCTATGAGTTTTAATAAGATTCAAGAATATTATGAAAGATTTCAAATGATAGTTTTTACAACACCAGCATCCGAATTAAAAGATATTCTTTTAATGGATGAGGGAATGGAAAATCTATTCAAAAAAAATATATATAAAGAAACTTATGAAGAATTTATTGATTCATGTGTTTCTACAAGATATATTCGAAATCGTATAAAAAGAGTTTTTGTATATACATTATTAGGAATGAAAAAACCCAAAAATTAATAAAAGAATTTTAGCTATGAATAAAGAATAAAGATAATTATGTGACAAAAAAATAAACTTAAATTAGTACTAGCAGGCACTGGTGAGTTTTCAAAAAATATTTTTGAAAGCTTAATAAATAATGAAAATTTTGAAGTCTTAGCTTTGGTTAGTCAACCAAACAATTCGGTTGATAGAAATAAAAATCTAATCAAGACTCCAGTTGCTTTACTAGCTGAAAAGTATAATATTCCTCTATTCCAACCGATCAAAATAAAAGAGATAAAAGATAAATTAATTACTCTAAACTACGATTTTTTTATAACTGCTGCATTTGGTCAATTCATACCAAACTCTGTCTTAGAAATCGCGAAAATAGCATCTATCAACGTCCATGGAAGTTTGCTTGAAAAATATCGTGGTGCCGCGCCTATTCAACATGCACTTTTAAATAATGAAAAAGAAACTGGTATTTCTTTAATTTATATGATCGATAGGATGGATGCTGGTGATATTATTGGAACGGCAAAATGCGAAATTCTCGAGCAAGATACAGCGCTCGAAATTTTTGATAAACTTGCAAATTTAACAATCAAAAATTTACCTAATTGACTTATCCAACTTTCACAAAATAAAATAAAAGCAATTAAGCAAGATGAATTAAAAGCAACTCTTGCTCCCAAAATAAAAAATGAAGATGCTGAAATATTTTTAAGTCAAACCAAAGAAGAAGCACTTTCAAAAATAAAAGCATTTAATGATCAACCGGGCGCTTTCATAATCATCAATAATAAAAGACTAAAAATTTTTAGAGCTTCATTAACCAAGATAAAAACCCCTCTTTCATTAGATTTTTCAAATGGAAAATTATATTTAGTAGAATATCAATTTGAAGGCAAAAAGAAAGTTAAACATGAAATTTAATTTTATTGAGTTTCTAAAATTAGAAAAAGAAAAAGATTATTTTAAGAAAATTGTTGGATTTATAAATAATAATCAAAGTCAGAAAATATTTCCTCCTAAGAAGCAAATATTTTCTGCATTTGAGAATTTTGATTATGATAATTTGAAAGTAATAATTATTGGTCAAGACCCATATCCAACAGTTAATGTTGCTAATGGTCTTGCTTTTTCTATTAACAAATCTAATCCATACCTTCCAATGTCCCTTCAAAATATGTTTAAAGAACTTAAAAAAGATTATCCCAATGTTGTACTAAAAAACGGTGATCTTACATCATGAAAAAATCAAGGTGTTATGTTAATCAACACCATTTTAACAGTTTTTGAAGGTAGACCACTTTCACATAAAAACATTGGATGAGAAGAATTTGTAATTAATTTCCTTAAAGAAATTAATGAAATTAAAGACAATATTATTTATATTGCACTTGGCGGTTATGCTAGAAATTTCTTATCTAAATTAAATTTAAATAATCAAATTCTTATTTCAACTTCGCACCCTTCTCCTCTTGGATATAACAAGGGATTTGAAAATTTCCACTTATTTAAAAGGATAAATCAAAAATTGAAAGATCTTGGAAAATCTGAAATTGATTGATCAATTTATTAAATTCTAAGTTTTAAATGTTAATAATAATTTACTATTATTTTTAATTAATTTATAATTTAAATATATTTTTAATATTAAAAAAGTTACTCATTATGTCGAAAGGAAAATATGATTACAAAATATGCTACAAAGTATGATGGTAAAAATATTTTACTAAAAGCATTTTATGAAAAAAAATGCTTAAGCTGTAGAATAGATGAAATTTGTCAAGGGTGTCTTGATAATCAAATTTCAACCGAACCAAATTACATTACAGAATTTTTGGATAAAAATGAAGCTTATATATTCATATCAAAAGATTGTGATGACTATTATGATCTTACTAAAGTAGTTGACGCTATTATTTTAAGCAAAAGAAGAAATTATGTTATTGATGTTAAATCATTTGTGAATGAACATATTTCTATAGATGAAGTTCTTAGAGCATTTGTTATGCGCGATGCATTTCACTCAGCCGAATTGTTTTCGATGAAAGAAAAGTCAAAAACTGACAAAGAAGATAAAATTGAAATTTCTTTATTTTTAGAAGATGAGACCAAACAAGAATTTGTAGAAGAACTTTCTAAAATAGCAAACGCCATTAATGGTGCGAGAAATTTACAAATTACGCCACCAAACATCGCTACTTCAGAATATATTGCAAATGAAATTAAAAAAGAATTTTCTAAAAACAAGAATTTGAAAATTTCTATTTTAGATAAAGAAGAAATTCAAAAATTAGGAATGAACTTATTACTAGCGGTTAATAGTGGTAGTTCGTATGAACCGAGAGTTGTTGTTATTGAATACAATGGTAATAGCAAATCAAAAGAAAAATTCGTTTATGTAGGTAAAGGGATTACCTTTGATACTGGTGGCTATAATACTAAAGGCTACCATATGGAAGGTATGAAATTTGATATGTCAGGTTCAGTAATTTGTGCTTATGCAGTAAAGGCGCTTGCTGAATTAAAAGTTAAAGCTAATGTTGCAGCGGTTATGATGTTAACTGATAATGCAATTGATACACATGCTACAGTTCCTGAATCAGTAATCAAATCATTAAGTGGTAAAAGTGTTGAAATAACTGATACCGATGCCGAAGGTAGATTAGTATTAGCTGATGGACTTTATTACGGGGCTACAAAATTGAAAGCAAGTTTGTTAGTTGATGTTGCTACATTAACTGGAACTATGCTTGCAGCATTAGGAAGAACATATTCGGGTATTTATTCAACTTGTTGCAAGAGATGACATCAATTTGAAGATGCAGCTAAAATTGCTCATGAAAAAGTTTGAAGAATGCCATTGCATGAAGACTTCCACAAACCAAATAAAGAATCGTTAATAGCTGATTTAAACAACTATTCAAACAATGAAAAATCAGATTGTAATACTGCCGCAATGTTCTTAAAAGAATTTACAAACAAAGTGGATTATATTCACTGTGATGTTGCTGGGACAGCTGACAAAAAAGGTATGGGACTTGGAATTTTGGTTTCTACATTGGTAGAATTGGGAAAATCACAAGCCCAAGGACAAGGAGAATAAAATGGAATTAATTAAAACATTAGATAATAAAAGAAATCAAGATGTATTATTAAAAGCTATTTTTGAAGAAGACAAACATCCAAATTTCCTAGTTAAAAAACCTAATAAAATTACTGAGTATTTATCAGATAAAATTGCTTATGTTTATTTAGGCAAAAAAGAAGAACTAAAATATGATGATATATATGAATTTGGTAAATATTTAGGTCTAAGTACTCCACGTGATTTTCAAATTGATTTAATAACGTTTGTAACCCCTAATTTAAGTATATTAGAAGTAATTGATGCTTTTACTAAAGGAATTAATTTTTCAGCTTACAAAATTTTCAATTACAAAACATACACTAAAAAAGAAAACAGAAATTTCCTTTCATTATTTTTAGAAGAACAATCAGAAGATGCTAAACAAGCTTTCAGAAAAGCATCAATAATAATAGATGCACAAAACTATGCGCGTAATTTGGGTATTACACCACCAAATGAATTAAACAGTGAACAACTTGCTCAAATTATTAAAAAAGATTTTAAAAAATTTCCAGAACTTAAAATAAAAGTCCTAAACAAAGAACAAATTGAAAAACTTGGAATGGATTTATTACTTTCAGTAAACCGTGGTTCTATGTATGAAGCCAGAGTGGTTATTATTGAATATAAGGGAAATCCTAAGAGTGATGAAAAATATGTTTATGTAGGTAAAGGTATTACATTTGACTCTGGCGGATATTCGTTAAAACCTCCTAAGTTTATGTTAGGTATGAAATATGATATGTCAGGATCTGCAATAGTAGCTTCTGCTATGAAGGCAATTGCTCAATTAAAACCCAAGAAAAACGTTTCTGCCATTATGTGCATTACTGATAATAGAGTTAATGGCGATGCATCACTTCCTGATTCTGTATGAACCTCAATGAGTGGTAAAACAGTTGAAATTAATAATACTGACGCTGAAGGTAGATTAGTATTAGCTGATGGACTTTACTATGGCGCTACAAAATTAAAAGCAACTCGTTTAGTAGATGTAGCTACATTAACAGGTGCTATTGTTAGAACATTGGGTGAAACTTATACTGGTGTGTGGGCAACCACTGATAAAGCTTGAAATGACATTAGTGTAGCAGCTAAAAAACAACACGAGCTAATTTGGAGAATGCCCTTTGACAAAGACTATATTCAGTTTATGAAGGGTTCAGTTGTAGCTGATTTAAAGAACACAGATTATTCAGGAAATGCTGGATCTTGTTCAGCTGCAATGTTCTTAAAAGAATTTACAAACAATGTTGAATATATTCATTGTGATGTTGCTGGGACTAATGACATTGATGAAAAACCAATGTTCGCAATGGTTAAAACATTAATTGAAATGGCATTGTAAAATTGAAACTAAAACCATCATTAATTTTTGGTTTTAGTTTTTAAACTATTAAAATTTTAGAAAAGTTGGTAATTAAATTCAATTTCTTATATAAATTAACACGGAATATAAAAACAAAAGCATATAAGTTAACAATATTTGAAATTACATTATATGGTATGTTAGTTGCAATTTTCATTATTGCAAATTTAATTGAGACATATTTATTTCGAAAGTCATATCGTATTTCACTTACATATTTTGTATTCATATTATTTGGTTTATGCTTAGGGGCTTTAAAAGGAGCGTTTCTTGCTATTCTGTGTGATACGTTTTTAATGATTATTAAGCATGGTGGTATGGGTTGAATGCTTGAATATGCCATTGTGCCACCTGCAATAGCAATAATGTCCAGTCTTATTATGTTTTACTTTAAAGGTAAATCAAGTAAGTCTTGATACATAGGATTTCTTATATTAGCATTTATTACAACAATTGCAATATTTATGATAACACAAGAATATCAAAAAATTAAATGAGAAAAAGGTTCTAAGAATGTTAAAGTTCCTTTATCATTAGTAGTAGCGGTTGTATCTACATCATTTACTTTGATTTGAATATATTCACTAATAACATTTTTCATTTTTAAATTTTCACGAGTATCTTATTTTATAAAAATGAAATTGCATTCTATATTTGATATTCTGATTATGATATTCATTGTAATTATCATTACTAGATGATTATGAGGTCCATTTGCATTTATTAATTATTACAATACTTGAATAGTACCCGAAGGAAGAAAACCAAAAGATTATAAACTTTGATTCTTAGTATATATGATTCCAATTGTATTTAAGAGTCTTATAGAAATTCCATTTTATTCTTTATTGACTTATTCCTTACTTCCGATTATAAGAATAATAAAAAATAAAATCTATTTCTATTCAAGTAGAGAATATACATTTTAATTAATAATCAAAAAATTAAAAATGTCCTTAAATAAACGACATTTTTAATTTTTAAAAAATATAAATTTTAGTTTAAAATTAATTTATTTCTTCGTGATTTGAAGCTACAATTTCTTTATTTTTCTTGTTTTTGAAGTATTTTATTAGGTTAACTTTGTTTTCATGCCCATCTGAAATTTTGAAGTAATTAGGAATATGTGTGAGCATTATGGTAGCTGAACCAATAACAAGCATAACGCTATCTACATAAAATGGTGTATTTAAATGTATGAAACCTAATGGTCAGAAATAGAAGAATGGAATAAATGAAATAAATGATGCTAAGTTTGTTGAAATAACAGAAGATAATGAAACCATTTTTCCAATTAATAGAATTGTAAAAAATAAGATTACGCCAATTAAAAATAGGACAAAGTCAAATGCAAGTAAAATTCCAAAGAAACTAGCTACGCCCTTGCCGCCCTTAAATTTAAAATATATTGGAAATATATGTCCAAGCATTACTCCAAGTCCGGCAATTAAAGGTAAAATATAATTGAAATTAGAATCATATATTGTAAGAAACTGTTTAAATAAAAAAACTATTATTATCGAAATATAACTTTTCAAGAAGTCAAATAAAAAAACAATAATTCCAAATTTTGCTCCAAAGTTTCTAAATGCATTTGTTGATCCGGGATTTCCAGAGCCTTTTGTTCGTATATCATCCTTGTTTTTGTACTTAGATAGGATGATACTTAAGTTAATAGATCCTATTAAATAAGCACATAAAAAGATAATTAGGTTTATTCAAATATAACTAAAATTGAACTTCATTATAGAAGAATTATAAATTATTTATTATAAAAATTTAAGCAATACTACATTAGTGGTTAGTAATGTATTGCCTTGATAAATTTCATAAGAAAAATCTATTTGAGATATTGAAATATTGATTTCAAGAAGTGCTCATTTTAAAACTATATTTTTATCTTCGGTGAAATTTAATACATTTTCTCTTGGTTTATTTATATCAAGCCATAATGATCTTTTGTCATATCTTACAAATACTGTGGTTTCGCTTATTTCAAGATAATGTTCATTATTTTCGTGATCAACAAAATTAATTACTCTAGTGTTCCCGTTCATTTTTAGAGTATAGTCTAATGGAGGGGTAGAAAAAATATTTTCTTTCGTTTCATCTATTCAACTAAAAGATGTATATGTTAATTTCATTTTTTTAGTCTTTCGAATATAGTTTCTTTTCCGAATAGATAAATAGCTTTTGCAAGTTCTGGCCCATGTTCTTCGTATGTTGTTGCTATTCTTATGGGCATAAATAAATCTTTACCTTTTACTTTTAATGCATCTTTAACTGCATTAATTGATTCTTGAATTTTATCTATGGTAAAAGGTTTTTTTGATAATTCATTATAAAAATAAGTAACTACATTGTTCTTTTTAAAAGGAATATCGAGTTCCTTTTTAATATTTGTATAAGTTTTTAAATATTCTTTTATTTGATTTGTAGTTGAACAATGTGTTTTGTAAGTATCAATGAAAATTTGACTTCATTCATTGTCTTTTAGTTTTAATGTTTTTAATAGTTCTTCGTTAGGAATACTTTTTATATGCTGTTTAGAAAATCAATCCATTTTAACAACGTCAAATTTTGATGGACTTTTACTTAATCTTGCAGGATCGAATTTTTTAATTAATTCTTCACGAGTCATTAATTCTTGAGCATCTGCCGAAGTTCAACCTAATAAAGCTAAGAAATTGAAAATACCTTCTGGTGAATAACCTTCATTTCTATAGTCTTCTATGAATTGTTTTGTATTAATGTCACGCTTTGAAAGTTTTTTTCCTTCCATATTTGTGATTATTGTTAAATGACCAAATAATGGAGGTGTTCAATCTAAAGATTCATATATAGCGAGTTGTTTTGGGGTATTTGTTATATGTTCTTCACCACGTAATACATGTGTTATTTCCATTTGATGATCATCAACCACAACAGCAAAATTATAGGTTGGATATCCATCGCTTTTTACTATAACAAAATCACCGATATCATCACTATTAACAGAAATTTTTCCTCTAACAATATCATCTCATTCATAAACTTGGTTTGGTTTTAATGCAAGTCTAATTGAATATTCGTTATTTTTATCACGTCTAGATTTTTCTTCGTTGGAAATTTGAAGTCAATTTTTATCATATCTAAAAGAAGTTATTCCTTTAGATTCTTGTTCTTCACGTTGAATATTTAACTCTTCTGAAGTGTCATAAGCTTTATATGCTAAATTCTTTTTTATTAAATCTTCTGCTATTTTTTTATAAACATCTAGTTTTTCACTTTGGCGATATTTACCATATTTTTCATTAGGTTTTAATGGACTTTCATCAGGGATTATTCCAAGTCATTTTAAATTTTCTAGTTGACTTTTTTCACCATCTTTAATGTTTCTTTCAACATCTGTATCTTCTAAACGAAATACAAAATCGCCATTAAAATGTTTGGCATATAAATAACAAAATAGAGCAGTTCTAGCTCCACCTATATGTAAATATCCTGTTGGACTTGGTGCATAACGCGTTCTTATTTTCATATTATCTCTTTTCTTAATTAGTTTCAAATTCTACAACTATTGGATCAACAGTATTTTTTACAACACCCTTTTTTTCGGGTTCATTGGTCATAAATGGTCAGAATGCTTCATTATAATTTAAATAATTTACACTAGCAGGTGCAGGTAATGATATAAATTTATTAGCAAATGGATTTTTCATCATAGTATTGTAAGCATCATCAAAATGTGGTTTTCAACTATTTGAAATAGATATAGTCTCAAGTGTTGAAGGTATTCCGCTATCATTTAAATATTCAACTGGTGTTAGTGTATTTTGATTAGTGTCATCAGTTGGTTTTGAATCTAAACTTACATAGTTATTAACACTTAATGATGTTTTAGACAAATAGAATATTGTAAGAAATAAAGCCTTATTATTATTTTTATATTGTCAATATTTTTTATTAAATGCAGAAGGATAATATTTTTCTAATTCTTCCGATGTGAAAGCATAAATTCGAAATTGGTACTGACCTGAAAAATTAGTAAAATCAAGTATTTCTGAATATAATGGTTTGAATTTTCCGGGGTTTAATGCAGCAATTTGTAGCTTTCCAAAATTTATAATTTTGTCATCTTTGTTTTTGTGTTGAATAATAGAATCTGCTTTAAATTTTAAAAGTGGTTTATTGTTGTGCAATAAAACTTTTCCTGATTCATCTTTTTGATATTCATAAATTCCATAACTAGGATCAGATGGGTCAATTGGATTTAAATTTTTTAATGAATTAATTTTAAAAGAAGTTGCGCTTCCCCTAACTAATCATTTATTGCTTTTAGTATCATATATAAAATTTTCTTCTTTTTTATTTTCTTTTAATTTTATGGAAGGTTGATAAGTACATGAAGCTGACATTAAAGAAAATGGTACTGCAACACTCGATAAAATTAAAAATTTGCCAATAATTTTTTTCATAAATTAAATTATACTTTTTTTGCTAATAATATTTGAATTAGTTTTGTCTGTGTTTATCCTAAAACTTAATAAATTTTTGGTTTTTATTATTTGTGGTTTGATGTCATTTTGGATTTGTTTTATTGCAATTAAAAAAATCTAAAATTATCTATTTGCAAAAATTTTTCCTAAAATGGAATTTATATGTTTTTTGCTTAATTTATCAATTATAAATTAAAAGAAAAAGTGAAAAAATTTTCTTATTTTTTTATTAACTTTTTAGCAAAACCGTATATATAATAATTTTAGCACAATCACTTAACGGGAGTTTTTATGAGCAGAAAAAAGATTAAAGAAATCAAAGAATACGAAAAGAAAATTGAATGACTTGACGCTTTAATTGGAAAAATAAAAAATCCTAATAAGTCATTGATTAAACTTCATTTAGAAAACTAGAAGTGAAGACTAAAAATAATAAAGGAAGAGATATTAATATGAGTTTATATTTAAAAGAAAGATTTTGTGGGGAAGATATTGTGACTTAATTCATAAAATTCTTCCTTATCGGAATGAAATAATTTGAATTCTCTTTTTGAGAGTTTTAAAATTTAAGTATTTTCATTTATCAAATTAAAAGTATTAAGTAATTGTTTGAAATAGCCACCCTTTTTTTGGGTGGCTATTCTACTTTCTTTTTTTAATTAATTATTTTCGTTATCGCCTTTTTTAGTGGTTTTTGGCTTCTTAGTAGGCTTTGTTTCTTCTGGAGAGGTTACTTCATTAAATAAAGTTTCGAAGTCTTTCTTAGAGTATTCTTTACTTAATTCGACTTTTTCCTTATTCATTCTTTCAGGAAGTTTCATATGTTTTTCAATGTATTCAATTTCTTCAGCAACTATGGTTTCATTTAATATTAATGCATCTTTTATAAGTTCTAGAAGTTTCTTGTTTTCATTAATTATCTTATAAGCATTACGTTCTGCTTCTAACATAATCTTTCTTACTTCTTGATCTATTTCTTGAGCTGTATTTGAAGAAAATGAATTATTTTTCATATAGTCTCTTCCCAAAAATGGAGTGTCAGTATCTTCTTCATATTTAATAGGACCTAGATCTGAAAGACCATATTCAGTTACCATCTTACGAGCTATTCTAGTAGCTTTTGCAATGTCATCACTTGCACCAGTTGAAACATTGTCTTTACCATAAATTATAGCTTCAGCAGCACGACCGCCCATAAATGAGGTAATCATAGCTATAAGTTCAATTTTTGATCTATTATATTTTTCTTCTTCAGGAAGCATTAAGTTATAACCACCTGCATGCCCTCTTGGGATTATTGTAATCTTTTGAACTTTATTTCCGCCTTTTATTTTTAGACCAACAACAGCATGCCCAGCTTCGTGATAAGCGACCGCAATATTTTCTTTTTCAGAAATAGTTCTTGATTTTTTAGCAGGGCCAGCAATAACTCTATCAATAGCTTCATCGATTTGTTCAATTGTTATAACGCCAGTTTTTTCTCTAACTGATAATAATGAAGCTTCATTTAATACGTTTTCAAGTTGTGCACCAGAAAAACCGGGTGTTCTTCTTGCTACTAAATTGAATTTAATGTTTTCACTAATTCTTTTACCTCTTGCATGAAGTTTTAGAATAGCTTCTCTTTCTTTTATATCAGGAAGTGCAACATTTATTGTTCTATCAAATCTACCAGGACGTAATAAAGCAGGATCTAGAACGTCAGTTCTGTTTGTTGCAGCCATTATTAAGATCCCACTATTTTCTTTAATGCCATCCATTTCAACAAGAAGTTGGTTTAAGGTTTGTTCACGTTCATCATTACCGCCACCGATACCAGCACCTCTTGATCTACCAACAGCATCAAGTTCATCAATGAAGATTATAGCAGGAGCATTTCTACGAGCTTCTTCAAACATATCTCTAACTCTCTTAGCTCCAAGACCTACAAACATTTCAACAAAGTTTGAAGCTGAGATAAAGAAGAAAGGAACATTGGCTTCACCAGCAGTAGCCTTAGCAAGTAAAGTTTTACCAGTTCCTGGAGGACCGCCTAGCAGAATTCCCTTAGGAATTCTTGCCCCAGCAATGTCATATTTTTTAGGGTTTTTTAGGTAATCAATTAATTCAGCTACTTCTTCTTTAGCTTCTTCATTACCAGCTATATCAGAGAATTTTTTATTAGTTTTAACTTGAACAGCAGGCGATTGAGCTTTGGTGAATTCCCCACCAATACCAGGGGTTCTAAATAACATTGAGAATATGAAGTAACCAAAAATAATAATTGAGAATATTGGAAGTAATTTAGAGATTAGGTTAAATATTTTTTCGCTTAGACTAAGTGTAGGAGCGGGAGCAGTTATATGAGTTCCAATTAAATCACCATTAGAACCATACATAAATGAATTCTTTATATTTTTTCAAGCAAATAAATTTTCGTTTATTCCCATTTGTGTTCCTGTAATATCAACAGCAAATGTGAAAGTACTTTCATTTGTTTGAATTTTTACACCTAATTTATTTAAAACTTCGGAAGTTGCATTTAATACTATTTTTACATTTCCATTATAGGGGTTGTAAATTCATTCTTTTATATAGTTTGCATCTTTAGTATCTAATTTGGTTTCTTCTAATACTTTTTCAAAAAAAGCAATATCTTTTGTGATTGTGGTTCTTGCATTTGATACATAATGGGAAATAATCACATAAAGCAAAGATACGGTCAAAATGATTAACAGTATTAAGAGAAGTCACATAAAGTTAAATCTCTTTTTTGGTTTTGGATTTGGTTGCATATCATCCTTTCTTAAAATATGAAATTATTATATTTTTGGAATTTAAAAGTATAAGTAAAAAAATTTAAATATAAATAATAATTTAATATTTATTTAATTTTAATTAAAAATAATTAAATTTTTTCTTTTTACTAAAAAATGTTGATTATCAAGTTTGTATTTTGAAGTGCGATTTTGTGAAATTAAAAATTGATATATATTTTCTATTTTTTTGCTTGATAGTAATACTTTTTCATAATTTGTATTTATGAGTTTATAAATTAATTCTTTGTAAAATTTTTCATCTTTTAGAAAATTTACTTCAAAGTTTTTATCTTTTCATTCATTAAATTTTTTATCAACCATATTTTCAGTTTCACTTAATTCGTTGTTTTTGGAAATATAGTTTTTATATAGATTTTCTTTTTCAACTAACGAAATCTTTTTTAATGAATTCCTTATTTTATTTCGCGTGTAAATATCCATTGCATTAGTATAATCAACTGCATAATTAATTTTATTTTGTTTACATAATTCTAAAATTTCATCTTTTCAATAAATATGAATTAAGGGTCTATAGATATTCATATTTAATAGCCGATTAGTTTCTTTTATTCCGTAATGAAATGAATATCTTTTAGATTCAAATTGCATAATTGCAGTTTCTAAAAAGTCATCTTTGTGGTGAGCAAGTAATAGAATTTCACAAGAATATTTATCATAAATTTCTTTGTAAAATTCATATCTTTCATTTCTTGCAATTTCTTGAAAATTCCCTTTGATATAAGTATTTTTTAAACTTAGAACTTCTAATTGTATTTCGTGTTTTTTGCAAAATTCACGAACAATATTTTCATCGTTAGTGCTATCTTCGCGTTTATTATAATTCACATGGGCAACAACTATGTTTTTATAATTTCTGAGTAAGAATAATAAAAACATAGAATCTGGTCCGCCGCTAACCCCAACTAATACTTTTTTATTATTTAATGAAACTAGTAAATTATTTAAAAGATTATTATCTTCCATTATCATTTTCCACTAAATTTATCTAATAAGTATTTTATGTCATTATAGATGTAAGTTACTATTGCATCACTTAATTTATCAAATAATTTTTTTAAGTTTTCTAAGTCTGTTTTTGAAAATTCAGAAAGAACATAATTTATAACATCTGAACTTCTACCAATACCAACTTTTATTCTTTTAAATTCAGTGGTTCCTAATTTGTTAATGATGTCTTTTATTCCGTTATGACCACCAGAAGATCCATTTTGCTTAATCACAACTTTTCCCATCGGAAGATCAATATCATCATGAACAACCAGTATATCAACTGGTTTAATATCATAATAATTTGCAATAGCTTGAACAAAGTCGCCACTTTTATTCATATATGTTAAAGGTTTTGCAATAATGAAATCTTGGTTCTTGAAAAATATACCATTAAATTTTTCATCAGTTAATTGTATTTTTATTTTTTTACAAAGAGCATCTATTATTAAAAAACCAAGATTGTGTCTAGTTTTTTCATACTCAGCTCCAGGATTTCCCAATCCAACTATTAATTTCATTAGTTAGCTCCTTCTATGGTTTTTCATAATTCTTCAATACATGTTTGACGATTTGAATCTTCATCATTTTCTATACAAAGTTGTAATGCCTCATATTCTCCAAAAATTACACTTAATCTTTGAGCACGAGTAATTGCAGTATATAACAACTTTTTACTTAAAAGTTTTTTAGCTTCATCAAATAATATAGTTAATACTATTGGACATTCACTACCTTGATATTTATGAACACTTGTACAATAGGCTAATGTAGTTTTTTGTAAAAAATCTTTTTTGGTATATTGGACATATTTGTGATCATATTCAAATTCCACTTGTATATGGGTTAAAATGTTTTCATTATAAATGAATTTATTGATGTATCCTATTTCACCATTAAATATATTTTTTATGGGATCATTAATCAAATTAATTATTTTATCATCAATAAATAATGTTCTTTTATTTAAAGTAATAGATTCTGTTTTTTCTTGATTTCTTCAAAATTCCGAAAGAATTACATTCAAATTATCTATTCCGGTTTGATAATTGTAAATAGGACTTAAAACTCCAATATCCCTTTTGGTAAAGCCTTTTTTCAATAATTTATTTATCTCAGAAATAACGGCTTTTCCAAGGTTTTCTTTTGAAGTTTCATTAAATTTAGAATTCTTACCTTTGAACTCAGGAATTTTCATTTCATTGATATCAACAGCATCTTTTATTATTTCATAATTTTCACTTTGACGATATATTTTTGTAAGTTCAATAGTTTCAAAAATACCAGTTTCAATAAAATCTTTTATTAAATATCCTGGACCTATTGCAGGCAATTGATTTTTATCACCTACTAAAATAATTTTTGTTAAAGTTTTCTCGGAAATACCTTTTAATAAATGATAGAAAAGATCAACACTAACCATTGAAAACTCATCAATAATTAGGACTTCTTTTTTCTCGGGTCAAGTTTCATTTATTTCAAAAACATTTTCTTCAACATTTCACTGTAGGAAACTATGAATTGTAGAAGCTTTTATTTCAGAATTTTTATTTATATTTATAGTGGCACGGCCGGTTGGAGTAACAACTGCAATGTTGTTGTTATCATAATGTTCTAAAAGTAATTTAATAATTTTATTAATTATTAAAGTTTTACCAGTTCCAGGTGAGCCCGTAATTAAAGTAAGTGAATTATTTAATGATGTATTGATAGCTTCGTTTTGTAATTTATGAAAGTCTGGACTATTGAATTTTTTAAATTTAAAAGCATTATTTTTGTATTTTATAGATTTTAATCTTTTGATAATATATTCTTCCATATTACGAAGTTTTGCAGTTGTTATTCAACTACGATTATCAAATAAAAGAATATAGTTTTCTTGAATTAAATGTTTTAATCCTTCTTTAAAGACTTCAATTGTTATTTTTTCATAATTTAAATAATAGTAAGAATAAAAAGTATTTATTTGAGTTTTAGTGTGTCCTAAATTAAAGAAAAAGTCTTCTAATGCTTTATAAATTCTAATTGAGTAATCAAAAAAATGACCTTCTGGATAGAAGTTTTTTGAAATTTTCTCAAGATCAGAAATTATTACTCCATCACTTTCAAAATAGTATTTATAAAAATTTTCTCGATAAGTTTCAAGAAATTGTGAAAGGTTTGAAAATTCTTTACTTATCTTTTCATAAAAACTTGGTGATAAATTCAGTTTCAAGAAAAATAGTTGATCTTCAATTATTTGGGGATTAGTTTTGAGAAAGTGTCTTGCTTTTTCAAGAGATTCATCATTAATTCCAAGAGATTTTGCAGTTATAGACTTATCATAAGCTATAACTTTCAATGTATTAAAACCATATTTTTCAACAATTTTTTTTGCTCTAATTTCGCCAATGCCTGGGAAATTAGTTCCTTGTAAAAATTTAACTACATAGTTTAATTTTCACAATTCACTTTCTTTTAATTCAATTAAATTATAACTCTCAGGGTATTTTGAATGACGTGCATTTTCAAGAGTAAGTTCATAATATTTATCAAATTCGAAATCAAAATCTTTTGAAATTACAGAAATATTGCCATATTTATTAGTTTTAACTGATATATTTTTATCTTCAACTTGAATGATCTTGCAAGAAGCAATGCGAAACTTATCTGCTTCTTTTTCGAAAAGCATTTTCTTGAATATACCTGTAATTTTTATGTAATCACTCATAAGTTCTCATACCCCATTTCTATATATAAATTCTATATTATCTATAAAATATTTTTTTTAATTATAATTTTTAAATAATAAAATTTGAACTCTATTAAGGAGAAATTATGCTTGATTTAAAATTCATTATTAATAATAAATCGGAAGTTATAAAAAAACTTTCGACCCGTAATTACGACATAAACAATATTGATAAAATTGTTAAATTAATCAATAAAAGAAATGATTTGATTAGTAAAATTGAAACACTACAATCAAAAAGAAATTCATTGAGTCAAGAAATTGGTGCAATGAAAGCAAGTAAACAAAATGCTGATAAATTAGTGTTGCAAGTAAATGAAATCAAAACAGAAATTGACAAACAAGATTTAAAACTTCAACAATTACTTGCTAAACTTGATAAGCAAATTTCGCAAATTCCTAATTTACCATATGATGATGTTCCTGTGGGAAGAAATGATCTCGACAATCAAGAAATAGCTGAACACCCTGATCTTGGAAGAGGGCTTGTAAAAGAAGTTTTACCTCACTATGAAATAGCAACTAAACTTGATATAGTAGATTTTGCTCGTGCTGTAAAATTAGCTAAAACAAGATTTGTACTATATAAAAATGAAGGTGCACAGCTAGTTAGAGCACTTGTGAATTTTATGTTAGATGAACATATCAAAAAAGGCTACAAGGAAATTATGCCTAGCCATATGGTAAATGGAAGAATGTTGTTTGGTACTGGGCAACTTCCTAAATTCAAAGAAGATTTATTTAAAATCGAAGGCGAAGATTTGTGATTAATTCCAACTGCCGAAGTTCCTGTAACTAACTATCACTACGATGAAATTGTTGATTTAGAAAAACCTAAGAAATATGTGTCATATACCAAATGCTTCCGTTCTGAGGCTGGTAGCGGTGGTAAAGACACGCGTGGACTTATAAGACAACATGAATTTCATAAAGTAGAACTTGTAAAAATAGTTTCACAAGAACAAAGTTTGGAAGAATGAAAACAAACTGTAAATGATGCAAAAAATATTCTCGAACTTCTTGAAATTCCATATCGTGAACTTTTACTATGTACAGGTGATATTGGATTCAGTTCAGCTAAAACAATAGATTTAGAAATATGAATCCCAAGTGAACAAAAATATAGAGAAACTAGTTCAATTTCAATTTGCAATGATTTTCAAGCTCGTAGAGCAAAAATTAGATACCGTGATGAAAATGGTAAAACCAAATATGCCCATACTATAAACGGATCAGGCGTTGCTATTGATAGAGTAATGGCTGCTATTTTAGAAAATTATCAAAATGCAGATGGAACTATCACTGTTCCAAAAGTTTTAATTCCTTATATGAAAGGTATTACAAAAATAGGTTAAGATATGACGATAAAAACTCTTTTAAGTTCATTAAGTAAAATTGAAGACTCACAAGATTTTGAAATCAAGGGATGAGTAGTTGCAAATAGAGGAAATGAAAAAATTAGATTTGTAACTATAAATGATGGAAGCAGCATTGATAACTTGCAACTTGTTATTAAAGGCAGTGACATTGCTAAATTTGACATTGATAGTTTGAATCTAGGAACTTCACTTTTTGCCAAGGGGAAATTATTTTTAACACCTAAATCACCACAGCCTATTGAACTAGTTGTAAGTGATTTGAAAATTTACAACTTAAATACCCCTGATTTCCCAATCCAAAAAAAAGAAATTACAATTGATTTTCTAAGAGAAATACCTCAACTAAGACATAGAACTAATTTATTTAGAACTATTATGATAATTAGAAATGCTTTAACTTATGAAATTCATAAATATTTTCAAGAACATGATTTCATAAACATTGCCGCCCCTATTATTACTTCAAATGATGGTGAAGGAGCGGGTGAAACTTTGAATGTTGAAAGTGACGGGAAAGAAATGTTTTTCAAACAAAAAGCATTCCTTGGAGTTACAGGACAATTACACGCAGAAGCTTATGCATCAGGATTTAAAAAAGTATATACATTTGCACCTACCTTCAGAGCTGAAAATTCCCATACATCAAGGCATTTAGCAGAATTTTGAATGATTGAACCCGAAGTAGCTTTTTATGAATTAAAGGATGTAATTTTACTTGCTGATGATTTACTTAAAACAGTAATTTCTAATGTTTTAAAAAACTATCAAAGCGAAATGCAATTTTTAGATTCGTTAAAAGATAATAAGTTGTTAAATGCATTAAATAAATTCATTAACACTAAATTAACTATTATGGAATATAAAGATGTTATTCCTGTTTTACAAAAACACAAATCAAGTTTTGAAGAAAAAAACATTACTTTTGGAATGGATTTAGCTTCTGAACACGAAAAATTCATATCTGAAAAAATTGTAAATGGACCTGTTGCGGTTATTAACTATCCAAAAGAACTTAAAGCATTTTATATGTATCAAAACCCAGATAAAAAAACTGTTGCAGCATTTGATCTACTAGTTCCGGGAATTGGTGAATTAATAGGCGGCTCTCAAAGAGAATCAGATTATGACAAATTATGTAATAGATTAAAAGAACTAAAAATTCCTCAAGAACCTTTGCAATGATATTTAGATTTAAGAAAATATGGATATGCAGGTTCAAGTGGATTTGGAATTGGTTTTGAAAGACTTGTAATGTATGTTACAGGTGCATCTAATATTAGAGATGTAATACCTTTCCCAAGAACTCCTGGTTCAATTAAAATGTAAAGAGGATTGAAATGAATGAAGAAAAATTAATTACTTTTGTTATCCCAATTTATCATCCTACAACTACAAATGTAGATGCTATTTTTAAGAATTTAAAACAACAAAAAAATCAGAATTTTAATATTGTTTGTTTGATAGATGATCCTTATAGTGAAGAGTTGGTTCAAATCAATAAGTATCTTGAAATTTTTGATAAGAGAATGACATTAATAATTAATTCAACTCACAACATTTTATCAGAAGTAGTAAAGCAAGCACTTGAATATGTACAAACTGAATACACTTATTTCTTGCTTTCTTATTCACAACTGAAAAATGAATTCACAAAAGTATTCAACCAATTTATTTTAGAAAACAAAAATAATACTCCTGATTTTATTGAAGTTCCTGGGTATTGTAGACAATTAAATGATCACGATTTTTATAGAACTAAATTTGAAGATAAAAAAATAATTAATTTAGAAAAATCATTAGATCCATTTGTTTTAGTAAGTCCTTATTTATTTAATTCAATTTCAAAAACTTCCATATACAAAAGGATTTTTTGTGAAATGAATATTAAATTTACAAGTTTCCAATATACATCTTCTATAAAATATATTTCACTTCTTTTATCGAAAACTTTTGTTTATTTATCAAATATTTGGATTCAAGATAGCAATAATTTATTGACTTTATTAAATCCTAATAATATTGAAAAAGAATGAAAAGAAATAGAAAAGTTTGCAAAGACTTTTGAAAATTCTGATTTAATGACTTCGCTTCAATTTGCTAAAAAAATGCATTTATTTTATTTCACTGCTGGGTTTTTAGGACAACTTGCATTTTCTAAAAAAACAAGAGAATATAAAACATTAAATAATTTAAAAAGTGTACTCAAATTAAACATCACTAAATTTATTCAAAACCAATCATTTGATTTAAACACTTACAACAATTTCATAAATAAATGAAAAATAGTAATTCCTACTGATAAAGAAATTTTGGATTATAAAAACTGAAAAAATATTCTAAAAAAATTCATATGGTAAAAAATCAAAACAAAAAAGCACATCCATTTATCCGAATATTAGCTTCTATTATTGATAGTACTTTGTTTTTGATTTTTGCTATTTTTTCTTCTTTTATGGTGTTCAACTATAAAAAAGGAATTTATTATCATATTGCTAATTATTATGTTTGGCTATTTTTATTAATAAGTTTTCTCATATTTTTTTATATAGTTTTACCTATTATCTGAAAAGGAAAAACAATTGGAAAAGCAATTTGTAAAATAAAATTAATACAACAAGATGAAAAGGAAAAATTTTCAAACAAGGTTTTTGATTCACAAAGACTATTTTCGTTTTTATGAGTTTGTATATTAACTTCATTTATATTTTTTATTAGTCCAAACACATTTATTCAAGTATCTCAAAGAAGCGAATTAAAACTTTACCAAAAGGTTTTTTTAACAATTCCAACTGTGCTTTCATCGCTTACAATTATTACTGAATTAGTATTCTTATTCAGTGTTTTTAGCGAAAGAAGAATTGGATTAAATGATAAATTTTCTAATACGTTAATTGTTTGAGACAATAAATTTGATGAAGAAGATTTGACTTCAAAAAAGAATCTAAAAATTAAAAAGATACCTAGAAAATTAGCTGAATTGGACTTCATGAACTAATAACAACTTTATCAAATTTGAAAAAATGGTAAAATTAAATAGAAGGCAAAAATTTTTTGCTATTTTTGTTAATTAAGAAAAGATTTCATCTTCAAGGAGGCAAAAATATGAGTATATTAAATTTAGATAGTCTAAATAAAGAACAAAAGAATGCCGTTTTATATAATGAAGGTCCTTTGCGAATTATAGCAGGAGCTGGTGCTGGTAAAACGAAAGTTCTTACTAATAAAATTGTTTATTTAATAGAAGAATTGAGGATTGATCCTGAAAAAATACTTGCTCTAACTTTTTCTAATAAAGCAGCTAATGAAATGAAACAAAGAGCTTTTGCTTTAATTGAAGATGCTATTACTTATCCAACGATTTCTACATTCCACTCATTGTGCGCCAAAATCTTACGTAGAGAAATCCACGTAATGAATTTTCCTAATGATTTTCAAATTATTGATGAACTAGATCAAAGAGAAGTATTGAAAGTAGTTTATTCAGAACTTAATATTAGTCAAAGTTCATATACTTATAATTCACTTATTTCATTTATTCAAAATCAAAAGAATTTATTGAAAACTCCTGAAGATTTAGAAAAAGATTCTGAATTAAAAAATGATATTAGGACAAAAATATATAAACACTACCAACAACACTTAGATAAAGCTCATACACTTGATTTTGATGATTTACTTGTTTTTGTTCATAGATTATTCTATTCGCCAAAATATACAAAAGCAGCTGAAAAATGAAGTAATGAATTTACTCATATTTTAGTTGATGAGTTTCAAGACACTAGCCTGCTTCAATATGAAATCTTAAAACAGCTTGCTAAAAATACTAATCATTTAACAATAGTTGGTGATCCTGATCAAACTATTTATTCTTGAAGAAATGCTGATATTAATATCATAATGAACTTTGACAAAGACTTCAAAAATACACAGACCATTAAGCTTGAACAAAACTATCGTTCTACCAAAAAAATACTTAATGTAGCCAATAATTTGATTTCTCATAATAAAGTTAGATTTGATAAAAAGCTATTTACAGAAAATGATGAAGGTGTTGATGTTGACCTTTTTGTAGGATTCAACGAAGAAGCTGAAGCTAGGTGGGTTGCACAAAGAATCAATGAATTGAAAAAGCAACGTGTTCAATTAAAAAACATTGCTATTTTATTTAGAATCAATAGTTATTCACGTTCTGTTGAAGAAGCGCTTATTAAAGAAAATACCATTTATAAATTGTTTGGTTCTATTAAGTTTTATCAAAGAGAAGAAATAAAAGATACACTTGCATACCTTCGTGTAATACATGATGGAAGTGAAATTTCACTTCTTAGAATCATCAATAAACCTTTAAGAAGAATAGGCGAAGCAACAATTGAAAAACTTCTAAGATTCGCAGAAGAAAATAAATTAGATCTATACAAATGTTTAGAAACCAAATTGAATGATATTCATAATAAATTAGGTATTAGTGTTGAAACTATAAAAAATATAGCTATTTTAATTAATGCTATAAGATATGCGCGCAGTGCCTTGAAAAATAATTCTATTTCGTTGACAATAAAAGATTTTATGATCAACAAAATTGGTTATTTTGAAGATATCAAAAAATCTGAAGAAGAATATGAATCAAGAATGGAAAACTTCTTGAGTCTAATATCCGCAATTGAAAACTGAGAACAAAAAAACAAAGGCGGAAAAATAGATGAATACCTTCAAGAAATTACTTTGATAACAGATAGAGATGTTGAAGATGATGCGGCAAGCTATGTTTCATTAATGACTGTGCATAACGCCAAGGGTCTTGAATTTGACTATGTTTTTGTAATTGGTTTAAGCGAAGGGATATTCCCATTAAAAAGAGCAATAAGCATTTCTTTAAAAGAAGATTTTTCTAAATTGAATAATGTAAACAGTGAAAAATATGAAAATATTGAAGCACTTGAAGAAGAAAGAAGAATTGCATATGTTGCAATGACAAGAGCAAAAGAAAGACTTTATTTATCGCTTGCTTTAAATAAGAATAGTAAAAGAAGTAGATTTGTTTTAGAAGCAGGTATTAGAGAAAGAAAAATGTTTATAACAGCTAGTCAATTCAAAAATGCTATTGATATTACTGATAATGATTCGTTGATAGTCGGAGATTATATTTCACATAGTACTTATGGAATTGGTCAAATAGTCGAAGTTAAAGATAAAGACATTATTTGTGTAAAATTTGCTGGTGAAAAGAAAATTAAAAATATTTTAAGACATCATGAATCAATCAAGAAATGAGAATCAAATGATAAATAATGTTTGGTTTTGATTATTCACTGGCTTTAGTATTCTTGCAATTACTATATTTTTAGTAAATATAATAAGATCTATAAATCTTAAATATATCCAATCACAAAAGATATATTCAGGATTTTTATTATTTAATATTGATTTAATTAATCGACGGGTAAGAATAAATAATGATATTGATGTATTAAGATTTTTACCTAATTATTTAAAAAATTTAAAAATAGTTAATGGTATGTGATTTAGTATGGAATTATTTATTTCAATATTTTCTTCTGATACGCAGAAATTATTAATTGATGCTTTTAATCCTAATACAAGTAAAACATCAGAATTTAAATTAAATATATCAATGGATAGTTTTGGAATTAGAGAAAAAAAATATAATCTAATTTTAGAAAGATATGATTTAAACTATTTTTATGGAACGTTATCTTGAAATGAAATAGAAGATTACGAACCGTTTATTGCAGAATATCAAACATCTAATTTTGTAATTAATAATGATGCTGAAAAATGTCTATTTTTGAAATTAAATAGCGAACATTCTTTTGAGAAAAAAGAAATTATAAAAAATTTAAAAAATATCATTCCAAAAGTACTTTTTCAAAAAGTTTTCCTATGAACAAAAGGTGATAATTTATATATATTTTATAATGAAAACGAAGGAATAGAAAACATAAACTCAATATTTTTTAACCTTCTCCAATCACTTAGAAAATTCAATAAATATTTTGATCTTGTTGTTCTATTTTCTAATGATGTTTTACAAGATGTTAATGAATTTAATTTTAATATATTATGCAATTTTTGTAGATATAAAAATAGTCTTAAATCGGAAAATCAATTTAATTACATTGAAATAAATAAACAGTTTTTAGATCAACAAGAATATAAATTTTTCTTGAAAAAATATAATGATGCTATTGCAACTGTAAATAATGGTGAATATGTTTTAAATAAACAAACCACTATGAGTTTTGATGAAGATATTAAAAATACAATTCTATCCTTGAATTTTTCGGATGCTTGAAAGAAGAAATATTATCGTGAAAATTTTTCTAGAACTGATGTTTATGAGTATTTGTTCTTACACTTCTTACAAAATTTCAAAAAGTTTAATTTCAATGATTCTCTACTATTAATAGAAGATTACACTTTCAATTACTTGAATATAAATTATTTGAAGAAAATTCAGGACTGAGAAAATAATGAAGAAATGTCTTATATAGTAAATATTACTAATAATTTAAACCTAGAAAATTTGTGAAGAAAAATAAATTCATTATCTGATAATAGCTATCGGATTGGAATTAAAATAAATAAAATTGATGAAAATGTTTTCTTCTTTTTAACAAAAACAAATATTAAATATTTAGTAATTTCTAGTTCGATATCAAGTGATTTAAATAATGAGAAAAATGTTCTTTATATATCAGCACTTTTGAACTTTCAAAAATCAAGACAAACAAAAATCATATTTGAAAATTTCAATAAGGAATATTACAATAAATTCTTATATAAATTAAAATCATAATATGAAATTGATTTGAAAAATAATCTCCTTCAAAATTAAAATTGCAGGAGATTTTTATTTGAAATGAATTTGCTAAATGCATTAAAAATTATTCGTTTTATATTAATATATTTATATAGATTAACTATCTATTACAAGAAAAAAAGGAAAAAATAATGGATAAAGAATTATTAAAAAAAGACTTCTATGAAGCAATAAATGGTAAATGAATAAAAGAAAATGATATACCAAAACATTTGACTGGTTGAGGGTCTTTTTATGAATTAGATGAAAATATTAAAAATCTAAAAATTGATTTATTAAAAAAATGAAAAGCAAATCCTGATGAAATAAGGAATGAGTCTATTTTATTAGAAATGGTTAAATTTTACAAATTAGTAGGTAATTGAGATGCACGTGAAGAATATGGAATTAAACCTGCTTTAGAACTAATAAAGGAAATAAATCAATTAAAAAGTTGAAAAGATATTGAAAAAAATTACAAGCAATTTTCTTATATTAATAGATATTTACCTATTCACTTTTTTATTATAAATGATTTTAAAGATAGTAAAAAACAAATTTTGTGATTTGATTATCCTGAAGTAATCTTGCCATCAAAAAATTATTATACTAACCCTGCACAACAAGGCAACTTATTAAACGTTTGAAAAAATATGGTTTCAAAATTATTAAATATATATTTTAATAAAGATAAAGAATTAGTTGAAAAACACATAAATAATGCAATTAAATTTGATGAAACATTAGCAAAATTCATACTCACACCAGAACAAGAAGCAGTGTTTACATCGTTATATAATATGAAAGATATTGATTATGTTGCTAAAAAATGTAGTTTCTTAGATTTTAAGAAAATTGCTTCTGAAATAGTTGGTGGACAAGAAGTTAAAGAAATATGTGCACCAGCTTTAGATTTCTTAGAAAATCTAGATTTAATTTATAAAAATAATTTTGAACTATTTAAATCAAGATTATTAATTGATACTTTATTGTCAGCTGCTTCATTTTTAACTGATGAATGTAGATTGATAGCTACAGAATATACTAGCGCATTATCTGGAATTAAGTCTTTCCCAAAGGATAAATATGAAATTAATGCAACTATGAAATTCTATGATATGCCTTTTGGAATGTTTTATGGAAAGACCTATTTTGGAGAAAAAGCTAAGAGTGATGTTGAAAGAATGGTAAAAGAAATGGTAAACATTTATAAAAATAGAATTACCAAAAACACATGATTAACTCCGAAAACCATAGAAAAAGCAATTGAAAAATTAAATGGTTTAGGTATTCATATAGGTTACCCTACTGAAATAAGACCATATTATAAAGACTTTGTTGTTTTGGAATATGAAGGTTATAATGCTCTCATAAATAATATTTCTAAATTTACTTATTTAATAAATGAATATAAATTTAGTCAATATCTAAAACCAGTAAATAAAAAATTATGATCAATGTCACCTGCTAAAGTAAATGCTTATTATAGTCCTACCGAAAATCAAATTGTATTTCCTGCCGCTATTCTTCAATATCCTTTTTATGAATATAATAGAAACACTAGTGAAAACTATGGTGGTATAGGTGCTGTTATAGCTCATGAAATTTCACATGCATTTGACAACAATGGTTCTAATTTTGATGTAGATGGTAATATGATAAATTGATGAACAGAAGAAGATAAAAAGAATTTTGAAGAAAAAACCAAACAAATGATTGAACTATTTGACAATCAAGAAATTGAATATGGTAAATGTAATGGTAAATTAACAGTTTCTGAAAATATAGCAGATGCCGGCGGAGTGGCTTGCGCAATAGAAGCAGCTAAGAAAGAAAAAGATTGTGATCTTCAAAAATTCTTCTTGAGTTTTGCGACAATATGAAGAATTAAATATAGAGAAGAAACTGCAAAATTACACTTGCAAATAGATGTACATGCACCTGCGAAATTAAGAACTAATATTCAAAGCAAAAATAGTGATGATTTCTATAAAGTTTTTGATATCAAAGAAGGTGACAATATGTATTTAGCACCTGAAAAAAGAGTGAAAATTTGATAGAAAATTTTAATAAAATATTGAAATTAAAAAATTAAAAAATACCTTTCACACAAGGTATTTTTTAATTTTTTCTTTTTTTTATTTTTGGGCGCCTTCTAGTTTGATTTGCCCCTCACCTTCCTTACCGTAAGCCTCACATCCAACTTCTCAAAGTAGTATAGGAATTCCGGTTTGATCCTTTGAAAAAGTTATTGTTAAATTATGTCCATAAAAAAGTGAATTTACATCTGGAAAAGATAGTGTTATTATTTTTTTGAAATCTTTATCATTTGGTAAAAATCTAAATTTTCCACTATGTACATATTCGTTATTTTTTTCTGCTATAAATTTATTTAAATTTGTATAGTCATAATTAGTATCTATTATGTATTTCTTTTTTCCTTCTAATGTTATTTCAAACTGTATTTGATTTTTTATTTCTTCTACTTGTGATGAATTTAGTTGAGCTACTTTTTGAAATCTATTTTCACATTTGACTGAAATTAAAGGTAATGATGTAATAGCTATTATTGGCAGTGATAATAATATTTTTTTCATTTTATCTCCTTCTAAGATGTATTAATTATTTTTCCTACAATTGATGAAACCTGATTGTGAGAGTGGAAGCTTAATAAGATTAATGTGAATACTATTGATAAAGCAAATATTATTAAAGTGATATAAATTCCTTTTTTATCCATATGTCTATAGTGGATAAATTCTGGTACGAGTTCAAATATAGACATAAAGATAATTATTGCTCCGCCTAATATTTGGAAGGCTGGGATTACTCAACCAGCTCTATCTAAATATTTTCCTAGAAATGCTCCAATGAACATTATTGGTATTATGAGCAAAAGCGAGACAAAGTTAAATAAAATAGATCTCTTTTTTGTAAATCCATATTGCAATTGACGGTAGTAAACAATAATTGCTTCTAAGATTATATGTATATTAAAAGTAACTATCAATGCTACATTGGCTTTGTTCAATCCATTATTAGTCATTTGATAGACTGATAGGCCAAGTATTAGTCCATCAATAATTCTATGACTTAACATCATTATGATTGCTGTTCATGCGGCTTTAGGGTTATCAATATCACCAAAAGACATCAAGTGTTCAGAGTGGTCATGTTCATAGTGTTCTTTATGAAGATCGATTTTCTTTTTATCAGATAATAAATATCTTCCTAAAATAACAATTCCAAGTCCTACTATTGTACTTACCCCAACTATTAAAGCAATGTAAAGCTGTTCATATAAACTATTTCCGCCTGTTAGTATTAAACCGCCTTGTGGCCCTTGCTTGTGAAATCAAATTTCTAGTTGTATATAGCCTTCTTTTAGAAATCCAGCAGAACCTATCATCAAGAACATTCCAGTAGAAAATGTATATAAATAGATAGACTTTTTAGAACTTGGCTTTATCTTAAAAGCGGACATTATACCCATAAATATCATAGGTATACCAATTAGAATAAGAATAAAAATTAATAAATTCAAAAATACAGTTAGTTCTAAATTGTAATTAAATTTTTCAATACCAAAAAACATATCACTGTACCCTTCTATTATTAATTATTAATGTTAATATTAATATATAATTATTAATAAATGCATATTTTTTTTAATTATATTATAATAAAAAATGTAGAAAAGGAATAAAAAAAATGACAAAAAAGTTAATGTATAGTTCAATTTTTAGTGTATTATCTTTTACACCTGCCGTTTTTTCTATTTCTTGTAGTCAAAAAAATAGCTATTTAGATATAAATAAAATATCAAGAAAATACTTAAAAATTTTATCTGGTAATCAAATTGCTATTTTTCATAACCAAAATAAAATTTTTTATTTTTATGAAAAAGGTAAGAGATTATATTTTCAATCAGCAGTATTTGATGATAAAAAAAATGAATTTAAGTTATTTAAAGATAAAAATAATTTTGTTATATACAAGCCTGACTTTACTTTCAAAAAAACTTGATATCAGCAATTAAATCAATTTAATTCTATGAATATAATAGAAGGAAATGAAAAAACTAATATTTCTAATATTTTGACAGAATATCCATTCGAATCAGTAGATGCAGCTAATGGATTTAATGATGATTGATTTTTAGCAATGTCACAAAAATTAGGATTTGATTTTAATAGAGCTGGCGATCCTTATTTTGCTGATTTGCAAACAATAATATTCAAAGTTATTTTTGATTTAAATACTAACTACAATTTTTTAAATTCTCGTAGAATGGTAAATGTGAATAATGAATCTGTTTTGAAAAAAACAGTTTTTAGACCAGATTTTATACAAGCAAAAACCTGATTAGATGATGCACATGAATTTGAACGTGAAGTATTCAAAAAATATTTAGTTCTCTATTTAAATAAGTTTAATGTTGGTGTTAAAGATATTATTATTGATTGAAAACAAGCTAAAGCAGAAGAATCTTTATCTAAAGAAACTGACTTTGTATCATTCAAAATAAAGGATATTATTGATTTTAATGATAAGTCAATAATGCCAGTTGAAAAATTAAATAATTCCTATTATATAAATGATTTTCGAAAATATGATACTGATAAAAAATTCGGTTTAGGCACTACTGGAATTAAATCTGATGAATTACCTCTATTTAATGAATATATTCCTAATCCGCTTTTATTGATTAATGGGAAAAATTATTTAACTGTTAATGATAATATAAACCATTTTGTTAAAGGCGCATTAGAATATGACTTTTGAAATTCAAAAGGATTAATTTATTTATTCAAAAATTTTATAAATGATTTTTTTGAAATTAAAATTCCAAAACACAAACAGAATGAAGACATTTTATATAAGATTATTGATTTTGAATATACACCATATCTTGAAACAAATCAAATATTGAAAGCAATAGTTAGAGTATTTAAAAAAGATAAAAGTTATAAAGATTATGTTTGATTTAGTTCAAACTTTGATGATCATGGACATAGATTAAAAGGTCAAATATTTAAAAATAAATATTACGATTCACAATCATCTAGTCCTGAAAATTTAACAACAGAAGACATTTGAAACTATACTGGATTAAATAAGAAAATCCCAAAAGGGATTTCATTTAAGGAGTTTTTTAATTTTCAACCAGTTAAAAAAAATGAAGTTTCAACTGAAGATATTAATAAGGTTTACACATCAGTAGCATTCTATAAATTACTTTTAAAAGCTACAAACAATTTACAAGATTTTAAATATTGAAATAACGATATTAGACAAAGTTATGAAGCGAGTTTTTTGCATACTGATTCGTTTCAAATAAAAATATTAGCTTCATTTATAAACAATTATATGTTAGCTTACGCCCTGAATAATGAAGAAGAAAAATTATTTACGGGTGTTAAAAGAATAGATATTTCAGTTTTACCAACACCATATGAAGTTGGTAAAATCCATCTAAAACTCGACTTTATGTCATATGCTGGCGAAAATGATTATAAATATAAAACAGAAGGTGAAAAGAAATTAGTATCTGTTTACATATATTGAAATGATTTTAAAGGATATGAAAAGAAAAGTGATTATAAAGAAATTGAAATTGAGAAAATTGTAGAAGGTGAAGAATAATGAAAAGAAAGTTTTTAATTAATTTACCCTTACTATCAACGCTTTCTTTTGTTCCTACAATTTCAATGGTTTCTTGTAAGTCAGAAGATTATGAAAAACTTTTAACTGATGATTATGATATGCCTATTGAAACCAAAAAATACAATTTTTTAAGTTCTGAAGTTGTATCCATAAAAGAAATTTATGACAATACTTTAACCCCGCTTTTCATTGAAGTAAAAAATAATTATTTTCAATATAAAAAATATGCAAGTGTATTTAGCCGTGAGTTTTCATTTTTAAAAAATAAACTTAGAGAATTAAGAATAGTTCAAACCATTCCAAATAATCAGGAAAAAATATATGAGTTTCAAAAAAAATGATTATTAGAGCCTAATAAAGAAAATAAGATAGAAAGTGATAGTTTATTTGCTAAATATATTTCTAAGTTTTTATTAATCTATCAAGATGTTAATGCAGTTTTAGTTGATATTAATTTGAAACTAGATTCACAAGAATTTATGGATCATTTGTTAGTTATAGATGGAAGATTGTCTGGAAAAGACATAAATATTGCCAAATTAGAAGCAAGCTTAAAATCAATTTGAAATTTAGCTAAGCTTTTAATTTATGATCCAAATAGAATAACTAAAGAAGAGGATTTGGATAAGGTTAATTTAGAAAGCGATAAAACTAGTCATAATCATTCACATGCCATAATAAATTTGACTAATGAATTAGGTTTATGGCATAAGAAATTGGGAGAGAATTATAAGTTAGAAAAAGATATATATACTACTGCATTTGCACAAACGATCCCACATATTGTCGATAACCCTAATCAATTAGTAGTGAATTCAAATCAAAAAAAAGCATTAGAGGCATTAAGTAAAATCTTTGAAACTACAACACAAATTGTTGGTGGTGTTTCACAAGAAATAAATAAAGATTGAAAACTCGAAAGTGAAGATTTTAAGAAAAAAGGTCAATCACTTCTTGATGAATTGAAGAAAAAATTAACTATCATTAGAGATAGTCAAGGTCTAAAAAATATAGTTGATTTTGATTAAACCGCATAAGCGGTTTTTTTATATCTTTGGATTAAAAGTTGAAGAAAGTGAGTTAGATAATAATTTAAGCGAAATTGAAAAAAGACTTATATAAACGCAAATTACAATTAAATATGAAATATTTAAGCTTATCATTGAAATAGATTCTTTAATTACCATTCCAATATTTAAGTTATTTGTTTCATTAATAAATTCTAAAAACGCAAGAGAAGAAATTATCAAAATATCCATTGTGAACATATCAACAAATAGAATTAAAAGTGATGGTAATATGTAAGTGAATAAATGACGTTTTGCTACTTGAAAATTATTTAATCCAATAGCTTTGGCTGCAATAATAAATTCTGTTTTTGATACTTCTTCAATTTCATTTTTCGTCAATTCATAAAATGAAGCTCATGAAACTAATAAAAATGAGATCAGAATTTGTCATGGTTTAGTCCCAAATAAAATAGTAAATATGAATATTCAAATAATAGTAGGAACTGAGTTAATAATAGATGCTATAACATCAATAATTTTGCTTCATCATTTTCTTTTGTTGAATGAATAAAGTGAGGCTAATATAAAGCCAATTAAAATATTTCCAAATAGTGAAATTGTAATAATAATGATAGTTGTAAAAATTGAAAGTATGCTACGTGAATATATATCAACACCATTTTGGTTGGTGCCTAAAATATATTGTGGAATTTCAATTTTAGAACCTAAGTTTATGTTCATAGCTTCTAATAATTTATAAGGATTATATTGAAGAATAACAATATCAGTTGTGATGTTTATTTGTCCGGAAGTATCATAAGCTGAATCAAAATAGATTTCAAAAATAGGTGATATTCCGAGTTCACTGGCTCTTGATTTTTCAAGTTCGCCTAGTTTTCTAATGAAGTTTAATGTTTCACCTTTATCAAAACTCCGAGTAACTATTTGATTGTAATATGAAGGTAAGTTATTCACAAATATGCTATCTGATACAGATTTAGTTGCTGAGTTTTTAACGAAGAAAAGCGCAATTATTAAACTTAAAAAAATAGCCAAGAAAAACACAAATGCAAAGATATTTGTCTTTTTAGAAAAGAATTTCTTTCAATAAAGTTTTAAAGAAGTAGTTTGTCTAACTGCTTGTGCAGTGGGTTCTTTTCTTTTTGCTGGTTTTAATAATTGGCTATTTATCTTGTCCATAATTTAGCCTTTCTAATTCTAATAAAACTTAGATCGTACAAAGTTGAATCTTTTTGCATAGGATTAATATAAATTAAAACAATTGAAAATATGAATTTTGTAATTAATAAAAATGATAAGTTTCATACGAAATAAAATAGTATTAAATCCATTTCGGCATGTTTAAATGCATAAGCTAAAAAGATACTTTGCCCCGGGATTGAAAATATTCTTTCAATAACCATTGATGATGAAAATAGTAGTAAGTAAAATGGGATTATTACTTGAAGTTCATAAATAAAAATATTTTTTAATAAACACTTCTTAATAAGCGAATTTTGACTTAAACCAAGGGATTTATGGAAAATATAGAAGTTGCTAGTTATTATTTCTTTTGCTAGTTTTCTAGCTCTTGAAAAGAATAAGCTAGTACTACCAAAACTAGTAATTAGAATAGGTACTAAAATAGAAATAAATGTATATTTTGAACTAAGTATAAATTGTGATGGATATTTGAAAGTATTAGATAAAACTAGCGAAACTATACCGATAATTATTAAAGGGAATGTAGCAAATAAAGTAATTATGAAGTTGATAAGAATATCAGATGTTTTATTAAATTTATATGCTGAATAAATACCTAGTGCATTGCCCACAAAGAAACTAATTATAAATACTAAAATAGTAAATAATAGTGTTCATTTGAATTGGTTTAAATATAGCGATGGAATTGATAAGTTATTAGCATTTAATTCATAACTATATATCTTGCCTTCATTTGTAAAAAATCGCTTTATTCAAGCACCAAAACGAAAAAATATATTTTTTTCAATTTGTGAATAGACAGCTAGATTTTTTTTGATTTGATTTTCAAAAACAAGATTAATTAAAAAATAAATAAGAATTATTGATACAAAAAATATAGCTGTATAAATTCCTATTCTAGTTAATATCTTTCTTGTTTTATTCATTTTATAACCTTTTAATATTTTACAAAACTATAGTAGTAGTTATCAATTTCTTGACCTAATGTGTCAGTGGTTTTTTCATAATTTAATTTTAAGATGTGCGAATTAAATAATGCTTTTGTATTTTTTTGAATCTCAAAACTTTTTCTTGAGTTAATAATTGATCTTTGAATTTCATTTTGAATGTTAAATTCTTTTTTGAAATCAATATTAACTTTTTCATCTGCATCATAATCGCCATTATTATTTTTATCTTGTCAAATGAAATATTTGAATTCTTTATCGCCAATTAAACTTTTTTTAATATCTTGAATGTTAATTAAATTACTATAATAAGCGTACATTGAAGATGGCTTATTTAAAATCGAAGGATTATATTTTCTATCTTCACTAAATGAATTTCATTTGGTTTTTGTAGTGAAATTGGTATTAAATAAGTTTAATTTTACATTTTTGGTTTTAGTTCCTACTTCATAAGTTAAATAAACATTATTTTTAGAATCTATTCCATTATTTGATAGGTAACCACCAAGTCTTATATTTTCATAATCGCTATTTTTTGTTTTATTGTTGAAGATAGTCTTATATCCCATATAACTTATAGTTTGTCCATAACCAAATAAATCTAAAAATGTTTTATAGAATTTTTTTAGTTGAACATTGTTTTCTGTTGCAGGATATATTTGTTGGCCATAAATATTTCTGAATTGTTTTAGTTCGCCATCAAATACTCAATTAGGAGCAGCTATTTTCACATTATAAGAATTTAAACTTTTTGGTTTAAATGCTAAGTTTCTTAATGAATCTTCACCATAAGCAGTTAAATGAATTCCATAATTATGTCCATAGTCATCAACTTTATCGAAATATAATATTCCATTAGGATTTGTTGAGCTTTTTGCAATTCTTTTTGAAGTTGAATAAATCATCTTCATAAATTCACGAGGAATTAATTCTTCAAAAGAATATAAATATTCAATTTTTCCACTTTCAACAGGTTCGCTAAATTTAATAGGAGATTCATAAGTGTTATTAAAAGTATATTCAGTAGTATTTAATGAATTTCATTTTTCAGGGTTTTCTATATTTGTATAGTTGGCATAATTAAATAATTCTCTAGCTGAAAAACTTTTATATAAAGAATTAGGATATGAAAAAATTGATTTATTTCCAATATCTCAATTGGGAAGATTAGTAATCGGTTTATAAGTTTCATCATAAAATAGTGATGATTTAAATTCTTTCAAGAATTTTATATTATTAGCATAAGTTGCGATGTAATGAATGTTAGTTGAAAGTTTATAATCTAGTTCATTGGAATAATTTGGATCCGATAGTTTGCCTGAGTTATTATAAACATTAGCAACGTGGTGAGTGTATTCATGAACCAAAGTTGGAAGTACCATTTCAACTTTAATGTCATTACGTAAATTATCTACTTTTCTAATATTGCCATTTTTATCACGAACTATTTCGGTAGTAAAAAGTGCAATTTCTTTACTATCAGGAGTATAAAAACCATTTACTTGGTTAGTATTAACATTAGTAAATTTTTTATTGATAGTAATTTTAGGAATTTCAATTATTTCAGGGCCATATCAAGCTCTTTTGTGAAATTCACGTGACAATAGTTCAAGTCCTTCTATACCAAAAAAGTATTTTGGATTGTTGTCATAATCAATAGCATAAGGATATTCTTCAATTTCTAAAAATTCATTTTTTATAGAGATACCTTCACTATATTCAGCAGCACTATTTTTCTTGTTATAAACAATAGGGGTATTATTATCAGGTTCTTGCAGTTTTTCTCATTTTTGTTTTAAAACTAAATAAGTGGCAAAGCCAGCAAGGCCCGCAGTAAGAAAAAGAAAAAAAACGATTAAGAAAGTAGCTCATCCAGGTATTTTCTTTTTCATTTTTTTCTCCTTTAAAAATAAATAATATCATTTATTAAAATGATATTACGGGAATTATTAATTATTATTTCAAGTGATGAATTCTGTATTTTTCTTTAAGTTCAGTAGTTTCGGTAGGTTTGTCTTTATTAAACACAAATGTTTTTTCAAATATAATTTCACCTTCGCCTTCGTGGTGAGCATGGATATGTAGGTGTTCCAAATCAAATTTGAATTGTAGTTTCTTTTCTTCTTCTGATTCAGGCTCTTTAATTTCTACAATTTGCTTTAAGAATGTAAGTAGTTCTTCGAATGATTTATCTTTGTAAGTTTTTAATTCTTCTGCAGTTTCTCTAACTGTTTTTTTTCATTCTTTTTTAGCTTTTGTAGCTAATGTATAACCACCAATTTTAATGTGTTCAGGAACTTTTTCGATTTCAAATCCAATGATTTCAAATCTTTCGGTTGCTTCTCTTCCATTAATAGTTTGAGTGATATCTAAGTGAATCATACCTTGGTCAGCATGATCATGTGTAGAATCTGCAACTTTATAAGTTGCACCTTCTGGAATTCCAGAAAAATCAAAAGCAATATTGAATTTAGTTAAAACTTTTTTAATGTCTTCTAAAGTTTTTGCTTCTTTTGCTTCATGGACAAAGTGATGTGTTTCTTCTTCTTTAGTGGTTTTATCAGCAATTTTTAATCCAAGTTTTTCTTGATATTTAATTTTTTCTTCGGGTTTTGTTTCAGGGGCAGAAGGACAAGATTTTGAAATTAAAGCTACTGATGTAGAAAATACAGCTATTGAACCTAATACACTTGAAAATATAATTTTTTTGCTATGTTTCATTAATATAATTCTCCTTGAAAATGCAAAATATATTATACTTTAAGTTTTGAAAAATTGTAAAAAATAAAAAAAATTATTGCATTTTTTCTAGAACTCAATTTATAAAAAAAATGCATTTTATAAAACAAAAACCATACAATTAAAATCTATATAATTTTATTATTATGCTCAGAATCATAGCTGGAAAATATAAATCTAGAAGATTAATTACACCTTCAAATGAAACCACTAGACCAACATTAGATCGTGCTCGTGAAGGACTTTTTTCATCTATTCAATTTGATATTGAAAATAAGATTTTTTTAGATCTTTTTGCGGGTAGTGGAAGTTTTTGCTTAGAAGCTTTGTCTCGTGGAGCTAAACATGCTATTTGTATTGAAAAAGACCATAATGCTTATGAAATTATTCTAAAGAATAGACAAGCTTTAGGTGAAAAAAATCTTGAAGTTTTTAACATAGATGCATTAAGTTTTTTAAAAAAAACTAATTTACAATTTGATTATATTTACTTAGATCCACCATATAAAATCACTAATATTTTAGATGATTGTTTGCAACTAATTGTTCAAAAAAATCTCTTGAAGAGTGATGGAATTATATTTGTTGAAACTAACCAACAATTTTTAAATTTCGCAAATTCATATGAAATTTTGAAAGTAAAAAAATATGGTAAAATTTATATCTATTACATCAAATATAGAATATATTAATTTAAAATTATATTAATAATTATTAATCCGTAATCATAAGGAGTAATTATGAAGCAAAACAAGAAACTAATTATTTTTTCAGGTCCTAGTGGCGTAGGTAAGGGAACTGTAGAAAAAGAATTATTTTCAGATCCTAGTTTAAAACTGAAACTATCAGTTTCAGTTACTACACGTAGACCACGTGAAGGCGAAATTGATGGTGTGCATTATTATTTCGTATCACAAGAAACTTTTGACATTTGTTTATCTGAAAATAAATTAATTGAATACTCAATGCATTTTGATAATTATTACGGAACATTATACTCAGAAATTAATCGTATTATAGAGCAAGGCAAAATACCTTTCCTAGAAATTGAAACTAATGGCGCAGAACAAGTTATTGAATACTATAAAAGATATAACAAAAGTGATGAAATTGTTTCAATCTTCCTAATGCCACCTTCATTTAAAGAACTTGAAAAAAGAATTATCGGACGTAATACTGAACCTACCAAAATTATTAAAAAACGTTTAGCTAAAGCCAAAGAAGAAATCGGTCAATCAAGTTTATTTGAATATATTGTAATTAATAATAGTATTGAACAAGCAACTGAAGAAATTAAAAAAATTATCAATAAGGAATTTAATAACATAATAAATACAGAAAAAGAAGCAAGCGAAGGAAGGAATGCCTAATGAACTATTGTTTAAAATCAGATGTTGGTATTGTTAGACCTGAAAACCAGGATAGGGTCGGAATGGCTATTAAAGGTAAATGAGCGCTTGCAATTTTATGTGATGGTATGGGAGGACATGCTGGAGGTTCTATAGCATCAACAATTTCAATATCTACTTTTGAAAATTATTTTAACCATAATTTCCCTGAAGATACTGACTACACTGATAAAAAAACAATAAAAGCTTGATTTGTAAAAGCATTAGATAGAATTAAAAATGAATTAAATATCGCCGCTAAAAAAGACCCTGGATGTGCAGACATGGGTACTACTTTAACGGCGACTTTAATTTATCCATCAGAAAAACAAATTTATGTGTTTAATGTAGGTGATTCACGTACTTATATTTATAATGGACTTTTACACCAAGTAACCGAAGATCAAAATGTGAAAAACCAGTGAATTCGTGAAGGCGTAATGAAACCTCATGAAGCCGAAAGACATCCTTTTGCCAATAAATTAACTAGTTGTTTAGGGCCTAACAAAGTTATGACCCCTGATGGCTTTGTATATAGTAAAGAATCGAAAGCTAAATACATTGTTTTAACAAGCGATGGGCTTCATGACTGAGTAGAAAAACCACTTTTTGAGCGTATTATTCAGGCTAATAATTTAACTCTAGAAGAAAAAGCTAATACTTTGATTAACTATGCAAAAAAGAATATGTCAAATGACAATATGTCAATTGTTCTAGTGGAGTTATAAATGCTAGATTTATCTAAATATAAGAACTTAAACAAAAATTTTGAAGATTTTAAGCCAATAGGTAGTGGCGGTTTTGGTGCGGTTTATAGTGCTACAATGAAAAAAACTGGTGAACGTTATGCTATCAAAATTTTAACTTATGCAAATATTCAAAGAATGCGTGCAACTCAATTTAGATTCAAAAATGAAGTTGAAATGATGAAAAAAGTTGTTAGTCCATATGTTGTTCAACTTAAAGGTGCTTATATTCCTAAATCAGATCCAAATGATAAAGAATATTATCTTGCAATGGAACTTGTTGAAGGTTCAAGTTTGAAAGAAAAATTGGAACGTAGAAAAAAGTTGCCAGTTGATGAAGCTATTTCTATAGCTCGTGAAATTTGCTTAGGTCTTGTAGATATTCATAATGCTGGTATTGTTCACCGTGATTTAAAACCCAACAACATTCTTTTCAATGAAAATGGTGTTGTTAAACTTATTGACTTCGGAATTTCTTTAAGCGAAGAATCGCTTAGAGTTACCGAAGATAATAAATTGGTAGGTTCAGTGCAATATGTGGCACCTGAACTTGTTGTTAAATCGCACTCGCCGTCACCTCAAAGTGATATATATTCACTTGGTATTATTATGTATGAAATGCTTTCAGGACATTTGCCTTTTGCTGGCATGGATCACAAAACCATAGCATTAAAGCATGTTAATAGCGACCTTCCTCCCCTAGAAGGAGTAAACACTTTAATACCTCAAGCAGTTGAAAATATTATTATTAAATGTACAGCAAAAAAACTAACTGATAGATATGAAAATTGTGAAGAACTTTACCGTGACCTTGAAACTTGTTTACAACAAGAACGTATTGTAGAAGATAAAGTTACACTTAAATCTAAGAAGAAAAGAAAAACATTTAAAGAAATTGTTAATAGTAAAAAATTTACAATTTCACTTATTGCATCAATAGCAGGAACACTTGTACTTCTAGTAATTTTATTAGGACTTCACTTTGGAGGAATAATATAGTTTATGGAAAAAGGCAAAATAGTTAAATCAATATCTGGTTTCTTTGACATAAAAAATGAACGTGATGGCAAAATTTACCGTGTCCGTGGAAGCGGTAAATTGCGCTTATTAGATATGCAACCAATTGTAGGTGATTATGTTGAATTTGAACCTAATGAATTAATTCATAGAATTATGGGAAGAAAGAATTTCTTCATCAGACCCAAAATTGCCAATGTTGATCAAGCTATTGTTGTTATGTCCTTAGTTGAACCTGAATTCAGTTCGCTTTTAATTGACAAGTTTTTAATTATCATTGAAAACAAAGGTGTAGAACCTATTATTGTCTTGACCAAAAAAGATCTTACTTCTAAATCTAAGATTGATTTTTACAAAGAACAAGGATATAAAATTTTTGAAATTAACTATCAAACCGAAGAAGGCTTTGAAGGACTTCGTGATATTTTCAAAAACAAAACTAGCTTTTTTGTTGGTCAAACCGGTGTAGGTAAAACCACTTTAATTAATTATTTAGCTAAAACTAATTTTAAGACTCAAGAAATTTCACTTGCTTTAAATAGAGGTAAACATACCACACGTGAAGTAAGTTTAATAGATTTTAATGGAGGGGAAATTATTGATACTCCTGGTTTTTCTTCTATTGAATTTGATCTTACAATAAATGAAATGCCTACTGCATTTAACACCTTTAGAGAAGCTAGCAAGCTATGCAAATTTAGAACTTGTAAACACTATCAAGAACAAGAAAAAGACTGCGAAGTAAAAAGGCTAGTATCACAAGGAAAAATAAAACAAGAGCGTTATAACAACTATTGCAGCTTCTTAGAACGCTTGTTACATTAATTGCTATTAAAATTTTTATAAAAAAAAGGAAAAATATGAAAAAGATTAGTCCATCAATTTTAGATGTAAAAGATAACCAAATTGACTATGTTAATACTCTTATTAAATGAGGAATTTCAAATATTCATTACGATGTAATGGATGGTGAATTTGTACCAAACACTGCACTTAGTTTTGAACTTATTAAGCAAATAAAAGATAAGTGTTTAGTACATACAATGGACATTCATTTAATGGTAAAAGATATCAAGAAATATTATGAAATGTATAAAAACATTGGCGATATTTTGACTTTTCATTTTGAGGCATTAAATAAAGAAAATATGAATTGGTTAATTTTACAAGCAAAAAATGATAATGTAAAAATTGGCTTAGCATTAAATCCCGACACAAATATTGATGAAGTCAAAGATCATTTTAAACATTTTGCTCTTATATTGGTGATGAGTGTTTTTCCCGGAAAAGGGGGACAATCTTTCATTGAAGATAGTTTTGCAAAAATTCAAGCAATAAATAAATATAAAAAAGAAAACAACCTCCAATTTATTTTGCAGGTTGATGGTGGTATTAAAGACCACAATATAAAATCTTGTTTTGATGCAGGAATAAATTTGGCGGTTGTCGGTTCTTATCTAGTTAAGAATTTTTCTAAAGAAACTGTAGATAAATTATTGAGTTAAAGTCTTATTTTCACTTACTATTTTAATTAGTAAATCTAAATCTTTTTCCATATCGTTTAAATGATTTATATTCTTTGTAGGAATATTTTCAAAATATTTATATGAAAAATCAATTAAATGTTTTGTAAACATTGCTGTTAAATTGAAGACTGCATTTTCATAATTTGTAAAATTATTTATTTCTAATAATAGTTTTTCATTCTTTTTATTATATTTAACAAAGAAATCATCATATTTATCTATTTTTTCCTTATATTTTTTATTTAATAAATCTAAATATAAAATAAATCCATCAATAACTTTTAATGACGTTGTTTTTTTATGGTCATCCAACGTACTCAAAATTGACGAAATTTGTTTGTTAGTTTTTTCTTGGAAGATGGTATATTCATTTATAAATTCAAACAAATAATCATAAGGAAAATTACTTGAAATATAACTATAAATATTATCTTCTCTTAGTATTGTAAAATCATTTTTAAATGTAGTGCTATATGCATTTACTATATATATCATATTAATCAAATCATTGATATTAATGTTTGAATTATTTGTTATATTTTTATTGATTTCATCTACTAATTTTTGGTAATTTGTTTTTATTTCTTGCGGAATTATTTCTATATTTAATGATTTGTTTGTTTCTTGAACTAATTTGTTTAGTTGAATTTTTAATGTTTCAATGTCATTTGGTAATTTTTTTATAAATTGTAAACTATCATTTATTGTTTTTACTAAAGATGTTAAAATAAAATTTATTGTGTTTATATTTTGTATATTTCTAAATTTATCATCTTTTATTTCTTTAGCAAGTGTAGAAATTCCTGCAATAATTTTTGAATATTTAGGTTCAGAATATTCATTTGCAAGATTTTCTATTCTTTTTAACATAGTGATATATTCGCTTACCTTATTATCTAAATTTTCAATAAAATCTTCATAATATATGAAGAAATTTTCTAAATTGCTAATTGCCGATTGTTTGTCCAGTTGTATAGATGCACTTTTATATTTTGATTTTAATTCTTGAAATGTCTTTTCAAATTCTTTAGTATCATAGATTTCCTCATATTTTTTTAGTTTATTATACAAATTGTTCTTTTTTTCTTCAAGATCATCAATGTATGAAATTTTACTTTTCTTGCTTTCTTCTTCAACTTTCTTTACTACATTATCAATTTTTAATGTTAATTCATTAAGTGAAGAAAGATCATAAAATGTTTTAATATATTCTTCAATGTATTTTTTTATTTCTAAATTTACATTGTTTTTTTCTTTTTCGCTAATTTTGAAATCTTTATTGTAATAAATATTTTCTATTTTTGTTTTAGTAACATTGAATCTATCGATTAATTCAAGCAATTTTTTTAAATTACTTACTTCATTTTCAATTCTCAAGTTAAATTTGCTAATAGACAAAAATGCATCAAAATATTCAATGTATTTATTTTGAGTTCATTCATTTATATCTTTTAGTTTTTTCATTTTTTCATTAAACGTAATAAGTAAATTTTGGAAATTTATAGCAAAATTTATATTATCTTTTAATGGTGAATTTTTAATAATGTTATTAAAATTTATGGAATTTAGATTTTTTTGAATATCATAAATTTTTTTTGAAATATCTAAAATATTAGATATATTCAACAATGTGACACCAGTTTGTATTATTTCGTTTTTAGATATGCTAGTTATTTTTTCTTTAATACTTTTTAAATACGTTTGGATTTGTTCAACATTTGCTAATTGTGATAATTCAACTTTATTCTTAACTAAAATAGCGGAAATTTTTTCGATTTCTTGTTTTAATCAATCTTTTTCTTGTGTTTCGTTAGTATCAAGTATAGTTTTAAATTTAGTATATCGATTATTTATTTCATCTAATAATATATTTCTATATTTTATTTCAATTGAAGTTTTGGTAACTGGAGTATCTAACTTGTATTTTGTTTTAATTTCATTCAATTCTTTTAATATATTATCTTTATATTTTTCTTGATTATCTATTTCAGAAAAATTCCTTTTAAATAAAATAGTTTTTTCGTCAATTTTTTTTAATTCTTTTTTTGAATTTTCATCAAGTTGATCTTCTAATAATTTTTCTTTTTCTTTTGATGCAATTTCTTTCTTTATTAGATCAAGAAAATTAGTTAATTCATTTTTTGCATTTGAATAATCGATATCTTTTAAATTCTTATTTTGTAATATTTTTTTAAATTCATCTAGCTTTTTATTGGATTTCGTTTTTATTTCCATATATTTTTCGCCATTTATTGAATTAAAAAATTTTTCTACTATTTCCAATTCTGTTTTCAATTGTTGATAAGCATCAACACTTTCTTTGGGTGTTTCATTTTCACCGTTTTTTCCTGTGTTGGGTTTTTCTATATCTTTATTATTTGTATTATCTTTGTTAGTATTATCAAAGGGTTCATTGGTATCGTTTTTTTTGGGTGATTGGTTTTTGTTTTTAAAACTATCAAATTTTTCCTTTAACAGTAATAATTGTTTTTTGTAGTCTTCTTTTCTTAAATATTTATTGTCAATTACATTTTTAGTTTTGGATATTAATTTCAACAATTGTTCATATTCATCAATATTATTTTCCTTTATTTCTGTTGTAATTTTTCCCAAATATTCTTCAACTTCAAGATTCAAATCATTTAGTGATTTTCTTTCTTGCTCAGTTTTCTTTACTTTAGATTTTAAAGAAGCTACTACTATTGTAGGGATTAGTATACTAGCTACACCAACAGGTATAGCAGTAGACAAAATAATTTTTGTTGTTTTATTCATTTTACACCTCATGTTTTTTTAAAAAAACGGGGGTATTGTATCAAAAAATAAAATGATAGTTATAAATATTTTTACAAATTATTATTTTTGGTGAATTTGTAAATGCGATAGTTTATAATTTCAAATATGAAATTTACTTTTGCACATAACGAGAAATTGGGTGTTTTGGTTAGCTATTTGTTAAATATACCAAATTTGCAAGCAATACTATTAAATGGTGAATTAGGTTCTGGCAAAACAACACTTGCAAAAGCAATTGCAAAGCAATTGGGAGAAAAAAAAACCGTAATATCTCCAACGTTTAATTCAATTTTAATATATGATAAATTGGTGCATATTGATGCTTATAAAATGGTAGGAAATTTATTTCCTTACGAAGAGTATTTCGAAGATAAATTAGTAATAATAGAATGAGCGGACAAAATTACGCATTCATTTACTAATTATGTAGAAATAGATGTGTATGTAAAAGATGGGAAACACATTTTTGAAATCAAGAAGGAAGTAAGTTAATATGAATTTATTTATCGAAACTTGTTTAGATGATTTGTATTTAATTTTATTTAAGAATAATGGAAAAATAATTTCAAAAATTAAATTAAATGACATAACTAAAAAAACTGACGTATTTTTTGAAAATCTAAATTACGTCTTAAATGAAGCGAAAATTCAAATAAATGAAGTTAATAAAATATATGTAACAAAAGGTCCGGGAAGCTTTAATGGATCACGTATAGGATTTTTATTTGCAAGAACTATTGCTCAAATTTCAGATATTGAACTATTCACAATTCCTACATATGTTATTTTTTATGTTCAGCATCTTTTGATGTCATATCCTAAAGAAATAATCAATATAAAAGCTAACAAACATAGTATTTATAAGATTACATTATCAGATAATCTTAAAAAAATAAATATGGAATTAATCGCAAATGAAAATAATTATGAAAAGTTAAATTATTCTTTATTTGAAAAAAATATTTTTACATATTTGAATTTTTCTAAAAAAGTAGAAAAAGAAAATTTATTAAAAGAAGAATTAATATATTTAAGTAATCCACAAATAGGAGAACTAAAATGATAATTTTCGCAATAGAATCCTCTCATGATGATACTTCATTTGCAATAATGGAAAATAATAGCCCAATATGAATGAAAACTATTTCACAAATTGAAATTCATAAGAAATATGGTGGAACTGTTCCTGAAATAGCTTCAAGATTGCATAGTTTAAATATAGGCAAGTTAATAGAAGAATTAAAATCAAAAATTGATTTATTTAAGATAGATGTTATCGCTTATACAAAAGGTCCGGGATTAATAGGTTCTCTTCATGTTGGATATGTAATTGCAAATTCATTAGCTTTATATTTGAAAAAACCAATTCTTCCATTAAATCATTTGGATGGTCATTTTATGTCTGCTTTTATAGGAAAAGAGGTAATATTTCCTTCTCTTGCTTTAACTGTATCTGGTGGACATAGCCAAATAGTTTATTATAAAAGTGTTGATGATTCAAAAATAGTCGGTGAAACACAAGATGATGCTGTTGGTGAAGCTTATGATAAAGTTGCTAGAAAACTTGGATTAGGTTTTCCGGGCGGAAGTTTAATAGATAAAATTTGAATAACTAATAATAAAAAATATACAAATACTATGACAATTCCTAAAACTGAAGGTGAATTAGATTTATCTTTTAGTGGAATTAAAACTCAAATCACTAATGAAGTAAATTCTTTTGAAACAATTGATAAGAAACAATTAGCTACTGAATTCCAAAATACTATTATCAAATATTTAAAAAATAAAATGGAACTTGCTATTTTTAAATATAAACCAAAATCTATCGTCTTGTGTGGTGGCGTATCAGCTAATAAAGGTATAAGAAAAATGTTTGAACAATTACACGAAAATACATTTATTCCTGATATGGAATATACGACAGACAATGCAATGATGATAGCAAGATTGGCATATGAAAAAATTAAAAAATAACTTTAATAAAGTTAAATTTTAGTTTTTATTGATTTTCTTTCTGATGAAATATCCTGATATATAAACTACAAATATTATTGCGATTGAAATTCATAAGTAAGGAACAATATCTATATATTCTCTACCATTTGTTATGGTAGTTTTTAGTCCGATTGTACTTGATGCAAATATTCCATAGTTTATGAAATTTCTAGTATTCTTTTCAATTTCGAATGTGAAGAATGTTATAAAGTTAGAAGCAATTTTAGGTCTTAGATAAGTTCTATAAATTTTCCACTTTGACATTCCATAACTATGTAAAAGTTCAATATTTTTTTCATAACCATCATAATTTATGTACTCATCCATATTTTTATTTATTACAAAAGTACTATGAATAGCAAATCCGATAATGAAAGCAACTTGTGGATTTTTAAATATAGGAGAGGTAAATAGAAACAAAATTATTATTGGAACATTTCTAAATATAACATTTGTAATTCTTATAAATGCTGAATAGTATTTGTTGTTCATTTTTTTATTTAATAAGAATAATGAGATATAAGTAAAGATGAATACTAAGAAATTACAAGTAAATATTAGTAAAAGTAGTTCTACAATGTAAAAAGTACTTTTGCCTAAATTATTATTTATTTCTTTAAAACTTGGATTAAAGAAATCTTTGAAATATTCAGTACTATTTGATGGATAAAATTTGATATCTTTTAGATAAATGATATTAAATATAATAAATGAAACTAAAAAGATAAATATTAATCAGTTAAATAATCTTTTATATATTTTGTGTTTAAAATGCTTTCTTTCATTAATAGTTGTCTTAGTTTCATAAATATATTTTTTAATTAGATTAAAAGAAAATTCAATGATAACTAAAAAGAAAACTAATACAAATAGTGGAATTAATAGCTCTCTAAAATAAGAAATATTAATAGTTGGGGAATTTAATAATGTACCAATTCCTAAAAAGCCAAGTTTAGAAATTATTACACTTCATCTTATGTTTGATTCAAATGTATAAAGAAGTAAATTTAATATTTTAATTTTGATTTGAGGAAGTATTTCAGTTTGGAATGCTTTAAATTTGCTACATGAATTTTTTAATAAATGAAAGTAAAATGTGTAATTTGCATTTTCAAACATTTGTGTGAAATATTCATGCAGTCAAACTCAATTAAATAAAGCAAATATCATTACGACTGACATTTTCTTAGAAAAGCTATTTGAAAAATAATATATAAATATAATTTCTGGCAGAATTCTTAAAATTGTAAAAAATATCTTTGATATAGAATAAATTCATTTATTTTTAAATTGAAAAGCAAAGAGGTAACTTGTTAAAAATGCAAGTCCTCCACCTATTAATAATCCTAATAATGAATAATTAACTGTTTGAAATAATAAATAAAATGAAATAGCAAACAAATTTGAATCTTTTATATATTCGCTTTTTACTACCGGATTAAAGAAATTTTTTATGTTTTCAAAAAATAAATTAAATCCATATTTAGCAGGCGTTCATCTTACAACAACAAAAGAGATAAGAAATATTAAAAAAATAAAAAATCAAAAAAACAGTTTGTTAAAAGTAGTTTTTTGATTTTTGATAGTTGTATTTTTGCTATTAATTTTTTCAAAGAATAGGTAATTTTTTAGTTGTATTTCGTCACTATTTAAATAGTCTTTCATAAGGTTTAATTACCTCTTCTTCCTTATTAGTTATTATCCTGTATCCATTAAAACCAACATGTGGTCCATAGTCGTCTTTTCTGTTTTTTCAATTTTCAAAAATTGACTTTGATAAAGCATTTTTTTCGATTTCTTTCATATATTTAGAAACTGCAAAAACATTATATTTTATGGGTTCTGTAACTGTTAAAAATTCAATTTTATTATTTAAATTTAAGGTTTCAAAGTAATTTAATTTTTTATTCTTTTTTATATTATGTGTGTAAGCATATGATCCTAGCTCATCAAAAACAATGTGATAATTTGAATTCTCACCTTTTGATAAATCACGTGCAGCCCCTTGTTTATATTTATTTGAATTCTTTTCTTTATCTTTTATAAAAGAAGTGAATTTATTACTAGGATTTGTGAAATGTTTTTTGAACAGTAATTCTTGTAATATATATTTTGAAGAACTAGTTTCCTTCCCATGCAATATTCCAAAATTTCTAAATGTACTTCAATCTTTTTTGTTCCATGCTTCTTTTATAGATTTCAATTGATCATCATTTCCTCAAATAAGTACATTACCACGATAATAATCAACTAATTCATTATCATAAAAATAATTGTATTTGATTCCATCTCAACCATATTCTTGATCATCTCATTCAGCAAATTTTTTCTTGTTAAAAATTGTTTCGGCTTTTTTCGCAAGTAAAACAAGTGGATCATTATTTGACCCATCTTTATAAAAAACATCAAACTGTTTATCAAAAGTAAATGAATATGTTTTTGTTTGGATTATTGGATCTAAAAATTGTCTATTTCTATAATACAAAGTTGTAGTAACACTTCCGATGTCACTACCTCCCTTTATTATTTCATTAGCTAGGTCATTATTTTCACCACGAAATGAAATATTGAACTTAACATTTGAATTTAAAAGTTCATTGTATTTTTTTTCTATATCATCAAAAAAATTAAATTTAGAATATTCTCTTCAAGGTTCATTTACAACAATGTTTATTTTTTTTGTACAAGAAATAATAAAAAAAGGCGAAATAACCAATGCTGGTAATAAAATGCTTGTTAAGATTTTTTTCATTTTGTTTTGTTCTCTCCTTATGAGAAAAGAAAACAAGAGAAACTCACTACGCTAATACTAATTAGATCAGTTAAGAGGGTATTTCTCAGCAATATTTTGCACCCCTGTTTCTTTCAAAATTAAATTATATAGCAATAATATTTTTTGTATAAATTATAATTATATATAGCAATTTTAGTTGAAAAGGTTATTGGAAGAGATATGAAGAAAGAAATAAATTTAATTAAATTGTTGGGTATTTTTTCTGCTTTTTCTATTGCATTAAGTCCACTTGCGATAATCTCAAAATCTTGTGTACGCAAGGAAAAAAATGAAAAAACAGTATTCCCTGAAAAGTTTATTTATACAAAAGAAAATGCAATTAATGAATGAAATTCATTTAAAGAAAATTTAATAAATTCCATTGATTCTTATTACAAAAAAGATAAACCAGAATTAGTTAAGAAACTTTTAGAAACAACATATGAAAATTATTTGGATTTTGCATCACATAACAAGAATGCACTTTTGACCAATATAAAAAACAGCAAAGAAGAAAGAGATACTGGTTTTTTAAATAATATTGATAAATTTTACAAGGCGTTTATTGAAAATATTTCAACTTTTTTTGAAAGATTAAAAACAAGTGATGAAATAAAATCTAAGTTATATCTATCTTCAAATACCACAATTGAATTTTTTACTTCAAGTTTATTAAAAAAAGTTTCAAATATTATTAATGGTAATAATAATGATATTTCTGTAACTAATGAACTATTTATTAGGAGAATGTTTACAAATATTAAGAGTATTGTTTTTGAATTGCTTGTAGATTATTTAAATAATATTCAAAAAAAATATTTTGAAAACAATGTAACTATTCCTCAAAAAATGAAAAATTTTGTTGGTGAAATAAGAATATTTGAGAAGACAATTGAAGATGAAATAATTAACGAATTAAAAAATTCTAAAATTCCAAAAACCATTTTAATAAAGAATATTTTTAAAGAAATAGTAACTAAATTATCTAATAGAATAGATGCTTTAATAAATAATATATTCGCATCAAACGAGCAAGAAATAATAGATAAAGAATTAGGAAAATTAAATACATATTTTCGAATTTTTTTTGATGGAGTTGAAAGCGAATTAATTCCATTAATTTTTGAATATAAAATTTTTAATTCTAAATTATTAGACACAAAAATTTCACTTGGAGATATTAAACAAACAATAGTAAATAATAAATTGTTTGATTTAGAAACAATAAAAGAAATTCTTAAATCAAATACTAATGAAAAAATAGATGATTATATCGAAGTATTTATCACAACTGGATTTTTGAACGAATATAAAACTAATTTTGAAAATATTGTTTCTAATATTGAGAAATTTTATACTGAAAGAAATATGTCAGATTATTTAAAAAATGACTTTAATATAAAGCTAAACATAGTTATCAATCAATACATTGAGAACAAAATTTATGAAATTATTGATTTTATTTTAAAACATATAAAAAATAAAGAATTAGTTTACACAAGTAAACTTTATTTAAGTTCTCCAGAAAAATTTTTAAGTTTTAGAAGTAATTTAGATAGTATTTATATTCCATCTGAAAATGAAGCAATAAATAGATCGATTTTAGAATCAAATCTAATTTCAAAGAAAGAAAAATTTGGACCATTGTTTGATTTTATTTCTGATTATTTGCAAAAAACATTTCAAATAGCTATTGATTTAGATATTGCAGAGAAAATAAATAATCCTTTTACTTTACTTTCTGGATTAGTAGAGTTAAAAAATGAATATAAAAAGCAACGTGATGAAATAATAGATAAATTACAATTAGAAGTATCTGAAAAAGCATCATTTAAACAAAAATATGAAAAATATAATAAAGCGTTTGAAGATCTTATTACAACAGCTGCACCCTTAATAATAAAAATTAATAATACTGAGGAATTTTTCAAGAAGTTAGAAAAGGTAAAATAATGGAAAAGTATAAAGTAGGACAAATAATAAAAGCCCAGGTAAAAAAAGTATGAAGAAATGTTGTTTATTTATATACTGCTGATAGTAAAAAATGTTATTTAACAATTAAAGAAATAAGTGATTACAAAGTAGCAGATATTGAAAAATTATTCAAAATTAATTCTATAAAACAACTACAAATAATTGATATAGATCCACTTGGTGATTTAATAGTTTCATTTAAAAGAATTCATCCAAAAGAATTACGTAATCCCTTCAAATACAAACTTGAAACTGAAAACAATAACTTTGAGCAATTGCTGGATTTTGTAATGAAAGGAATAAGATATGGCAAATAGTAAAATCGCAATTAATTTTGATTATGCAGTAAAAGAAGAATCTATTAATAAATACCAAAGTGAAGTGAAAATTATTAATGAAAAAATTAATATGTTGATAGATACTGATAATGAATATTATGGGTTTTTCAATATCTATAAAAACATAACCAAAATAGATTATGAAAAGATTTTGCAATTTTCAAAAATTCTTTTATATGAAGAGAAAATTGAATATTTTATTGTTCTTGCAAATAAATCATATTGTCTTCAAATAAAATCACTTTTTGACCTATATCATGGAAGTAATCCTTTTGAGAATAAGATCAAATTTATTTTTGTTGATGAAAGTATTGATGGCAGTGAATTTGCTCAAATTGTTGAAAAAATCAAAAATAAAAGTTTTGCAATTAATGTAATTTCAAAAACAGGCGAATCATTTCAAACATTACTACTTTTCAGAGAATTTAAATACATTCTTGAAAAAAATGTTGGTAAGCTAAATGCTAACAAATATATTTACATCACAACCAATAATAACTTTGGTAGTTTATTTAAACTAGTTCAAAAATATAAGTATAATCACTTTACTTTGTTTGATAATACAACTGAAAACTTTTCTAACTATACAGCTGCTATTTTGTTTCCACTTGCATGTGCAGAAATAAATATTGATAAATATCTTGAAGGCGCTTATGAAGCTAACCAAAGATTTTCTAATAATAGTTTAGAACAAAATCCTGCTTATCAATATGCAGTAATTAGACATATTTTACGAAAAAACAATTTCAAAATAGAAGTTATAAATAATTACTCTAAAGATTTAGATTTGATAACAAAAGTTTTGGGTGTTTATTTAAATGAAACTTCACTAAAAGATAGTTCGGGAATTCTAGCATTAAATCAAAATGCCTTGGTTGATTTAAAAATTAACTCACAAATAATGAATGAAAACACATTGAACACATTTTGTACTAATATCATAATTGAAAATCCAAAGTATGATTATCATATTTTTAATAGTGCAAACTACATAGATGATGATTTAAATGCTCTTTCAAGCATCACCTTCAATGGGATAAATAAAATAATAAGAAACACCATTATTGAAAATAATGTTATTATTTATAAAGTACCAAATGTTAAAATTTATATATCAGAAATTAATGCTAATACATTAGGTTGGATAGTTTCATTTATGCATAGAGTTTCAATAATGAGTGCAGGACTTGAAGCGGTAAATCCATTTATTAATAACTCTATAAAGAATTTTAATATCAATTTGATCAAGAAAGTTAGCAAGATTATTAAAGGAGAGAAATAATGAAAATAGGAATTGTAGGTGTTGGAGCGGTAGGAAGTTCTTATCTATATGCTGCTTTAAATAAAGGCGTTGAAGCTAACTACATTTTAATTGATGCTTTTGAAAAATTTGCAGAAGCTCAAGCTAAAGATTTAAACGATGCGGCTTGCTCTATGGCAAACTGTGGATCAACTTTTGAAGCTGGAAAATATGCAGATTTAGCAGATGCACAAATTGTTGTAATAACAGCAAGTGTAAAACCAAAAGAAGGTAAACTTCAAGATAGATTAGAACTTTTAAAAGATAATGCACTTTTAATTAAAGAAATTGCTGAAAATATCAAAAAATCAGGATTTAAGGGAATAACCATTATTGCTTCAAATCCTGTTGATATAATGGCATCAGTTTATCAACAAGTAACAAAATTTGAACCAAGTAAAGTTATAAGTTCAGGAACAATACTTGAAACTGCAAGAATGAAAAAATTCTTGTCTCAAAAACTGAAAGTAAAAGCAAGTTCAATCACAGGCTTTGTAATAGGCGAACATGGAGCTAGATGTATTATTCCATTTCTAAAAATGAGAATTGGATTAGGTTCATTAAAGGACTGATTAGCTAATGGAACAGTTACAAAAGAATGACTTGATGATTTAGGCAAGAAAGTTAAAGATGAAGCTTTCGAAATTATTTCAGGTAAAGGTATAACCAATTTTGGAATTGGTGAAAATCTTGCTGAAATAACCCTTGCTATTGAAAATGATAGACAAAGTGTATATTCACTTGGAGTTCAACTTTCGAAAGAATATAAGAACCATGGAATATATTTTGGTCTTCCGGTAATACTGGGTAAAGATGGATATAGACATTTACCTAAAATCAGATTAGAAGAAGATGAACAAAAATTATTTGACGATTATTCTCGTGAAATAAAAGAAACAGTAATTGAAATTCTAAATAATCTAAAAATAAAACATAATCTATAATGGATATTAAACTTCAAAATTTAACTGCAAGTTATAGAAATAACAAAAAAGTAAACATTATTAATAATGTTTCTTTTTCAATTTCTAGTGGACAAAAAATAGCAATTATCGGAAAATCAGGAGCTGGTAAGACTTCTATTTTTAATGCTATAATCAATCAACTTTTTGTATCTGAAGGTAGCATTTATATAGACGATAAAAAAATAAATGAACTAAGCCGCAAAGAAATGAAAAAGTTTTTAAAAAGTATTGGTTTTTTAAGTCAAGAAACTTTTCTTTTAGATTTTGAAAATGTGTATGAAAGTATCTTAAGAACTTACACGAAATACAAAAACTTTTTCTATGATTTCTTCCATATTTTAACTAAATCTCAAAAGCAAGAAATCTATGAAACACTTGAGAGTTTAGGGCTTTTTGATAAAGCATTCACTCGAATTGATCAACTAAGTGGCGGTCAAAAACAAAGAGTAGAAATTGCAAAACTTTTGTTAAAAGACACAAAATTAATCCTTGCTGATGAACCCACAACAAGCCTCGATATTAAAACTGCAAATGATGTTTTATCTTTGATAAAAGAACTATCTCAAAACAAAAACATCACTGTAATAGCGAATATTCACGATATAGAGCTTGCAAAAAAATATTTTGATAAAATCATAGGCTTAAAAAAAGGAGAGGTTTTATTCTATAAAGTCCCTTCTGATATAACTTCTGAAGACATTGAAAAGTTATACAATTAAGTCAAATTTTTAAATAATATAACACCAAAATTCAACTCATTAATTAGACCAAAACATTGGTTTTTTCACAAAATTAGTGTTTTGATTTTTTTTCTTTTTTAAAACTACTTTCACATTTTTTTTGTTTTTTTAGCATGGCGAATATATGAAAAAGCAGCAAGCATTTTACTAGTTTAAAATGGGAAAATTTGTCAATAAATTTATAAGTTTTATTTCTATATTTTGAGTAATTTTTCATCATATAGAGAAACTATTTTTCTATGCTAAATTTCACATAAATTATTTTTAAATTTTTTAAGAGTAATAAACTTAGTTTATTAAGATAAAAAAACTAAGTACAAATTAGATAATTTGACCTATCTATTTTTTGTTATTCAATTCTTAAAAATTAAAAATATTGTAAATAAAAATTAATAATATATAATTTTTTAATTATTTTTAGGGAGTAGGTATGAAACGGCTATTCAAAGAGGTTTTTAAATCACTTGCAAAAAATAAAATCGTTGTAATTTGTTTAACTATTTTAATCTTTTTGACTTCTGGAATATTCACATTATTTTTTGATATTAAAACTAGTTATTCGAAAACAATTAATTCTTATGAAACTATTTCAAGATTACACGATTTAACAGTTGACCTTGACATTAATTCAACTGGTAAGATTCCAAATGGTGGTTTTGACCAAATTGATGCTGAAAATAAAAAGACCAATACTCCTATTACTTTTGCCTATTCAGGCAATGGTGAGCAACGTTATATGCTAAGCTTTCCTAAAGATTCTGAAAACTATATAAAAGTAAATTCAATTAATGGATGAAATTCTGGAAGTGATAAATACATTAGAACCGAAGATTTCATTACTTTTTACTATTCAAATTTAAATAATTTTAGAATTACTGATTTTATACCAAATGGCACAGATGAAAAAGCTAAACTAAATGAAGTTATCAAATTTAAAAATGATAGTGATAAAACTAAGTTTAGAATTTATAAAAAAGTTGGCGATAAATTCGAAATTGAAACTAATGAAATTAAAGCTGAAAAAACTGATGAATTTACTTTCAAACATGATCTGAAGTTAAATGATTTAGTTAAAGTTGTATATTCAGCTAAAGAAGAAGGATTGTATGTTATTAATCCGCATACAATATTTTTGAACATAAAAGATAAAAAAGCATCTTTAAAAATAGGCGATTATGAAGAGTGAAAACGTGAAGGTCAAGTTGCTTATATTAAAGGTGAGGATGTTTTAAAAGCACTTAATTTTGAAAAACGTGATGATAAGTGATACTTTAAAGTAGGTAGCCAAACAGATGCAAGTATCAAATTGGCTTCAGGATATACCACTACCGAAGGCAATATAAATGGTAATGATGCTATTCAAAGCAATTTTAAATTAGAAAAATTTGAAGATTCATTAGTTCAAAGTTTCAAAAATAGTGAAGTTCAGTATCAAAAACTTGATAAGGACAATAGTTTCAAATATTCATTTCCAAAAGAATGAATTAGAAAAATAACTAAGAAAAACTATTTCAAATGACACCGTTTCAAAATGAATTGAAATGAAATAAATGATGAAGAAAAATCAAATTGAAAAGGTGCATATTTTAAATATATAGTTAATCTTAAAAAATATGATCCTGAGTTATATGAAAGTTTAAAATACTTTTCTATTTGAAAAAAAGAAACTCAAACAACTTATATAACTGGAAAAGAAATCGATGAAGATAAACCTGGAAAAGTTCAAACTGAAGAAGCTACTTTTAGTGAAAAGAAAGATGAATTTGTTAACATAGCATTTGAAAAAGCTTGAACTGGTAAATCACTTGACATTTTAAGTAAGCATAACTGAATAACAGGAAATTCATATAATTCAATAATTGATATTGAAAAAGCTATTAATCCAAGTTTTGATAGCACAATTAATAAAGATAGTCAAACTCTTGAAGCTAATAAAAAGTTATATGAAAAAATAACTGACAATAATGAATTCAAAAACAAGATCTCATTTGTTCGTGAAGGCTCATCTAATTTTGCTAAGAAACTGATTTTGGAAGAAATTCAAAAATCAGTTGGTGAAAAAAATCTAGGGCTACGTCAAACTTTAACAGTTGAAACTGTTGATGAAGCAACAAGCCAAAAAAATGCTTTTCACTTCATAAATGCTGGCGATGAAAACGAAAAAGTTAATGGCATTAAATTAAATGTAGGTAAATTAAAAGAAGAACAACTTTCAAAAACTGTTTTAAATTCATCTATTTCCGAAAAACTGTCAGATAGTTTCATTTTAAAACCAACTGATAAAAACATTGAAAAGAAAATTCCATCAGTTTATACTAAAGAAATAATTAAGGCTATTTTAGAAAATAACTTTACACCTAATTTCAAATACTTTGTTGCTGACATAAGATTTGAAGATTATTATGATTATTACCCTAATACTGAAATTTTGCGTAAAGTTCCAAGCGGTAAGATAGTTGTTTTAACTAACACTAATGATGAGCAAAAAGATAATGTAACTATATTAGGGGCTATTGCAATGCCTAAAAAAGATAGTTATGTGCTTTTAACGCAAAATAAAATTAATGAACATTCAAATTACAAGGTTTGAAAGAAAGTTAATTTAAATAACAAAAAAGATTATTTATCATTAAATGATGTTTATAACTATATGGTAAATAACTCACTTACTATCAAAGGTGAAATTGGTGAAAATGGATGAGTTTGAACAAACCAACAATTCAAAAACTTCTATACCTTCCCAGTTGCTTTTGGTTCAATTAATAATGAATATACAAATGATATTATTCAAAATAGAACAATTGAAAAACTAGCTTTTGCAATCAAGAAAATTATTATTGACACTGACGCAAGCAAACTATTTTCAGAAGATACTATCAACACAGTTTTCTATAATCTAAAAAAAGCAGTTGAAGATAATAGTTACCATTCACTTTTAGCGTTGGCTAAAAACAACAATGCACTTTTAACAAAAGTGCTATTTGACTTTTTGAATAATGTTATCAAAAATGTCAGTGCAGAATCGCCACATAATTATCAATTTGTTAATATGAATGGGAACATTTTTGTTAAGAACTTATTCAACTACATCATTAGTTATTTTGAAAAACAATACATCCAATCAGCTTCGACAGATGAAGAACGTGACAGAATTTTGGTTGAACAAATTGAAAATATCACAAGAATATTTGGCGTTAATTTAAATGTAATTCCTTTCATAAATATGAGCCTTTTAGAAGTTATGAAAGTAATAAAAAGTAAAAGAGTGATCTTTAGTTTCTTAAAGAATTTAATTAATTCAGTTGATTTTGAAAACTTTTCTAATAGCATTCAAAAATGATATAAAGAGCATCCTTACTTTCCTCTAACTGAAGTTAATTTAGAATACTGAAACTTATCGGTGCATAAAATTGCCTCAGCATTTTTTGCCTCAGTAGATAATTCTAAATTTAAATATGCCATCAAATCATTAATAAGTGAAATTGATTTTAATACGATACTAAATCCAAACAGTGAAACTAGTCTTTATAAAAAATGAGAAGACGTTCATAAGAAAAATAATACTTTTGTTCAAACTGATGCAGATCGTTTAAAAAGTTTTTTCAAAAGATTAAGTGCTAAAAAAGTTGAAGATGGAACACCAGATCCAGATTACTATAAAAACATAAATGATGGTATCAATGAATTAATTGATAACTTGTCAGTAACCAAATTTGCCACTGCTTTAGAAGAAAGATTAAAACAAAGCAGAAGAACTTATCAAGTTGAAGCAAATGGTAAAGTTTATAGCAATTTCAATGTTGAAATCCTTGAAAATTCAGATTACCTTGCTTCATTTATTTCAGGTCTTACTTCTGAAAATGAAGATAACATAACAGGTAAGATTTCTAACTTCCAATCAGCCATCATTAAATTATTTAACTTGTCTGATGAAGTTGAAACTATAAGTCAAACTCTAAAAATTAAAATTCCTAAAAAATCAGATTCTAAGATTTCACTTTTGGATATTCCTAGTTTATTGAAGTTAAATATAACTTCTCCTAATTCACAACCAAGTCAAGAAATTGATATTTTTAACCAAGAACAAATTTCAAATATTTTAACTAAAATTACATATGCTAAAAACAATAATCAAAAACTAGATCTAACTGAAAAAGAAATTGATTTTTTAAAAACTACAGTTCTTGCAACCGATAGTGATCTAACTAACATAATTGAAATTGAAAGAAAAGTTGCAACTTATAAAAACTTTGTTTCAAAGCTTGCTTTGAAAAACTATAAAAATATTGATCCTGCTACTGGTAAATGACTATATGGTTTTGATGAAAACGCAAAAGAAATTGCATCATATAGCGATTTAAGCTATTATTCAGCTTTAATAAATGATAAGGCTAATGTTCAAGATAAAGAACTTTTAAAAACCTTACATTCAGCACTTGCTAAATTCTTAGTGCCTTATTTAATGAAAGATGGCGATGCATCGATGATTAAAAACACTTTGAATTTATATTCATTGTGAATTAAACTTGCATATGAATTAAATGAACTTTCTACCATCGAACAAAAAATAATTAAGAATCCAGAAACTCAAAAACCCGAAGTTATAACAATTAAAAATAAGAAATTAACTTATTCTCAAATCAAAGACATTTTGCTTGAATTTATGGAAATGTCTTCTAAAGAAGATATATCAAAAATATTTTCAAATTATGATGCTGTTATTGACAAAATTCCAGGTATTGGAATTTTAGGGGCTGGTACTGAATATCAATCTAAGACCTTACAAATAGCACTCGCTCATGCAGAAACTTCAAAACTTGCTACACAATTTCAAGGTTTATTTGAAACTAATAGTACAATAAAACAATACTTCGATGAACTAGTTTCAAAAAAGAAAATAAGTGCTGAAGTTGTAGAAGATTGAAAGAAAATTTTGTTAAAACATAGATATGAAGTTGTTTATAATCTAGGTTACATCGCATCATCTTCATTAATGCCAACTAATTACATAGAAGCATTGAAAACATTTATTTCTACTTTTATGGTAACTGAAAGTACAAATCAGAATAATGCGCTTAAACCATTAGTGGCTAACGATTATGAATTTGATATTTTATATAACATTACTTTGTCAAATGCTAAACTTCCAAGATCACTTTCATTAATTAATTTCCCAGGTGCTGCCTTAAATCCATTAACTTCACTTTCATTTCCACAACTGTTAATGTCATATGCTCTTTCAAATGAGCCAAACAAAGGAAATGTGGCTGAAATAGTTAAGAAATTATTCAACAACCTTTCAGGACTTTCAGTTGATCAAATTAAAGAATCAATAATTCCTTTGTTTGATAAATTTATTTTGAATAAAAGCCAACTTGAAGAAAAATCAGATAATAATGTTGATCTTGATATTTCATGAATGAACTATGCTTTTAGTGAAAAACTAAAAGATAAAAATGGTGGTGATTTAATAATTTATGGCATTAATGTAAGCAAAATAGCTAAAACTTTTGTAGATAAATTAATTGAACCTATCACAATTTATAACTATATAACTTATACTGATGCAGGATCTTATTTAGCTAAAGTAAATTATGGTTATTTAAATACCAATAAAAAATCAGTTTATACTGGTGATTTATCTGAATATATTAAAAACCCAATTGAAATGGCTAGATTTATAGCCTCAGTAGATGATAAGTATAAAATCAAGATTAATACACTTGAATATTTAATTATTGGTGCTGATATGACCGCAGATTATTTATATCCTGTGGTAAATGAAGAAAACTTACAAGTTGATACTAAACACCAAGCACTTTTATATGTAAATCAAAAAGGATTTGACAGAATTTATTCAGCATATCCTACATTTGCAATTAAAGAATATGCACTTGTAAAATCACCAACTGATAAAAAAGGTAGATTTTTAAAAGAAAAAAATCCAACTGAATTAAGAAACAAATTCAATTCTTTCATTGAAAATGTAACCAAGACTTCAAATAAAAAAGCATTCTTACAAAATGAAACTAACTTCTTGCACCCAGAAAGAGTTATTCGTGTTGTAACTATTAGAAAAATTGTTGATATCATCAAAAATGCAACTATTTATCTAGTTACACTTCTAATTGTTTTAGTTTCATTAATTATTTTCTTTATTATCAAAAGATATATTGAATCTAAAAACAAAGTTATTGGTATTTTAAGAGCGCAAGGATATAAAGTTTCAGAAATTGCATTTGCCTTTTCATCATTTGGTTGAATTCCAACAATAGTAGGATGTTTTGCAGGATACATTGCCGGGCTTTCAGTTCAACTAAAAATTATGAAAATCTTTTCAAGTTATTGGACGCTTGAAAATCAGCCAATACCATTTAACTTCCTCTCAATGATAATTACCATTGTCTTACCTTTAATTGCAGTCACACTTTTAATATTCTTAATTACACTAATTTCACTAAGAACAAAAGCAATTGAACTTATTTCAGGACTTGCTGAAGTTAACGTAAGTAAAATTGCTCAAAAAATATCTTCATTATTCCGTCGAGCAAGTATAAAAACTAAGTTTATTATTTCTATAGCGATAAATAATTTCTGGAAGATGCTCTCGCTTTTCATAGCCTTTTCGGTAACTGCTTTAATTTCAATGTTCTTCTTATCTTCTAATAATGTATTTAATAAATCAATTGAACGAACTTATGAACATCGGAATTATAAATATAAACTTAACTTAGAAACGCCAACTGTAGAAGGTGGACCTTATGTTACATATAATAAAGACGAACTTCATAAATACTTATATGTTCCAAATGATTTAGCAGGAGGAGCATCATCTTCAAATGGTTCGCAACTTGATTATGATAACCCTAACTTCTTGCGTCCTGGTGGAAACTTCAACACTGATGTTATTATCAATAAATTCGACCCAGTTGTATTAACTAAATCATCACTTGATTTATTAATGGATCTAAGTGTTGAAATATCACCTTGAGATATTACTTATGCTAATATGCCTGAAACTCAACGTGCTAGAGTTATTCAAATTTTCAAACGTGTTAGTGAAAAAATGCAAGATACTCAAAATCTATTTAAGTCTAATTCTTCCACTTCTTATCAAGGACTAATTGCTGTAAAAGATAAAGAAAAATACTTGGCTGATTTAAAAGCTGGCAAGCAAGAAGATTTAAACAACCGTGCAAGTTTCTTTATTTTCTCTAAATCAGGAACAGGACATTCGAATGATATTGAAAAAGATGAACTTCGACAATTCAACTATGTTGAATGAGATGCTAATATCAAAGAATATTTAAAACCTATTAGAGTATCAACTTCTGCATTTCGTCAAGAATACCGTGATTTTCTAATTAAAGCATATAAGAAAATTGATATGAATGATTTCTTTGTATCATTCGGTGGTATTTATTGAAATGATTCAACTAATGAAAAATATAGCCATGCTGCTTCAAAAATAAATGGTAAAGAATATAAAATTTATGGATATTATCCTAATAGCAAATACATTAGATTAATTGATAGCAAAGGTAATGATTTATCTAAACTTCTTGCTAATATTTCTTGAAAACCAGGCGAACCTATACCCGTAGTAATTAACCTAGTTTCACAAAAAGTTTTAGGTCTTTCATTAGATGGAGTTTATGATTTTGAACTATTAAATCACACTGATAGATTTATTTATAAATCTTTAAAGGTTCAAAAACCTAATACAAACCTTAAATTCAGAGTTGTAGGTATGTCTAATACTTACATCAACACCGAATTTGTTTCAAGAAAAGATATTATTGATAGTATTCTTGGTTTTGACATTTTATCTAAGCGTCTTCAAGATGCTCGCAAAGATGAACTTAATTCACTTTACGCACTTTTCCCAGACCAAAAAGAAAAGATGTTGCAACAATGAAAACGTAAATATGAAGCATTTAATGGTGTACTTTCAAATGATAGTAGTCCAGTTCAAACTATTGATACATTAACCACCTACTCTTCATTAGGTTTCTGAGGAGCTGCATCAAGTTTTGATGTTCATAATAGTAGTGATGAAGCTATTTGAAACTTCTTCCGTCGTATCTTTATATCAAATCCTAAAGAAAAATATATTTCAGTTTATGAACACATCGTAAATTCCTACAAAGATTCTTATAAAGATAGTGGACGTGAGATTAATTTTAGTTATGAAGATAAAGTAACTAATTTACTGGGTATTTCTCCATCAGAACTTGAAGATATTCGTAAAATGTCAAATCCTGATCCTAAGATGTCAAAACTAGCTCGTGAAATATTGAAGACTTTCTTTGAAGATTCTAAAGAATCTATATATGGTAAAGATATTATGTATGGAGCTTCATTTAATGTTGATAGTAAAGACATTGAAGTTGGATTTATTTCAGGTATTTCTTCAACGGTTAATTCAATACTAACTCTTTTAATCATATTTGCTTTAATTATTTCTATAATCATTTTGATTGTAATCACTAATATTATGATTACTTCATCACTAAAAGCAGTTGCTACATTTTCAATTTTGGGATATACCAACAACGAAAAAATAGCATTATTCTTCTCAAACTTTATTCCTACAATTGTCTTTGCAGTTATTGCTATGATTCCTATGACTTATGCATTAATTTCTATCTTTAATAAATTTATGCTAACAACATCACAAACTGTCCTTCCTCTTTCACTTTCAATTTCAACTATAATTCTTTCAGTTAGCTTGTGTTTAATAGTGTTTGCAATTACATCACTAATTACCTGAAAAGTGTTAAATAAAGAAAAACCAATTGAAGTATTAAAAGGTAAATAAGAAGGTTAAAATGAATTTACAAGATGATAAAAAAAACTTACCTGAACCAGCTGAACAAGAATTCAGTATTTTAGAGCATGAATCTCAAAAAGCAAAAGAAGCTAAAGCTTCTTCTGCTGCAAAGACATCAAAAAAAGAAATTAACGCTAAAAAAGCTGCACCAACCAAAAAACAAAAAGCAAACAAGCCTAAAAAAGAAGTAGGAGAAAAGATTAATCCTGAATTAGAATTTGATCCGCAAAATCCACCACAAGATAGTTCGGTTAAAATCTTGAATCGTGGGGAGTTAAAAAAACTTCTTAAAGCTAATAATAAACCTTGACCAAAAGATGCTAATGCACATTTGGATAACACTGAAGGTTATATTGTAGAAGTTGAAAATTTAACTAAAACTTATATTTCAGGTAATGTTGCAACTAATGTTTTAAAAGGAATAAGCTTTAGTATTAAAAGAGGCGAGATTGCGATTTTATATGGTAAATCAGGATCTGGTAAATCAACACTATTGAATATAATGTCGGCTCTTGATCGTCCAACAAGTGGTAAGATTGTTGTTAATAATATTTCACTTCCTTATCTAAGCGATCGTAAACAAACAATGTTTCGGAGAAAAAATATTTCATTCATTTTCCAAAACTATAACTTACTTCAAAATCTAAATAGTTATGACAATGTTGAAACTGGTGCTTATCTTCAAGCAGATAAATCAAAAAAAATTAATATAAGAAAATTATTTAAAGAATTTGACCTACTTGAATGTATGTATAAATATCCTTCACAAATGTCTGGTGGTCAACAACAACGTGTTTCAATTTTGCGTGCGCTAGCAAAAAATAGTGAAATCATAGTAGCAGATGAACCAACTGGAGCACTTGATGAAAAGACTGGAAAAATTGTTTTGAAGATTCTACAAGAAATAAACCGTGATTATCATTCTACTATTATCATAGTTTCTCACGATCCTGATATAGCTGAGCTTGCTGATAAAGTTATATGACTTGAAAATGGTAAAATTAGAGAAATTAAAGAACAAAAACGTAAGTCTTTAATTTCTGAACAACCTAATATAGTTGTTGCAGAACAAGAAGAATCTAATTCTAAATAAATTTTATAGAAAAGTCTTTTAAACACTCTATTATTAACATAAAAAGACTTATGTGCTAAAATTTACACACTACAAAAATTAAACAAGGAGAAAAAGTGGTTTGAATTTTGGTAGCGGTATTGCTATTTGGCTTTGTTGCCGCTATATTCAACTTGATAATAATTTCATTATCTTTCAATAAAGACTTTCCAAAAGTAACCCAAAGAGCAACAATATTTTTTGCTGGTGTACTTCTAGCTTTATTTTTCTTATCGATATATGTATTAATTGTTCAAGGTGGAGGACTTTCAGGAAAACAAGTAGACACAATATTATTGTTTGTATTCTATTTAATCCTATTAATCTTAATAACCGTAACTTGTATTTTACATCTAGTACGTGTACTATCAAAAAACAGAGTTTTATATAACTAACAAAATGCCACACGGCATTTTTGTTTTGTTAAAACTTAGTAGCAAAAACCTCAAAATAAAAACCGAAGAAGTTTAGTCAAAGACCTTAATTTCTTCGGTTTTTAATGTGCCATCAATTTTGTTTTCTTCTCCTGTATTGAAGACTTTGATTTCGCTTGTTGGTTTATTTTCTTCTAAATCTATTTTTGCAAAGTTGTATTTTTCAATAGGGTTGATGTATCAATTAGCAGGTTCATTTGGAATAAATTCTGCATAATTTTTTCCAAATAAATTAATTAAATAATCCTCATATTCTTCTATAACTTTTACAGTAAGACCGTTCAAAATTACATTTTTAGTTCTGAATGAAAGATTGCCAATTCATTTATCAATAATATTTTTTGTAATGATGTTTTGAGTTATTATGAAACCTTCGTATTCATCAGTATACAAAGAATTTATCAATTCTTTATAAGAGAAAGTTAGATAAAAAGGACGTAAAAGTTTAGAAAGTGCAATCTTATTTTTGATACTGCTAACATTAGTGTTGCGGTATGAAAGATAGTGATTAATTTGACTTTTCTTTTTGTTTTTATAGCTTACAAATTTTTTTAGTTTTTTAATGGTAGTAGGTAGAATTAAATTAATATTTAAAAATGGTTGGTTCTCATATATGTTGTTTATATCGCTTATAAACTTACATTGAAGGTCAAAGTATCTAGAATGCTTTGAATTATCTAGAACGTTTTTTGGACAAGTTAGCTTCAATTTTTCATATGAATCATAAGTCATAAATACTTCATAATGATCCATAAAATCATCAAAATTATTTTTAGTAAAAGCTAGTAAAAGTGTTTTTTCATCTAGTGAATATCACAAAGAATTTGCCTCGCAAACTTCCACAAACTGTTTTAAAATTTCAGTTTTTTTATACTTAACATTATTTATAACCATTGCTACCTACTTAGTTTAAGTTAATAAATATTTTACTATTTTAAGCATTAATTATTCAATTATTCAAAACAAAACGATAAATTTTTTGCCTTAAAAAATGCTTGAAAATTTGATATTTTTCTAGGCAAAAAACTGACCTTAACTATGTTAAATTTATAAAAAATTATACTCTTGTACATTTGCTAATAATGGCCGCATTCTCATTAATGGAATTTAATTTTAGAAAAATGGTAAAATATTAAATTATTTTTATTTAACAATCCGAAAGGTATTTTAATGAGTAAGAAAAATAGAGTTGTTACAACTGAACAGCAGGTAAAAAGAAAGAAAATCATTATGGGTGCAACTTGAGGAACTGTACTTTCTGGGGCTTTAATTTCTGGTATTACTATTCCAGTTGTAAAAGCTTACAAAGCACTTCCAAAAGCTACTCCTATTTTGAAGAATAGTGATGTAGTTTTTGAAATAACTTCAGGTGGTAACAAATATAGTGTAACATACGGTGAAATCAATAAGAACAACACTTCGGTAAATGAAAAGAGCCATTTATCACAAGAAATGGATAAACATTTATTTGAATATTTATATGAAAAAGAATATGAAGCTTCACTTTACTATGATGCTGTTTATAATGCTAACAAAATTTCTTCAAACCAAAAAAGTTTTAAATTAGATTCAATTCAAGAAGTTAAAGATAAAGTAAAACAAGAAATTGAAAACTTGAAAAAGAAATTCAAGGATCAATTTGGTTTTCAAAAAAAATGACAAGAAAAATTTGATGAAGAAATTGCAAAACCTGAATGAGGAAAAGCTAAAACAGAACAAGAAGCTATTGACTATAAATCAACAGAACGTTTAAAAATTCAAGCCCAAAGACGTTATACTTTTGAGACCAACCGTGATTTTACTTACACCGAAGTTAAAGATGGAATAACTGCTAACTCAGATGTTGAATATACCTACAAGGGAAATAAAGTAAAAATTGCTTCTAAAGGCGAAATTATAAAAATACCTTTTGCTAAAGAAAATGAAAACTATGTTCTTCCTCCTGCTGATTCACCTGAATTAAAAATTAATACAAAAGACGAATACAAAGTTCCTATTTTTACAACTAGATCATTTATCACTAAATGAGAAAAATCTAAATTTGAAGAATTAAAAGATCCTATTTCAAGATATTTGAAAAAATGAAGTAGTAAAAAGCAATTAATTACTTCTGAATTTACTATTAATGCAAAACCTGATTTAAAGGATAAATCAAAACCTTGATCAGTTTCAAAAGACCAAGTTATTAAACTTTTAAAATTCACATTATTTAACGGTTCAGCAGAAGATAAAGTTAAAGTTGTGCCTGGAATGAAAGCTATTAAAGACTTCAAAGGTGTTTCAAGAATTCTAGAAGTTGATCCTAGTACACCTATTGGCTCAACAACTTTATTAAGTGCTAGAAACGATGAAATTGCATTAGATGAAGTTTCAAACTCATCAACAAATGCTAAGAAATTTGGTTCAGAAGGTTTCAAAGATATTGAAACAAGAATGAATCAAAAAGATCCTTCAATTTATTTACCATTAATTTCTGCATTAATGCCAGATGTTCAATCAAATACAAAAGGTATTTTCAAGCCTAAAGAAGAAACTAATTTATTTGATACTTTATATAACAAGTTAATTGAAATATTCAATAATGATGATGTAATTGTAGGTTCAACCACAAATACTGAAATTAAAGCGTTGTATGATAAATTAAAGAATAATAATAACAGTGAAATGAATAAATCCGATTACACCACTGAAAAATCAAAAGAATATGCTAAGTTAAATGATTTAATTAAATCAACTCTTGATGGTGCTAATGCAGATAAATTAAACAAAAAACTTGGCGAAATATTTAGAGATGCTTTTATTGATACTTCAGATAAAAAATTGTATGCCGTATATAAAACAAATGGAAATTATGTTTTTGTAAATAGTGAAGGTATTACAATTCAAAATATTTATCAATTGGAAAATGAAGAAAAAACCAAGAAAGTTATATTGCGTGATTTACAAATAAATGCTAAATTGAATTATACAACTGACTTTAAAGAACCATTATTGAACTTAGATACAATGTTTAATTCAATAATTGATACAGACTTTAAGATTGCCGAACTAATCGAAAAACAAGATTTCAAAGATTATATTAAGTCTAAAAAATATAAAACACTTGAATCTGTTGAAAAACAATTTGATGATACCGCAATAAAAAGCGTTATAGATTATCAAAAAATGTTAACTGTTATTGCTAAAAGTAAATTCATAAAAGAAAAGATTAAAAAGATTGAAGATTACACAAAAGAACAAATTAATAATGCCGTCTTTCATGACTTCTCATTCCAATCATCTGATGAAAGTTATTGATTAACTGAACATAGTAATAAGAAAAATCTTGAGATGCTAAAATACATTTTTGAACAACTAACCGAATTTCTAAAATAATTAAGAGGAACTAATGAAAAAGAATATATTTAAGAAATTAACGCTTCTTGCTACTCCGCTAGCAACAGTTTTACCTCTCACATTAGTTGCTACAAGTTGTCCAAAAAAATCAACCGAAAGCACAGAAACTGCTGGTAATCAAAAAATAATAATCAATTCACAACTTTCAAAAAATACTGTTTTACACTTGATTACAAGTGTATTACTTTCTCAATTTTATGCGGATGATATTAAAGCATCTGGTATAAATTCAAATAATAAAATTGATTTAATTAATCAAGTTATAAACAAAGATAATACTGCACTAAATAAAGATTTTAAAGAAATCTTTGACGTTTGAGCATTAAAAAAAATTGATACTGATAAACAATACTTTAGTAGTTTAAAAGAAACATTCCAACATTCAAATATTGATACTTCTAATTTTAATCCGAAATTATTTGATGTACCTTCAGCCGAAGAATTAAAATTTATTGTAAAAAATTCACACGTTTTGAATGAAAACATAAGTTTAGAAATCCAAAAATTACTGTTACAAAAACTTTTCTTATTGAAAGATAGACCTGAATTAAAAAAGGTTGCTAATAATAGTAAAGGCGAAGATAAAATCGAAGCTGAGAAAAAGTTACCAAAAGATATTAACGTTAAAGAAAAAGAAATTCATGAAAAACTTGATTGAAAAGACGACTCAATCAATATGTTGAGAGAATTATTATTTACTCCAATCGTTTTTTCATGAGAATTTACCGATAAACGTGATATGAACTTACGTAAGTCATTAGGAAAAATTAAGAACATTCAAGATTTTAATAGACTTGCAGGTTATAACCCTTCTGAAACTCCTCAACTTGATTTAAATCCTGTTGCTAAAGAATGACAAAAGAAAATTATGATCAAAAGCAATATGGGTATTGAATTTGATAAATTAAGAGGATATAAAGGTTATAAGAAATCATCTGATTTTACTGCTGGTAGAGATTTATCAATAACTATTGAAGATATAAAAGAAAGAAAAAGTGTTGTTTATGGTTACATTGAACCAAACAAAAATAGAATTTATTCACCTGAAAGTTTAATTTTCAATAAAGTAGTTAGAAAAGTTAAATATAGAGCACTTGCCAGTTTAGAAGATGATATTAAAAATAAATTTAAAGCCGGCACTCTAAAAACTCTTGAAGATAAAAACTTTAAATTAAAAGTATATGATGGTTCATCGTGAAAAGAAACTACTAGAAAAGAAGATCCGACAACTAAGAAAGTTACTTTTGAATATAAATTGACAAGTACTGATGTTGGAGAATACTTGGCAACATTGGGCAATACAATTACAACTACGAATAAAGACTATACTTTAGAGTTTAGTATTGATAAAATTAAAATAGATCCTGAAAAAACAAAAGACGTTGAAGTTAATTGAAATATGAATATTCAAGAAATTTCACGTAGGGACGCTGTTAAATTTGATTCAAAACTTATAACAGCTGAAGGCGAATCAGAATCAAGTGCAAAAGAATTTAATATATTAGAATTTCCACTTGAAATTGATATTTACAAAGATTCATCAAAAGAATTTGAAGGAAAATATGTAATGCAAGTTGTTCCTCTATTAACCAAAAATAAAAGTGGAGAAGAGAAATTCACATTTAATTCAACACCTTGAGGCGAAAAAGAAGAAACTAAAAAATTAGCTTTGAATTTGATATTCAATAGTCCAGATGATTATTTTAAAAAGGCAATTCAATATTATAAAGAATTAAAATTATTTGAAATAGATGAAAAATCTTCAAATTTAAATGACGAAATTAAAAACACATTGAAACAATTAGGAATTTTATAGTAATGGAAAAAGATACTTTTCAGAGAATAATAGATCGTGAAATACCTGCAACTATCTTATATGAAGATGATGATGTAATTGCATTTCTCGATATTAATCCCGTTAATAAGGGTCATTTCCTTGTAGTTCCAAAAGAATATTCAGAAAACTTATTTGATATTGAAGATGAGCAATATGTAAAGTTAATGCAATTAACTAAAAAATTAGCTTTATCGCAAGTTAAAAAACTTAATGCAAAAGGATTCAAATTGGAAAGCAACAACGGTGAAGCCGCTGGACAAGAAATTCCGAGAACTCATATTCACGTAATTCCATATTACGAAGAAGAATAATAACCTTTTTAAATATTAAACAAATTTTCTTAAAGCAAGGGAATTTGTTTTTTATTTTATTTTGGGTCATTAGCACATTAATAAATTAGATTTAATTTTAGATTAAAATTGCAAATTAATTTATAATCAAATCAATTCTCATTTATTAGCATTTAAGTTTACAAAAGAAAGGGAAAAATGAAAAATAACATTTTTCAGTTGCTTGAAGAATTATTAAAAAATAATAGTAAATATTTATCAAAAGATAAAAAAATTTTAAAGCCTGTTGTTTACAATGATGTAATGAACATGAATAAAGAATTAATAAGTTTATTAATGTCCAATGAAGAAATTAAAAATTCATTTTTTGTAAAAGTGAATGATAATTGAATTTTTGATAAAAATAAATTTGTATGATTTCTAAATTCCAAAGAATTTTTGCCTGATTCATATACAAGATTTTCAAATAAAATAGGCCTTTCAACATTTTCGGGGGGGGGGCATTATTTAATGAAAATATAGTCTTGAATTTTCCCTTCAAAGATTGTATTCTCTATGGTGGCCAAACTAAAGACGATCAAAAACGTGAAGAAATTTTTTACAATAAAATAATCGCAAGTGATCAAATAAATCAAATGCTTGCACCCAAAGTATTCACAAATATAAAAAGATATAGTAAAAATAATATAGAAAATAAAGATATCATTTTTGATAAAAATGATAATTTAATTATTAAAGGAAATAATTTAATAGCTCTTTCTTCAATTTTAAAAGTATATGAAGGAAAAGTTAAATGCATTTATATAGATCCGCCATATAATACAGGTTCTGATAGTTTTTCTTATAACGATTCCTTTAATAGAACTACTTGACTTGTATTTATGAAAAATAGGTTAGAAATAGCAAAAAAACTTTTGAGCGATGATGGTATATTATTAATTCAAATTAGTTTTCATCAATTTCCCTATCTTAGGGTTTTAGTAGATGAAATATTTTCTGACGGAAAACATATAATGGATTTTAACACATTGGTTAGAAATACTGAACGTATATTAACTGGCGATAAAGAATACAATGATGTTATTGAATATACACTAGTTTATTCAAAAAGTAAAAATTTTAAAATGCCAAAAATGATTAAACAAAAAGAAGAAGATTTATATTGCTACGAAATAATTTTGGAAAAAGATCCTGAAAAATGTGAAAAAATAAAAATAGGTAATAAAGAAGTAGTTATTTATAAGCCTGGAACTTTTGAAATAAAAACCGGTGAACCTAATTTTAAAAAATTAAAAATGTATACAATAACTGGTAGTATAAGCGAAAAAAATTCAAGTGGTAGATTTTTTGAAAAATATCTTAGACCTTTAATTAATGATAAAAATTATCCTCCCGAAACTATGTTTGCGGTTTTTGATATGGGAGATGATGAAAGAAAATATAGACTATTTCAATTTCCGAAAGCAGGAAAAAAAGCTGGAAGATATTTTCAAGGAAAACCAAAAAGCTCAGATGTTACTTTGAAACCATATCCTAATTTCTTAAATTATGCAGAAAAATACAATGCAGTCAATAAAGAAGGTGGGGTTTCTTTTAGAAACGCAAAGAAACCAGAAGAATATATTAAATTCTATTTTGATATTTTTACATCTGAAAATGATTTAGTATTAGATTTCTTTTTGGGTTCTGGCACCACTTGTGCTGTTGCACATAAGATGAATAGAAAATATATAGGTATTGAACAAATGGATTACATTAATAATATAACAGTAGAAAGATTAAATAATGTAATAAAAAATGATGACACTGGTATATCAAAAGAAATAGGATGAAAGGGAGGCGGCTCTTTTGTTTATTGTGAACTTTTAGAAGATGCATATGAACTTTTAAATAGTATTATTTCAGCAAATGAAGATGAAATTAAAAAAATAAAAACCGAAATATATTGTGACCAAAGAATTATTCCGTTTATTTCAACAAATGAATTATTAAAAGTTGATAACGAATTTGACAAATTAGATTTAAAAGACAAAAAGCAAATATTAATAGATTTAATTAATATAAATAAACTATATGTAAATTATTCAGATATTGATGATAAAAACTATAAAGTAAGTGAAAGTGATAAAAAATTTACCAAATCTTTTTATGGAAACAGATAATAAGAATTTTTTATATGAAAAAATAAATACTCTAATGGAATTTCTTGCAAAAGAAAAGCCAAAAGAAATACCAGAAATTATTAAAAATGGGTTATCATCAAAAATAAAACTAAGAGAATATCAAAAACAAGCATTTTTAAATTACATATTTTATTTTGATAAATTTAAAGATAATAATAATTCAATTCATACACTTTTTCATATGGCAACAGGCAGTGGGAAAACAGTAATAATGGCTGGATTAATTCTCTATTTATATACAAAAGGTTATAGAAAATTTCTATTTTTTGTCAATCAAACAAATGTATTAGAAAAGACAATTGGCAATTTTATTAATTCTTCATCGGATAAATTTTTATTTAAAGAAGTTATTGAATATGAACAAAAAAGAATAAAAATTGATAAGGTAGATAGTTTTAGTGAAAATGATAATAATATTGAAATTATTTTTACCACTATTCAAAAACTTCATAAAGATTTAAATTCACCAAAAGAAAATTCATTAACATTTGATGATTTCTTGAATAAAAAAATTGTTTTTATATCAGATGAAAGCCATCATATAAATTCTTTAACTAAAAAACCAACAAAGTCTGAAAGCGAATTAGAAAGTAGTTGAGAAATGTCAGTGATTAATGCATTTAAACAAAATAGAGAAAATGTAATGCTTGAATTCACAGCTACTTGCGATTTGAAAGATAAAAATGTACTAGAAAAATATAAAAACAAAATTGTATTTAATTATCCACTTTCATCATTTAGAGAAAGCAAATATACAAAAGATTTCCAGAATTTTGCCACTAATAGTGATTTATGATCAAGAACTTTAATAGCACTTATAATGAGCGAGTATAGGAAATTTTTATTTGCAGAATTAAAACTGAATATTAAACCTGTGGTTATGCTAAAATCACAGAGGATTTTAGATTCAGAAAAATTTTACAATATTTTTTTTAAACAACTTGTGTTAATTGAACCTCAAGAAATCAGAGCATTAAAAGATACAAATATTGAAATATTGAAAAGTGCTATTGATTATTTTGAACAAAGGAATGACAATTTAAATTCATTAATAAATTCTCTTAAAAATTCCTTTGCACAAGATAATGCTATTATTATGAATAATACTTCAGATAATAGTATTGAAAAACAATTATTACTAAATTCACTTGAGGATGAAAAAAATCCTATAAGAATAATTTTTACTGTTGATATGTTAAATGAAGGATGAGATGTTTTAAATTTATTTGATATTGTACGTTTATATGATACAAGACAAGGCGGAGATAAATCTGCTAGAAAAATTAGTAATTACACAATCAAAGAAGCACAATTGATTGGTAGAGGGGCTAGATATTGTCCTTTTGATATAGGCGATCCTAATACTATTTTTAAAAGAAAATATGATAATGACTTAGATAATAAGTATCGTATTCTTGAAACAATGTTTTTTCACAGCAAAAATGATTCAAAATATATTAATGAATTAAAGAAAGCATTAATATATATTGGTCTTCAAGATATGAATACAATTGTTCGTGAATATAAACTTAAAGAAGAATTTAAAAAATCTGATTTTTATAGAAAAGGTATCATATTTTCAAATCAAAGAATTTCTGAAGATTTGAGCGAAACTGGTATTGATTCTGAAATCAAAAAAGAGGAAATATATTATATTTCACAAACAATTAATGGAAATGTTACTAATTTATTTGATGATGATGAAATAAAATTAGAAAATGAACAAGTTACATCTTTTTATTTTAATTCTATAAATTTAAATATTTTGCTAGGAGCAATTGATTGTTTTGAACAATTGAAATTTAATGTTTTAAAAAATAAATTTTCGAAATTATCTTCTAAAGAAGAATTTTTGATTTCAAATAAATATTTAGGTGACATTAAAATAAATATAAAACATAAAAGAGATAAATTATCTACAAAAATAATATATGAAGCAGTGAAATTTGCTCTTTCAAAAATATCTTCATATATAACTGAAATAAAACCTAAATATAAAGGAACAAAGAAATTTATACCAAATAAGATTTGTAATATTCTTAGAAATAAGAAAATTAATTTCAATAATATATCTTCTAATTCAGGTTATGGTGTTTCGCAAAATCAATCTATTGATGAAAATTTACAATTAAATTTAAAAACAGAAGATTGATATGTTTATGAAGATAATTATGGCACAGATCAAGAAAAAGCGTTTATTAAAAAATTTGTAGAAAATATTAAATGTGAACTAGATAAAAAACAACTAAATTATTATGTAATAAGGAATGAAAGAATACCTGAACTTGCTATTTATACTTTTGATAGTGGTGAAAGAATAGAACCTGATTTCATATTATTTGTAATGAAAAAAAATGAAGAATATTATCAGTGTTATGTTGAACCAAAAGGAGAACATTTAATGGAGAAAGATAAATGAAAAGAGACATTTTTACTATCTTTAAATGAATTTTATGAAGTTGACAAAGAATATGAAAAATACAAAATATTAGGATTCCCATTTTTTAATACTGATAAAAACAAGTTTGAAAAATTTCAAAAAGAAGTTATAAATCTTTTAAATAAAATAAAAAATATTGAATAAAAATCTTGTTTAACCATTCTTGACATAAGTTCTAATAAGTAAAAAATAGATTGTATAATAATTGCATACATTTATTTGAGGAAAAAATAATTATGTCATTTCAAATGCCATTAACAATTAAAGAGATAGTAGATAAAATTGAAAATGGAGAGTATTTACTACCTTTTATTGCTAGAAAATTTATATGGAAAACAAGAGATATAATATCCTTGTTTGACACTCTTATGAGAGGTTATCCAATTGGTACTTTTCTATTTTGAAAAATTCCGACTAATAATAAAAATGAAGAAAATTCATATAAATTAAATTTTTATAAATTCATAAAAAATTATGTTTCTAAAAGCAATAATGAAGATAACCAATATGAATTGGGAGAATTTGAAAATTTTAAAGAGCAAATAGCTATATTAGATGGACAACAAAGATTAAATTCTATTTATATAGGATTAAAGGGTTCATATTCTTTTATAAACAATAATAGAATTAAAAATAGATATTTATATTTAAATTTGTATAAAAATATTTATGATGATGACAATGAATATGAATTTGAATTTTTGTCTGATGAACAAATTAAAAACAGTGAAAGCAAAGTTGAAAATAATACAAATAAAGTAAACACAGATAAAAACGCAAAAGATGGAAAGAAAAAATATTGATACAAAGTCTCTGATATTTTAGGCAAAAGGGAATTAGATATTTTTGATTACTACACTGAAAAAATTAAAGATAATGAAAAATTTAATGATGGTGAAAAGAAATTTGCTTTTAATGCATTAATTAGATTATCTGAAATTGTTAATAAAGAAAATGTTATTTCTTATTATCAAGAGAATACTAATGAAATAAAAGAGATATTTAAAATATTTCTTCGTATAAATACAGAAAAAGATAATATAAATTGTTCAAATTTAATCTTTTCTTTCATTGAACAAAATAAAAATGTTTTTGATAATATAGAAGAAATAGAAGAATTAAAAGAAAATATCAGTAAACTTAGTCAAGAATTAAAAATAAAAAAAGACACAATATTAAAAACTTGTTTTACATTGCATGATTTTGAAACTGTTACTTTAACATTAGATAATTTTGTTGATAATAATAAAACTTCAATACAAATAATTCTAGACAATTGAAAAAATATTGAACAAGCAATAAATTCTACTATTATACTTGTTTCTGAGTTTGGTTTTGATAGAGATAGCGTAGATACAACTGATATATTTATTCCTATTACACACTATTTGTTTAAAAATAATTTATTTAATTTAAACGACATTACAGAAGAAAATAAAAAATTTATTAAAAAATGATTTTATCTAACTTTATTAAAAGGAATGTTTAATAGAGAACCAAACAGTATAATTAAACAAATAAGAACAATAATAAATGATACTAGTCAAGGCGAAGAATTTCCTTTTGATAAAATTAATAATCATTTTTGAGGAACAAAAAACACACTAAGATATAGTGAAACAAAAATAAAAGATTATTTGTTAAATTTAAAATATGGCGATAAACCTTTGTTAAGAATAATGCGTATTTTGTATCCACATATGATAAAAATATTTGATTATCAGATAGATCATATATACCCAAAATCAATGCATAAGGATAATAAAAATATAAACAATATTTGTAATTTACAAATATTAGATGGATATGGTAATTTCAAAAAAAGTAATGTGAGTTTTATTGATTGAATAAAAACAGTTAAAAAAGATAAATGCGAAGATTACAAAAATAAGAACTTAATTCCTAAAGATGCAGATTTTAATGATATAAAAGATTTTTTTGAAAAAAGAGAAAAATTAATTTTTGAGAAATTAAAAGGAGAATTAGTTAATGAATAAATTTAAAAATATCAAGCGCAACACAAAGTTTTTGATATTTTTATATTAAATTAATTTTCTTTCTTGTAGCTGAATGCTTTTTAATATAAGGAGGATTAGTTAATATTAATGAATTAGGAAATGAGGGAATACTTACTAGTGAATTATTTATAGTTCAGTTTAAACTAGGATCAATATCAAAACCTATGGTTTTTTCAAAACTATAAAAATCAATTGCTTTCATTAAATCACCATTACCTGCAAAAGGACCACATAAAACCTTAGCATTAGAATTTATGATGAATTTTTTAATTTAGGGTTTTAGTCAACTATTTTTTATAGTAAAGAATTGCCCTAATGTGATTTTCTTATCCATAATCTCTTTCCTTGTATTTTTTATTTTAGTATAATAAAAAATAATTTCTTATCTTTTTAATCAAACTGATGAAAGTTTGCTTTCTCTTTTTTTGATGTTTCCGTTTTGCGGATACGTTAACATCTCTATCTAGAGTTTTTTTGTCTTTAAACGCAATTATAAAACTTATTTTTTTATATAATTTTAATTATGGAAACACAAAATACACAACCAAATCTACAAAATCCAAATAATATTCCTACTAATCCTAATCCACAAGTTACGATCTTAAAAAGATCTAAAAAAACGCTTATACGTGAAACTGCAATTTTATCAACAGTTATTTTTATATCTTATATTATTCTTGTAATTATTATTTTGGGTTCTGCCGGTGCAGCAGTGTCAGGATCTAGCAATGGATTATTAGCTGGTCTAGGAATTTTAGGTCTTTTTTTGTTTGCAGTAATTTCCATATCTATAGCGACATTTATTGTAGCAATAATAATGCTAGTAAGAACGCATACAATTAAAGAATTAAAGGAATTGTGAATTACTTATCTTGTCTTATTTTTAGTTAGCAACACTTTGGCCATCATTCAATGATTTCTAAAAAAAGGAAGTACAGAAAAATCAGTATTTAGTATTGTAACTACAATAGCAAGTTTGATTTCATTAGTGATAATTTGAATAATGTACGGAAAAAGCAAGACAATCAAAGAAATAGAACAAGTTAATAACGAAAAGCAAGAAGCTGACAATTCAATTTTTCAATAAGAAAACAAAACTCAGAATTAAAACTGGGTTTTTTATTTCATAAAAATTTAAATTTAAAAGTAATATTTTTATAATTATGTAATATAAAAAAAGATATGCAAGAAATAATAAAAGGCATTGTAATTAAAAGAAGCGATTCGGGTGAATTTGATGAAGTGATATCCACGCTTTGCAAAACAGGAATTTATACATTTTTTTCGCCTGGAACAAGAAAAATAAATAGTAAAAATGCTATGAGTTTAAGTCTTTTGGATTTTACAAATTTTGAAATTTTAACACGTAATGAAATTACAAATCTATTACCGCGGCTTAAAACTGCAACGCTTATCTATAAATTTCCATTAGATTATCAAAATGCCGAATTTCAAGAAACTTTGCTTTATTTTCTAAATAAAATAAAAGCTAGTAATTATTTAGATTTTATTGAAACATATGAAAAACTTTTACCAATGGTTGGTCACAACAAAAATAATAAAGTTTTAGTTTATTTAATTAATAAAATTTTAAAATGTGAAGGCATTTATCCAGCATATAGTGGATGCGTAGAATGTGGAAGACAAAAAGGACTAATTGATTTTCAATTTCATAAGGGTGGATTTTTATGCTATGAACATTCGACTTTTGAATTGGGTGTGAACAAATTAAATGCTCTTTATTATTTAAATAAAGATTTTGATTCATTTGATAAAAATACAACACATGATGTGGTAGATTTTTTAAAAAAAATGATAATTACTTATTTAACAGAATATTTTTAAACCGAAAATGACCATTTTATAAAAAATAAACTTGTATTAAAGGTAATTTGTTAGAATTTTAAGTATAAATATATTGAGTAGGAATGAAATGACTAAAACTAAAAAATCTTTTGTATTAACAGTACCAATTTTATACACGATATTGTTTACATTATATATTGGTATATATATTTACTTTAATTATTATGAATTTAAATTATTTAAGAATAAGGAGATTTTAAATCATAGTCGAGGCATAATGACCTTTTTTGCAACACTGGCAATTACATCAATAATATTTACACTCATAATATTTACACTCATAATGTTTGCGCGAACTGCAAAAATAAATAACGTCAAAATATTTTGATCTATTTATTTAGGTATTTTTGTATCTTATTTATTATTATCAATGTTATTTTGATTTTCTATGTTCTTTTTAATTGTGAAGAATTCACTGCAATTTAACGGAAGTGATTTTTATGAGATTATGACTAAAATTTATAAAAATCCTACATTCTCTAAATTAAATTTCTACGCTGGGACAATTACTTTAAACATTATCTTGGGTATGTTAGTTGTTATAAGTTGAATCTTTTATTCAATGGTAATGAAAAACCGTAAAAAAATGGAAAATGAATCAAGATTTGCCACAACAGAAGATACTTATAAAAATCGAATGGAAAATCCTAATCTTTTTAAATAGTTAAATAGTAAATTATATAAATCAAATTGTTAAAAAATATCAAACATTTATTACATAGACGGGTTGATATTTTTTTCTATATTGCATAAATAGAACTAAAAATTAAATTAATTATAGGCAATCTTTTTTTATCTAACATTTATTATCTAACAAGTTTTTTAAATGGAATTAGAAATCATTTAATCTAATAAAATTATTAAATTTTTATTTTGGAAATTTTTTGATATTTTCTAATATTGAATTTTGAAGAAAAAAAGAGTATATAATTATCCGGCAAAAACTAGTTCAAAGATAAACTCTTTGTACTATAAATTCATTAAATAAATTAAAGGATCGATACGATGCAAAATCAAAAGAAAAATTTAGTTTTATCAGTTGCAATTACTTTTACATTAATTATTTTTCTTAATGTAGCTTTAATATTGTTAAAAGATATTTTTAAACTAAATTTTAAAGGTGATCAATTAGTATATGGGCTAACTACTATATTTTTAGTAATCCTAAATATTATTTCATTTGTTTTTACGTGTGTTATGCTATCACGTACTAAAAAGGTTGAAAGTTTGAAACAAACAAGACCTGCGTATTTAATTTTATTTATATTAGAAAAATTAATTGGCCTAGCATTTTTATGTTTCATTACTTATCTTGTTGTTTACAAAGTTAAATATGATAAAAATCTTATTAACAATGAAACATTTAAAAACATTTATATAGGAATTACAACAGTTTCAAATTGCATTACCGTAACTTGTTTTATTTTAATTTGAATTATGTTTGCACAAGTTTGCAAAAATTCTACCGAACGTACAAATGCTTAAGTTTATATAAAAAATAATTTTAAAAAGTAAGAAAGAGGGTTATATGAAAAAAGGTATTTTCTTGAAATTAGCAGGGTGTTTACCTTTATTGGTTACTCCTCTTTTTTCTTTATCTTGTAATAATTCAAAATCAGAACAAAATAACAAGGATAATAAAGACGGTGAAAAAAGTCCTTTACTTGCTAGTCCACAGCAAAATGTAATTAAACATAAATTAAACAATATAGCAAGTAAACTTATACTTGATTATAAAGATAAATCTTCTACTTATGTAGAAGATGCTAAAGCAGAAGTTAGCCAGTTAGATTATTCATTAGAATTAGATTATGAGCTTATAATTAATAGTATTAAGAGAGATTTGCAGAATTCAACTATTGAAATTGAATATTATTTAAATCACAAAAAAGAAAATATTAAATCAAATTTATACACCGCCTTGATTACAGGGTTTAAATCAAAAACTGTAATTCAAAATCCCAATCTATCTACTACCAATCAACAACCTCTACATAAAACAGTTGAAAATCTTAATAACATCGCTAAATCAATTTCTTTTGATTATGAAGGCAAAAACACAATTCTTGCTAAAGATGCTATCAATAATAAAAGCAATTTAAAATACTACTTAGATTCACAATACTTAGTAAAAAAACTATGGTTAACACTAAATGGCGAAACTTCTATTAAAGTTCACTTCCAAATTTCTGAAAAAAATGGAAGTATAACTTCTAGCTTTCAAGAATTTATAATAAATGGTTTTAAACTTGAAAATAACATCCCGATTGTTAATTCAAACTATGATTTTTCAGGTAAGACATATTATTCGAAAGACGTTTATTCTGATTTATTTAAATCCGAACATATTTTCAACCGTGAAGATTTTAAAAATAATAGTATTCACGATGTTTGACAAAAATCACCGCTTTATAAAGTAAAACTTAATAATTTCTTATGAACATTAAAAAACTATAATGGTCAAGGTATAAACTTTTTAACTTCTTCAGGACCTAGTGAAAGCCGCAAATATTATGAAGAATTAGAAGATGTTGGTGTTTTTGGTGAATATGGCGATTCAGACAGGGAAAAAGTTCAATATTTTAATCCTTACTTTTCAAGTGAATATATTACTAAACAAAAATATTTATCAAATTTTAATTCGAGCGAAAGTTCAAGTGCATCATTGCACAATTTAACTGAAGATATTGTTAAAGACAATCCATTTGGGTTTTTACCTTCAAATTTAAGTCAATATTTGTATATGCTAAAAATTGAAGATATCGAAAAACTTTTGAAAGTGGATTTCATTGCATCTTTAAAAATGAATTTCGATGATAAGGCTGGTACGGGTGAAATATTAGTAGTTAAAAAAGATAATTCAAAAGTATTAATTAAAATTGATGCTTCTAATCAAAAATCTCTAAAAAAAGATGCTGATTTTTATGATTATATTTATCAAAGAACTATTAGTATTGGTACTAATTATTTAAAATGAAATAAACATCCCTACACTCATAGTTCAACTATTGAAAATTCTGGAATGTGGGGAACTGCTTGAATATTAGATCGTATTGAAAATAAAGAATTAGAAAAAGAAGAACAATACGAATTTCTAGCTGCAACGAATATTCATGTTCTAACTTATAATGACATTTTTGATAAATCAAAATATTTTTATGACACAGAAATACATAATGAAAACAATGAAATGTCAAAAAATTGAAATGGCGGACTTGCTTCTTTTTATCCGAGCAATGATATAATCAAGACTTTTCAAAAATCTAATAATCCGCACATAACCTATCAAACATTAACTAGAAGAAAGAAAGATTATCTTGCTGGTTGAAATATTTGACGTGCTAATGCAGCTAATGGTGAACAAGCATTAGGTATGGCATCAAAGAAAGCTACGTTTTCTAACATTAAAGATAGATATACAGATGTATTTTGATATACACCGAGATTTAAATCTAGTGGGCTTTATTTCATTAGACAAATTCATGAAAAATATTTAAATAAATTTGATAATTCAAGAATTGGTTCAACTGATAACGGTGGAATGGATTTAGTAATTTTCAAACTTAGATTAGATAAAAGCCAAATAGCATTTGCTTTTCCACAATTACATAGTATTTTAAATACCTCAAAAGAAAAAGATTGATATATTGGAGTTGGACAAAACCAAAAATTCTCACCTTATCAAACTCAATTTATTGCTGGTTATCCTTATCAAGAATATACTTCAACATTTAATTTTAAAGGTCAAAAATCACAAGGTGGGACCATTACTACCAGAAATAGATTTTTAAATGAAGATCCTTGAGTTCAATCGTTATGAGTAAAATATAACGAACAAGAAAACAAAGATTGAAATAAATTAAATGATAATTGAAAAAAATATGAGAAAAAATTTAGAGATGATCATTTACATGGTATGAAAAAGGAAATTATAGTACAATCTTCATATTTAAATACTTATACAAATAATGAGCATGTTCTTCACGGCGGTTCAAGTGGTTCTATGGCAATAGATTCTAGGTTTAATTTAATTGGTATTAACTTTTTACAAACTAGTTCAAATGAAGTAGATGCTTATGGAAAAAGTAAATATGTAACTAATGGTGTTGCTTTGTTTAATTCGTATGTTCAACATAATGATTTTTCGGGCTCAGTACGTGATGAAATTGTCGAAAAATTAAAAAATGAAAATATAAAAACAATCAAATTAAATTCCTAGCATTAACTTATAGTTAATGCATCTACAAAAAATTAATCAATTTGTACTGGTTAATTTTTTATTTTAAAATAGATTTTATGTGACTCCTGAATTTTGGATAGTATTATATATTTACGGCTATTAATTATTTTTTAGTAATTTTTTCATATGAAATATCAAATAATTCAAAGAAGTATTCCATGTCCTCTTCGTTTGTTATTTTATATTGTCAAATACCATTGCCTCAATGTCATATGTTTGACATATCTTTTAATAGGTTTTTATTATCGTATTGTTTTATTTCTTTATAAGTGAAAACTAATTTTAATTGGCTTCGTCCAAATACTATGGAAAAAATAATTTTAGATACTGATAAAATTTTGCAATTTACATAAAATTTTGTTGTTTCAAAATCAAAATCATTATTGTATTTTGCGTTTATTCTTTCTTTTATCTTATAGTAGAAATCTCTAATTTCTTGTTTGCTATTCCCATTTATTATTAGCTCATCTTCAGTGTATTTTCTTTTAATTGGAACTTCACGATTGCCTTTAAAATAAGGAAATGCTTTCTTAATATCTTTGATTAGACTGTCGGTTCTTTTGTTTATGAAATCTTTATCTCATTTACAATTTGAATATAATTTGAATATTTCCTTTGCTTTTGTTAATCTATTGTTTTCTAGATTTTGAAGTTTTCTAGATTTTGAAAAGTTGCTGATTTGTGAATTATCAAGGTCTGCTAGAAGTGTTAAATTTCCTAATCTATGGACATTGTCTTTATATTCTTCTTCAGTGAAATTAGTTTCTTCATATCATTCTTCATTTGCAGTTTGAGGAATTAAATGTTCAATGGTAATTCTTGAATTTGTAAGTTCTATCAAAACATTAGAAGTATTCATTTCAAGTAATAAAAAAGCAGATGTTAAATAAACAGAAGCATTTGAAACATACAAATTACTTTTTTCAAGTTCCCTTTCTAATTCAATATCATTTGGCATACTAGATTTACTATTAATGTTGGAATTACTTAATTCAAATTTATATTCATCAACTATATCAATATCTTTGTTTTCAGAAATTTTGTTATTTATGCTTCTCAAAATTTGAGGGAAAAATCTAGAAATGATTCCAGTTAAACGATTACACAGACCTCTTCTAATGAAGTAAATGTTGGTTAATTTAATTAATTCATTTATTTTATTAATGTCTTTTGTTTCATTATTTTCGCCAAAATAATTCATCATTCACATCAAAAAACAAATAGGCATATCAGATTTATATTGTCTATATATCATTATTGATTTTTGAAGTTTTGGATCTAAGTCGGCTAAATTTTCAATTTTTAATTGACGGTATTTTTTGCCGTATTTGATTAATTCATTATCGATAATGTTTTTGATAAAATTAAAATGAAAATTTTCTTGATTTTTAAATTGACTTATTGACTTTTCTTTTTCTATTCATTTTTGAAAAACAAAATAATTTTGATTTTCAGTATTTAAAACATAATCGTTTTTAAGTACTAAAAAATGACGAAAGAATAATTGCATTTCTTTAAATTTATTATCTATATTATTTTGTTTTTTGTCTTCGAATAATGACTCAAATTCTAATCATTTTTTATAGATTTCTTTTTGTTCATCAATATTAAGATTCATTAAAATATAGTTTTTGATTAAATCAATTTGTGTTAATTTAACCCCAGTTGAATTTATTGTTTCAAAAATTCTTTGTGGATTATCTTCTTTAGAATTAAGTCTTAAATAAATAGTTTCCATATTGTTTAAACTATTCTTAATATTTTCAATTCCGGTTGGAGTTAAATTTTCATTTTTTAATTTGTCATAAAAGAATTCAAAATTTCTATAAATATTAGTTTTTTTATCTTCTTTAGTGAAATTGGTTTCATTAAGAATGATTTTACTTAAAACACCATCGTCAATGCTTTGAGGGTGAATTCTATAATTTTCATCAGGATTTTTTCTACTGTTAATTAAATACTTGTTCAGTTCTTGAATTTGACCCCCCCCCTAAATTTTTAGTTTCTAGAACCTTACGAAATGCTAAAAGAAATAAAAAAGTTGTTATTAATCTTTGTTGTCCATCAATTATGAATTTTTCAAATAAGTTATTATCTCTTTCAATAGTGTAATAAATAATCATCCCTAGAAAGTGTTTTCTTTTATCATCATCAGATGAGTTTTTAATACTTAAATAATCTTGATAAAACTTTTGGATTTGTGGTAATCCCCATTTGTATGTTCTTTGGTAAATTGGAACTGTGAAAATTATGTTATTACTTGTGCCAATCAAATCAAGTAATCCACTTATTCCACTTTTTCCTATTCTGTCGTTATTCAACTTGTATCCTTCAAAAATTATATGAATAAATTTCTTAAAACTCTTTTTTGTCAAGAGCAAAAAAATACTAATTTTTATCTTAAGATAAATAAATTATATTACACAATAAAACTATTTCTATTAACCCCTAAAATTTTAACGTTTAAATAGATTGCAAATATAGTTATAGAATTTAGTCATTTAACAAATAAAAAACCAAATGTTTTTTAAATCGCTTTTGGTTTTTATGAGTTTGCAAGTAATTAAAATAATTTATTCTTCATCAATGTCGTCAACATCGTCATATGCTTCCGCATGGTGTATGCCGGCATTATATTCAAGACCAAATCGAATTTGTTCCATTTGTTGTCAATTAAAGTCTAGTTTAGCATATCAAGAAATATTAAGTCTTTCTTCAAGGACTTTTCTAATTTGAAACATTTGGTTTTAATCGAATTTATAATTTATGTATGAATCTACATCAATTTTTTTATAATTCCCTTACGAATTTCTTCAATTTCTCTTTTGTCTTCATTTTTCTCTGTTGAATAAAATCATAAAATATGACTAATTAAAACTCGTTTCTAGTTATTAAGAAATAAACATCATCATTTGCTTTTTATAATGTATAAAATTATCCATTACAGAAAATAAATCCAAATCGTATTTGCTTATTTGAAATAAATTGACGGTGATGTTTTATAAAAATTTATTTTTTAATTTCTTCTAGTCAGTTTTTATTATAAACTTTGGTATATATTGAAACATTTGAAATTTTGTTTCCAAATAATGTCTGTTTTTGGATTTCGATTGAGTAATTATTGATGGTGATTTTATTATAGCTAACTGATTTTTGTTCAAGCGTTACACTAGCATTTAAATTAATTTTGATTTCATTTAGTTTTTTTTCTATATCTACAACATCAAAATCTATAACTGCTAAATTCCCTTCGTTTAAATCAATACGTAATATGGGAACATTTAAAATCAAAATTAAACTATGAGCTTCAAAAAAATCTCTTGTATATTTCTTATTTAAGTTATTTAAAACTTGATTATAAGAAAAATTATTATTTCAATATGGTTTAGTTAATTCCAAATATTCTTCATAAGTATTCAAAACAATTAAACTATTTTTATTGGCTATATTATCAATATTTTTCTCAACTAAAAAATCATCAATTTCGCGTTCTGTTGCATCATCCTTAAAACTATTTTTATAATTTCTTTTGATGAAATTTTCTTTTATTGTTCTATATTCATTCTTGCTTATGCCGGCTGGTTTATTATTAAAATCTAGATCTGGAAGTTCTTTTTCGAAATAATTTTTTTGTGCAGTTAATCATTTTTGATCATTGGTTTTATTAGTAAAATTAAATAAATTATTATGGATGTTAAGCCCAAAAATTTCAAAACCTTGGTCAAAGGTTTTTATAATCTTATAACTTAATTTTTGGCTGCAAGAAATAGTTGCAAAAGGGAGTGTTAAAAAAGAAAGTGGTGTTAGTTGAAGAAAAATTTTCTTCATAATTAATCCTTTCTGGGGTGCTATTTATTTGCAACTATATATTTAAAATTATAGCATTTTAAATAGTTTAATGATTTGAAGGGTGTTTACAATAGGGTCCTTGAAATTCTATTTTTTGCAATTATAATTTAGTTTTTTTTATGTGTGCTAACATTATATTAATACAAATATTTGGAGACACAATGAAATTTAATGAACAAAGAACCAAAATAGTTGCGACTATTGGTCCTTCATCAAACAATCATAAAACTCTAACTGAATTAGTTAAAGCAGGAATTTCTACTGTTAGAGTTAATTTCTCACACGGAACAGAAGAAACACATAAACAAGTTTATGATTTAGCTAGACAAGTATCTAAAGAATTAGGTGTTCCAATTTCGCTATTGCTTGATACTAAAGGTCCAGAAATTAGAATTGGAAAAATGAAAGATGATATTTGCAAAATAACTGCAAATACAGAGATTACTATTAAAACAGATGAAAATTCATATTTGAATTTAATAGGTGATGAAAAAACTATTACTGTATCTTATAGAATGGATTTAGATTTAAAACCAAATGATACAGTACTTTTGGATGATGGTAAATTAGTAACAATAGTAAAAGAAGTGAAACCATTTCAAATAATTGTTGTTGCCAAAAATTCTCATATGCTTAAAACCAACAAAAGAGTTAATATTCCTGGAATTGATTTTTCAATGCCATTTATGTCTGAACGTGACAAAAATGATATTATTTGAGGCATCAAATATGGAATTGACATTATTGCTGCTTCATTTGTAAACTCCGCTGCTAATGTAAATCAAATTAGACAAATTCTAAAAGAAAATGGTGGCGAAAATATTGAAATATGTTCAAAAATAGAATCTAAAAAAGGTATTGATAACATTGATGAAATTATTGCTGCTTCTGATTCTATAATGATTGCCCGTGGAGATTTGGGACTTGAAATCCCATATTATGATGTTCCTTATTACGAAAAGAAAATTATTCGTAAATGTCGTTTGGCTGGTAAACAAGTTATTGTTGCTACACAAATGCTAGATTCTATGGAAAAAAGTCCGCTTCCTACCAGAGCAGAAGTGACAGACGTTTATTATGCTGTTGAACTTGGTGCAGATGCTACAATGCTTTCTGGCGAATCAGCAAGTGGAATGTATCCAGTAGAAGCAGTTAAAACAATGGCTACAATTTCACAACGTGCAGAACAAGAATATTACAATGAACATTTCTATAACATTCAAATAGAAGCGGTTTCAAAAGATGCAAAATCACGTGAAATTATTGCTTACGAAGTTGCTAAAAAACTAAAAGATGGTAAGTTCAAATTTGGTGTTGTTATATCTCACACAGGGAAGTTATTAAAAGAAATTTCTAAATATCGTCCAAATGCTTTTATTGCAGGGATTGTAAGTGATGATAATTTAGTTCGTAAATATGGAATTACTTCTGGAATTTATTGTGAACAAAACTCAGAATTATTGCGTGCCGAAATTAAGCAAGACCATGAAGCCGCTAAAAAAGCATTAGAAAAATTTAATATCAAAAAAGGTGACAAGTTCATTGTTGTTGATAGTCTAAATATTACCGAACACACTTACTAATAATTAAGCCTATTTAACTTTAAAAAGTTAAATAAAAAAACATAGGATGGCAAAATTCTATGTTTTTTTGTTATTTATGATTATTATTTTTTAAAGTTTTTTACAGTTATTTTAAATGGATAACTTGTAAATTTATCATTCTTAACAGTATATTCATATTTTAGAATTCCTTGATCTTTTTCGGAATGATCAACTTTAACATCAAAAACAGTATAGCCTGTTAATTTTTGTTCTAGCATATTTTTTACTACTTCAACAGTATAGTGATCAGCGGATTTATTTTTCTTATCCCATTCATCTGCTTTAAACTTAGATTTAGTATAAACATCTTCACTAAATAATATGGTTTTATAAGTATCATTTTCATTCAAGAAAATGTCTTTTTTTACATTTATTCTTTTTGAAGCTACTTGTTCAACACTATTACCGGCATTTAAATCATTTACTGAAACTACTGAAACTTTGATTGTAAGTTCTTTTGTATTTTGATCATATTTAGGCTTTGAAAATATGAATACATAATGATTTCCTAAAAGTTCTTTTGGTGAACCTTTTCTTTGCAAGAAATAAATATTGTCTTTCTTTTCATATGTATCTTTGTCATATTTCAAATTTTGAAGTAAATATTTTTCACCAAAATCACCTGAAGCCATTTGGTCATATAAAGTTTTATTTCAACAAACTAAGTCTTTTATTTTATCTAAAGTATTAGTTTTTATAACTTTAATAGTTGGGCCACCAACATATTCATCTTCGGGTGAATCTACAAATTTATTAATATCTAAAGTTGGTTCAAAGAAATCATTTATTGTCGCACTTGGTGCTTCTATATCTTGAATCTTATTACCATCAGGTTTTGTTTTATTAATTTCATCAACTCCAAGAATACTTAGATCAATTTCTTTTTTAACTTTAATTTTTGGACTTTGAGGTCAATATGAATAACTTAGCGTTACTTCAACTTCGAATTTTTCGCCATTTTTAACAACGTTTCCATATTGATATTCTAGGTTTTGATATTTTTTTCCTTGGATAAAAAATGATTTATTAGTTAGATGTTCATTTCTTAATTTTTCAATATAAGTTTTATCTTTACTATAAAAAGGAATTATTTTGACATCTTTAATTGCATCTTCTAAATATTTCTTTTGTTCTTCTTCTGTTAAATTATGCGGATTAGTTGTATCGTTATTATAATTTGTTTCAACATTCACATTTTGTTTTTTAATTTTTATGCTTTGATTTGCTTTAGCTCAAATTTCATATGTAACAGTGATTTTCTTTTTGCCACCTTCATCTTCAACTTTAACCTCTACTACAGTTGCATGAAATAAATTACTATAACCATTTAAAACAAAATTAGGTTGTGCATTTTCCTGGGTTGGTTTTTGTCTTATTATTATATCTTGGTATGCTTTTTCATTTGAAACATAAACTTTGATAGTTTTAGTTTGTTCTTCAATTTCTTTTTTAGCTTTTTCTTCTTCAGCAATTTTTTCAGGAGTTTTCTTTCAACCAGTAATTACAAATTGTTTATTTTTCTTTGAAACTATGTCAGTTCCTTTTATTTTCAATTTGAATAAAATAGTTAATTCATAAAATCCTACATCTGAGTTTTTAACTATTTTTTGTTTTGCTATTTCGAAACCTTCAGGGACATTAGCTTTTATATCTTCGCCATTTACTTCACTTAAATAAGTTTCTTCTAATTGTTTTTGCCCTTTATATTCAAAAGAGGTTTTGGTTTCTGCTTCTTCTAATTTAGCAAGTTTTTGAAGTTGTTCTTGACTTAAAATTTCGCCCAAATTAGTTTCATATATTTTTTCACTTACTTTAGGATTACCTTTGTTAAAGAAAGCCACTTTATATTTAAAGATAATTTCATTATCTTTAATTTGATAATCAATTTTACCTGAGATCTTATTGCCACCATATAAAGGTTCGGCATCATTAGCAAGTTGTAAGTCATTAGCAAGATCTTTAATGTTTACATTAACTAAATATTTTTGAATTTCAGTTCAATTAGGTCTTTTACCTTTTTCAACTGCAACTAGTTTATATGCTTTACGGTCAAAGTAAAAGTCATTGCCTTGACGAATAGTTTCATAAAAGTCAGCGGCATTTTCAGAAATTATTTCAAGAGAACTTGATGCATCAATTGAATCAAATGTTTTATCTCTTGCATCTTCTGCTTGTTTCTTTTCAAGTGCAGTTTGAATTTTTGTTTTAATTTTGGTTATTAATTTTTGAACATCAGCTGCTACATTTTTTGATTTTTCAAATTCTTTTTTGATGGCTTCAACTTCTTGTTTTAACATAGTTAAATCACTTTGAAGTTGAGGGTATTTTGTTACATCTTCTAATTCTTTAATTAATTGTTCTGCCACTTTTATTTCATTTTGGTAAGCTGATACAACTTTTTGTAATTGTTCTGCTTTTGTATCTTTACATGATACTGAAAAAGCAAGGGGAGTTGCAGTTAATAAAGGTATGCTAATAATCAGTAGGTTTTTCTTTTTAATCATAAATAACTTAGTCTCCTTTTTTGAAAGTTCTTTAATAATTCTAGTCTAAAAAAGATAAAAAAATAAGTAGCTTAAAAAACTACTTATGATAGTAAAAAATAATTTAATTCTTGTCTAATCTGCTGCTTGTATTTCATTAGTTTTTACAGCTTTAAATTTTATTCTTTTTTTTATAAAAAAATTGCTTTATTTATTAATTAACACAAAAATTAGAAATTTTTAATGAGATTCTAATTTATTACCATATTCTTCAACAAAAGAATCAATACTTTGGTTTTCTTTTTCTTCTAGTTCGGGGTTTTCTTCAATGTTAGCTTTGGTTTGAGTGGTGAATAAAATAGTTGGAATAACTACAACATTTCTTCTTTTGTGGCGATAAAAGAAAGGTTCAAGTCTATCGATTATTATTTGTTTTAATTGTGGAGTATCTCAGTTTTTATTGTTTCTGATAGTATATAAAATAGCGCCATGAACAATTCTTTTAGCTTCTTCTATTAATTGAAGAGAGTTTTTAACAAAAAATGCTCCTCTTGAAACCACTCTAGGCTTACCCAAAATTAAGTTCTTTTCTTTATTTATAGCAACAACTGCATGGATAAATCCATTTTGTGCTAGTTCCATTCTTTGTCTAATCAAAGTTGAATTTGTTTTTGAAAGAATAGTCCCATCAATAAACACAGGGCCAAAATAAACACGTTCATCTGATAAACGTAATTTGTGGTTTTCTAAATAATAAACATCTCCGAGTTTAGCCACAAAATTATTTTCTGGAAGAACACCACCTTCAATAGCGGTTTGGCAGTGAACTACACTCATACGATATTCTCCATGATAAGGAATGAAATATTTAGGTTTTGTTAATCTAAATAATTTCAAGTGTTCTTCTTTATAAGCATGTCCTGAAGTATGTAAGTATCCATCAACACCATTTTCACGAATAATAGCACCAAGTTTGTAAAGTCTATTAACCAAAAGTTCAATTTTAGATCTATTACCAGGAATTGGACTAGATGAAAAAATTATTGTGTCACCTGGTTTAATTTTGACATGTGGGTGTTTTTCAATTGACATTTTAGCAAGTCCCGCAAGTTCTTCACCTTGTGAACCTGTGGTTAAAATAACAAGTTCTTTATCATTAAATTTATTGATTGCTTTGCGATCAATAAATACTTCATCAGGTGCATTGATGTATTTTAGTTTTCTTCCAATTTCAACTCCATCTACCATTGAACGACCAAATGATACAATTTTCTTATCTAATTTGTGGGCTAATTCAATAATGGCTTTAATTCTTGTTAGATTAGAAGCAAAAGCGGTAATAATTGTTTTCTTTTCAGCCATACGCATATATTTTTCAATATCTTTTAGAATATCACTTTCAGAAGGTGAATGATTTGGACGCATAGCATTTGTTGAATCAGAAAATAAAACATCTAATCCCTCTTTTCCAATTTCTTCTAATCTACTAAAATCTGTAAAATTACCAATTGGATTATAGTCAAAACGAAAATCTCCTGTCATCATTAATGAACCATTTGGTGTTTTAACTCTTACACCAAATGCATCAGGAATAGAGTGCTGAGCAGTTCAATAATCAACTGTACAATCACCAAAGTGGAATTTATCATCTTTATTGATTTCAATAAGTTCTACTTTGTGTTTTAATTTGATTTCTTGGAATTTTAATTTTAGATATTGAATTGCAATTCTTGGAGCAAAAATTCTTTTAATATCAACTTGTTGGACTAAATAAGGAACACCACCAATGTGGTCTTCATGACCATGAGTAATAAATAAACCTTCAATTTTATCTTGGTTATTTTCTAAATAAGTGTAATCAGGAATTGAGCCATTAACACCTGTGGTAAAAATATCACAGAACTTAATACCTGTGTCAATAATAAATATATGTTGGTCATATTCAATAATTAGTGTACTTTTACCAATTTCTTGCATTCCACCTAATCCAAAAATCTTTGTTGGTTTCATATTCACCCCATTATTCTTATAAAAATATAGAAGTCTAATGTTTATTAATTTAATACATTATTAAACAAATATTTTATATGATAAAAAATATTCTTGTTAAAATTTATTACATATTTTATTGCTATTTATGAAAGAAAAACTTAATATGAAACAGACGAAAAAAATTTTGTTTAGCATTGGATTAATTGCAAGTTTTGCAACTCTTCCAGCACTGATGGTATCTTGCAAATTTGTTTCAAGTGCTGAAACAAATTTTGAATTAAGTAGCGATAAAAAAATTTGTTATGGTCTTTCTGATAATTTGAAAAAGAGTAAAGGTAAAATTTCAAGTCTTTCACTTCCTTCAACGGTTGAAAGAATAGCTGATAGTGCTTTTGAAGATTTAACTAAATTGACTTCTGTTAAATTTCCGAAAACATTAAAAGAAATTGGAAAGTATGCTTTTGCAAATACTTCAATCAGAAAACTATATTTGCCAGATTCTATTGAATCTCTCAAAGAAGGTGCTTTTCAAGGATGCGAAAAGCTTTACTATGTTTGACTGGGAGATAACATTAGAGAAATTCAAACTGATTCTTTTATAGATGCACCTGTTAAACAAATTTATATGCCTAACAAAAGAGCAGTATGATTTTTATTAAAAGAAGTGTCAAGTTCTTGAACTGATATTTATATTCGTGGAATTGATGCAAGTCATAAAGCCTTAAAAGCCTTAAAAGAAGAAATTGCCGAAGAGGAAAAAGAAGCGAAAATTTATATTCCTCATCGTAATATTTATGGAGCTTAAAAAAACGCAACTTTGTAGTTGCATTTTTTTATTCAATTTTAAAATTATTATTATGGGGTTATTTAGCTATTTTAATAGCATAAATATGTTTAGAAATTTTCTTTGCTTTGAAATCATAAAATCTAAACTTAATTAGATAGTGGTCATTATTTTCAATTACATTCAAATAAGATGATATCTTGTATTTGTCGGTTTTCTTATCTTTATATAAAGGATTATTATCGTTACATAAATCATATGGAACAGAAACTGTCATTAATTCTGGTCCCTCTCATGGCATCTTTCCTTTATTAGCCTTACCATGGATTTTTTTCTCCTGAAAACTATAAAATACAGTTTTTGTATTCTTCTTTTTGTCTATTTTAATTTCTTTTGGTCAATCTTCTTTAGTGATAGTAACTATTACTTTAGTTAAATCAACTGAAAGGTTTTCTAAGTTTCATCCTTCTTGTAATGAAACTGTTTGTTCACCTTCGTCAATAATTTCTATTTTCTTTTCTTCAGGAGTTACTTGACCGCCACCCGGTTGTTCTTGTCCCCCCCCTGGTTGCTCTTGACCTCCGCCTTGTTGGCCACCACCTGGGTTGGTTGAACTCTTCTTAACAGAAAACTCTTTGGTTATTGGTTTGGAAATTTTACCTGATTTATTTTTGATTTTAAAAGTAACTTTGACTTTTTCTTCACCTACTTTTTCAACGTTTCAATCAGTAATTTCATAACCAGTTTCTAACCCTGGCATATTATATGCACCCTTATCCATTGCTTTATTTTGATCAATATCTTTGTTTACTAAAACAACATTAGATGCATAATTATTTGCAAAAGTGTTTAAGGTATCCTGTTCATTTACTTTTTTTGGACAACTTGTAGCAATCAAAGGTAATGAAAATGCTGACAAGCTCATAGATGAAAGGATTCATTTAAATGATTTTTTCAATTTGTTTAATTTCTCCAAAATAATTTTGACTATAAAATTATACTATTTTTTTACTGCTATGCCCCTTGAATGCATTAATAAAGAGCCTTTATCAAAATCAAACTTGGCTTTCTCAAAGTTTAAATTTACTTTTTTTTGGTTCAATATATGTTTTGAAGTCTATAAAACAACAATATTATTTTCTTTTTTGTTCAAAAAAAAAAAAAAAAGATTTCGGTGCTAACATTTTATTAATACATTAATAAAATTAAAAGATATTTAAATATAAAAACAATAAAATGAAATCAATATTTCAATCAATAAAAACATTTAATTGAAGGCTTTGATTAGTTATTGCAATTACTTTATTTGTTCCTTCACTATATAAAACTCTGCGTATTTATTTTTAGGTGATATGCCAAATGAATGAGGTGTAAATATTGCATCTCAGTTGTCATGAGTCAATTTGATTTACGAAATACTAGAAGAAGGTTTGATTCTACCGATGTTTTTCCTATTAGGTAAATCATTTAATTCAAAAGAAGAAATAGAAAATAAAACAAGGGTAGGCTTAATTATAAGCGGCAGTATGTATGCTGTTTTATCAGCATTAATTTTTGCCTTAGCAAAACCGCTATGTAATCTAATGGCATCCAATTCACTTACAATAAAAGAAACGGTTACTTATATTAGAATTGAAAGTATAGCTTCTACAATTAGTATTTTGTCTAAATTCATAATCGTTGTATTTATAACAATGAAAAAAGATAAATATATGTACATTTTGTTAACTATTCAAACAAGTTTATTTATATTGTTTGACACTTTTCTTATTTCTAAACTTAAAGTATCGGCAAATATAGGAGTAAATGGAATAGCAATTTCTAATATTATTGTCTCGCTTGTATTAGTTATTATGGCTATTGTATTTTTAAAATTAGAACGTATTCATATTTTTACCAAAAAGAAACTTGATTTTAAATGATTAAAAGAATATGGAAAAATTGGTGTTTTTTCTAGTCTTGAATCATTTGTAAGAAATATAGCTTTTATTATTATGATATCAAGACTTGTAAATGTAATATCTGAACAAGGAACTTATTGAATAGCAAACAATTTCATATGAACATGATTGTTGATACCAGCTACTGCTTTATATGATGTAATCAAAAAAGAAACAGCTGAATCAAAAGAAAATGTAAGTAATAAAACTTTAGGTTATATTGTTATTTCTGTTATGTTCTCTGCTATTTGGTTTATATCTATTCTAGTATGAAAACCATTCTTCGTTATGTTTTGAATAGTGATGCTTATCAAAGTGTTTACTATATAGTGTTGATTCAATCTGCTTTTTACATAGTTTATATTTTTAATTGTATTTGTGATGGAACAATTTATGGACGTGGCAAAACAAGTTATATGTTAATTGAAAGTGTATTCACAAATGGATTATATTATGTAACAATGTTTATTCTTTGAAAAACAGGAGTTTGAATCCCGACATTAAAAGGAATTGCTTTAATGTTTGGTATAGGTATGGCAATTGATTTAATTCCTACAATTGGCTGCTATTTATATTTACTAAAAAAAGAAAATATTAAAATCAATTTTAAAAATCTCCAACAAACTCCGCAAATGCCTGAAACTCCAGAAAATTTGCAATCTCCGCAAAATCAAGAGCCTTCACAAACAGATAGTATTAAACTTTAACTAAAATCTTAGTCACTATATTTTTAAATACTACTTTTAATGTATATGAAAAATAACCAAATATTTAAAACAAATATTTTGATCATTCATTAGTATTTTTGTTTAAAAATCTAATTTTATATTTTCCACTTTTCTTTATTTTTAAATTGTGTTTATTGAAATTTCAATGTTTTAGAAGCATTTTGGTTTTTTATGTTATTATTTTGAATAACGCAACTCTTGTATTTCTAAAATTATTATGGAGGATAAATGAATAAGGTAAATTTCTTTGCCCTGGGAGGGCTAGATGAAAATGGTAAAAACTGTTATATTCTAGAAATCAATCAAAAAATTCATATTATTAATTTCGGAACTAAAGTTCCTATCAATTCACATACTGGAATTGATACTCTTATTTGTGATTTTACCTATTTAGAACGTAGAGAAAAAGACATTGTTGGGCTTTTTCTAACTGATGTACACAATGAAAGTTTTTCAGGTATTCCTTGACTTTTAATGAAAATTAAAAACTTGAAAATCTTCACGTCAGGTTTTAATAAAATTGCTCTAATTGATCGGATTTCGAAATATGACATTCCACATCGTAATTTTGAAATCAAAGTAATAAATAAAGAAACTGATTTCAATGGAGTTCAAATAACACCTATAGAACTAGCAGGAAGCCTACCTGGTCAAATCGGATTTAATTTTTGTACTGAAGATCATAACTTTTTATTTATGACAAGTTTTGTAGATGGTGATTTAGGTCCTTATGGTAGAACTAATTTATCAAAAATTAAATCAGTACTTAATGGTAAAGAACTAACTGCTTTAATTATGGACTCAGGACGTTCAAATTATCCTGGTAGAAGTATTGATAAACTTTGAATTTCAAAAAAAATTGAACACAAATTCAAACAAGCACGTCCTAATCAAAGAATTATTATTGGACTATATGATGAAGATATGATTACGGCACATGAAGTTTTAATTCTTGCTAAAATGTATAATCGTCCTGTAATAACTTATGGTAGAAATTATTCACAATTGATTCAATTAGTAGAAAAAATTAATCCTAATTTACAATGACCTAAATTCTTAGATTACCGTGAAGCTAACAAAGTGAATAATTCGGTCATATTAGTAACTGGTGCTATCGAAAGACTTTATCTTCGTTTTGTGAGGATTGCCACACAAAACGATATCTATTTAAAATTTAGAAAAGATGATTCTGTTATTTTCGTAGCTCCTCCTGTTAATGGGCTTGAAGTTAATTATGCATATACACTTGATGAAGTGGCAAGAAATACTCCTAATGTTATGGAACTTAATTCTGATGAATACTATAGATGCAATCCCGCAAAAGAAGATATCAAAAACTTCATTCGTGAATTGAAACCTAAATATTTTATTCCTATTCAAGGGCTTTACCGTTATTTGGTTGTGGCTACTCATGATGCCCGTGATGTTGGCATGAATTTTGCAAATTGTATAGTACTTCAAAATGGAAAAGTAGCTGAGTTTCATAATTTTCAACTAATTTCACAAAAACAAACCATTAAAAATGTAGGAAATTTAATTATTGATGGTTTTGGCATTGGTGATATTTCAACTGAGGTTATTAAAGAACGTGAAAACCTTGGACGTGATGGAGTTCTTGCTTTAAGTTGTTTAATTAATTATCGTAAAAAAATGCCAATTGGTGATGTTCATATTGCATCATATGGTGCAATTACAAAAGATAACAAGGATATAATTTATAATATTATCAACAAATTGTTTAAAAAAGAATTTGAAGGTAAAACCACAAAAGAAATTAATTTAAGAGCAATTCAGGAAAATTTGCGTAAATCAATTAAGCGAAAAATTTATCGCACAATTGATAAAGAACCTTTGATTGTTATTACTTTATATGAAATTTAGAAAGCAATGGTAGGAATGCAAAAAACAAGTGAGAATTCATTAAACTTAAAAATCAAAAGTCAGAAAAACAAGTATCGAAAAGAAAAACAATATTTTGTTTGAAAAGACACAAGTTTTTTATGAACTGTTTTGATTTTGATTTTATTTTCACTAATTACCATTTCTTATTTAAATGTTAAAGGTTTAACTACCATTCATTCATATTCTATAAATATATTTTTTGGAATGTTTTCCATTCTTTTTTATTTATGGCTTATTTTATTTTGTCTAAAAAAACTATTTAATTTAAAAAATACTTATACAGCACGTTTTTTTCATTTTAGTATGTGAAGACTTGCTACTCTTTTTTTAGCAATCATCATATTTGGATCTACTATTTATTATGTAGCAAACAAAATTTTTGTGACAAAACCTGCAAGTGCTTTTAAAGAAGTATTTTCTTATTGATTTGATGAATTTAAAACCAATGCAGTTCCTACTCTTCCCTACAAATATGGAGCTGGTATATTTGGTACTTTCTTTTATTCTTTATTTTCAATTGTTGGAAATAAAGCTGGAATTGCCATTTCATTTATTTTATCTATTACCACCCTTGTAGTTGCGCTTTCGTTTTTCTTTATTAGTGATTTAAGATTTAAACTCTTAAGTTTTTCAGAATCAAAAAGAAAAGCAGCAAGACAAGAAATAGATAAAATAAAATCAAAAAGTATTCGTTACTTACTTGCTCCTAATGAAATTACCATTACTAAAACTAGTGAAAATTTAGATAGTAAACCTCAAGAAATTGAACCTCAAATTATCAAAACTTCTGAAATTATAACTCATCAAATTCAAGAATCAAAGCCAGCAGTCGAATCTATTGCCGAAGTTCCTAAATTTAGTCCACTAGCTAGTCAATTAGAAAATAAAAATCTCCAGGAAACTATTGGAACTAAACCAACTCCAAAACCAGAAATAGTTTATGAAACCGCCGAACCCATCCAAACAAAATCATCGCTTCCTCCGCTTGAACTTCATTTTGAAGCTAAAAACCAGGAAGAAAAAATTAAGAACTTAAATATTCCTACTTCTTTAAAAGAAACTCCAAAACCCACTGAAGTTCAAGATGCTAAAAAAGAAATTATTGAAGAAAAGAAAATTGAACACAAACTTTCAACTGAATTTGAGCAAATCACAGTTCAACCTAAAGTTGATGTTATATTTGAAGATGATCCTTTTTATACTAGTACAGTTAGCTTAGAAATAGTTTCTCCTGCTGCAGTAGCATCAAATGCATTAAATAAAACAATAGAAAAAACTGCAGAAAACTATTTATCAAAATTTGTGAGCGAAAAAGAATTAAATAACTTTAAAGCAGAACAAACAAAAATAATTGACTTAGAACTTCAAGAAGAACATTTAAATAAAATATCTTCTAAACCTCACGAAGAAGTTTCACCAGAAGAAAACAAGAAGAATAGGTATGCTATTATACAAGATAAAGAAGAGTTGTTTTAACCACAATTCTTTTTTAAAACTTTCTCAAATGTTTCTCAACTACTACATTATTTTTAGTTAGTTATTCTATAATATATATAACTAAGAGTTTGTGATAAGAAAAGAGAATAATGAATCAGCAGAACATTGAAAATTTAATTAAAAAACCAAATAAAAGTAATGATGCTAGCAACCAAATTTATGATACAAAAATAGATATTGTAAATATTGGTAATAAGCCATATGAAAGAATATATAAGAATTTTATAAATACTTTTGATGAAGCGTTTGATGCTTTTTTTGTCTCAAAGTTTCAAAATTATGAAAAATTGAAAGCATATGCTAATGAACAATATGAAGAAATTAGAAAACTTCGCAAAGAAATAAAAGAACGTAGAAAAAAAGATCACATCGGTGGTCGAATTTTTGCTAATGCACTAATGTTCATTTTATTTTTTACAGTCATTGGGCTTGGACTTATGCCAGCTTTTTTAGCTAATGCTCGTGTGATAAAAGCTTTCAAGTTATATAGAAATGAAACTTTGAATCAAATTGATAATATTTGAAATCATACAAAAACTTTAATTGGACAAGAAATTTGTAAATTTGGTTATGCTGGATTAGTTAGTAAGTTTCTAGAACTATATAGCTTTAAAGAAGTGAAAAATATAAAAGTTGAAGAACTTGAATTTATTGCTAAATTAAGTAGTCAAAATGCAAAAGTATTACCAATAAAATTTGTCAAAAAATATAGATTTAAAAATACATATTTTTATGACATCTTACTTGAAATTTTAGAATATAAAATAGTAACAACTCAAGCTTCTAGAACTATTTCATATACTAATTCTGAAGGCAATACAAGTTATAGAGTAATAACTTCTTATCACCATGAACCAACACCATTTACTAAATTAATTCCTTTTTATACAATGCCTACAAATTATTTACCTAAACTTAATTTCATTCATGAAGGTTATGGTCTTACGGAAAAAGAAATCAAAATTTGAAAAAAACAACAAAAAGATTATTTAGAAAATGATGAATTTAATAGAAGGTATAAATTTTCTTATAATGATATTTATGGACTTTTTCAATACTTCCCTGCTCTAGTTCAAGAAAATTTTATTAATTTATCTAAAATTTTAGATTCTGAAAATAGACCTAAAACTGAAAGATTTACTATCAATAAATATGAAAAAAATCTGTATGTAACTAATAAAAATAATGAAGAGTGTGATTCTTATCTTCAAAGTGGAGATTGAATTTGACAAACTATTTCAGCACAAAAAACTCTTAATCTTGATGAAATTAGACAAAAAATAAAAATCACAATCGCCAATGAAACTAGAAATATGATGGAAGCATTAACCTTGATGTTTTCTAATTCAAAGATTGCAAATGAAAATTTCGGTGGTAGAGAAGAAGCTTACTTATTAGATGTAACTATTGACAAAGAAAAAGATGATTCAACAAATTGACATTATTTTAATTTGCTTACAAATGTAGTTGGAAGAAAAGCATTTACATTCACTAATTGAAATGATTCACCTGACAAAGCATCATTTATAACTTGAAAAAATGATAATTATATTGCTGGTAATTGAATTGAAACTAGTGTCATATTAAATGGTTGAGAGGCTGAACAAGCCACAGATTTTTATCAAGAAGTTCCAGTGCCTTATATTAGATATAATGAAATTAGAGAACCAAAGCAAATTTTATTAAATGTAACACATTTAACTTCTAATAATTCAGAAATTATTTCTTCTAGAAATAACCTTGCAGTAATATTTTTCCCAAATCCGGATAATGACCCTGAAATTGCTGAAGTAAATGATTTAATTGGAAAATGTAGAATTCATATGAATTATGAAGCTACTTCCCAATATGAAGAAAGCAAAAAAATTATTAACTTTATTTACAATTTCTACAAACAATTTTCACATTTATGAGGTGCTGTAACTATTATTATTAATCAAGACACTTTTGCACTATATTTAAATGAACTTGATAAATATGATAACACTGAGATTGCAAATTATATAAATGATAATTTTCCAACAAACTAAACTATAATTTTATTACAAGATTATTTTACATAGAGGACTATAAATGTTATTTGATACAAGAAACGAGCAACCTAAAGAAGGTTTTAGACCAAATATAGATAATAGAGAAATTCCAGCAAAAGCAAATGGTGCACAAAAATTTGGTGTTATTTTCTTATTTATTATTACTCTTGGGCTATTTGGTATTGCTTATATAATTAGAAAAAATGAATATCGTAGAAAACAATCTCAAATTATTCAGGCATCTGCAACAATCCAAGCTGCGCAAAAGAAAAGAACTGCTATCCTTCAAGCAATGTTGGACACTGTAAAAGGTTATGCAAAACACGAAAAAGATACTTTAACAAATGTAACTAAATTACGTTCAAGAATAGATGACGCAAACAAAGAAAAAGATCCAACCAAAACAGCGGCTATATTAGATGAAGTTAGAAGAGGAATTAATATTCAACTTGAAAGTTATCCAGAATTAAAATCTGAAAAACTATTTATGCAACTTCAAACTCAAATTGTTAATCAAGAAGATGAAATTTATGCAGCAATTAGAATATATAATCAAAAAGTATCTGCATTTAATTCTGAAATCTATAACTTTTGAACTGTATATGTTTGTGAAAAACTTCAAATTAGCAACTTCCCTTATTTCGCTCCACCCGAAGAAGAAATGAAACCGGTTTCAATGGAATCTCTTTGAAAATAATTACAAATTTTAAAAAATAGAGTAACTAAACTTGTACAAAAATATTAGACTCAAATCAGAAAAAAGATTTGAGTCTAATATTTTTGTCCAGGTTTACAACTGACTCTATTTTTTAGTATCAAACTTCCATTGTTTTTATCTTTTATATAATATCTTTATTTAAAAGAAATTCTTTAATACTAATAGTAATTATTCCATATTCATCTATTTTGGATTTTATGTCATCATTTACAATGATTATTTCTTTAAAAAAATCCTGAGCATTAATTAATGGTTTAATTTCCTGAATAATTTTTTCATTTGTAGGCATTGAATAGCAAGATTGAATATAAATTTTTTTGTTTCCCATACTTGCAACAAAATCAATTTCATGTTGTTTTTTTGAATAAGTATTGGTTTTATTTAACTCATTTATTTCAACAACACCGACATCCACTAAATAATTACGAGCAATTAATTCATTAAAAATTATGTTTTCCATTAAATGATTTTCTTCTATTTGCCTAAAATTAAGTCTCGCATTTCTTAGTCCTATATCAGTAAAATAGAATTTATAGGGTATTAATATATTTTTTACCTTTTATATTAAAACGAATTGCTCTTTTGATTAAAAAAGAATCTTCTAGAATATTTAAATAATTGTCAATTGTATTTTTTGATATTTCTACATTTAAAATTGATTTGAATGCATTATTTAGTTTTACAGGATTTGTTAATGAACCTATATTTGAAGCGATAAAATCTAAAATAGAAGTTAAATTATTATTATTTTTTAGTTTATATCTTTCTTTGATATCTTTTAAATATATTTCATTGTATAAATTATTTAAATAATTTATTTTAAATATAGATCTCTTTTTATTTCCATTTTTATTTTTTATATTGACTTTTTTGCTAGTTTTTACTAAAAAAGTCAATTTCAAAGCATAAAAATATGTTAATTTTATTTTTTTAATTTAGATTCAAACTTGAAAATTTCCATTTTTTCAATAACTTGGTTTTCAAGTTCTACAAGTTGAGGTAATTCTTTTTCAAGTTTTTCAACTTCAAAAAGATGAGGTTTTGTAATTGGATTTCTTGGAGCAAACAACTCACAAGTTTCGCATGCTTTTTCTATTGAAATATTATAAGTTCCAATTTTTTGTGAGATATCAATTATATCTATTTTGTCAAATGAAATAAGTGGTCTTAGTATAGGCAAATTTATACCTGATGAAATTACATTAATAGATTCAAGCGTTTGTGAAGCAACTTGTCCTAAACTTTCACCATTTGATAGTGCTAAAAATTTATTTTTTTGAGCTATTTTTTCTGCAATTCTATAGAAACTTCTACGCATCAAAATTATTTTATATTTTTGATTGCTAGTTAAACTTAGTAAATTCATTATATCAGTAAAATTAATTTGATATAAAGTGGCTGATGTTTGATAATCAACTAATTTTTCGATTAGTTCTTTAGTTTTATTAGTTGTTTTTTCGTCGGTGTGTGGCGGGGTTATGAAATTTAAAAAGAATACTTTTAATCCTCTTTTTTGGAGTAAATGTGCTGCAACAGGCGAATCAATTCCACCACTCATCATATGTAAAACTTTTCCGGCCGATCCACAAGGCATACCGCCTAAAGCTTTTATTTTGTCGAAAAATATATAAGTAGCATTCTTGCGAACTTCAATATTAATTTTGATTTCAGGATTATTTAAATCTACTTTTGCATTAGGCAAAAGTTTGCTAACAAAATTACCAAAATATTGGTTTAATTCCATACTATTTAGTTGAAAAGTTTTGAGATTACGTCTCGAAAATATTCCAAAAGTTTTTATATTGCTTTTTGTATTAATATAATTTTGAATCTGAGTTTCAATATCTTTTAATTCATTAGTAGTTTGGATTACAAGCGAATAAGAAAAAATGCCAAAAATGTGTTGCAAAATTTTTATGTTATGTTCATTATATTCAATAAAAGCACGATCATATTCGATTGAGATTTCTTTTTTATCAATAAAATACAAAAGATTTTCTTTTAGTTTTTTAATAAAATCTTTTTTATTATCACCTTTCAAAGTGAGTTCGCCATAGCGAATTAAAATTTTGTCAAACATTTTTCTCCAGTTTTAATTTAAATGATTTTGCAAGAAATCATATATTGTTTCAATTGCTTCTTCATATTTATTTAAATTATTTAATTTGCTTAATTGTTCATATAATTTTTTCATTGTTTCATCTGATGATACATAAGGCGCAATTTTTTGAACAATTATTTTTGTAACCTTGGCACATTCTATTTTTAAATTGATTTTTGAACTATGTTCAAAAACTCTTTTGCTATAGATATCAACATCTTCTATTAAGAAAACATTTTCATAATTTTCATTTTCAAATTTTTGTTTTAACTTATTATCAAGCATCAAAAGTAAAGCAAATTCTTGATTTTCTTCCTCATTTAATATAACCTTGAATTTATCACAAGCATTTATTAACATAAAAAGGTGATGACTAAAACTTTGAAATCTTAAAGAATAAACATTTCTTTCATTTCTATAAAATTGAATATTATTAAAAATTTCAATTTGGGATTTTTTTAATTCATTGTATTCAATTAGTTTATTCTTTAAATCATTCAATGTTTTTATATAGTCTTCTTTTTTGATTGCTTCATCGTAAATATTTTTAATTCCTACTATACTTTTGATTATATATTCATTTATAGCTTCATTGTTAGCAATATATTCATTTACAACATTAGTTGGAATTTTTGAATATAAGCTATTAATTTCTTTATTATTTTCTTCCTGATTAACCTTAAATTCATCAATATCTATAATAACATGTGGCATAGATTGTTTTAGAAAAACTTTAGCATGGTATTTAAATTTTCTTAAACTTTTCTTTTGATAAATTTGTTCAATGATATCAAAAAGCAAATTACTGTATCAGCTTTCATTATCAACAAAATTCAATAAAGCGAGTTCATCTTTTAAATAAATTAAAAGTTCATTATATTTTTTCTTAGCTTTTTCATATTCTTTATCTTTATCGTTGTCTTCAACCAAATAATTATTTTTAATTATCAAATTAGGAAGAGAGTTTTCAACAATATTACGATACATTTCACCATGAGATGCAACAAGAAGTTTTTCTCTGATTAGCTTGTTGTATTCTTGTAGTTTTGAAACATTGAAGCTAACTGATTTAGTTAAATAAATATCATTAAGAAAAAATTTCGAAACTTCTTTAATTGCAAGATTAAGAAGTTTTATTTTTTCAATAAAAAATATAGTTAGATTTTTATTTTGCCTAAAAATATAATCAATATTTTTTTGCACTTTTTGCAAAGTGTCAAAGTGCTCTAGAATAGTTTGGGGAATGATAATTTTTTCATTAATTAATGCATTTATTTTTGAATGAATTAGCTTACCATCACTCAAAATTTTATTCATATTTTTTTGCAGCCTTAAAATATTTACGACACATTTGGTTTCAAAGCCACTATGTTTTTCAATGTGTTTTGTTATTTTGAAATTACATTGCAAAAAAAGACTATCAAATGATTGTTTGCTTTTTTCAAAACTCATAATAAGTTCGTATATCTGTGTATCATTTTCATTAACCATTTTTCTATTGGTTTTTTCCAAAAAAGAGGCATATTGGTTTTCAAGTTTATTTATATAATCTTCGTATTTATTAAATATATCTTGATATTTTGTAATCTTCTTTAAAATTACTTTCGGTGCAAACTTTGAAAAAAGCAAAATTGTTAAAAAAGCAAATAAACTTATTAACAATATATTTATTGAAATAACAAAAAAAATCTTCGTAGACACCATTGCTAATTTAAATTATAATTAAATTAAAAAATTTTATATAATAATTAAAATGCATACGACCAAAAAAATATCATTAGCTTGTTCGACTTGTCAACACAAAAATTACACTATGAATAAAAGCAATGATAAGCGTTTAGAAATAAATAAATTCTGCAAATATTGCAATAGTAAAACATTACACAAAGAGGAAAAATAGTGGAAAATCAAGAAACAAAACAAAAAATTGCTAAACCAAAAAGCAATATTGATTCAACTACTAAAAATTTCATCAAAGAAATTAAAAGAATTAGATGACCAAAGAGTTCAAAGGTTTGGAAATGATTTGGTATTACAATTGCTTTTTTGGTTGTAATGGCTGTTTTTTGTTTTCTTGTAACATTAGGTTTTACTACTATTTGAAATGCTATTGGAATAAAATCTTAGGAGATAATTATGGAAACTGAATACAAATTTAAATGATATATGGTTTCAACTGTTTCAGGTAAAGAAGAGCAAGTTATTGAAGCTTTGAGAAATAAAATTGAAACTCAACATATGGAAGATTTAGTTAAAGAAATTAGAATCTTCAAAATGCCTCACCTTCCAAATAAAGAACTTGAAAATAAGACCAAAGGTTTAGAATACAAAGTTAAATACATCAATATGTATAAAGGTTATATCTTTTTGAATATGGTTATGACTGATGAAGCTTGATATTTGGTCAGAAATACTCAATATGTTACTGGGTTAATTGGTTCTTCCGGGAAAGGAGCAAAGCCTACTCCAATAAGCAAGAAAGATTTCCAATCAATGGTTGAAAAAGAAAAAATTCTTTTCAAAAAATTTGAGGAAGGTGACATCGAAACTGCTTTTAAAGAAGGTGTAATTGTAAAAATAATCGATGGACCTTTTAAGGATGAAATTGGTGAAATTATAAAAAACAATGATGCAACTCAAAGAGCATTTGTAAACATTGAAGAATTTGGTCGTAAAGTTCCTGTTGAATTTGATCACAAAGATCTAGAAATTTGTTCATAAGCACACATTTAGGTGTGTTTATTTTTTATTACACTAATTTTGCAAGCAAAAAATCAGTTTTATTAAAAACTGAATGCTATTTTATTTAGATAATTAACTAGAAAAATCTCATTAATTTAGTTTATTTTATTGACCTTAAATTCCTATATAATTTTATAATTATGATAGAAATCAAGAATTTATACTTTAAATATCCTGGTGCAGAAAAGTATGCATTGGATGATATAAATTTAGATATTGAAACTGGCAAATATATTGCTATTTTAGGTCATAATGGTTCTGGAAAATCTACATTTTCAAAATTGCTTTCAGCAATTTATAAAGCTTCAAGTGGCAAAATTATTGTTGATGGAGTTGAAATAAATCCTGAAAATATTTCAGAAATTAGAAGAATGATTGGTATAGTTTTTCAAAATCCTGATAACCAATTTATCGGTTCAACAGTTGAAGATGATATAGCATTTGGTCTGGAAAACAAGAAACTTGACTATCAAACAATGCGTAAAATTGTAGTTAAATATGCCACCGCTGTTGGTATGGAAAACTATTTAGAACGTGAACCTCAAAATTTATCAGGAGGTCAAAAACAACGTGTTGCTATTGCTTCAACTTTAGCATTAGATCCACAAGTTATAATTTTTGATGAAATAACTTCAATGCTTGACCCTCGTGGTAGAGTTGATATTTATAAAATCATTCATAATTTACATAAAAGCACTAATAAAACCTTGATTTCTATAACACACGATATGGATGAAGCATTACTTGCTGATATTTTAATTGTGTTTTCAGGTGGAAAAGTTATTGCAAAAGGAAGTCCAATTGAAATTCTTAACAACAAAGAAATTATTGAAATTGCAAAAATTGATTCACCTTTTATTTATAAACTATCAGAAAAAATCAAAGGTGTTAAACCTACTTATGATGAAGACACTTTAATTGAGGAACTATGCAAATTAAAGTAAACAATATTTCTAAAGAATATAACAAAGGACTTCCATCATATATTAAAGTTTTAGAAGATATATCACTTAGCATAAAAGAAGGTGAAAGAATTTCCATCATTGGACCTACTGGTAGTGGTAAAACTACTTTAATAGAAACTTTGAATGGACTTATTTTACCTGATACTGGTAACATCGATTTTATTGATGTACCACTTAAAAAGAAAATTAAATTAGGTTCTAAACCTAAACTTTCTAAGTTGGCTTCAACTGAAGAAATTGAAGAATATAATAAAAAACTTCAAGAATGAAATGATGAAAAAGTTAGACTTAAAGCTTTAAGTCGAAAAGATAGATTTGAAATTATCTATGCTAATATTCAAATTCATAAAACAAAACGTAAAATAAAAAATATGAAGGCAATCAGAAAACAAGTAGGTGTTGTTTTCCAATTTGCTGAATATCAACTATTTGAATCTACTATTGAAAAAGATATTATCTTTGGTCCTATTTCTATGGGAATAAAAAAAGAAGTAGCAAAAGAAAATGCTAAAAAATATATCAAAATAGTTGGCCTTACTGAAGAATATTTAAAACGTAGCCCATTCAATTTATCAGGTGGACAAAAAAGAAGAATAGCACTTGCTGGAATTCTAGCTATGGAACCAAAATTTCTAATTTTGGATGAACCTACAGCCGGACTTGATCCTAATGGTGTAGAAGAAATGCTTTCACTGTTCCATAAAATAAACCAAGAAACTAATACTACTATCATAATTGTTACCCACGATTTAGATAATGCACTTCGTTGAACTAATAGAACATTATTTGTTAAAGATGGAAAAATCATTTACGATGGAGATACTTATAATGTTTTAAATGATGAAAAATTCTTGAGGGAAAATAATTTAGTTCCAACCAAACTTCTATCATTTGTAAATAAACTAAAAGCCAAAGGTTTTGATTTAGGAAAAGTAAATTCACTTGATGAACTAGCGGATAAATTAAATAATATAATCTCTAAAAAACAAGATAAACCAAAAACAAACAACAGGAATAAATAAAATAAGATGAATAGAACAATAATAGGAAAATATGTCAATTTAGATACATTTGTACATAAATTGGATCCAAGACTTAAATTCTTGGGAAATATTTTGTTTATTGTTTTATTCTTTGTTATTGACCATTTTGTAACATTAAGTTTCTTTGTTCTTTTCATAATGATTGCTTATATGATTACAACTAAGTCATTTAAATCTTGTATTTTAAAATTCAAAATGCCATTTTGAATTGCCTTTTTTGTTCTTATAATTAATATGTTTACAATCAAAGGCGCTATTCAAAATGCTGATATCCCTTATATTCCAATATCAGGCGATAAAAATATAGATAGTTATATAGTTCATCGTGGGCAAACTATAATTAATGATATTTACTGAGCACCATTTGGTGTGGATAAAACATTCCAACTTACAAAATTTTCATTAATAAGAACTGCTTCGATTTTCTTTAGAATCTATGGTGTTATTCTTACAACTACTATATTAACAGTTTCTACAAAACCTGTACTTTTAACCAAAGCCATTGATGACATTTTATCACCACTGCGTTTAATAAAAATTCCAACCCAAATAATTACAATGATAATTTCTATAGCTCTACGTTTTATCCCTACTTTACTTGATGAAGCTAATAGAATTATGAAGGCACAAGCTAGTCGTGGAATTGACTTCAAGCATGGTAATTTGAAAGATAAAGCAAAAGCATTTTTAGTTTTAATAATTCCACTTTTTGTGGCTTCATTTGCTAAAGCAAATGATTTATCAGATGCTATGACTTCGCGTGGTTATGAACCTTATGCTAAAAGAACACAATATAGACAATTAATTATTAGTTGAAGAGACTTTCTTGCAATTTCATTAATGATGATATTTACAGCTTTTATCATTATTTGTCAAATTGAAACAATACCTCTTCCTTTATGATGAATAAACTCATTCCAAAGAATTTAGTAGGTAATTATGGAAGATAAAAAGAATGAAATAAGAAAACAAGTTTTTGAATTAAGAAAAAAAATCGAAGAATGAGATAATGCTTATTACAATCTAGATGCCCCTACTATATCAGATGAAATATATGACAAAGAAATAATCAAATTACAAAAACTTGAAAATGAATATTCTGCTTTTTTTTCATATGAAGAATTAAAATCTTCTCCAACCCAAAAAATAAATGCTAAGTCTTTAAATATTTTTGAAAAAGTAACACATGCAGCCCCAATGCTTTCGCTTAATAAAGCATATTCAATTGAAGAAATTATCAAATTTATTGATAATGTAAAAAAAATAACTTCCGATTTTAGTTTCTTTATCGAACCCAAAATTGATGGGCTTTCTATTTCGCTAAAATACATTAATGGCAAATTAGTGCAAGCTGTTACTCGTGGTGATGGTATAACTGGAGAAGACGTTACACAAAATGTTTTGCAAATTGAAGGTGTACCAAAAGAAATAGATTATAAAAAAGAGCTAGAAGTTCGTGGCGAAGTTTTTTTATCTATTTCTAATTTCAATATTCTAAACAAAATCCTAGAATCTAATTCTGAACCTTTACTTGCTAATCCACGTAATGCAGCTGCCGGAACTTTACGTCAATTAAATCCTGAAATAGTTAAACAAAGAAAATTATCTGCCTTTCTTTATTACATAATTGATGCTGAAAAACACAACATCAATAGTATGCAAGAATCATTTGAATTTTTAAAAAAGATGAATTTTAATATAACAACTATTTCTAAAGTTGTTAAAAATATTGAAGAAATTGAACAATATATTGCTGAATTTAAAGCCAAAAAAGAATTATTAGACTATGAAGTAGATGGAATAGTAATCAAAGTTAATGAACTTAACTTATATCCACTTTTGGGTCAAACTCAAAAATTTCCCCATTCAGCCATTGCCTTTAAATACTCTCCTAATATCGAAAGTACAAAAATTGAAGATATTTTTATAACTATAGGTCGTACAGGACTTGTTACATATAACGCAAAATTAACTCCTGTAAAACTATCTGGTTCATTAATCACCTATGCAACTTTAAATAATTTTAACTATGTTAAAGAATTGAACTTGAATATTGGTGATGAAGTTTATATTAAAAAAGCTGGTGAAATAATTCCTTGTGTAATTAGTTTGGTTAATCCAAAAATTAAATTAGATCATATAAAAAGATTCACAAAATGCCCTTACTGTGGTTCTACTCTAAAAGAAAGTGATACTAATTTAGAAGAATATTGTTTAAATCAATCATGTCCCGAAATTATTAAACGTAAGTTAATTCATTTTGCATCTTTGAAATGTTTAAACTTTTTTTCAATGGGCGAAAGAGTAATCGAAAGACTTATTGAAAAAAAACTTCTATCGTCACCCATTGATTTCTTTTTCTTAAAAGATAAAATCAATGAAATGGTTGCAATGGATAAAATGGGCAAAACTTCAGTTATGAAAATTTTAGATTCAATAGAACAATCCAAATCACTTCCACTTGATAGAATGATATCAGCTCTTTCTATAAAGCACATTGGTGAAAAGATTTCTAAATTCATAGCTTCTAAAATTTTAAAACTAGAAAACTTATTGACCTATGATTATAAATCGCTTATTTTATATAATGAAATCGGCGAAAAAATTATTGAATCAATTATTGAATGAACTAAAACCCCTGAAAATATCAAGTTAGTTAATTCACTTCTAGAGCTAAATATTAATAATCAGCACAAAGATGACATAAAAAGTAGAATCTTTGAAAATATGAATTTTGTAATTACAGGAACTTTATCTCAACCTAGAAGTTATTATGAAAATTTAATTAAAATAAATAATGGAAATATTCAAAATTCAGTTTCTAATAAAACAACCTATGTAATTTACGGTGAAAATCCTGGAAGTAAATTGAAAAAAGCTACTGAACTTGGCATAAAGATGCTAACTGAAAAGGATTTCTTTGATAAATTTGATATCTCTTAATTTTCTTAGATAATTCAAAGGTTACCACGAAAACTAAATAAAGCACAATTACTAAATCACTGAGATCCGCAGTGATTTTTATTAACACGTTAAAACTATTTAATAGTTTTAAGAATTCTAATAGAAACACAAAATACTGTCTTATCACTTCACCACTTCAAAACATAGTTATTCCTAAAAAATATGAAATATAAAATATTGGTGTGAATATAAGTTGATATAAAAAACCAAATGCTGATATTTCTTTGCTAATAGTTAATGAAATTAAAAACGAAGATGCATAAATTGAAAATAAAATGATGAGCGATTTTCAAAAAAAATGAATTTTCTTTTTGCTGATAAGATCATTAACTAATAGAACACATAATGTAATAGTAAATGAAAATATAAATGAGTAATTAAAAAGTAGTAGTGGATTAAACATTAAAAAGATATAAGCAATAAAGATTAAAATAGAATGTGATTGAAATTTTTTGTTGAAAAATCTTTCATTTACTATAACTAGAAAAATATAGAAGAAACTTCTTGCAGCTGATATTTGAAATTTTAGAATCATAAGATACACAAAAAGTAGTGACAATGTAATTGCTTCGCTTATATTTTTGGTAAATTTTATTTTTTTAAACATAAAGTTTAAGATGAAAAATAAAATTGAAAAATGAAATCCACTAATAACAAAAAAGTGTGAAATATTCAATTGATTTAGAAGCTCATTAACTTCTTTTGATTCTGGTATTTTTTTAGAAAATAAAATTAGATTCAAAAATATATTAGAAGGAAAAGGCCTTGTATGAAAATAATTTGTGTTTTCATTATTCGAAATAAATTTAATAAATGGCTTATGAATTTCTAGAAAAACATTAACTGATTTATTAAAACTAGTAATTTTTTCTATCATTGAAATTTTTCCAGAAACATAAATAATATTCCCTACTTTATAATGATGTTTAAACATTTTTATCAAAACATTAATACTGTTATATTTAATTATAAAGCTATGAGAATAAACTTTTACTATTTCAAAATCACCGCCAATTTTCAAATTCTGATGACCAGCTAAGATTCAAAATGTTATATTTCAAGATAAAAATAAAATAGTAAATAAACTAATTCCAAGCAAAATAACTTTGTAATTAAAGATATTTAATAATAGAATTATTAAAAAAGTAATTGAAAATATTACAGTAGTTTCTCTAATAACTATCAAAAATAAAGATAAAGCTAACAAAAATATTGATAATAATGAGTTTATAATTGGATTTTTTCTTTGAGAATTTGCATAGTTTTTACACCAATTCCAGAAACTTTTTCAATGTCTTCCCATCTTATATTTCAATTCCTAGTTTTTATCAAATTAAATAATTTTGTAGCTATAGATTTTTTTATTCCAATATTTATTAAATCATCAACTTTCTTAATATCTTTTAGTTTCATTTTGGCCTTACTGCTAAATGGAATGAAGATAGTTAAATCCTTTTCTAAAATTAAATTATTATCAATTTTAGTTATATCAGCATTAGGTTTTAATTTAATTCTTGGCAGCAAATTAAAAAATTTACTGCCATGTTCTACTATATATTCACCTGGATAAAATACCGCCCCTTTTATTTTTATAGTAACAACTTTTTTATGTTGGTTATTTTTATCTTCTTTATTTATTTTCTTTTTTCTAACCAATTTATTAATTCCAATAGAAGAAAGTAGAAGACAAGAAGAAACTAAAAAGGTAAGACCAATAAAAAATAATTTCTTATGTTTTGTCTTCATCCTTCCCTCCTATTATAAGGATAATATGAATTCAAAAATAGCGGAAATATTTGAGAAACATTTGAGAAAGCTAGGTAATTTAAAATGTAGGTTTCATAAATTTCTCTTCAAAATTAAATAATTATTTATAATGCTTTTTATGAACGATGAAAAAATATTAAATTTTATTGTCGATTTATTAAAAAAGCAAAATTTTTCTTTAAACAACAAAAATAAAGATGGAAGAATAAATTCTGCAAATTCAGAATCTATCATTATTAAACAAATAGCTGATAACGATGAGTTCAAACAGTTTTTAACAAAAAATAATTTAATCGCAAAAATTCCCAATATTAGAGAATAATATGATTTTCTAATATTTAATGAAGATAATACATTTTTTTGTCCTATCAACTTAAAAATTTCAAATTTGAATTTAAATAGTTCTGATAATTTAAATTGTAAGATAGGAATGTATTTTTGTTTAACTGGTAAAATCCCTGCTTTTTCAAATGAAATAAATTGGTCAAATTTTTTAATAAAACTTTATTCAAATATGGAAGATAATAATAGAGATTATTATTTTTTAGTGATTAATAAAGAAAATAATAGAGATATTTTCTTCAATTCATTAAAAAAACTTTATGAACTAAATCCAAATGGTAATAATTTACCTTTTCAATGTGTGTGAAATAAAAATAGAGAAAAGGTAAATAGAACTTATGAAGAATCTAAAAAACTTCATTATGAAAAATTTTTACAAAAGTGCTAAAAAAAGAGCTAAATTATTTTTTGATTTTGAAGAATACAAAAACAAAAAAATAGAACCAAAAAAATGTATTTAATTTAAAATACATTCAATAATTGATTGTGAAAAATGGAAACGACCATCATTTTTTATTCCAGCATTAGTCCAATCATAATTATTTAATTTATTCACTAATTCTAATGTTTCTTCTTTACTTCCAAAAGTAAAAATACATATAACTGAAGCATCATAATTAATAAATTCATTTTTTTGTAGTTTTTTTAAAATATAAAAAGGTTTATTATTTCTGGTTTTTGCATTTACAAAAATTTGAAATGAAAAATTTAATGGATATTTAGGGACTGATCTATTTCATTTTAATGGTTCATATTTTATAAATTTTGTTTTATTTGTTCTTTCTGTTTCAGAAAAAACAAATTCAACATCGCCATTTTCTAACAAAGAGTTAAAACCTGAAGCTCCTCCAACTTTAACTTCTGTTTTTCCATTTCAATTAATTTTTTCACCAAATATAATTTTTCCATTATTAAAGAAATAATTTAATTTGTCTTTATGATTTTTTGTTTTTATTATTTTTATGATAGCAGTTGGAACAGATGCATTTTCTCAAATATTTTCAGTTATTAATTCTCAATAAGTGATTGAAAAATTATTATATATTTCTTCATTAATTTTTTTATTACTTGTATTAGTTAAAATAGAATTTGGAACAATAAAAATAAGCTCCCCGTTTTCATTTAAATCATGTATTGCTTTTTCAAAGAAAAACATATATAAATTAGGTTTATGAAAAAGTAAATTGCTTTGAGGTTTATTTTGTATATCTTTAAAGCTAACATAAGGTGGGTTACCTATAATAACATCAGCTTTAAAAGCTGTATTAAAATAAGAATCTATAATAGCATTTTTATGAGCTATTTTTTTATCAATTTCAATTGCTTTAACATTTTTTTATCATATTTTTTTATGAGTTCAAAATAAAAATTGCCTGTTCCAGATGAAGGTTCTAAAATTAAATTAGGGTTTTTAATACTGATTAAATTTATCATTTTTTCTACAATAAATTGAGGGGTAAAAACTTGTCCCAATAATTTTTTAGCTTCCATATTTTCCATAATTTAATATATAAAAAAGGTCAAAGAAAAACACGACATCTTCAAAATTTATTGAGTTTATTTTTCTCATTTTTTTAAATAAATAAACATTTAATTTATAATTAGTCATATGCACCCTTAGCTCAGCCGGCAGAGCAAGGGACTCTTAATCCCTGGGTCGTGGGTTCGATCCCCACAGGGTGTACCATATAAAAAATTAGCCCTCAATGAGCTAATTTTTTATTAATTTAAATCTTCTTGATTAGATACAATTTTTATCTTATCATTTTCAATGATAATGGGAACTTCTTTTCCTTCCTTGATCTTACCATTGATAATATCAAGTGCTAATATGTTTTCAATATTTTTTTGAATATATCTTTTTATAGGACGTGCACCGAATTTAGGATCATATGCTTTTTTAGCAATATATTTATAAACATCATCTGAAATTACAAGTTTAATGCCTTGATTTTTAAACAATCTTTTAGCAAGTTTATTAGCTTCAAGTTTTACAATTTGTTCAATTATAGGTTGAGATAACGAATTGAATTTGACTATTTCATCAATACGGTTTAAAAATTCAGGTTTTAAAACTTTTAGAAGCATATTATTAATTTCTTCTTGTTTATTACTTTCTTTTATGGCTTCATTAGCTCCTAAATTGCTAGTCATTATTATGATTGTATTTCTAAAATTGATGATTTTACCACGTGAATCAGTTATTTGACCATTGTCCATTATTTGAAGAAGTAGGTTTAGTACGTCAATATGAGCTTTTTCAATTTCATCAAATAGAACTATTGAATAAGGATTTTGTCTAACTTTTTCAGTTAATTGTCCACCCTTTTCATAACCGATATATCCCGGAGGTGAACCAATCAATCTACTAACTGAATGTTTTTCCATATATTCAGACATATCTATTCTTATGATTCTATTGTCATCATCAAATAAATTTTCAGCTAGTGCTTTTGCAAGTTCGGTTTTTCCAACACCAGTGGGCCCTAAGAAAAGGAAACTTCCAATTGGACGATTAGGGTCGTTGATATTAGCTTTTGATCTTTGAATAGATTCTGAAATAACTTTTATAGCTTCTTCTTGGCCTCTAACTCTTTTAGCTAATGCTTGAGGCAAATTAACCAGCTTATCTTTTTGGCTTTCTAAAAGCTTTGTAACAGGGATTTTTGTTCATTTACTTACTACATCAGCCACTTCTTCTTCATCAACAGTTTCTTTTACTAAGCGATTTTTCTTCTTTGAAATTTTAGTCTCATATTCTTTTAATTGACTTTGAAGCGAAGGGATTAAAACATACATAATTTTAGATGCTTCAACATAATTACCATCACCTTGTAAAATATTTAATTTATTTTTTGAAGCTTCAAGATTTTCTTTAATAGAAGAAATTTTTTGAATAATTTCTTTTTCTTCATTTCATGATTTTTTTAATGTTTCTTCATTTTGGCGTTGAAGTTTTAACTCTTTTTCTATTTCTTCAAGACGACTTTTATTTTTAGCATTTTCTTTATCATTTTTAATTCCCACTTTTTCAATTTCAAGTCGAGCAATTTGCTGTTGCACTTTTTCAAGTGGTTCAGGAATATAATTCATTTCAGTTTTAATATTTGATGCAGCTTCATCAATTAAATCAATAGCTTTGTCAGGTAAGAAACGATCAGAAATATAACGTGCTGATAAATTTGCTGCTGCTATTAAAGCTGCATCTTCAATTTTTACATCATGAAATGTTTCGTATCTTTCTTTGATTCCCCGCAAAATAGTTATTGTATCTTCAATCGAAGGTTCTAAGATTGTAACTTTTTGCATTCTACGTTCAAGAGCTGGATCTTTTTCAATTTTTTCACGGTATTCATCAAGTGTTGTAGCTCCAATTAAATGAAGTCTACCACGAGCCATCAATGGTTTTAAAATATTAGCAGCATCCATTGAACCTTCATTAGTGCTACCAGCTCCTACTATCATATGGATTTCATCGATAAATAAAATTATTTCACCATTAGATTCATCAATTTTTTTTAATAATTTTTTAATACGTTCTTCAAATTGCCCACGATACTGAGTTCCTGCAATAAGTGAAGTTAAATCAAGTTCCAAAAGTTCTTTGCCTTTTAAATTTTCTGGAACTTGATTTTCTACAATTTTTCTTGCAAGACCTTCCACAATTGCGGTTTTACCCACACCTGGTTCGCCTACTAACACAGGATTATTTTTTGTCTTACGACTCAAAATTCTGATTAGTGTTCTAATTTCTTCATCACGATTTATTACAGGTTCTAATTTATTAGCAATTGCTAAATTAGTTAAGTTTCTACAATATTCTTTAATAGGGTCTTTACTATCTTCATTAGGTGTAAAAGAAAAGTCCATTTTTCCTCCTCTGATATTATCAATAAAATAATATAATACTATTTTAGCACTTTAAAGCTTTGAGTGCTAAAAATATTTTAATAATTTTTTGAGAAGTGGATTTTTTTAATTCTGCTTTTTAGTATATTAAAAGTACATTATTTTTAATGTATTTCGATTCAGAAAAACAAAATAAAAAAATGGCGGGTAAGAGAAGATTTGAACTTCCGCGGGAACTTTCGCCCCCCTACAGTCTTAGCAGGACCGCCTCTTCGACCACTTGAGTACTTACCCGTACCAAAATTCAATTATATTATATAGTATTTTTAAGGAAAAATATTGGCAAATTCCTTAGGATCAGAATAAATTCCAAGTTTATTTGCTTGTGCTTTTTGAGACGCTTCTTCTAGTTGATTGTAAAATGAAGTGTTTGAAGTGTAATAAATGCTACTTGAATTTAGTGAAATATAATTTTTTCTAGCCTTACCTTCTAAAACTAATTTTTCGTTCAAACAATGAAATTTGTTGTGAATATCTTTGTAAAATACAATTGAAACTATACGACCATAGTGATCTGACATTTCACTATATTTATAATGCTTACCATTTTTAGTTTTTTGAGGAACTACATAAATTTCAGTGGCGCGATCTTCATAATTTTGATACTTAGCTTGAAATGATAAATAGGCATAAAACTCTGTGTAATGAGTTGCAAGCATGGCATACTTATATTGAATTCCTTCAGTAGGATGTCATTCACTTCCAATTTTTTTACGTTTTTCAGGAGTGTCTACTCCTGCAAAACGATAAGCTTCTTTATTGCTTGCTTCAAAAGTATCGCCATCACGAATATTGGTTACATTTATTTTTGAAGCTTCATTTATTTTTAAATCACTACTATTATTTATCGGGTAGGGAATATCATCATAAATAGTATTAGCTAAATTATTTTTAAAATAAATATTGCCTTCAGGAAGTACTGGTTCAGGTAAATTAAATGAGAAAGTTTGATTGTTGGTAACAATTTTGTAAGTTCCTTTAACCAAAATTGCAAAACTTATTCAAATTTTTGAATTTTCAGTGTCTTTTTGAACTCTAAAATTACCAATTCAATATTTATCTAAGTCTATACCATCATATCTAAAATCAGAGACTTTTAAATTATCATAATCAGCTTTTGAATTAATTAATACTAAATTTTTAACTTTTACAGTAGTTCAACAAGATTGAACTACAACAGTTAAAGGAATTGAAACTAATGAAATTGGAATTAATAAGGGCTTGAAACTAGTTTTTGTTCTTACTTGCCTTATCATAAGATCCAAATAATTTGATTTTTTCAATTATGACTTTTTTCATCTCGGCACATGAAAATTTATAGATTTTTCTAGGATCATAATTTTTATTTTCCATAAATTCATTAGTTTCAAAATATGCTTTTAATGCTTTAGCATTAGCAATTTGAAGTTCGGTGTTAATATTAATTTTTGCAATTCCATTAGCTATGGCTTTTTTAATTTGTGCTTCAGGTATTCCACTTCCACCATGAAGAACTAAAGGAAGTTTAACTTCTTCATTAATTTTTTTCAAAACTTCAAAGTTTATACCCTTTCAGTTTTGAGGGTAAGGTCCATGAATATTTCCAATTCCGATAGCAAGACATGAAATATCAAGTTGAGCCATTTTTTTAGCTTCTTTAGGATCGCTAATACTTCCTTCTGAACTAATCCCATCTTCTTCACCACCGATTTGACCGATTTCAACCTCAACTGATATATTCTTTTTGCTAGCTAATTCAATGATTTTTTGTGAATTCAAATAATTAACTTCAAATTTTTCGTTGCTGCCATCATACATAACTGAAGAAAAATTAGCATCAATTGCTTTTTTACAATCTTCAAATTTACCATGATCTAAATGTAGTGCTACTGGCACTGTGATATTTAAATCATCTATTAAACTAGTAACAAGGTGGAAAACTATATTGTATCCTCCCATGTATTTTATAGCAGAACTCGAAGCAGCTAAAATTACTGGACTTTTGCATTCTTCTGCACTTTCAAGAATGGTTTTTGCTCATTCTAAATTATTGATGTTGATGTGAGGAACTGCATATTTTTGTAAATATGCAGTGTGGAGAATTTTTTTTATATTTATTAAATTATTTTTAGCCATATATTTTAATTTTAAATTAAAGTTATAAAAAATCAATTAAAGTAATAAAAAAAGTAGGATTAAGATCCTACTTGTAAAGGTTTGTCCGGTCTAATTGATGTTCAAGTTTCATCATTATTTCTGAAAAATTTACTATCAATCGTTAGGAGCTTGTACAATTCTCCACGCTTTTTTTCAATGATTTGTTCAATAGTGTAATTTGCAGACAACTCTTCATTCCATGTTTCTAGTAAAACATTTTTAACACTATTAAAAAGCTCGTCGAAAGTGAGGGTTTTTCTTTCGAGCAATATTTGGTAAGCTATTTCTGTCATTGTTGCATATTTCATAATTATCTCCTTATAAGTATCAACATTAGGTATGATAAATAATGTTGATTATGTTCTTAATGACTTTTTTTGTGAACCTAAAAATAAAAAATGTAAAAAAATTATTATAGATATTGTGATATTGTGGTATTTGAATATAGAACGATTTTGTTGAATTGAATTAGTTGAAGCAATCTAAATTTTAAATCAATTAGGGAAAAAATAATGATGATTGATGAAGAAAGAAATTTTAAAAACCTAAATTGATTATGTAAGAATACTTATTAAATTTATAAGCCTACAATTCGAAGAATAAAATTGTATTAATAGAGGGTGATATGGCTTACTATTTAGCCTTGAAAATGAAGAATAAATAATCAAGGAACTAAAATTTCATATTATGCAAAAGGCTTATTACAAATCGTACATAATTTGAATTGTGCCTTGTTTGGAGTATAATTATTACTGTATAAATAGTAAAATCTCAAAAATAAATTTTAGTAAAATGATGTCCTTTGATAAATCAATAAGACTTTCTAATTTTACAACAAAATATTGTTTTTGAAAATAGTTAGTAAAGTTTATACAAATTATTTCGAATTTTTTTGAAAGGAAAAATTAATGTCTGTATTTAACAGCAAATTTAAAGGGATTCACGTATACTCAGAAATTGGTGATCTAGAATCAGTTTTGGTACATGAACCTGGGAAAGAAATCGATTACATCACACCTTCTAGACTTGACGAATTACTATTCTCAGCAATTTTGGAAAGTAATGATGCAAGAAAAGAACACAAGGAATTTGTAGAAATTCTAAAAAAAGAAGGAGTTAATGTAGTAGAACTAGTTGACTTAATTGCTGAAACTATTGACTTAGTAGATGCTAAGAAAAAAGAAGCTTTAATCGATGAATACATCGAAGATTCTGAGCCAGTAGTTGACGCTAAAGTTAAACCATTAGTTAAAAAACTACTTCTAGGTATCAAAGATACTAAAGAATTAGTAAAACTAATGATGGCTGGTATTACCAAATATGATCTAGAAATTGAATCTGAAAAAGAATTAATTATAGATCCAATGCCAAACCTATACTTTACTCGTGACCCATTTGCATCAGTAGGTAATGGTGTAACAATTCACTACATGCGTTACAAAGTAAGACAACGTGAAACATTATTTAGTAGGTTCGTGTTTAGAAATCACCCTAAACTAACTAGCACACCTTGATACTACGACCCCGCAATGAAATTATCAATTGAAGGTGGTGACGTATTTATTTATAATAATGACACATTGGTTGTTGGTGTTTCTGAAAGAACTGACCTTGACACCATTACATTACTTGCTAAAAACATTAAAGCAAACAAAGAATGTGAATTCAAACGTATAGTTGCAATCAACGTTCCTAAATGAACAAACTTGATGCACCTAGATACTTGATTAACAATGTTGGATAAGGATAAATTCTTATACTCACCTATTGCAAACGATATCTTCAAATTCTGAGATTATGACCTTGTAAATGGTGGTTCAGAACCTCAACCAAAAGATAACGGATTACCTCTAGAAAAACTATTAGAATCAATTATTGGTAAAAAACCAGTGTTAATTCCAATCGCAGGTTGCTGTGCATCTGATATTGAAATAGCACGTGAAACTCACTTCGATGGTACAAACTATCTAGCAATTAAACCAGGCGTTGTAATTGGATACGCACGTAATGAAAAAACTAACAAGGCTTTAGAAAAAGCTGGAATCAAAGTTCTTCCATTCAAAGGTAACCAATTATCACTTGGAATGGGTAACGCTCGTTGTATGTCAATGCCTCTTTCTCGTAAAGATGTTAAATGATAAAAAAATAGAGCATTTCTTTACATATTATATATAGAAAAAATAGTCAAAAATTTTCTTTCAATCCCATAAACAATCTATAATATATAGGCTTCTGCACAATAATCTAATCTATTTTCTTCATTCATTCTTGTATACATTATTAGTTCATTTTTAAAAAATTGTTGTTATATTGCATATCTGTTAAGTTTTGAAATGATTTTTATTTTCCTTAAATGTACAATAATGTCTCACTCTTACTCCTAGTTGTCTTTAGTTAGATTATTATAAATGCAATTTCCATACATTTGGATGTCAGGAGCAACCAGGGCTAATCTCCTGCCCTGGTTTTTTTATTTTGCTTTTTATGTGTGGTGTGTTACGTGTTAGTGATGACGTGACAGAAGAATTTTATAAATCAAGGAAAGAAAACAAAATAAAAATAAAAATGACTATTGGTTAGTCATTAATTATTAATAGTTTGTTGTAAATATATAAGTGGGAGAGAGTCTTTATAAATTATTCGTCTCCGTAATCATCTTCATCTTCTGAAAGGTCTAGTTCCATTTCACGGGTTACTTCAATGTATTCTTCTTTAGTTAACTCACGGTCATTTTGAGCTTCACTTTCATCATAAATCTTAGCAACACCAACAATTGAAGAGTTTCTACCTTTTAGATTAATTAGTTTAACACCTTTTGAATTTCTACCAACAATTGAAACATCTCTTAACGAAAATCTAATAGCAATTCCATCTTTTGACATTATGATTAAATCTTCAGTTCCATGTACCGTAGAAGCATAAACCAAATTTCCGGCTTTTTCACTATTTAAAGCAAGTACACCCCGTGAATTTCTTTTGGTTTTACGGTATGATTCAGCAAGTGTCATTTTACCAAATCCACGTGCACCAATACTAAAGATATACTTACCATTTTTAGAACTTGATACAGTAACAACTTCGTCTGTTTCATCTAATCTTATACCACCAACACCAGTAGCGGTTCTTCCCATTGATCTAACTTCACTAATGTTAAATCTATTAACTCTTGAATTAGATCCTGCGATAAAGATTTCATCATTGTCTTCACCAATTAATGCATCAATTAGTTCATCGCCTTCATTTAAAGAAAGTGCAAACTTACCGTTTTTATTAATTTTTTGATATTCAGCAATTTTAGTTTTCTTAATAATGCCTCGTTTTGAAACAGTTATTAAGTAATTATTATCATTGTATTCATTAATTGAAATTATTTTAATAATTTTTTCATTTTTATCAATAGCAGGAATTATGTTAATAATAGGAGTTCCTTTAGCTTGCTTAGTACCAATAGGAATTTCATGTCCACGAATACGATAAACTCTTGCTTGATTTGTGAAAATTAGAAGGTCGGTGTGAGTGTTAGTTACCAATATGTCACGAACATCATCATCTTGATAAGTTTTTACAGTAGATGATCCTACACCGCCTCTTTTTTGTTCACGGTATTCATTTAAGTCAATTCTTTTTACATAACTATTTGAACTAATGGTAATAACAATTTCTTTTTGAGGAATAAGATCTTCATTATCGATATTACCCATTTCATCTCAATTGATTTCACTACGTCTTTTGTCACCATAAGTATTTTTAATATCTTGAAGTTCTTTAATAATTAAATCGATAAGTAGACTGTGATTTGAAAGAATTGAACGGTATTCAACAATTCTAGCCTGAACTTGTTCAAGCTCTTCTTCCATTTTTTCAATAGCAAGTCCAGTTAAACGACCTAAACGCATATCAACAATAGCTTTTGCTTGAAGATCTGAAAGTCTGAATTCTTTCATCAATGCTTCTTGTGCGTCAGTATCGTTTTTAGATTTTTTGATGATTTCAATAACTTTATCAATGTTTTCTACACAAATCTTTAGACCTTCTAGGATATGAGCTCTAGCCAAATCTTTTTCTAAGTCAAAGTTTAATCTTCTAGTTACTACTTCAATTTGGTGAGCTAGATAAACTTCTAAGCATTGTTTTAAATTTAATAGTTTAGGTTCATTATTAACAAGTGAAATCATATTGAAACTAAAATTAGTTTGAAGTCTTGTTAATTTATAAAGTTGGTTTAATATAACTTCAGGAACGAAAGTTTTTTTAACATCAATGGTAATTCTAATACCATCTCTATTAGACTCATCTCTGAAATCTGCAATACCATCAATTCTTTTGTTCTTGATATGGTCTGCAATTTTTTCCATAATTTCAGTTTTCTTAACTTCATATGGGATTTCAGTGATTATAATCTTACTTTTACCATTACTAAATTCTTGAATATGTGCTCTAGCACGCATTGTAATAGAACCACGACCTGTTTTATAAGCTTCAATTAATCCAGCACGGTTGAATATAATGCCTCTAGTAGGAAAGTCAGGTGCAAGTACATATTCCATTAATTCATCGATTGTAATTTCAGGATTTTTAGCAAGTGCGCAAACTGCATCTATTACTTCACCTAAATTATGAGGAGGAATATTGGTTGCCATACCAACAGCAATACCACTAGTTCCTGAAATTAAAAGGTTAGGGAAACGTGCAGGAAGAACAACCGGTTCTTTTTCACTACCATCATAGTTATCAATAAAATCAACAGTATTCTTTTTTAAACCATCAACCATAGCAGTTGCAATTTTGCTCATTCTAGCTTCAGTGTACCGCATAGCAGCAGCTTCATCACCATCAACTGATCCAAAGTTACCATGACCATCAATAAGAGGATAACGCATTGAAAAGTCTTGGGCCATTCTAACCATAGCTTCATAAACAGATGAATCACCATGTGGGTGATACTTACCTAAAACTTCCCCGACAATTCTAGCTGATTTTTTGTGAGGGCTATTATGTAAAATACCAAGTTCACTCATAGCGTACAATATTCTTCTATGAACTGGTTTAAAACCATCACGAGCATCAGGTAATGCACGAGCTACTATAACACTCATAGCATATTCAATGAATGATGATTTCATAACTTTTGCAAGGTCTGCAGGTTTTAGACCATTTGTTTCAGTTTCTAAGATTTGACTTTTGACTTTATATCCTTCTTTGGCTTGTGGAATTTCTTCTTCTTCATCTTCATCAGGAAGGATAGATTTTGGTTCTTCAAAAACTTTCTTTATAGTGTCGTCAAAGTCATAGTATTTTTGGTCATCATCTTCTGGAGCTTGGTTATCTAATTTTTTTTCTTCGAGTTCTATTGATTTTTTTTCTTTTTCATCTTTTTTTGATGGCATATTAATTATCCCCTTGAAGTCTTAGTATAAGAATTTAATAAATAACATATTTATTAAATATAAATTATATCAAATTATTTCACCAAAAATACCAAGAAAAATGCCTATAAAAAAGTATATTTTTATGGTTTTGAAGTTTAAAGATTTAAGTTCAAAAATCATAAAAATAAATTGAAATTTTGAAGTTTATTATCCAAAATTTCAAAAAAATTACCAGTTTATGGCAATTAATTTTCATACTTATTATTAGTAGTTATCAGCTATTCTTTTGAAATTTATTTTATTCTTTTTGAAATAAGCTTCACATAAACTTTCTTCTGTAATACCGACAATTTTTCCCAAACCTAAATAAGCTCCATAGGCCACTTTTAATGAACTTACTGTAACTTTTTTTAAAAGTTTTGCAAAAGTCTTATATACATAAGCTAGTTGCAAACTAAAATCTTGTGATTTTTGAATAATCTTGATTTCTGAATCAAGTTTATAAACTAGTGCCAAGCTAGTTAGAAAATGCACTCCATCAGCAAATTCTTCTTGCATTTTTTCATTATCTATTTCTTTATGTTTTTTTCAATATTTGAAGGATTTAACTTCATTTGCAAATTCACCAAGTTCAACCAAAAGAGCAATTACTTTTTTAGTGTCTAAATATTTTTCATTTGGATCAATCACTTTTTTGAGCAATGTCTCATCCAAACTAACTTGAGTTTCAAAAATCATTTTTAAATTCATAAATTTTATTATATATGAAAAATTAAATAAAAATGTTTATAATAATAATTGCTTTTACGCTCCAGTGGCGGAATGGTAGACGCAGTTGACTCAAAATCAACCGACCAAAATCGTGCTGGTTCAAGTCCAGTCTGGAGCACCATGTATAAATAGGTATCATTTCACATAGACAATCAAGTCTATGTGTTTTTATTTTAAATTGTTTTAAAAATAATTAAAGCTAAAAAAGGTTAAAAAAATAATAATTTAAATGTCTAAAAAATAAGTAGAAACCTTATTTATTTATGCATATAACTTCTTATTATTTAGGTTTATAAATTAATTAAATTTTTTTAGAAAAATATATTATAATAATAAACGCATTTTAATACTAAATGCCCGAGTGGCGGAATGGTAGACGCTAGGGACTTAAAATCCCTTGACTGTAATGGTCGTGCTGGTTCAAGTCCAGTCTCGGGCACCATATATGCGCCCTTAGCTCAGGCGGTAGAGCAAATGGCTTTTAACCATTGGGTCAGAGGTTCGAGTCCTCTAGGGCGTACCATTTCAGGAAACTGGCAAAATAAAAGAGCGTGTAGCTCTTTTTAATTTTTTATTTTGTTTTATTATTAACAATTTTTATTTAAAATGGGAAATATTGTTTATTTTGTTTTCTTACGAGAAGTAGTTTCTTTATTTTCAAATACTTTTTCTACATATTTTGAATTAAATAAATATAGTAATGATCCTCAATCAAGAGCAAATGTTACGATATCTCCAACTTTATAATCTATTTTTGAATCATTTGCATTTATGATTAAATGGTCTGATGAACCACCTAATATTTTTAAATCTTGGTCATATGGGATCATTGCATCAAACATAGTATCTAATTTTCCAATCCCTAAAATAATTCTTTTAATAGTGCCTATGTCTTCAAAATATGGCTTATGTCCAAATGCATCAATTCCACATTCACCAACTGGAAGTGAACTTTTGTAATCAACTTCAATCACTTCTGCTTCACATCTAAAAGCATCGCGATACATACCTTCTATAGTTTTACGGTACATATCTTCAGTGCCAAAAATCATTGCGAATCCCATACGTAAGAAATTGATTTCTTTAGGCATTCTGTTTTCTCAAACCATATGTAAGCTTAGTGAATTACCACCTAACATATGGGTTAATTTTACATTATGATCTTTTTCAATTTGATGTTGTAATTCAACAAAAGTTTTCATTGATTCATCAGAAGGAATTCTTGCTCCATAGCATCCGAAGTTGCAACCTAATCCTATAAGTCTTACACCTTTTAGTTTCATAATTTTGTCGCAAACTTCTTTTGTTTCTTCAGGCAAAATCCCTTCACGTCTATCACCTAAGTCTATCATTAAAACTATTTCATGAGGTTTTAGATTGTTTTTGATGCAGTATTCACTAATTTTTTCGATTACACCATAATCGCCATTTAAACTAGAATCACATTTTGAAACTACTTCGGGAATTTCTGAAATTAAAGGAATTCTAAGCAGTTGCTTATGTCCTTTAATGTCACTATAAACATCAAAATTTTCTAGTCTTGAATCACCAAAATATTCAATTCCACATTCGCTATATAATTCAGCCATCCTTCTGTTTCCACAAAAACCTTTGGTAACAGCAAGTACTTTTATATTATTTTTTTTGCAAATTTCTATTGCTTGTTTTACATTAGTTTTGAATTTAAATTCATCAATTATTATTCTGGGATATTTATTTTTTTTAGTCATTTTAATCTTAAATGCAGTGATTTTTTTCCTTGTTAAATCTTTGAGATTATTAACATTATAACCAATAAAAAATTGTTATATAAAATTAACAAACATTTTGATAAATGACCAAAATGCAATAAATTTGCGATATGTAAGATGTATCAAATTATAGAAAAGTACCAAGAAATTTATCTTTTGGTTTAAACAAAAATTAGATGATTTTATGAGTTATTCAATGATAATCCCTGCATTTTGAAGCAGTTTCAATGCAAATTTATTGTATTCATCACGGTTGTGTGATGGTGTATCAAAAGTATCAACTAGTGAAGATTTTATAATTACTTTTTTGTTATGACCAATATAATTTAAATAAGTTTTTAAGTTCAAACCAAATTGAAGAATACAAATATCAGTGCAGCATCCTGTGATGATAAATTCATCATATTTTGAAAGGATTTCGGGATTTAACACTAAAAAAGAATTAGTTGTATTTTTTTCAATTTTGGTTTTAACATAAGGTTTGAGGTCTTTAACTATTTCTGCTTCAGATGTATTTTTTAGGCAATGATATGGATATTGTTCCATTTCAATATCATCTTTTGAATGAGCATCACAAAAGAAAATATTATCATGTTGTTTGTTTGTTTCAAGGTAATCTTTTATTTTAGAAACTAAGTTTGCAATATGTGGTGATGCTAAATTTCCTTCGTAGCAAAATCCATTCAACATATCAATAACGAATATTAATTTGTTTTGTTTCATAGTTTTATTATATTTAATTATTAATAAAAAATATCTCTTTAAGAGATATTAGTGTTAAGCAACAAGTCCATATTTTTTTAATGTTCTTGCGTTTTTTGCTGTTACTGAAATAGTTTTTTTAGAACCATTAGGTTGTAGAACAGTTACTTTTTGTAGGTTTAAGTCAAATGTTCTTTTGGTTGCATTTAAAGCATGTGATCTTCTGTTCCCACTTAATGCTTTTTGTCCTGTTAGACGATCTCTTCCTGGCATTTTTCTTCTCCTTAGTGTTTTATAATACGATAAAAAGTAATAAAGATAAATCAGCGTTAATATTTATGATATATATTGTATTACAAATAAAGCTTTTTTTATTGCATTTTAGAAGCAATTATTTTGTAAAGGCTATCATCAATTCAAACAGTATCGCCTGGTCTAATTTTGGCATTTCTTCCTGAAACTTCTTCGCCATTTACTGTGATTTTATGAGCTTTTAGGAAAAATTTTGCTTTACCACCAGTGTCAGTAATGCCAATTTTTTTTAAAAATTGGCTTACTTTAATTGAATCTCCGTAAATTTCAATTTCCATCTAAAAACCTTTTTGTGCAGTAAATAGTTGCAAACATCTTGGATTAGAATTTGATTTTGCAATCATTTTCAAATTATCTTTAGTAATTGAAATTGTGATTTCATCATCAAATACAGCAACTGCATCCTTTAAATATTTGATATTCATAGCAATTTTGACTTCACTTGATGAAAATTTAAAGTTTTGTGTTTTAACTTCAGCAACTGCTTTTTCTTCACGGGTAGAAAAAATGGTTAGATCTTTATCTTTGATTCACAATTTAATTTTATTGTAGTTTTCATTTGTGATAGCACTTACTTTTGTTAGTAGGTTATTAATTTCTTTTTTATCAATTACTAGTGTGTTAGCAAACTGAGTTGGAATAATTTTTGAAGTATCTAAATAAACTTGTTCAACTATTTTTGATTGAATAATTGAACTTCCAATTTGGAAAATGATTTTATGATCTGAAATGTAGAACAGTACTTTTCCATTTAGATCATAAGATAAAAGTGATTTTAGATTCTTAGCAATGATTGAAATATTGATATCAATATTTTCTTCAATATCTATAGTTTTTTCAGCATAACGATATCTATCGGTTGCTACCATTTTTAGAATCTTGTTTTTGGCTGATATATTAACACATGAAAGGATAATATTACGGTCATCAGGAGATGCTATATTTCAAACATCTTTTGCCACATCTTTTAATTTGTTTCAATCAATTGTAAGTTTTTCACCATATATGGTGAAATCTATTACTGGATAATCTGCTGCATTATATAAGTTTATTGAAAACTTGTCATTACCTGATGAAATCTTAATAAGATTGCCATCTACTTTCAAATGAATATCTTTATCAATTTTTTTAATAACATTTTTCAATAAACTTAATTCTGCCAAGCACACTCCTGGAGTTATTATCTTAGCATCTATTGAAGTAGGTATGGTATATTTAATACTTATTTCACCATCTGATCCCATGAAGGTAATTTGACTATCTTCTGCTTCTATTAAAACACCTTTCATTATTGGAAGAAAAGGATTTGATTCTACAGCACGAGTTACATTTTCAAGCGCTTCATCTAGTGTTAATTTATCTATAATTATTTCCATTGTTGTTCCTTACTTTATAGGATTTTATTTAAATTCTCATCAATTTTTTCTAATGCAAGTTTTAGTGTTGGATTAGTTTTCCGGTTGTTATCAACTCATTGAACTGAAACTATAACAGTTGAATGTGATTGCGCACCGAACATTTTACCAATTTGTTCTAGTGAATAATCAAAGTAATTTTTGATAATTCACATTGCAATTCTTCTAGCCATAACAACTTCTTCTTTTCTTGTTTTGGAAGTGATTTTTTTCTTATCGATTTTGTAATATTTTGAAACTACTTCAATTATTTTATCTGGTGTAATTGTTTCTTTAATTTGAGAAACATATTGGAAGATTGATTTAATAGTTGCTATATCATAAGTGAAAAAATCATCATCTTGCTTAAATAGTTTTATCCGGTTTATGGCACCTTCTAATGAACGTATGGAAGTAGAGAAATTCCGAGCAATGAATTTAAGACTCTCATTTTCTCAATATTCAGGATTTATATCATTTTCACGTAATTTGAATTTTAGAATTTCAATCACATCTTCTAGTTCAAGTGTATTTATATTAACAATGATTCCACCTGAAAAACGTGTGATGAATCTTTGTTCAAATCCTCCAAGTTCAGAAGGAGATTTATCGGCAGCTATTATGATTTGCTTATTGTTGTTAATTAAGTGATTTAAGATATTAAATAAAACATTTAGTGTGTTTTCTTTATGAGCATATTGTTGAATGTCATCAAACATAACACAATCATAGGCGATAATTTCATCAACAATTTTATTTATTTCATCTTGATTTTTATTACGAAGTTGTTCAACTAATTTTCTAGTAAGATCATCAGGATTTATATACAAACAGGTTTTTCCTTGCTTTAAATATTCATTTCCCATAGCATGTAGTAAATGGGTTTTTCCAAGACCGCTATCGCTATGCACAAAAAATGGTGAAATTTCAACTTTTTGTGATTCACAAATATTTTTCGCAGCTTTTATTGTAAATGAATTGAATTTACCAATTGCATAATTTTCAAATTTTAGATTTTCTCTAATATTTGTTTTTATATTTTTTACAGTTTCTTTTTGGTTTTTGTTTGCATTTTCTTCATTTTGTAAATCTAGAGCATGCAATGCATTTAATTCTTCGATATCAGTAATTAAGATAATATTCATTTTTTTACTATAAACATTATGAATTGCACGTTCTATTGAAGAAAAATAACTATTTTTTAATAAATCCTTTATTTGATGAGGAACTAAGAGGTAAATAATTTCAGGTTCTTCATACACAATTTGTACATTTGAAAACAAGTGTTCAAAAGCAAAATCATCACTTAAATTATTTTTAAGTTCATTTTTAAAAGTAAGATTGTTGGCTCTAATTGTGAGTTGTTTATCTGAATTTTCGCTTTGATTATTATTCATATATTTAAATGATAAATTAGAATTTTAAAAATTAATATATTAACCAATAATATTTTATGTTTTTGACACGAAATGACAAAGTTATTAACAATTAATTACAAAAAATTCCTCTTTACAGAAGGATAAATTTTAATAATTAACAATTTTTTCCAAAAATTTTTTTGTGAATAACTTTGTTTGTCAATAAAACGAGGAAAAACATAAGTTTTTAGCAATTTCACCGCTCATAGTTTCAAAAATAACCTTAATTTTTTCACCATTAAATAATCAAATGAAGTTCTTATGAGACTAAGGTGTCGATTATTTAATTTACTTTAACAAATTTCAATTAATTTAGAATGTAGTTTTTAAAAACCACATATTTTTTTTATCTAAAAAATAAAACTAAAAATGGCCAATTATAAAAATATTTACTAGTATTCAAAACAATGCAAACAAAATTATAAAAATTTGTTAAAATATAATAATTATTTTATAAAACATATTAATCAGTTTTAATTTGGAAAATTTATCTTTAAGTCATTAAAGTGGAATAGGAGTATTTATGAAAAGAACTTATCAACCTAAAAAACGTAAACACATCAAAGTTCACGGATTTATGGCAAGAATGCAAACTAAAAACGGTAGAAAAGTTTTGGCTGCAAGACGTGCAAAGGGAAGAAAAAGATTAACTGTATCAGATTCTAAGTAAAAAGAATTTGATTTATTTTTTACTTTAATAGTTAATTTATGCACTTATTATTAATGTTTAATAAAAATAATATATTGAAAAAAAATTGAGAATTTCAAAAAATTCTCAATCAAAAAAAGCAAATTGTTGAGACTAATTTAATTATTTATTTCTTACCATCAGAAACACTAAAAGTAGGAATTGCTATTCCGAAACAATTTGCTAAAGCAGTCGAACGTAATCATTATAAAAATCAAATCAAGGCAATTTTGAGAAGTATTCCTTGAATTGAAGAAGTAAATTTACGTTGTGTACTTATTGCAAGAAAAAGTTTTATGCATCTTGATTTTGCCAAAAAACAAGAAAGCATAGTCAGATTATTTGAAAGGTTTAGAAAAAATGGCAAAGTTAAAGAAATCTAAGTTTTATGATGAATTTAATACAGCTAAATCAAGCGAACAAAAAACGCCTCGCCAAATATGATCAAAAATATGAAGATGACTAAAAATCATTCTAATAGTTATTTTTGTAAGTGTTGGTCTTATTGGTTGTGTGCAATCATTTGTGACTAAAACATCATCAAAAGTTGGATCAGGATATGAATTTTATGCTTCTAAAAAACAAATATCTCCTAATATTGAAGTATTAAGATACAATGCTAATACTAATGCTTTTGAAATCTTAAACACTGATAAATTTATTGCTAAGAACCCTTTTCTAGGACTTAATAATAAAAACAATGATCTGATTGAAAAACTAAAAAAACAAGATGAACAAACTGGTGCGGTTTATGGTTCTTATGGCGGTAGTTCACTAGCTTTACAATTAGAAGTTCCTACAAAAACTAATGCTAAGAAATTTGAAGTTCTAAATGGCGAAATTTATAATGATGGAAATAAATTTACTTACATCAATACAAGCCCAGGAATTGCAGGGTCAAAAAACTATACACCAATAACACATTTTACTAATATAGATAGTTTCTATTATTTAGTTCATGCGCAAAGTACAACTGATAGCGACAAATATACTTTCCAAAGATATGACAAATTAAAATCTAAGGAATATCGTAGAATTGAAGGTAAACTTGAAGGTGGATCTTCAGTGGTAGAAAAATTTGCTCGCGATAATCTTCAAATTTTATTTAATGAAACTTTCAAACAATGATTTGAAAATAACACCGGAAATATTCAATGATTATTAGAACCTACCATCAAAACTGATGAAGATCATAAAGCAATTACCAATGGAAGTAAAATTTATTCAACACCACAAATAAATTTCAAAGATCCAAGTGTTACATTTGAACAAAAAATGACACGTTTCAATGAGTTTATAAATATCTTCAATACTGCTATTGTTTCTGATAAATTTGAAACCACTACAAGTATTTTCCAAGATGATCCTACTGCTCCTTGAAAACAACCTACATTTGCAAATCTTAAAAATCAAGAAAAAGAAAAAGAGTTGAACAAGTGAAATAAATACTTGTGATTAAAAGAAGCTTCAAACTTCATTGCAATGTTGGATGTAGTGTTTCATAAATATACAAATTATGTAAATTACAAAAACTCATTCACTAAAGACGGAAAAGCAATTTACATTAAATCTAATCTAACTAAAGTAGGAAATGTTAATAATAATGCTCAAATTGCATATCTTCTAGCTCCTAGTGGCGGTACAATACCTCACAAACCGCTTTCGACAATGAGTGATTATTGAAAACAAGGTCCTTTCTTTGGAATGTTTGTACAACCTATAAACTTGATGATTAGCAAGATTTCAACAAGTTTAGGAACTACAGGATGAAGTGTTATACTTGCCTTAACCATTACTGTTATCATTGTTAGATTAATTGCTTTCTTCATTTCACTTAAATCAGCATTTGGTCAATCTAAACTTGAAGAAGTTAACCAAAAGAAAGCTAAAATTGAAGCTAAATATGCTGATTTAAAACACGATAAAGCAGCTCAGCAACGTAAACAAGTAGAAATCTCACAGCTTTACAAAGAAGCTAAAATATCACCATTTACTGCATTGATTTCTTCATTTGTTACTCTTCCTATTCTTATTGTTGTGTTTAGAATTATTTCTGCAGCACCTGAAATCAAACAAGTTTCTTGATATGGTATTCAGTTCTCAGCATCATCAATTTCACGTGTTATAGCAAAAGACTTTATATATCTACCATTCATTATAGTTTCCGTCGGTATCCAAGCACTAGCACAATATCTACCAAAACTCTTGAACTTAAAGAAAAATAAAAATGCATTTAGAACTGATGTATATGCTCAACAAGCCGCCAAAAAAGGTAATAAAACAAGTAATATGATTCAAATCTTGTTCATTGGTATGGGGGCGATATTCAGCACAGGTCTACAAATCTATTGAATAATTGGTGGGCTTTGAACAATAGGTGAAAGATTATTTGTTCACTACTTTATGAAAACTAGATTCTATAAAGAGAAAATTGAACCAAAAATTTTTCCACAAACTAAAACAGCTTAATAATTTAAAACAAAAACAAATAAAAACATACAACAAATTAAACCTAGAAAAAATATTAGACTCAAATCAAAAAAAAGATTTGAGTTTTTTTATTTTAAAATTTATGATTAAAGGCAAGGATTAATTTTATTCAATTCTATTTCATTTGAATTCTCAATTTAGTAAATAGGGTTCAATTAACCATTTTTTTATAAAAATAGAAAATATTGATAATATACTAAAACAAAAGTACATTAAAATTAATTTTGATAGAAGTTAAAAAATAAAATATTCAAAAAAATTTTTACATATATAATAAGAAATAGAAAAAAATATTTCACTCTTAATTTAAAAGAAAAAACAATTCTATTAAATCATCAATACCGATAGGTTATTTACTAGAAGAATATATTGTTAGCAAATTAGAAAATTATTTTGCAGCAAGCAAAAGATCTTCACTTATAATGATTCAAAATCAAAATTCTACTGCTCACGCTAGTTATGATTTTTCCATTTTGTTTGAAAATGAAATATTTTTAGTGAATTTAAAAGCAAATAAATCTAACAATAATGCAATTGCTGCAATTAATAAAATTTATGATGATTATGTTTTAAATAATACAAACAAATCGCTTCATTTTTTGATTTTAAAAATTAATTATTCTATTGGAAAATCAGAATTTGATAGCCAAGTAAAAGTATTAATAAAAGGAATAGATTTCATTCTTCCTTGAAGAAATTGATTTTTCAAAAGGTTGAAGTCAAGATCATAGAAATTGAAGCAAAGAATTAAATTTAAATTCAGGTAGGCTTCAAATTTCAAATAATTTTAGAATTAATAATAAATTAAAAATCGAAGCAATAAGCTATCAAAAAACTTGCGAATTTTTAAAATCAATGTTTCTTAAAAATACTGGCGACAAGATTGAATCATATAAAAAACATTTTGATATTAGCTAGCTTATTTTTATTAATTTCTTTTATTAATTAAATAAAAAAACTTCTCAAAAGATTTGAGAAGTAAATGTTTATTATGAAACTAATTTTAATTATTTATTTAAAAGTGCAGTGATGAATTTGTACATCGAAGGTTTATTTTCATTAAATCTGAAATTTGAAACACGGTAGATTGGATATCCTTTTACTGCCATAAAATCTGTTTTGATTCTATTTTCAATGAATTCATCAATGTTAATTTCATCAGCTACTGAATCTAAGTTAAGTCCAACAATAAAATTATTTTTCTTATCTAATATTGCCATATCGATATTGTATGATCCGATACAATAATCTAATTTAACTTTAATATCATTAGCAAAAGGCTGTTCGTTTAATCACATATTGATTTCAAAAATGAATTGTGATTTTTTCATCTTGCTACTTTCATTAATTAAAACTTCGGTGTAAGATTTTTGTTTTTCACTTGAAAGTTGAATGTAATTCAATCATTTTTTGAAAGTTAATAAATTATCGTTTTTTGGATCTATTTCAGTATTCTTAATACTTTTAATGATAATCATTTTATCTTTAGCACGAGTGATAGCAACATTTAATGCATTTCTGCCCTTGCGAGATCCTATATAAGTAGCATGTAGTGAAGTGTCTGCTGTATATCCAATTGAAGCTATAACTAAATCTGCTTCATCACCTTGGATGTTTTCTATGTTTCTTAAAATGACTTTATCTTCAAGGACTGCAAATATTTTAGGTGAAGTTAAAGCGATTTGTTCGCAAATATAATCTTGCTGTTTACGGTTGAAAGCAAGTAAAATTATTGAGTTATATCTGTTTAAATTTTTTTCACAGATTTCAATCATTTTCGCACATTCAACTTCGTTATGATTATCTTCTCATATTCCCCTTACATCAATAACTTCTATACTAGTTTTACTTTTCTTATTAAAACTATCAAGGCCTTTAAGTTTAGAGTTGTAAAATTCTTTACTTGAAAATAATACTAATTCACTTGAATTTGAACGGTAGTTCATTTCTAAAATATATTTAGGTAAATGGTTGTGAATTGCTCAATCAAGAAGCGAAGCTATTTCTTCTTCGGTGTATTCATCATCTGTTTCATCACGAGTGGCAAATCAATTTGTTGGTTGCATTTGTTGGCTATCGCCTGCAACTATAACTTTTTTACTGATTGAAATAAATGGGATTGCTTTCTCAATAAATATCTGACTGGCTTCATCAAAAATAACATAGTCAAATTTATCATTTTCAAAGTCGATAAAATTACCTAAAATTTCAGGAGTTCCAACAAAGATATTATAAACTTGCTTTATAATGTCGTTAAATAGTGAAGTTATAATGTAAGGCGGAGTAATTTTTCTTTCAAGACGACCAAAAAATTTGTTAAGTTTTTGGTGTTTTTTATCACTTAATGTACGGTAGTTATCAAGTTTCTTTTTACTGTTTAAAGCGCTATTATTATAAATAATTTCAAGTAGTTCAGGAGTAGTATTATCAGGCGATTTGAAATCTAGAAACTTAGAATATTCTTGTTCTTGATTATCAAATTGAATAAATGAATTTAATCTTATGAAATTAGATAGTTGAATTAAATCATAAATATCATATTTTGCTAAATGTCTTTTATAGAATGAAACTAATTTTTTGGTTAATGAAAAATTGAAATTGAATTCACCACTATAAGCATTGAAAATAGTTTTATTTTCACTTATTCTAAGCTTTTTAACTATTTTTCTTTTAGAAAGTTTTTTGTAATATTTATAAATTTTTAAAAAATCATTTTTTGATTTAAATTTATTGAAGAGTTTATAAAACTTAATTAAGTTATGTAAATCTTCATTTAAATTACCTTGCTTTTTTAGATTTTGATAAGCGTTTAAGTCTTTATTGAATATTTCGCCAATTTCACTCTTAGAATTCAAATAATTCATTTCAATTTTGTCAAAAAATCCAAGATCTATTTCACTTGTGCCTTGCATTTTGAATGAATTATTGATTTTGTTAAAATAGTCTATTATTGGCTTATAGAAATATTCTTTTTCCATTTTGCTAGTTTTAGCAGATTCGGAAAATTGAAATAGCATATTTTGATATTTTCCAAGTCTTTTTAAAACAACGTCAAGAGCAACTTTCTTTTGTGAGATAAATAAAGCTTTTTTATTGTTCTTGGCGATATTAATTAAAATATTAGCAATTGTTTGACTTTTACCGGTTCCTGGTGGACCTATAATAATGGCTGAATTGCATAAAGATCCTATAATAGCTTTTTCTTGACTAAAATCTGATGAAGTGATTCTTGCTATATTATTACTTTCGAGTGATTTTTCATGTGCTTCTTTATTGTAATTAAATAAATCATCTACTTTAATTAGCTTATCAATTTTATCTTGCGCAATTAAATTTAACATTACATCACGTAGTTTAGTTCCTGAAGGATTTCCTTGAAGTAGTACTGTTCCTTCTACTAATTCAATTTTTGCGTTGTTTTCAAAATTTTGTTTATTTAATTCATTAAATGGATTTGTAAAAATGTTGAAATCGTTTTTATCATTCCATAAAAAAGATTTTTGTAAATTTTGAATATCAGATAAAACATTGTTTAATGTTACATCTTCACCATCTACTAAAAATGGAAGTTTGTATTCGCTATGTTGTTCAAGTAAGTATTTCAATTTTTCATTTAAAATAATGTTTGTATCAGCATTTTGCAAGAATATAGAATCATTTTCAATTTTTATTTTTACGGCTTTCAAAATAAAAGGTGCATATAAATAAATATCATCCTTTCTAAATTTTAAAAAATACGTTCCAATATATAAAGGTCATAAGTTAGTTTCAGAATAAATTTCTTCAATCTTTTTAGCATTAGCTTTTCAAGTTTTTACAAAGTTGTAATTATTTTCAATAATTCTTTTCTTATAATAAGGAAGTCATTTTTGTGAATCAAGTGTTAAATTTTCTTCCATTTTAGGAGTTATTTGGAAGTCGCTTTCTTGCATTCAAATTTTGAAATTTTTAATGTTATTAATTAAATTTAACTTATCAAGTGAAGATTTTTCAATTGTGTTTTTTAATTGAATTTTGAATTCACTAGTTGCAAGAATGTCTCTAAGATTTTTAATGCCAATCAATTTTTTAAGATCACAATTAATATTATTATTACTTATTTTATAAAAAGTAGCATTGTCACCCTTGCTTTTGATATCGAGTAAATTATTCACTAATCTTTTGTATTTTGAAGATTGAATTTTCTTGACATCTATTTTCTTAACTTTGCCTGCATCTAATGCTAAAATCTGTTTCATAAAATCTTCCTTTAATTTAATAGTTCTAAAATTATAATTGTTAAATGTTAAATTGCTATAAATAAATTTTAAGTAGTTTTTATTCCTTATTTATTATTAATTTACGTTTTCGCGTTATTCAAAAACTAGAGTTTTGAGCCCTAGTTTTTGATAATTAAGTTATCTTATTTGAAATTTAATGTAAAGTGGATTGGACAGTGATCGGAAATATAATTATAAACAGCACCGAATGATTCTGTCACTGAACCAGAATAATAATGGTTACAATAATCTTTTCATTTTTTATATGAAGTTATTCCTGATTGTCAACCGAAAATATCTTGATTAACAAAATCTCATAACTTATATACTCCGGGGGTTGAATATTCAAGATTAGATTTTAATATAATTTTGTCGTAAGGATTTGAATATCCACCTTCTGTCGTTTGAAGTGAACTATAATTTTCAGATCCTTCATCTAGCAACATTTTTTCGGTAGTTAAAGAACCAAAAGCTTGCGAAGCAGCACCCGCTGGAATATTAGTATCTCCTTCAAAAACTACATCGTTATCATTAAATTTAGTCTCCATCCATTTAAACACATTTGGAATGTTTCAAGCTTCGTTTGCTTCACGCGCTCCTACACTGTGACCTATATTTGCTGAAGGTTCTATGTATTCGTATTTGCCGGTGAGTTTGTTTTTCTTTTTAGCTCTACCTGGACCATCAAAGTGTGATATAGCAAATACAAAATCTTTATTAGATAGCGATTGATTCAATAATTCTCATTTTACACAAAATGGGGTACGAGCATATTCGTTTAAATCACTATTAAAGTGATTTACAAATCCAGTACCATCATAGAAATGACCTAATTTCCCATTAGTTTCAACAGGGGCTACTTTATTATTTTTATATATGTAATCAGCAGCCCTATCACCATGAGGAATTTGTGTAATGGATTGTCCCATACTATCGTGGTAATCGCCAGTTACATAACTTCAACTATTGCCTGTACCTTTTTTATTTTCAAGTTCATTCAATAATTCAACAATTATCGGAGACACTTCTATTGAATCTAGTTCGGTTAATCCTACTATATCATATTGCTGATTATGTATTATTGAAGCAATTGCATGAGCTTTTGCTTTGGGTTTCTCCCCGTTAGGTAATGCCTTTTCACCAAAGTTGCATACATTTCAATGTGCTAATTTTAATGAAGTAGCTGAAGTAGAACCACTTCCGCCCCCCCCAGTACTGGCTTTTTTAAATCCTCTAATTTCAAAATTGATTGGTTGACTTTTTTCGCCAGTTTTAACGTTTGAAAGTACAAATTTAATAGTTAATACTCCACCATTATTATTAGGATTTAAAGTTTTTATTTCTAAATTAAAGGCTGAAGTATTATATCCAGATGCTTGAAGATCACTTTTTTGAACTTCTGATGGTAATGTTTGGTTTAATATTTTTCCATTAGTTAATGTAAAACTAACTTTTTTAGCTTCGAAATTGATGTCATCTTTTAAAGAAAATTGATATTCAATTACATCAGAAGTTTCTCCTTCATCGATACTTTTGACATTATATAAAATTTTTAATGTGCCTTCAACATCATTAGGCTTTAGTTCTTTTATATCAACTTCATATAAATCTTCATCGAGATCGAATACTATTAAATCACTTTTTTCAATCTCTGAAGGTTTCTTTTTCTGTGCTTCTGAAGTTAATTCAAATTTAATGTTTAGTGCAATTTTGTTAATTTCAGAAATAGGCGATGTTAATTGGAAAGAAACTTCTTTTTGTTCTGAAATTTCATTAGATACCTTGTGTAAAACACGATATTTTATAGTTATTTTATTTTTATTAACATCTCTTATCAATTCTTTGAATTTAATTTCATAGTTTGCGCTTTGTGAAGGGTTATTGAATTTAAATTCAAAATCATCAAGTGTAATTGTGGTTATTGGTTTACTTGGGTCTTTTAATAAAACAGTAACACCTTTGAATTTTTCCCATGGGTTTTTGCATTGAGTAGCGACCAAAAATAAAGGCGCAGCAAATGTAAATGACAATGGTACTAATAATGTACTTTTTCTCATAAAATATCTTGTTTTAAAGCCTTAAAAATTTATTTTCTATTTTTTTCTTTAGAAAAAAACTATGTGTATATTATATCACATACAGCCCTATAAAGCCCTAAGGGAACATCAAATAAGGTATTTTTAAAAAAATAACGTTTTAAGATTTTTAAGAAAATAATAAAAATCGGACATATTTGTCCGATTAATTTATTTTTAATTGAAAAATTATTTGAATTTTTTAATTAGTTCTTCCATTGGCATATAGCCGCTAGTGCTATTTACTAATTTGCCATCTTTGTAGTAGAAAAGCGTTGGTATTCCATTCACATTCATTTCACGTGCAAAATCTATATTTTTATCAACATCAAAATCAAATACATTAATATCGGGATATCTTTGTGCTAATTTTTCAAGTTCTGGTCCAATCATTCTACATGGTGGACATCAAGTTGCTCTAAAAGCTATAATAGCTTTTCCAGTTAAATGTCTATCTTTTAATTCTTGTTGTGTAATTCTTTCTAGCATAATATCTCCTTCTGTTCAAATATTTTTAAAGAAAAAAGTATATATATTTTAGCACTCTTTTTTGTAAAGTGCTAGAAATAATTATTTTATTTTTTTTCCTAATAAGCACGAGCAAATATTACTATAGTGTCAGTTTTTTTGCCAGTATAAAAACATTTGCCTTTTAATTTCTTTGTGTCAATGAAACCAAGTTCAAAAGGAATACATCTGCTGCTTGCGCCTGTTTCTTCTTTAATTTTGATTTCATCATCAATACCACATGTAAAATTAGTTACAACTCATTTACCTTGGCTAATGGCTTCTTTAAAATTTTCGTAATTTGTAGCAATTACAAAGTTTTGTTTTAATCTATTAAGAGCTAAGTTGTATAAATTGTTTTGAATGTTTTCTAGAACTTTTTTTGCTTCAAATAAAACATCTTCAATTCCAACAGCAAATTTTTCAAGAGTATCACGACGAACAAATGTAACTTGATTTTGCTCTACATCCAATGGTCCAACTTCAATTCTTAAAGGAGTTCCATGAATTTCGCTATTAGCTGCTTTAAAGCCAGGGCTTTTTGTAGAAGTGTCTAAATTAACTGAAAATATTTGTGAAAGTCTTTCTTTTAAATATATTCCAAATTCGTGAACTTTAGGATTTTTGTTTGCAAGTATTTCAATAATATCTATTTGAATTGGGGCTATTTTAGGAGGAATAATAATTCCACGATCATCCCCATGAGTCATTATGATAGCTCCTAAAAGTCTTGTGCTAGTTCCTCAACTTGTACCATAAGGATGTTCAAATTCGTTGTTTTTGTTTTTGAATTTGACATCAAATACTTTGGTGAAATTTTGTCCAAGGTAATGACTTGTTGCTGATTGAAGCGCTTTCCCATCTTTCATCATCGCTTCAATTGTAAAAGTAAATTCTGCACCTGAGAATTTTTCTTTTGGAGTTTTTTGCCCTGATATAACTGGAATGGCAAGATATTCTGTAACAAATTCATAATATACTTGCAACATTTGTTTAGTAAAATCAACTGCTTCTTTTTCAAAAGAGTGAATGGTATGACCTTCTTGTCATAAAAATTCACGTGTTCTTAAAAAAGGGTTAGTGGTTTTTTCTCAACGCATAACATTAGCTCATTGATTCAATATTAAAGGAAGATCATTGTGAGATTCAATTTCGTTTTTGAAAAAATCCCCAAATAGAGTTTCACTTGTAGGACGGATGAAATATTTTTCAGTTAGTTTCTTACCGCCAACTTCTGTAACAGTTGCAAGTTCAGGATTGAAACCTTGCAAGTGGTCTTTTTCTTTTTGAAGCAAACTTTCTGGAATCAAAAGTGGTAGGTAAACATTTTTAACATCATTAGTTTTGAATTTTTCATCTAAAACTTTTCTAATGTTATCTCAGATACCAAAAGAAAGTGGTTTAAAAATAATAGAACCTTTTGAAGCTCCATAAGCCATTAAATCGCCATTTTGAATTACATCGGTAAATCATTTAGCAAAATTTTCATTTTGTGGTGTTATTTTTTCAAGTTTTTTCATAATCTTCCCTTTCTTATTGTGATTGTGCTTGAGTTGAGTTTTGAACTATTTCTGCAGTATTGTGATTTAAATAGTTTTGGTAGAAGATATCTCTTTCGGTTTTGTATTCTTTTTCATTGGCAAATGTTTTAATTTTGAAAAACTTTTGCAAACAAAATGTAATTAAAACTGTTCCTAAAATAATGCAAGCAAAAATTAATAAATCTATAAATACTGCTTTTGTTCATACAAATCATATGGGTATATTTGGATCGGGATTTTCCATAAATAAAGGTTTTGCAAGTGCAATAAATTGATATAGTACAGCAGCATAACTATGTCCGCCTATTATTTTATCTGTATAAGAGCCTTGCGTTTTATTATATCCATTTGCAAAAATGATTGAATAACTAATAGTGAACATTAAAAGATATATAGCAGGATAAACGCTTGAATTTCAAATATCACGTTTTACTAATATTAAATCATTTTTAGCAAATCCATATCCTATAAAACCTAAGATAAATGTAGTCATATGAGTGAAATAAATATGGAAATATTGGTAAAACTTTTTATTTTGCAAATGGTTTGGAAGTTTTTCCTGCATCCTATTGAATCTAGCGTGTAGCTCAAAAGATACAGCAGATCAATAAATAATAATACCCAGGATAAAATATGCCATTGCAAAGTTTAATAGTCTTCGTGCAAAAAACTGATGTTTTTTGCTTGTTCCGTAAATTAGCAAGGAAATAGCCATAAAAGCATTAATATGCACAGTTATAAAAGTAAATCGAAGTAAATAAAATAATACTTGTGTTTTAAAAGCTTTAATTCCAATTTGTTTGATTTGAAATATTTGCGTGTCATGAAATAAAAAATCATTAATTAGGATTAAAGAATTTAAAATAACTAAAACACTTCCAATAATAATAGCCATTTTTTGTGGCAATGATTTTTTTGAAAATTTAGTTTTCATTATGTTTAAATTAACTCATCAAAGATATCTTCACCAGTAGCACAAGTTGGAACATTGAAGTTTCTTGCTACAATATTACCAGCAGTTCCAAGTCCTTTAAAAGGAGTTTTAAAGACTTTTGGATTCTTAAACAATTTTGAAAAAATTGTGAAAGGCAAAGCTTCTCTTGTGTGATCTGAACCGGGCATAGTTGGATCATTTCCATGATCAGAAGTCATTATTAATAAATCATCTTCATGCATAGCACGAATTAATTTACCTAATTTAATATCAAGACGTGAAATGTTTTCACTATAACCAATTGCATTTCTTCTGTGTCCATAATGGCTATCAAATTGTACTAGGTTAACAAATATTAATTGGCTTTTTGAATCTGATGCAGCTATATCGATAGCAATATCCATATTCTCGTCATCTGATGCAGGTCCGTAAACTTTGTCTATACCCACGCCTGTAAAAATATCATTAATTTTTCCAACACCAATAACTTCAACGCCAGCTTTTTGCAAATCTTCTAGAATGATGTGGCTTGTAGGTTTATTTGCGTAATCATGACGATTAAATGTACGTGTAAATTTACCATTTTCGTAAACAAAAGGTCTTGAAATAACACGAGCAACATTTCATTCAGGTTTTGATGAACAAATTTTTCTTGCCTTTTTAGCGTATTCATTTAATTTATCAACACCTAATGTATTTTCATCGCCACAAATTTGAAGGGTTGAATCAGGAGAAGTGTAGATTATCATATCACCTGTTTCCATATGTTGTTTACCCAATTCTTCTAAAATGACAGTTCCTGATTCATGTCTATTTCCAATTATTTTACGATTATCAAAAGCTTTTGAAAGTTCTTTAACGAGGTCTTCTGGAAAACCTTTTTCAATAAATTGAGGATTAGGAATTTCGGTATAAACACCCATCATTTCTCAGTGTCCAGTTAAAGTGTCTTTCCCATTAGAAATTTCATGTATTTTTCCTACATAAGCTAAAGGTTTCTTTACACGACTTACATGCCCAGCAACTTGTGCAACTTCTGTAATTCCAAGTTTTGTTCAATTTGGAATATTCAAAGGAAGTACTTGTGAAGCGTGAAGGAAACTATTAGCACCTTTATCACCAAATTCTGCAGTTCTAGGTTCTTCACCAATACCTAAACCATCGGTAACTATAAAGAATATTCTTTTAAATTTATACATTTCTATGCGTCCTTTTTGATGTAAAAAAATATACAATTATTAAATAATAATTATATATCAAATTGTATATTTTGCAACTTCTAACTTATAGGAACAATAGGTTTTATTGATTAATGTGCTTTTTAAATCATTCAGTATTTACTAATTCTTTGATGAATTCTATTTCTAATTTTGCTAATGTCTCAACTTTAGGAACTATTCTCAAGTAAGTAAGTTCAAATAATTTTTTAGCCATATCTCAATCTTCTTTAGGAATGAAAGTTTCAACTATCAGATTTAAAATTTCTTTAACTTTTGTAAATGCTTCTTTGGCGATTTCTTCAATTACTTCAACTAATTTGTCATAGTTTATTTTTTGAGTTTGTGCATCATAAACTTTTGCAAGTTTTTCAATAGAAATATTAAGTGTTGTTTGTACACCTAAAAAGAAAGTAATTTGTCAAGTAGGTTTAGCTTCAAAATCAGTTAAAACATCAATTGCTTTTTCCTTTGTTATTTTTTCAGTTTCCAAGTATTCTTTAATTTTGGTGTCGTTATTAACAACTAGTTTCACAATGTCTTTGTAAATGTTAATAAAATCTTTTGGCAAAAATTCAGTTGGTTGATTAGGATTGAACTCATTTAATTTACTTAAGTATTCAACAGTTTTTTTAGAAAAATCTTCATAGTATTTTTCTACTTCTTTCGTGATATTAAATTCTTTGGCTACTTCAAAAAATGATTTCGATGATTCTTCAATAATCTTATTTATTTTTTCTTTTATCTTATCTGTGAATAAGCCCTCTAATTCTGGATTTGCCTTTATAGCTAGGGAAATTTGGTCATTTACTTTCTTTTGAACTTTTATATGTTCATATTTATTTTGTTCTTGTTCAATAACTTCTGGATTTTTTCCAGGACAAGATTTTGAAACTAATGCAACTGATGATGCAAATAGTGTTAGTGAACCTAAAACTCCAGAAAAAACAATTTTTTTAGTATGCTTCATTTATCCTCTTTTTTTGGCTTTTGCTGTTTATTATATTTTACTACAAAATAGCCTGTTTTGATATCTTAGAGATAGTCGTTACATTGGTTTTAAAAATTGATGTCATCTGTAATGAAAGACATATTTTATTCATAGGGATAACATCTTTGATTTGATAAAATGTTGATTATGTTTTTATTAGATAAATATATCTATAAATAATAGTGTAGCTGCAAACAAAAAATTATTAGAATTTTTTTCTATTTTAAAGCAAAGAATAAAAATATAAAATTTAAAATTTTCCTTTATATAAGGCGAAAAATAAAAAATTACTATTTAATTTATAATAAGACAAAAAAACACTTTTACCTTTTTAAAAAACCAGTATTTTAATCTATTTTTTAGCCACTTAAATATTGCCTTATAATTACTCAATTTTTATTGTATATAACTATAATTTTTGATGTGAATTTAGATTAATAGTTTAAATATGAAATAGATAATTAATGAGTTATTTGAGAAAATAAAACTAAATTTATTTATCAGCATTTATGGGAGGGACAAATTAAAGTTTGTTGTAAGATTTAATGTTTAAATTTATATTCAAGAAATCTAAAAATAAATTTTCAAAAAAAGAAAACTCGATTTAAACAATATTTAATTTGAAGATATTTTCATAATCAAACAATTCCAAATGGTAAGAATTATATTCATTAAAATTTTTGTAGGTATAAATGTAAAAATTATCTTTAATAAAGGCAAAATGTTAAATGGGCAAGAGTATAAAATTAAAAAAAATTGTTGATTATTAATGAGCTAATTCACTTAATAAAAAGTTAAATACAATAATAATTCTAAACTTGTAGATTTCTTCAAAAATCATAGCCTTAAATTGTGAGTATGCGCAATTAATTTTGATGCAAAATTTTTAATTTATATTTTATTTCTTAAAAGTTTTGACTTATTTTGAACACAACAATCTTGAAAAATAAAATAAAATTAAGAAATTTTAATAATCAAGTTTTAAACAAAATATTTAGGAAATACTTTACTAAATATTATATATTTAGTAAATATCCAAAAAAAATGGGTTTTTAGAGGTAAAAATATAAGTTTATAAAAATTTTTACAATTTATAATCTCATTTCAAACAAACTTTTTGCATATTTGGATATAATAGTTTGAATTTTCAATTGAAAAATATAATAAATTACAATTTATGCATAAAAAAGAATAGGACACTACACTTATGAGGATATTCAAAAAGAAAAAGGCTAAATTAGCATTGGTAGGATCATCAGCTTTTGTTGGTTCACTTATTACTATTGCAAGTATTTGATATTTATCGCAAGCCAAAAATACAAATTCAGTTAAATTAAACCTAAGAGACCCGCAGATGAAGATTCAAAAAGGAGATCTTGATTTAAACAATGCAAACCCAAGTATTACTGACCAAAATATTCCTAAGATTATAAAAATAGTAGATGAAGTAAAACCTGCTGAGCCTAAACCTATACCAAATCCACCAACACCTATAGCTCCAGAACTTGAACCTTTGCCTAAACCAAAACCACCTGTAGTAACTCCTATTCCTACTCCTATACCTAAACCTCCAGTTGAAAAACCCAAACCTAAAGAAAATGAAGAAATTAAAGTAACTCATAACAAGAGAAAAATTACGATCTTTGGTGTTCAAGTTGAAGTTGATGTTGAAGAAAGAGCTAAAAGAGTCTATAATCCTAGTGACGTCCAAAAAGGAATTACCAATCTAAATCCATATTATAGTGAAATTGCTTTTAAAATTACTAACGTTGAAGTAACTGAAGAATTAATTAACAAAAATATGGAACATGCTAAACAAGGGTTAGGTCACGTTTTTCCTGGAATTCAAGATCTTCCGGAAGATGATACTGAAAAATTTAAATGAGAAGAACATATTAGAAATAATCGCCCTTGATTTGATAAGCAGCTTTGAAAATTCAAAGATTTTATTGACGCACAAGGCGACAATATAGTAAATTGATTCAAAGAAGAATTTAAAGGTGATTGACCAAAAATTAAAGCTGAACCTAATGAAATTAAAAAAATGGTTTTAATTGTTAAACGCCTAGATATGTCTAAGTTCAAAAAATTATCTAATAATGCCGAAAAGTACTTACGTCAAGGTTTAACAGCTGATGATGATAACGTTTTCATAAATAAAGACGGCGAAATTGATTCAAGATCATTTTCTCCATTTCCTGGATCAAATAGTACTTTTGAAAGAATTAAAAGAGATAATCAAGATAAAAGAGTGTTTGGTTTTGATTCTGAAATTCACAATTTCAAGCGTCCTTCAAATTCTATTATGACGGGTGATTATCCAGGTTGAAAACGAACTAAAATTTGACCTGAAAATGATGAAAGATTTAAAGATCTTGGAATTGGAAATACTGATGGTATTGAAATTCACCAACTAAAAAGAGAAAAAGAACAAGAAGGCAAATTAAATGAAGGAATTGTCATAACAATCGATTTCTCTAATGAAGCTGGATATCAAAAATCAAAAGAAATCATCAAAAAATTAAAAGATAAAAAAGTTGAAATTACATCATATCGTTTCTTAAACGTTGGCAAAATTGATGCTAACCAAAAAATGGGTGAAATAGTTCAAGAACTTCCTGATGTGTTGCCTCAACTTGAAGTATTCTTTGAAACAATGAATACCGATGCCTTGAAGTATTTAGAAAATAAACATATTAAAGAACTCTCTTTAATTACTACTGGTAATTCACTTCGTGATGAGTGAACTATTAACCCATTTGGACTAAAAAAGGTTGAATGAGTTAACACTGTTGACTATAATGTAAGTTCAGACTATTCTAAATGAAGTCGTATTGCTACAAGAATTACGTTTGATACTATAGGTTTTGATGAAGAAGATGAAAAATTAAATAGAATTAATGATGGTTTAAGAATGGTATATTTTGTTAGAAACAATGAACCATTCTTCCAAGGTGGATTGGGACCTGGATTAAGTCCTGACCATAACGAAGGTGAAAATAGTTGACCTTTAGGTCTTGATTTGAGTAAAATTAAATCGAGAAAGTCATTGCGTGGATTAATTTTTAATGATGAATTAAAACCTTCAAATGGTACAAGAAAATTAAAACGTTTAACTTTATATAACGATAGTAATACATTTGAAATTGATGCTGATGAGTTAAATAATTCACAATTTGCTGACATTATGATAACTAAACAACCACAAATGCCTAAGACCAAAATCTTCTTTTCTAACCGTCAAACAAGATTTATAAAAATTAGTGGTAAATCAGGTCCTTTAACTGAACAAGGATTTAGACACTTAAAAGTATTACTAGAATATGGTGATGGTTTGAAACGTGACACAGTTAAAACTGATAATGAAGAAATAGCTAACTTCTTAAAAGCTCATGGATTAAATGTTGATGCTTCACAAGATGATAACGAATATAACTAAATAACGCTATACTAGCTTTCACAAAAGTTTCACAAAAAATATAAGACAAATGCAAATTACCAATATAATATTCTTAAATTTGCATTTTTGTTTTTTTATGGAGATAAGGTGAAAAAAAGAGTTGTATTAGGGATGTCAGGTGGCGTAGATTCTAGCGTTTGCGTACATCTATTATTAGAACAAGGATATGAAGTTATAGGACTTTTTATGCGTAATTGAGATTCTTTTACAAATAATGATTTTTTAGGTAATCAACATATTTCACAAGATATTTGCCCACAAGAACAAGATTATAAAGACGCTCAGGCTGTAGCAGATCAATTTAATATTAAATTGTATCGTGTTGATTTTGTAAAAGAATATTGAGATAATGTTTTTCAATATTTAATTGATGAATACACAAAAGGTAGAACTCCTAATCCTGATATTTATTGTAATAAATATATAAAGTTTCATCATTTTGCAAATTATGCTTTTGAAACTTTAAAAGCAGATTATATAGCTATGGGACATTATGCAAAACAAGAAAATGGAATGTTATATAAAGCAAAAGATTTATCAAAAGATCAATCTTATTTTTTAGCTCAGCTTAGTTCAACACAGCTTCAAAAAGTAATTTTTCCACTTGCAGATTTAACAAAAGAAGAAGTACGCAATATTGCTAAAAAATTAAAACTAAAAACTGCTGATAAAAAAGATTCAACAGGTATTTGTTTTATTGGCGAACGTAAGTTCACAGAATTTTTGAAAAACTATATTGCAGCAATGCCTGGGAATATTATTGATATTGCTACTAACCAAATTGTTGGAACACACACTGGTGCTATGTATTATACAATTGGTCAACGCAAAGGACTATCACTTGGCGGCTTTGAAAAACCTTATTTTGTTGTAGGACACAATATTCATAAAAAAATTTTATATGTAGCAAATGATGATCATCCCGAATATTTGCAATCAAATAAATTAATAGCAACTGATGTTAATTTCTTGCAAGCTTCTTATGAACCACAAAAACTTACTGCTAAATTTAGATATCGTCAAAACGATATTCCTATAACTTTAAAAACATTAGAAAATAATTCTATATCCATAGAATACCCACTAACAGAAGCAGTTACACCAGGTCAACAAGTGGTAGTTTATGAAGGTGATAAAGTAGTTTGCGGCGGAGTAATTGACAAAGTATATTTAAATTCAAAATTAAAAAACTATCTATAAAAAAACTATAATATAAAGCAACAATGGAGGGCAAATGACTTCAAAAGAAATAAGACAAAAATGATTAGATTTTTTTGCTTCAAAAAACCATATGGTTATAGAATCAAAATCTCTAATTCCTCAAAATGATCCATCACTTTTATGAATTAATTCTGGAGTGGCAACTTTAAAAGATTTTTTCAGTGGAAAAAAAATTCCACCTGCAAAAAGGTTGACTAACTCTCAAAAATCAATTAGAACCAATGATATTGAAAATGTAGGTGTAACCGCAAGACACCATACATTTTTTGAAATGCTTGGTAATTTTTCAATTGGGGATTATTTCAAAAAAGAAGCTATTGCCTTTGCTTATGAATTTATTTTTGATGTTTTAAAATTTGAAAAATCAAAAATATATATCACTTATTTTTCAGAAGATAAAGACACTTACAATGAGTGAATAAAATGTGGCATTAGTAAAGAACATCTAATAAAAGGAACAAGAGATACTAATTTCTGAGATGTTGGCCAAGGGCCTTGTGGACCTGACACAGAAATTTTTTATGATCGTGGTGAAAAATATGACAAGCGCGGTATTGAACTTTTAAAAGATGATATTGAAAATGACCGTTATATTGAAATTTGAAATATAGTATTTTCACAATTTAATAATGATGGTGAAAATAATTACACTGAACTTGCTACAAAAAATATTGATACTGGAGCCGGTCTTGAAAGAATTACTTCTATAATACAAGATGCTCCTACTAACTTTGATACAGATTTATTTTTACCTATCATTAGAGAAATTGAAAGATATACATCTTATAAATACGACATTCAAAACTATTTCACTAAAAATCCTGAACAAACCAAAATAAATACTTATTTTAAAATTATTGCCGACCATATGAGAGCAAGTGTTAACGCTATAAATGATGGTGTAGTTCCTTCTAATGTAGGACGTGGATACATTATTCGTCGTTTAATAAGAAGATCATACCGTGCTATGCTTTTACTTGGAATTGCAAAAAAATCTTTTTTATATAAGCTTACAAAAATAGTTAAAGACTCACTAATCTATGATGTTGATGTTCCAAGGGTTGAAAAGGTAATTCAAGAAGAGGAAATGCTTTTTGCTAAAACTATTTCATCTGGTGAAAAATTAATTGAATCTGAACTTGCAAAAAATGGTGAAATCACCATCAAAATTGCTTTTAAAATGTTTGACACTTATGGTTTTCCGATTGAACTAACAAAAGAAATTTTGCAAGAGCGTAAAATCAAATACACTTGAACTGATAAAGACTTCCAAAAATATATCGAAAAACATCAAGAACTTTCAAGATCTAATATAGAAAAAGGAATGGACAAAGTTATTAATTCACTTAGTTTAATTCCTGGTCTAGTTTCAGAATTTGTAGGATACGACACATTAGAAAACAAAAGCGAAATTTTGTACTTATTAAATGAAGAAACTTCAATTACCAAAACTAATAAAGAAGACATCTCTTATTTAATATTGAAACAGACTCCATTTTATGCAACAAGCGGTGGTCAAAATCATGACTTTGGTTATATGAAACAAGGTTCTAACAAAATCGAAGTTTTAGATATTTTTAAAGATAAACACTGAAATCATATTCATAAAGTAAGAGGAAAAATTGATTCAAGCAAGCCAATTGAATGCTATGTTGATAAATTAAAACGTCAAGGTTTTGCTAGAGGGCATTCATCGACTCACCTTTTATATAATGCTATTAGAAAAATTTATCCAGGTGAAAAAATTGAACAACTAGGTTCAAATATTACGCCTGATCATTTCACTTTTGACTTTGGTTTAGATCACAAACCTACCAAAAATGAAATTAGAAAAATTGAAAATGTAATGCGTGAATATATTGCAATGCAAGCTAAAAGAACTTACATTGTAACTTCTATTAAAGAAGCTGAAAGATTAGGGGCTTGAATGACCATTGAAGAAAGTGAATATCATGATGCTAACAAAGTTAGAGTTGTTAAATTTGATGGTATTACACTTGACTTATGCGGTGGAACACATGCTGAAAATTCAAAAGATATTGAGGATTTCAAAATTATTTCAGTTGATTCTAAAGGTACAGGAGTTTATCGTTTGAGAGTAATAACTTCAACTCATGATGTTATTTCTTATTTAAAAGAACAGGCTCAAAAATATCAAGAATTATTATTAAATTTAATTAATATAAATAAAAAATTTGATTCTTCTTACACCCAAAAATTTGCTTCTAAAATTCCAAGCACAACTTCTGAACTAGAAAAACTTCTACTTGATTATGAAGCTCTGGAAACTAAAATTCGTGAAGATTATAAGACCTATTTAAAAGAAGAACAAAATAAAGTTGTTGAAGTAGATGCTTATAAATCGATTAAATTGAATGGTATTGATACATTCATCTTTTTTGCACCAAATGTTGGTGAAACAAAAAAAATAGCAGTTTCACTTCGTGAAAAATATGCTAATGCTCTTATTGTAGGCTTAAGTAAATTAGATACAAATTACTTTTTAGTAGTAGCTTCAAAAGAACACAATGCTAAATTAGTGTTTGATAAATTAACTCAAGCTCTTAATGGCAAGGGTGGTGGTAATGAGCTAATTTGTCAAGGTTCAATCCAACAAAGTTTAGATGAAACTAAATTAACTAAAAAACTGCAAGAGGTATTAAATGCGTAAATTGTGTCTTGACTTAGGAACTAAAACTTGCGGTTTTGCTATTTCGGATATGTCTGAGACTATTGCAATTGGTTTAGAAAATTTTTATTTCACACCAAAAAAATTTTCTGAAGTGATTGCTAAAGTTAAATGATACTTGCAGCAAAGTGAGTATCAAGGGCAAATTGATGAAATTATTTTGGGATATCCACTGCATATGAGCGGTGAAAAATCCGAACGTAGCATTATGGTAGAAAATTTTATGCAAATGTTAAAAAAAGAAATTTCACTCCCTATCATCTTAGAAGATGAAAGGCAAACTACTTTAAAAGCTATGGATATATTAAAACAAGCAGGATATAGTAAAACAAAAAGCAAAACAAAAAAAGATTCACTAGCAGCACAATTTATATTAGAATCATATTTGGAGAAACAATAATGGAAGAACAAGAGAAAATTAATATTTATACTGAAGATCGAAAAATTATTATTGGTAATAATGAACATAAAGCTGAGTTTTATGTGATGTTCTCTATAATTGAAGCAAATGTAGAATACCTTACTGTAACTAATGGTAAAAATTTATTTTTGGTTTTGAAAGATGATGAAAAAGCAAGTGAATATGTAGTTGTAGAAAATGAAGATGAAAATTTAGTATTTGAAGATTTGATTACTGAATTTTTAGAAAATAATGATGTTAAGGTTATTGATGATCCTAACACTCAACTTCTAACTATTTTCAAATCACAACAGGTAGAAGAATAATGAAAATTCCACCAAATGTAAAAATTGGGCTTGGTATTTCATCACTTGTAGTTATCATTTTAGTAATTGTTGTTTTAATTGTTATGCATTTTCTTAAAAAGAAAATCCACAAACAATATTTTAGTGTTGATGGTAAGCTTGAACTAGAAAAGCTAAAAATCAAAAATCCAAGCTACGGAATAATTTTGACTGGTCTTAAAAAATACTATGACACGCCTTTAAATGACACATTAGTAGCTTTTTCGACCAACACCATTTGTTTAAATGATTATAAAACCATTCTTTTGTATGACATTAATTCTTATTTGGCTAATTCAATTTCTATTTTATTGGAAACTTCAGTTAATCTAGTTAAACTTCCAAACTACATAGAAAATCAAAAGTTTTCAGAAGAAGATGAAAAATTAATTAATTCAAAATCTAGCGTTATTAAACAAAATCAAGATGAAATATTAACCGAAACTTTTGATCTTATTCTATATTTAAATAAAACCATAGAAAACCTACAACAAATAATTTCAAACTCTTTATCTCAAATGAAAGAAAAATCAATGCTATTAGTTTCATTTGACAAATTTAATGAGGTTAAAGAAATTAAAAACTTTCTAATACAAAATAACTTAAAGTATGAAACACAAAATTTTGAGGGCAAAAATATTATAATAATAGCTAACACTCAACAACCTACTGAAACAAATATTCCAAGCAAGGGAGAATAAATGAAAAAAACTGAAAAAATTTATTTAACAGAAGAAAGCCTAAGACAATATAAAGAAAGATATAAATACTTGCAAGAAGTAGCACGCCCTCAAGTAATTGAAGAAATTAAAGAAGCTCGTGGGCAAGGGGACTTATCAGAAAATGCTGAATATGATTCGGCTCGTGAAAAACAAGCTGCTATTGAAAATGAAATTATTCAAATTCAAGAAATCCTTGATAACTATGAAATTATTAAAGCTACTAAAAGTAATGAAATCAAAATTGGATCAACTGTAGAATATATCGACCTTCAATCAGAAAAAATTCACACTGTAAGTATTGTGGGATCATTAGATGCCGATCCTTTCCAAGGTAAGATTTCAAATACTTCTCCACTTGCAAAAGCATTAATTGGTAAAACTGTTGAAAAAAAAGACATTGAAGTTGATGGACCACACAAATACAAAATAAGAATTCTTTCAATTAAATAATCTAAACTAGCTGATTTATCACGCTAGTTTTTTTATTAATTTTTGTTGGGTTTCAACATAAAATCCAGGCTAAAAAAATTAATAAAGAATTTTGATTTATATAAAAAAGATTTTGATATACTTTTATTTGCTAATTTTGATAAGTTAGTCAAATAATTAACGTATTTTTATTAAAAATAACATTCTTAAAATTTGTTTTTCAAGAACAAAAATTGGAAAATAAATATTTTTAAAAATTTAATAAAAATTTATGTATAATTACAATTGCTATTTTTTTGAAATAGCCAAAAATAGTTCTTTGAAAACTGGGTACGAATACCATTAACGTCAATTTAATAATTTAAAAATAACACACAATCAAATTTTATTTAAGAGTTTGATCCTGGCTCAGGATGAACGCTGGCTGTGTGCCTAATACATGCATGTCGAGCGGGAGTAGCAATACTCTAGCGGCAAATGGGTGAGTAACACGTGCTTAATCTACCTTTTAGATTGGAATACCCAATGGAAACATTGGTTAATGCCGGATAAGTATGAAATCGCATGATTTCGTTATGAAAGAAGCGTTTGCTTCACTAAGAGATGAGGGTGCGGAACATTAGCTAGTTGGTGAGGTAATGGCCCACCAAGGCTATGATGTTTAGCCGGGTCGAGAGACTGAACGGCCACATTGGGACTGAGATACGGCCCAAACTCCTACGGGAGGCAGCAGTAGGGAATATTCCACAATGAGCGAAAGCTTGATGGAGCGACACAGCGTGCACGATGAAGGCCCTCGGGTTGTAAAGTGCTGTTGCAAGGGAAGAAAAAGCAGTTGAGGAAATGCAACTGAACTGACGGTACCTTGTTAGAAAGCGATGGCTAACTATGTGCCAGCAGCCGCGGTAATACATAGGTCGCAAGCGTTATCCGGAATTATTGGGCGTAAAGCGTTCGTAGGCTGTTTATTAAGTCTGGAGTCAAATCCCAGGGCTCAACCCTGGCTCGCTTTGGATACTGGTAAACTAGAGTTGGATAGAGGTAAGCGGAATTCCATGTGAAGCGGTGAAATGCGTAGATATATGGAAGAACACCAAAGGCGAAGGCAGCTTACTGGGTCTATACTGACGCTGAGGGACGAAAGCGTGGGGAGCAAACAGGATTAGATACCCTGGTAGTCCACGCCGTAAACGATGATCATTAGTCGGTGGCCAATCACTGACGCAGCTAACGCATTAAATGATCCGCCTGAGTAGTATGCTCGCAAGAGTAAAACTTAAAGGAATTGACGGGGACCCGCACAAGCGGTGGAGCATGTGGTTTAATTTGAGGATACGCGGAGAACCTTACCCACTCTTGACATCCTTCGCAAAGCTATAGAGATATAGTGGAGGTTAACGGAGTGACAGATGGTGCATGGTTGTCGTCAGCTCGTGTCGTGAGATGTTTGGTCAAGTCCTGCAACGAGCGCAACCCCTATCTTTAGTTACTAACGAGTCATGTCGAGGACTCTAGAGATACTGCCTGGGTAACTGGGAGGAAGGTGGGGATGACGTCAAATCATCATGCCTCTTACGAGTGGGGCTACACACGTGCTACAATGGTCGGTACAAAGAGAAGCAATATGGCGACATGGAGCAAATCTCAAAAAGCCGATCTCAGTTCGGATTGGAGTCTGCAATTCGACTCCATGAAGTCGGAATCGCTAGTAATCGTAGATCAGCTACGCTACGGTGAATACGTTCTCGGGTCTTGTACACACCGCCCGTCACACCATGGGAGCTGGTAATACCCAAAGTCGGTTTGCTAACCTCGGAGGCAACTGCCTAAGGTAGGACTGGTGACTGGGGTGAAGTCGTAACAAGGTATCCCTACGAGAACGTGGGGATGGATCACCTCCTTTCTACGGAGTACAATTGAAGTTATCCATACTTCTAGACTAAAGTTAATGGAACATATTCGTATCTAGTTTTGAGAGAATTATTCTCTCTTTTTGTTCTTTGAAAACTGAATTAGACATTGAAAAATTATCAAATTAATATTTCAAAGTTTAGATCAACCTATAGAATATTCAAAAATAGACAAAACAATAGGTCATACATATTAACTATTAAATGTACAAGAGTTTTTGGTGGATGCCTTGGGTCTGGAAGTCGATGAAGGACGTGATTACCTGCGATAAGCCTCGTTTAGTTGGATATAAGCAATGAGACGGGGATTTCCGAATGGGGAAACCTAATTGAGCTAATCCTCAATTGTCATATCAGTGAATCCATAGCTGAATGACGAGACACGCTGTGAATTGAAACATCTCAGTAGCAGCAGGAAAAGAAAATAAAGAATGATTCCCTTAGTAGTGGCGAGCGAACGGGGAAAAGCCCAAACCAACATTTGTTGTTGGGGTTGTAGGACTACTTACACGAAGTTGAACAAATATTTACATATAGCAGAAAGAGTTGGAATGCTCTGCCATAGGAGGTGAAAGCCCCGTAAGCGAAATGTGTAAATCTTCTAGTAGTATCCTGAGTAGGGCGGGGCACGTGAAACCCTGTCTGAATCTGCCGGGACCACCCGGTAAGGCTAAATACTAACCAGACACCGATAGCGAACTAGTACCGTGAGGGAAAGGTGAAAAGAACCCCGGGAGGGGAGTGAAATAGATTCTGAAACCAATTACTTACAATTAGTCAGAGCCCGTTAATGGGTGATGGCGTACATCTTGCAGAATGGACCGGCGAGTTATGTCAACATGCGAGGTTAAGCAGATTAAAGCGGAGCCGTAGAGAAATCGAGTCTGAATAGGGCGAATGAGTATGTTGATATAGACCCGAAACCAGGTGATCTACCCATGAGCAGGTTGAAGCTTAGGTAACACTAAGTGGAGGACCGAACCGCAGTACGCTGAAACGTGCCCGGATGACTTGTGGGTAGGGGTGAAATTCCAATCGAACTTGGAGATAGCTGGTTCTCCTCGAAATAGCTTTAGGGCTAGCGTGTAATGTTAAGCGATGGGGGTAGAGCACTGAATATGGGATGGCGGCGCCTAGCCGTACTGACTATAATCAAACTCCGAATACTGTCGTGTATCATTATGCAGTCGGTACATCGGTGATAACGTCGATGCACGCGAGGGAAACAACCCAGATCGTCAGCTAAGGTCCCAAAATTGTGTTAAGTGAGAAAGGTTGTGGAGTTTCTTAAACAGCTAGGATGTTGGCTCAGAAGCAGCCATCGTTTAAAGAGTGCGTAATAGCTCACTAGTCGAGAGATTCTGTGCCGATAATTCAACGGGACTAAAACACAATACCGAAGCTACGGGCAGTGATGCGTTAGAGGAGCGTTCTAAGGGCATTGAAGCTAGACCGTAAGGACTAGTGGAGCGCTTAGAAGTGAGAATGCCGGTATGAGTAACGATTCAAAGTGAGAATCTTTGACGCCTATTGGGGAAGGTTTCCTGGGGAAGGTTCGTCCACCCAGGGTTAGTCGGGTCCTAAGGCGAGGCCGAAAGGCGTAGTCGATGGATAACAGGTTAATATTCCTGTACTTTCTTGAATGTGATGGAGTGACGGGGGAGGATAGTTTTACCACAAACTGGAAGCGCAAGCAAATGTGGGGTAAGTATTTACTGGGTCGTGTAGGCAAATCCGCACGGCTTAACCGGAAGATATGACGCATAGTGAAATGGCAACAAAGTAACGAATTAAATGATTTCATACCTCTTAAAAAAGCTTCTAACTATAAATTCTGTGAAACCCGTACCGAGAACGGACACACGTCCCCAAGATGAGTATTCTAAGGCGAGCGAGAAAACCAATGTCAAGGAACTCTGCAAATTCATCCCGTAAGTTCGCAAGAAGGGATGCCTATGGTAAAACATAGGCCGCAGTGAATAGTAAGGGGGAACTGTTTATCAAAAACACAGCTCTATGCTAAGTCGCAAGACGATGTATATGGGGTGACTCCTGCCCAGTGCCCGAAGGTTAAGCAAAGGCGTTAGCTATGCGAAGCGTTGATGTGAAGCCCGGGTGAACGGCGGCCGTAACTATAACGGTCCTAAGGTAGCGAAATTCCTTGTCGGCTAAATACTGACCTGCACGAAAGGAGTAATTATCTCTTAACTGTCTCGACATTGGACTCGGTGAAATTATGGTTGCGGCGAAGACGCCGCATACCCGCATCTAGACGAAAAGACCCCGTGGAGCTTTACTATAACTTCATATTGGAGTTTGATTTAACTTGTGTAGGATAGGTGGGAGACTGTGAGACAAAGACGCTAGTTTTTGTGGAGTCATCGTTGAAATACCACCCTTGTTACGTTGAACTTCTAACTTGTTACCATTATCTGGTAAGAGGACAGTGTGTGGTGGGTAGTTTGACTGGGGCGGTCGCCTCCCAAAAGGTAACGGAGGCGTTCAAAGTTACACTCAGTACGGTCAGAAACCGTATTTAAGAGCATAAAGGTAGAAGTGTGATTGACTGCGAGACCTACAAGTCGAGCAGGTGCGAAAGCAGGACTTAGTGATCCGGCGGTTCTTCGTGGAAAGGCCGTCGCTCAACGGATAAAAGCTACCCCGGGGATAACAGGCTTATCTTTCCCAAGAGATCACATCGACGGGAAGGTTTGGCACCTCGATGTCGGCTCATCGCATCCTGGAGCTGGAGTCGGTTCCAAGGGTTGGCCTGTTCGGCCATTAAAGCGGTACGCGAGCTGGGTTCAAAACGTCGTGAGACAGTTTGGTTCCTATCTGATGTGGGCGTTGGAATATTGATGAGAGCTGTCCTTAGTACGAGAGGACCAGGATGGACAAACCGATGGTGTTCCAGTTGTTCTGCCAAGAGCATAGCTGGGTAGCCAAGTTTGGCAAGGATAACCGCTGAAGGCATCTAAGCGGGAAGCCTCCTCAAAGATGAATATTCCCTTTAAATTCCTTATAGACTATGAGGTTGATAGGTCGGAGGTGTAAGTGTAGTAATACATTCAGCTGACCGATACTAATAAATTGAGTGGTTTAATAGTAATTCTATAGAAGTGATATAAAATTAAGTCTAATTCAGTTTTCAGAGAACGAAAACAAATGCAGGATACCTGCATTTTATTTTTCATATTTTAACTTAAAATGTATTATAATAATACTTGCCTGTGTTGCCACCATAGCCAAACGGCCAAGGCATGGGTCTGCAACACCCTGATTACCGGTTCGAATCCGGTTGGTGGCTCCATAATGCGCCCGTAGCTCAATTGGACAGAGCGCTTGGCTACGGACCAAGAGGTTGCGGGTTCGACTCCTGCCGGGCGCGCCATTACGACACAATCGACCGAATAATAACCACTTTTGTGGTTTTTATTTTTCATTAATTTAGCAATTAAGTAAAAAAAGTGCTAATTGAGTGCTAAAATAATAGAGGTTATTTTCAATAAAAGGAGTATAAATGGCATTTGATTTTTCTTCTAATCACTTTGATTTGAGCGAAAAACAGAGAGAAATTTTTCGTTTAATTGTTGAAACTTATATAGAAACAGGTGAACCTGTAGGTTCAAAAAAACTTGTTGAAAGATGTATACTTTCATGTAGTTCTGCAACAGTAAGAAATATAATGAGTCAATTAGAAGAAGTAAATTTACTTGAAAAACCACATGTTTCTGGTGGTCGTGTACCTTCAACTTTTGGCCTTGAGTATTATGCAAAATATTTGGTTTATGATCCTAAAAAATATTTCAATCAAAAACTAGAAGATTTACTAGCCAAAAGAAGAATAAAAGTAGATGCTACTTTAGATGAAGCTGCACAAGTTATTAGTAAAATTGCAAATTTTACTGTTATTGCAACTGCCAATAATGCAAGCGAACTTTTAAAAAGTATTCAATTAACACCGCTTAATGAAAATAGCGCTGTAGTTGTACTTGTTACAAGTACGGGAAAAGTGGAAAGCAAATTATTTAATTATGATTCAAATGAAATTGAACTCAATGATTTAAAAATTGCAATTCGTTTGTTTAAAGAAAGATTAGTAGATACACCTTTGATTCAACTTTCAGAGAAAGCTGAATCACTTGTACCAATATTTTCAGAAAAAATCAAAAATTTTGAAGTTATTATTCAACAATTTATTAAAAATGTTTTTGTTTTTCAGGAAGAAACAAAAACCAAAGCTTATAACAAAGGCGCCATTATACTTTCAGAAAATATTAGTCGTGAAGATGTAAATAAAGTACTAGAACTCATTGAAAAACACTCTGTCTGAGAAGCAATTGAAAATAATCTAGACGAAGAAAATAATATTAAATTAGATCTTTCAAGACCTAATTTAAGTATAATTAGTAAAAAAATAGACTTTTCAAATAATGATAATATAAAAGAAATAAGTGTAATAGGACCTTCAAACATCAACTTCAATGAATCGTTTGAAGCAATTAATCTACTAGAAAAAATCATCAAGGAGAAGAAAAATGAAGATTAGAAAGTATGACTATGTTGAATTTACAATAGTTGAATATAAAAATAAAAAAATTCAAAAGACATTTCCTAAAGAAGTTATAAAAATATATATTGGACTTGATCCTTTTGATGAAAAAATTGAGAACTTTTTAATTGGGCAAGAAGCCGAAAAAAAAGACGAAATTTTAACCTTTGTAAATCCTAAAGATAAAAAAAATACATTTGAAATTAAACTGCTTAAATATAATAAAACACCTGACCGTTTTGTTAATTTCATTATGGAAATGAAATATTTTCAGATTCAAATGACTAATTTAGAAGAAAAAGCTAAAAATTTAGAAAAAAAATTAGCCGAAGAACAAACAAAATATGCCACAATGGAAACAGAATTTAAGAAACATATTGAATTAATGGAAGCAAAAGCACAGCAAACTATTCAAGAACATATTGCTAAAAATGACAACCATATGAAAACAATTATTTCTGAAGAAAAGAAATTTGCTCTGCAAAAATTTGTGGAAAACTTAATTGGACCTTTTGATAACTTTGAAGTAGCATTAAATCATTCACTTTCATCAACTAATGAAAGTGTAGCTGCTTATGCAAAAGGTTTTGAAATGCTGTATCAACAAATTCTTGGTGTCTTAGAAAGTTTTAGCATTACCAAAATAATTCCTGAAATTGGTGAAAAATTTAGTCCTGAAATTCATCAAGTATATGAACTTGTTGAATCGGATAAACCAAAAGATACTATCCTTGAAGTCAAGAATGTAGGTTATCGTTTGCATGATCGTACAATTAAACCTGCTTTAGTTGTAGTTTCTAAATAATCCTCTCCTATTACTTATTTATAAAAAAATAAAAATATTTTTAGCACTCTTTTTTATAAAGTGCTAAAATTTATTTTATGAAATTCTAATTAATAGTTTATTAAGGAGAAATTATGGCAAAAGAAATTATATTAGGAATAGACCTTGGAACTACTAACTCTGTAGTTTCTATTATAGAAAATGGTGTGCCAAAAATTTTAGAAAACCCAAATGGGAAAAGAACAACTCCATCAGTTGTAGCATTTAAAAATGGAGATATTATTGTAGGTGAAGTTGCAAAACGTCAACTCGAAACCAATCCAGACTGTGTTGCATCAATCAAAAGATTGATGGGTACTAGCAAAACAGTTCATGTAAATGGACGTGACTATAAACCTGAAGAAATATCAGCTTTAATATTAGGATATATGAAAGATTATGCTGAAAAGAAAATCGGACATAAAGTAGAAAAAGCTGTTATTACAGTTCCTGCTTATTTTGATAATGCACAACGTGAAGCCACTAAAAATGCTGGTACAATTGCAGGACTTGATGTAGTTAGAATTATAAACGAACCTACTGCAGCTGCGCTTGCTTATGGAATTGATAAAAAAGATTCTGATGAAGAAAGAATTCTAGTATTCGACTTAGGTGGGGGAACATTCGATGTTTCAATTCTTGAAAAACAAGAAGGAACTTATACTGTACTTTCAACATCAGGAGACAATAATTTAGGTGGGGATGATTGAGACCATGCTATTGTTGAATGATTAATTAATCAAATTAGAATTAATTATAACTATGATGTTACTTCAAATAAAATGGCAATGTCTAGGTTAAAAGAACAAGCCGAAACTGCAAAAATCACCCTTTCACAAAGCCTTGTTGCAAATATCAATATTCCATTCCTAGCAATGAATGAAAATGGTCCAATTAACGTTGAGCTAGAACTAAAAAGATCAGAATTTGAAAGAATGACTGAAAAACTAATTGCTAGATTAGAAAAACCATTGTTAGACGCTCTTTCACAAGCTAAACTAAAACCAAGTGATTTACATGAAGTTTTACTGGTTGGTGGTTCAACTAGAATGCCATTAGTACAAGAACTTGTTAAAAAGATTTTAAACAAAAAATTAAATACTTCAATCAACCCAGATGAAGTTGTATCAGCAGGTGCTGCTATTCAAGGTGGGGTTTTAGCTGGAGAAATCAATGATGTTTTATTAATCGATGTTACTCCTCTTACTCTTGGAATTGTAGTTGAAGGTGATATAGTAGCTCCTTTAATTAATAGAAATACAACAATTCCTGTAACCAAAAGCCAAGTGTTTTCAACTGCAATGGATAATCAAACAGCTGTAACTATTGTGGTTACACAAGGTGAAAGACAAATGGCAGCTGATAATAAAATCTTAGGACAATTTAACTTAGAAGGAATAGAACCAGCTCCTAGAGGTGTTCCACAAATTGAAGTAAGTTTTTCAATCGATGTTAATGGTATTACTAAAGTTACTGCAAAAGATAAGAAAACCAATAAAGAACAAACTATAACTATTCAAAACACTTCAAATCTAACCAAAGAAGAAATTGAAAAAATGGTTAAAGAAGCAGAAGAAAACCGTGAAGCTGACCAAAAGAAACGTCATAGTATTGAAGTAGTTGTACGTGCTGAACAAATCATTAATCAACTTGAAAAATCACTTACAAGTGAACAAGCTAAAATGATTCCAGAAGAACAACGTAAAGAAGTTGAAAAAGAAATTCAAGAGTTTAAAGATTTAGTAGCTAAAAAAGAAATTGACACTCTTGAAAAGAAGTTGAATGAATTTGAACAAAAAATGGCGCAAGTAATGGATGCTTTGAACAAGCAACAACCAAATAAAGACGACGACAGCAAAGACAAAAAATAATAAAATTATAAATCCTTAATAATTGCTCACTAAGTTTAGTGAGCATTTTTTTATTGGTCTAAAATTTTGTAAAATACACTTAAAAAAATTTGGCTTTTTATGATACAATAAAAAAGTACTTTTAAAATTATTTTAAAAACACAAAGTACTTGATTTTATTACACAAATGATTTAATCAAACACTATTATGAATTCAATTTGCGTGTGTTACATTAGTAATGCAAATTGTTAGAAATAATAGGAAGCATAACAAATTAAGGATTTTAATTATTTTACAATGGAAGAAAAAGACAAGAAAGTTGTAGTTGAAAAAGCTCTTGAAGCTAAAACTGAAGCTGATACAACATTAGAAAACGGAGAAGGACTTGAAGCCACTCCTGAAATAATTTCGAGAGAAAAATTATTAGAAGCTGGAGTTTATTTTGGACACCGTGCTTACCAATGAAACCCAAAAATGAAACAATACATTTATGGTAAAAGATTGGGTATCCACATTATTGATATTTCTAAGACCCAAAAAGCTTTGGAATATGCATACAAAATACTTTACAAAATGTGCCAAAAATCAGCTATTTCATTTATTTGAGTAGGTACTAAAAAACATGCTAAAAAAGCAATCGAAGATGCTGCTATGAGAACTAACTCAGTTTATGTAAATGAAAGATGATTAGGTGGAACTTTAACTAACTCACAAACTATTTTCAAATCAGTTAAAGAACTTGAAAGATTAGAAGAATTACAAAAAACTGAATATGAAGGTTATAGCAAAAAAGAAGGCCTTTTATTTGACAAGAAAATTGCTAAACTACAAAAGAACTTAAATGGTATCAGAAAATTAGCAACAAAAAACTCATTACCACAAGTTATGATTTGTGCATCGCCTATTGATGATGAAATTGCTATTAAAGAAGCCGCTAAAAAAGGTATCAAAATTTTTACCATTAATGATACTAACTCAAAACCTGATTTATCAGATTTTGTAATACCTGCAAACGATGACTCTGTTAAATCAATTACATTGATTTTAACAGTATTAGCTGATGCTATTTGTGCTGCAAAAGGTAATCCAGAATTATTTGCATACAAAAAAGATGAAGAAATTATCTTACCTGAAGATCCTAAAAAAGATCCAAATAAGAAAAATTTTGTAAAAAGACCATTTATGAAAAAAGAAGCAGATGACGCCCAAACTTCATCAACTGAAACTTCAACTCCTGCTACTGAAACTAAAATTGTGGAATCTAAACTAGTTGAAACTAAAGTAGAAGTTGTTGAAGAAGAAAAACCGGTAAAAGAAACAAAAAAAGTAACTAAAACCATAAAAAAAGAAGAAGCTACAGAAGAAGTAAAAGTAGAAAAACCTAAAAAAACTACCAAAGCTAAAGCAAAAGAAAAAGTAGAAGAAGTTAAAGAAACTAAGAAAACCACTAAAGAAACTACAAAAGAAAAAGCAGTTGCCGAAGTTAAAGAAGAAAAAGCAACAAAAGCTAAAACTACCAAAAAAGCAACTAAAAAAGAAGAAGTAAAGGAATAGTAAAATGGCTGTTGATTTAAATAAGTTAAAAGAATTAAGAGAACGCACAAATTCGGGTTTTCTAGATTGCAAAAATGCCTTAGAAGAAACTAACAACGATATTGAAAAAGCTATCAAATGATTGCAAGAAAAAGGTATTGTTAAAGCTGCTAAAAAATCTTCAAGAATCGCAGCTGAAGGAATTGTTAGGGCATATACTGAAGGTCAAACTGCAATTTTATTTGAATTAAATTCAGAAACTGACTTTGTGGCTAAAAATGAATTATTTTTAAATTTCGCCGCAAAACTTGAAAAGTTTTTAATTAATGCAAAATTTAAAACTATAGATGATGTTCTAAAATTAAAAATTGATGGATTAACCATTGAAGATCATTGTAAAGATTTAACTGCTAAAATTGGTGAAAAAATTTCTCTAAGAAGAGTAGAAAAATATACTGCTAAAAAACAAGAAGTTGTATCTTCATATACTCACGCAAATAATAGAGTTGCAACTATTGTATTAGTTGAAGGAAATAATGCTGAACAATTAAGATTTTTAGCAATGCATATTACTGCGCTAAATCCAACATATATGTGTGTATCAGAAATACCTAAAGAAGTTGTTAAACAAATTGAAGAAAAAATTTCAACAAGCCCTAAACTAGCTGGCAAACCTGAAAAAATTCAAGAAAGCATTAAAGCTGGTATGTTGAAAAAAGAATATAATGATTTAGGTGTATTAGAATACCAACCTTATGTTGTTGATGATTCATTAACTGTTCAAAAATTTTTAGAACAATCTAATTTGAAATTTCAAAAAGCAATTCGTTTTGAATTAGGTGAAGGAATTGAAAAAAAAATTGTAGACTTTGCAGCTGAAGTAGCTGAACAAATGAAACAATAAAATAGTAGTAAAGCACCTTTTCCTAAGGTGCTTTTTTAAAGGAATAAGTATGAACAAAAACGAAGTTTATATTGATTTTGAAGCAATCACTAATCCATTTGCAAGACTTTTAGATCTTCCAAGTGGTACTCCTTATGCTTATACACTTGGTCTTATTAATGAAAATAATACATTTGAAACTACTACCTTCATTATGGACTTTAACCAGCACAACAAATTAAGTTCTATTTGAACTATATTGCGTCGTTTTATTGTGCATGATATTCACAAAATCAATAAAACTTTAGATATCAAAGACATAGTCTTTGTTGGACATAATCCTGTTTTGGAAACCAATTGTATTAAAAAACTTTTTCCTAATAACACGGTTCGTGAATTGATTAGTAAGCAAACTATATCGCTTTCTAAATTAACTGCAAAAAAATTTAATACTATCTATTGAAAAAATACACGTAAGGTCTTACTTCCTCAAATTAAAGATTCAAGCGTTATGAAACAGACTATAGAAAATAATGGTGCATTAGCTTCATTTGCAGGTTATTGACTTTATACCAAAAGTATCAAGAACTTGCGTAGTAACGATAAAAAGTTAAAATACTTTTATGACCTTGATAAAAAAAGTTTAACGCGTGATCTTCGAAATTATTCTGCTGATGATGTTCATAAAATGATATTTGTTGAACAAAATCCAGAAGAAGCAAAAATTTTGATGCGTGAGTTAAGTTTGAAAAAGGATTTAATGAAAATCTTAAAGAACTTAAACTTTGATGATAATCTAACCATCAAAGAAATCAAAGAAAAAATTTGAACTTTGTAGTTTTATCACCCTAACTATAACTAAATCCAAATTAAAACATTCAAAAGGAGGAATTTATGACTAGCACAAAAGAAACTAAAAGTAGATGTAAGAATATTAAAAAACTTTTTCCACAGTCAAAAACTGATTGAATTTTGTATTTCAAAAAAACAGTACCAATCATAATTGGTGAAATACTATTTTGTATCAACGGATTCCTCGACAATTTTATGGTAAGCCATCATTCTAATGGTATTGATGCTTTGACTTATGCAAACACTTGAACTGGAATATTATTTGTTATCTTTTTTGCTATTCAAGGAATAGCAGCTATGTTTGTAGGCCAATATTACGGTAAAAAAGAATATGATAAACTCAACCAAATTATGAACTTACGGGTTTGAATATTCTTTGTTATTGCTATGTCGTTTTCAATTCCAAGTTGAATAGTTCCTCAGATGATGATAAAATCAGCTGCTGCCACTCCGCTTAGCGATAATACTATTGCGATGGCTAAACCTTATTTACTATTAATTACTATTTCTTGACTTATTTGTTCATATAACTTTAATACCAACATTATGTTAAATGAAGTAGGGCATTCTAATTATGCTCTAACTAGTGCAGTGTTTTCAGTTACAACTAATGTTACAATTAATGCAATTTTCTTATATGCTCTAAAAAAACCTATCTATTATGCAGCTATAGGATCGATTATTTCTAATATTGTTTGTACGATAAGTGATTCACTTTTTGCTTATTATAAAGATAGGAATATCTTTATAAATCCATTCAAACTATTTCATATAACTAAACCTATTGCTAAACAAATTTTAAGCAAAATCCCTGCAATGCTATTAATGATAGCTGCTATGATTACTATTCCTATTCGTATGATTTTATGGTCAAAAACATTTCCTGAAAATAGTATTGGTGAAAAATGGATGGGGATTAGTGGTGTGACCATTCTTGGACTTGTAGAAAATTTATCTAATGTAGCTGCTGCTACTACAAGTGCATGTTCTTCAAATGTTTCTTATTTTGTCGCAACTGAACTTGGAAAGGGTAATTTCAAGGAAGCTGAAAAACATGCATATCAATTAAAAGGCTTTCACACATTAACCGGAATAATAATGTCACTTGCTATGATTGGTACTGTATATGCTATAGCATATACACCAACTATTACTAAAGGTGTAGAAAATTCAGTTCGAACTTATTTTGAAGATCCTAATAATCTTATTAAAATAAAACAAGAATCTAAGTTACCAAATACTTGAACTTTAACTTCTAGTTTTTTAGATGAAAGAATAACAGTGGCTAAACAAGTATTTAGAAATAATTTCTTACATTCTAGCTTCACATTTATTTTAGTTAATCCATTATGATGTTGATTTTATACAGCAGCCGCTTTAATTAGATCAGGTGGACGTACATATTTAGGGTCTGTAACAATGCTTATAACTAATATGCTTTCTTTTGCATGACTTGTAATAGTTTTATTTGCTATTGTTAAATTTAACCCAACAATATCACTTCCATTAGCTTATTTTATCTTCTATATTTTCGATATTATTCGCTTTATTATATTCGAAATAGTTTTGCGTAAATCTAATTGAAAACAAAATATTACACTTGAAACTTCTGAAAATCCGCAAATTCAAATAGTTCAATAACCACATAGCTAAAAACTTAAAATCCTATAATATAATTTATTATAGGTATATTTTAATTGTTAAAAATTTAACATTAAAAAAGGAGATAAATGTTACCTATTCAACCTATATATTATAAAAGCGAAAATCAAATTAACGAAACTGAAAGTTTTGAAAAATTTAAAGAGAAAATTGATGCTTTAAAGGCAAAATTTGATAAAAAAATAAATCAATTATTTGATGCTACAACTTTAACGAAAGAAAAAGAAATTAGAATACAAACTGCATCAATTGGTTCTACTTCTGCTAATGTTAATGATTTTGTTACAGAAGAAGAATGAAAAAGTATTGACCACAATATATATAAATATATAACAACATTTTATAATTTTCATTCAGTTGTAAGAAGTACATTGACTAAAATTAAAGAATTTTTACAAACAATAGATCCATTGTTAGAATTTGGTGATAATTTATCTAATGTTTTATCAGAAATGAACCCAACAGGAATACCTCTTTTTGATACAACTGTTTTAGTGGGCAAAACTGTTGGAGCAGTTTTAGCTGCATTGCGTGTAGATAATAAAAAATTTGAATATTCTAAAGAATTTATTCTTGACATTTTAGAAAAAATAATAAAAGCCAAAAATACAAAGAATATTGAAATACTAAAATCTACTTTATGAGAAGCAAAGAGAATTCTTGATGAACAAACATTATCATTTTCTATTTTATTAACATTACCAATTGCAAGAAGAAAGGTAAATATTTGCCTAAATGAAGTTATAAATATTTATCGTCTCGCTTTTAATAGATACGAAGAATATTTGAGAAACAATGTTTGAGGTGGTGGATGCTATTAGAAAAAATTTTAATAGAGAAGAAAATTTTAAAAATAAATTTAAAAAAATACTATTTTTTCTTATTTTTTAGTACATTTTTATTTTTTCTATCATTATATTTTATTTTTCTTTTAACTGAAAAAATGGGAATAACATTTAAAATATTTGATTCAAAAAATATTACAACAAAACAAAAAATACAGATTTATTTATGGATGGTTTTGTTTTTATCTATAGCATTTAATTTAATTTGATTCATTGATTCACTTGCAATGATTTTTATAAATAAATATTATAGGTTTAATATTTATCGTTGCAGCAAATGATTGAAATTAAAATTATTTTTTACGTTTAGATATAAATTATTTACCCAATTGTGTAAAAGAGTTAATGATTTCAAAGAAGAAGAAATAGATTTTGTTAAATATATGCAAAAAAATCGTTTCTTACTTCAAGGAAGCAAATCCATATTATGAAAATATAAAGATTTTGAAAGACAAACTAATGATTTTGATTTCAATGCTTTTGAAATTAATGCTAAATTAAATAATTTGGAAAAACAAAAAAATATTGAAATCAAACAAAAAGACAATATAGTAGGGAAACTTATTTTTAATGGAGTCTCGGTAGAAGTTATAATTTCAAAATATGTTCCTAGTTATTTTGTTGAAAATAAAAGAGGGATAAAAATTCCAAAAATTACTTGAATGATAGCGATGAAATTTCATCAATTAGTTAAATTATATAATTTAAGAAAAGATGGGAATATAGTTTCAAAAGAAAAGATTAATAATACTTTAATAGATACAGCATTTCTATTGAGTAAATTAAAAATCTTTAATATTAACAAAATTATTTTAAATATTCAATATCTTTATATTTCTAATTTCTTTATTGGTTATTTTTTAAATAGCAATTGTTTCGATGATTTTAGTGATGGAAATATAACAAAGTTTTCTGAATATCTTGCAACTGAAATAAATGATTTAAAAAATGTAAATGAATTATTTTTCTTCTTTGATGAACTTATTAGTAAATTGAAGTCTAATACATTAATGATTAAGATGGCTAAATCAATTAACCAAATAATTAAAGATAAAGAAAAATTAGAAAATAATTTCTTAAATTATTCAAGCAGTGAAGAAAGAGAAATTTCCTCATTAAAAAGAATATTTTCATCTGAAGCTGAGAAAAATAAATTTATTAAAGATAATTATCAAGATTATTCCTTTGGTTCAAAAGTAATTAAACTATTTTATGATTTATTCGAAAATGATCCTAACAAGCAACTTGACACACTGGATATTAGACAAATAATGTTATTAGAATTGAATAAAAAATTAATATAAAGGAAGCAAATGAAAAACTATTTTAAAAATGTAATAATAAAAATATCCATTTTGTTGTCATTTCTCTCAACTATTTTATTTATGTTTTTTTGAAAGTTTATATATAGTATTTATGGAATGGTTGGCAAAGAATATAAACTATTTTATCCAACAGTAACATTTGGGTCTTTGATTTTTATATTTATAGTTTTAATTACTTTTATTTTAATTTATTTATTAATAGATATGTTGATAATTCCGAAATTAAGAAAACACAAAACTAAAATTTTAATAGCATATTTTTCTCTATTATTCATTTTATTTTTAAATATTATTTTATTTTTAACTGTAATTGAATGATATAAGTATATATGAGTATTTACATTTTCTCTATTATCAATAATTTCATGTGTAATACTTATGGTATTTCTTTCGCTTTTAATTTGACAAATTAAAAAGCAGCCAATAGTTCTATCTATTTTCAATTCACAAGACATAAATTTTTATGAAAATGTTGAGAATTCATCTCAACAAGAACAAAGTAATTTAAGTTCATAAAATCAAAATCATTAAAATCCTACTTTAATTTACTAATAAATGATATAAATAAATAATATTTTGCTGAAATTATTTTACAACAAAGCAAAAAAACAAAATTAAAATAACCCCAGCAATTAAATTGGAGAAAATATCAAGTGCAACACAATGTGCTTGATATTTTGTTTAAAATTGTGTATTAAATAGAAAATTATTTTTGTTTAAAATGTTAAACAAAAAAATATTGAACAGCACCTATACAATATTTAGTAAATAGAGTAAAATAATTAATAATGCTATAATTTTATTAATGTAAAACAAGTAGGTATAATGAAGGCATTTTTCAAACTTCAGCTAAAACTATTTTATCGACAAATTTCATATTATATTAGTGCATCTGTAATATCTATTATAAATATTGTTATTGCATTTTCTATGTATATTTCTTTAAAAGTTGCAGATCAATCAGGCAAATTTGCTCAGTCAACAGAAGCTAGTTCAATGTATCGTTCGTTTATGGTTGTGTTTGGAACGATAAGTGCTTTTATGACATCTGCTTTTGCTATGCAAAGTCTTTTTTATAAATATAAAGAAGAAGGCCTTTTTTATGTAATGCAATCTAAGCCAATTACTAAAAAAGAAATTTTTACTGCAACTATTTTAGCAGGAATCATTATTTTAGCAAGTCAAATTGGCATTAATAGCATTGGTTATTTTATTGGAACTTTTTTTATTCCAGCATTATCACTTAAACATAAATTTTTAAGTTGATTAGTATTTTTTGGAGCAAGTTTTCTAATATCGCTTGTTTCAATGGGAATCGGTGCGATAGGACATAATTTTGTACAATCAAAAAGTTATCAATTTGTTGCAGGTTGAATTCCTGGATTATTTGTTTTAATATCATTTTTCATTTCAATACCAGGAAGAACCAAAGCAAATTTGGTTCAACCGATTGCATTAGCTAAAAATACCTACATTGTAAAACAAAAAAAATCTGATGAAGAAGATTTAAAAAATATTAAATTCATTGCAAATCCATTGAATGTGAATAAATTTTCATTCTTAGTCGATAATACATTTACGCAAAAAGAAGATTTTCGTACAGCTATTAAAAACACTAGAAAAAGTTTGTATCATAAAATTTATTGAATGGATTTAAGTGCATATTTTGGTGCTATTTCATTTACGGTTAATCGTGGTGATGGAAACACAAATGAATTTATGTATTCAAGAGATTATGAATACAATGAAGAAAAATTTCAGTCTGATTTAAAAGAAGGTAAATACGTTTTTAAGATTGTTGATGATACTTTAAATTCAACAGAACAAAAAGTCAACTATTTTGCTATGGTTTATAGTCCGGTGATAATTTCAAACATTTCTAAAAAAGTAAAAAGTGAAGATTCAACAATTGAACAATGAGCAGATGTTTTCAAAGAAACCAATAAAAATGCTATTACCGAAAAAAGAGAAAAAGGATTTTTAGATTTAAGAAACAATTTGCTTCAACAACTAGATAATTTATATGAAACAAAAAACGGTGTTTTTGATAATACTATTCCTGTACTTTCGTTGGGCACATTTCCACTTTTATATCAAGCAATCGGGAATGATGTGGATGTTTTTGAAATTATTAAGAATTACACTATCGACCGTGTTGAGTTTTCACAAGAAGAGTATTCAAAAGAAAATTTAAAGAAATTAACTCAAAAAGAAATTAATAATCTTAAAGAAAATCCTATCTTTACTAATTTTGTACTTAAATATAATTTAATTAAACAAACTAGCATGACTTATCTTTTCTTAAAATTAATAAAAGATAAATCTTCTTCAGTTTTACATAATTTCAATGCTGATGCTTTGAAATCACAACTTAAAACACTCAATTCTTTTACGGGGCTTAAAATAGTTAGTTTAGATCCTAACACAATTTTAGAATATAGTACTGAACCTGCTATTAAATGACATATTGCCATTGTTGTTTTAATTCTATTATCCACTTTCTTATCAATAATCGGCGGAATAATATATGTTAAAAAAAATAATTAATCAAAAGTGTGAGGAAAATTTTTAACAATGAATGGGAATACTACTGAAAATCAAAATACATATAATAGCAATCATAAATCTAAAAAGAAGAAATTTTTTAGTATAGATTTTTTAAAAAATCTACCTAAAAATATTCGTGCCTCGCGCGTTATTAAACAGCAGGCAAAAGAACTTGAAAAAGATATTGTAACACCTAATTCAAATGATGCTATTTCAGTACAACACTTATCAAAAATTTTTACTAATATTGTAGGAACTCCTTTTAAAGTTTTAGATGATGTTAACTTTGTGGTCAAAAAAGGCGAATTTCATGGCTTTATCGGAAATAATGGTGCCGGCAAAACAACCACAATTAGATTAATTTTAAATTATTACCAAGATGGTTTCGGCAAGATATTTATTAACGGAATTGATTCTAAAAACAAAAGATCAAAAGATAAAATCGGATATATTCCAGAAATTAGTGTTTTTCCTAAAAATATAACTATTTTTGAATATTTATACTTTTTTGCAACTCTTTCAAATATAGATAAAAAGAAAGCTGAAATCAAAGTAGAACAATTAATGACAAAATATGGATTTAGTAAAGATTTTTTTAATAAATCTGCCGATAAACTTTCATCGGGCCAGAAGAAAAAAATACTTTTGATGCAAGCTTTAATTAATGATCCTGAAATATTAATATTAGATGAACCTACCGCCAATTTAGACCCAACCGCCCGTAATGAATTTTTTGAGGTTATTAAACAATTGCACAAAGAAGGCAAAACTATTTTAATATCTTCGCATATATTGACCGAATTAGAAAAATACATAGATTCTTTTACCATCTTGGAAAATGGTAAAGTCAAAGTTTCGGGAAAAATTGCAGATAAATTAAAAGGTAAAGATTTTAATTACAAAATTCAAACTACAAACAATAGCCAGTTCTTTGAGATTTTGAGTAAAGAAAAATACAAATTGCATTTGCTAAAAGCAAGTATTTTAATTGAAATTAAAGATGCTAAAGCTAAAACAAAGTTATTTACATTAGCTGAGAATAGTAAAATTGAAATTATTTCATTTGCTGAAAACAAGCTTTCACTAGATGAAATATACCTTGAAAATGTAAAGACAAAAGACACGGAAAATTATGAATAACTTTTATGAAAATACATTGCCTTATAATGAAGGTTTTTTAGAAGTAAGTAAACTTCACAAAGTATACTTTCAAGAATTAGGTAATAAAAATGGCGTCCCAATTTTATTTGTTCATGGTGGACCCGGAGGTTCACCTTCTTCTGATTCTTCAAGATTTTTCGATCCTGAGCATTATAGAATAATCATATTTCACCAAAGAGGGTGTGGTAAATCATTACCAAGTTCTGAAATTAGAGAAAATACTACAATGGATTTAGTTTGGGATATTGAAAAATTAAGAGAACATTTGAAAATAGATTCTTGAATATTATTTGGTGGTAGCTGAGGATCGACATTATCTTTAGTTTATGCTATTAACTATTCCAAAAGAGTAAAAGCAATGATCTTAAGAGGCATATTTTTGGGTAGAAAGGAAGATCAAACATTTTTATATCAAGAAGGTTCTTCTTACTTTTTTCCTGATGCTTATGAAGAATTTGCTAATTTCGTTCCAGCTGATGAACGCAAAGATTTAATAAAAGCTTATTCAAAGTATTTAAATTCAAAAAATAATAAAATTGCAGAACAAGCAGCATATCATTGAGCTAAATGAGAACTTGGATTAATAACACTATATCCAATTGATATTCTTGAAGAAATACTATTAGACAAAAAAGCTAATTTAGAACTTGCAAGACTTGAAAACCATTATTTTGTTAATGATTTGTTTTTAGAAGATGATAATTACATTTTGAATAACATTAGTAAAATCAAAAACATTAAAACATCTATTATCCATGGACGCTATGATATGGATTGCCGTCCCGAATCAGCTTATTTATTGCATAAATCATTGTCTAATTCCACATTACATTTTGTTCCTGCAGCTGGACACTCTTCGAAAGAATTAGGTATTGCTCAAGCATTATTGGACGCTTGCGAAAAATTTAAATCGATTAAATAGCTATGAAACATACTAAATTAAATTTTGTGTTAACGACTTTATTGTCTAACTTTTTTAGTTTACCTCTTATAGCAATTTCGTGTAATAATAAAATTCAAAAACAACTGCAAAGTATCGAAAATAAAATTGGTGTTTGAGCTTGACGTTCTGAAAAAATAACAGATACTAGTATTAAATTTTTGAAAAATCATAACATTAGTGAAATTTATTTAAAAGTAAATGAATTAAATTCAAAATCAAAGGAGCTTATTGCTAAACTAAAAAATGCTAACATTGATATTTTCTTCTTGATGGGTAATAAGACGTGATTATTAGATGATACAAATTTAATTAAAAAAATTAATCAATATAAATCTGAGTTCAACACAAATTCTGAATTTAAAGGTATTCATTTAGATATTGAACCTCACCAATATAGCAAAGAATTCAAAGATCCGATAAAACGTAAAGACTTAATTTCGAGATTTTTAACATTAATAAAAAAATTAAAAACTAATTATCCTGATATCACTTTTGATTATGACATTCCCTTTTGATTAAAAGATGAGATTGAATTCGATGGTAAAACTCAAGAAGCATATAAACATATCATGAATATGGCTAATAGTGTTTATGTTATGGCTTATCGTTCTAGTGCTGAAAAATCTTATTCAATATCTAAGCATTTATTAGAATATGCTGCAAAACATAATAAAGAAATTAACATTTGTATTGAAACAGATAATAATGAAAATTTGGATATGACTTATTATGATGAAGGCAAGGGTGTACTTGCTAATGAGCTTACAAAACTTTCGAACTTAGTTCCTAAAAACGTTGGTTTTGCTATTCACCATCTTGATAGTTTTGAAAAATTGAAAAGTTAGTGTTTGAAAAAAATAAAAAATTTGTTTTATTTTAAAACATTATTAAAAATTGCTTTATTATTTACAAGCAAAAAATTTTATCATCTAGAAAGCAAGGGTAAAGTATATGTCAAAGTCAAAAACTAAATTAACTAGATTATTGTTTGTCTTAGGAACTTCATCACTTCCCTTTTTAGCAGTTTCTTGTCATTGAACCAAAAATCAAGAGCAAACTAAAAAAAATGAAATAAGCTCAGAAACACCAAAATTAGATCCATCAAATCCGAATACTCAATCTGAATCTGAAAAGCCTAATACACCTTCTACTCCTAATAATCCTCAAGAAAAAGTTGTAATTGGTGATAAAAAAGCATATTTTTATAGCACTTTAAATGATATGTACAACACTTTAGAATTACAAAGATTCTATAAATTTGGACTTGCGACATCTTTCTTTTTTTGAGATAATTACAACCAGTTATCACCTAATATAACTAAACTTAAAACTGGAGAGTATAACGAAAATACTCAAAAAGAATTTGAAAAATTAAAATCAAAATATGACACTTTTCAAAATGACCTCGAAGAAAAAGATCGTCAAGATGGTAAAAATGATGTTACTTTTGATAGAACTTGAACTAAAGAAGATGCAATTCAAAATTTTAAAGAAACTTTTAAAAAATTAGAAAACGCAAAAGCAATAGGGGTTAAATATGATGTTTACGGAGAATTTGGTTTAACCAACGATGTAGCATACGAAGCATTGCAAGAAATAATGAAAAGTGATGACTTCCCTTCATATCTTTCACTAGTAAGTGAAGGTTCCCTTCGTTTCGATATTAGACAAAACCGTGTTGCAAGACTTAATATTTCAAATAATAATCTAACAGAAGAGGGCAAAAAAGCTCAAAAAGTGTACATTGATAATGCTATGAAATTAATTTCAAATCCGTCAATGACAACACTAGAAAAAGTTTATGTACTTGGTAAATATGTTGTTGAAAATTTAAATTATGTGATCGAAAATGCTAGTTTAAATAATGCCTACACCTCGCAAAAAGGTGTGTGCAAAGAATATGTTGATCAATTTGCACATTTGCTTTCGCGTGCAAAAATTAAATATCGCATTCAAACTGGTGATGCACACACATGACTTTCGATTCAATTGGATGATAACAAGTGAATTTATTCAGATCCAACTTTTGCAGATGATAGTGGTGAAAATATAATTAAGGCTATTGGAAAAAGTGGAACTAGTGAAACCGATAAAAGTGCAATAACACAATTATTTAGAACACAATCAAGCGCTCAAACTGATCAAAAAATGTTTGGTTTAATTACACCTACAAGTGAAAATATTGAAAATGTAATAAATGATGAATATATTAATAAAACTTTCATTAAATTAATAAAAGAAGTTGTAGCTAATGGGAAACAAGTTTCTGCCTTAAATTACTATGAAAACAAATTCTATTTCTTAGAAAAAGAAGGTAATAAAACTTTACTTAAATATATAGATACTAAGGCAAAAGAGATTAAATCAGTTAAAGAACTTAACGATACAAATAAACTTGCTTTATTTGTAAATGATTCTTTCCTATATTATGTTAAAGGTAAAGAATTATGAAAAATTGATTTAAAAAATTCAAATTCCGAATCAAAGGTAAAAGATTTTACTTCAAATATCGAAACTATTGTTTTAGTAAGAAATAAAGAAAAAATTCAATTTCAAATCAACAATGAAACATACGAAATAAACTAAAAGTTCAATATTAATTAGCAAATAACCGAATGGTTATTTTTTATAATATCAAAATTATTACTTTTTCTAAATGTAATTAAATCAGTTGTTTTTTTGATATAATATGCGTGCATTATAAATCTAATTTATTTTTGCACAATTTAAAAGCAAGTGGGAGAATTTAAATTCATTTGTACCACTAAATCGAAAGGATAAAATATGGCTAAAGAAATTGTGAAAAAAGCTAAATTGCAATTCTTAGCAGGACAAGCAAAACCAGGCCCAGCTTTAGCAGGTGTTGGAATTAATATGCCTGAATTTACTAAGGCTTTTAATGATAAGACAAGAGATAGAGGTTCGGAACCTGTTCCTGTATTAATTACTGTTTATAAAGATAAATCATTTGATTTCAAAATTTTTACTTCGCCTGCTTCATACAAATTGGCGCAAGCTGCAAATGCTAAAAAAGGCGCAGGTGTTCCTAATAAAGAAGTTGCTGGAACAATCACTCTTGCTCAATTGAAAGAAATTGCTGAATACAAATTACCTGATTTAAATACTAAAAATGTAAATTCTGCAATGAAACAAATTGCTGGAACTGCAAAACAAATGGGTATTAAAATTGAAGGTTATGAAGAATGATTAAAGAAAGGAACTAACTAAAAATGGCTAGAAGACTTTCAAAAAATGTCAAAGTAGCAAAAGGATTAATTGCAAAAGATACTATCTTACCATTGCAAGAAGCTATTGAATTTGCTAAAAAAATATCATTTGCTAAATTTGACGAATCAGTTGATATTGCTATCAATTTAAACCTAGACACTCGTAAATCAGACCAACAATTACGTGGTTCAGTTGTTCTTCCTAATGGAACTGGGAAAACTGTTAAAGTATTAGTAGCAACCGATGATGTTGCAGCACAAAAAGCTGCTAAAGCAGCTGGAGCTGACTTTATTTACTCAGCTACTGAACTTCCTGAAATTCTAAATCAAGATAAATATGATTTCGATGTAATTGTAGCTGATCCTAAAATGATGTTAGTTTTAGGTAAATATGGTAAAAAATTAGGTCCTAAAGGCTTAATGCCAAACCCTAAAACTGGAACTGTTACTACAACACCTGCTAAAGCTGTTGAAGAACTTAAAAAAGGTAAAGCTAACTATAGAGCAGATAAAGGTGGAATTATTCACGCTTCTATAGGTAAAAAATCAATGGATTCAAAGAAACTTACCGAAAATGCAGAAGCATTAATTCAAGTAATTAAAAAATTGAAACCTACAACTGTAAAAGGTACTTACGTTAAAAATATTACTATATCAACTTCAATGAGTCCATCAATTAAGGTAAAGATTGACTAACACATAATATCAAGTCGTTTGGCTTGATATTTTGTTTCAATTGTGTTATTATTTAAAATATTCATTAAACTGACTATTCAAGGAGAAACGCTATGGCAAAATTATTATGTTTAATATCTTCACCGATTCGTGAAGAATTATCTATATCTACTTATGCAACCAACCAATTTTTAGATATCTATAAAAAAAATCATCCGCAAGATGAAGTTATTTTATTAGATTTAAATAAAGAAAAAGAATTACAAAATCCAATGCAAGCTTCAAATATGGCAACTTATTTGCAAGAAGAAAAAAATGACGAATACATCAACTTATTAAAATCAGTTGATAAACTTGTAATTGCAGCTCCAATGATTAATTTCAACATTCCTGTGATTTTAAAAAATTTTTTAGATCGTATTTGTATTGCGAACAAAACTTTTTCTTATAAATATTCTAAAAAAGGTGATGCAATTGGACTTTTAGATAATCTAAAAGTACAAATTATTGCCACACAAGGTGCTCCAATTGATTGATATCAATGATCAAGTCATTTTAAATATCTTGAAGGACTTTGAAACTTTTTAGGTGCTAAAGTGCTTCCTTCTATAGTTATTGCGGGTGTTAAAATTGCTGAAAATATCAAAAAAACCAAAGAAGAAATTTATACAATGTATGAAAAAGAAATCACTAAGAAAGCAATTGAATTTTAATTAAAAAGTACATGAAAAAAATTTATATTATAATGTCACATCCTACTGTTGATAGTTTTAATGGTAAATTAGCAGAAGCTTACCGCAAAAAATTAGAGACATTAAACTTTGAAGTTAGACAAACTAATTTAATTGATCTTAAATTTGATTTGAATCTAAGAAAAACTTCTAAACTAGAACCTGATTTAATAAAAGCTCAAGAAGACATTAAATGAGCTGATGAAATTATATTTTTCTATCCTTTATGATGAGGGAATTTCCCTGCTTTGTTAAAAGGATTTATTGATAGAGTTTTTATTCCTGGTTTTTCACATAAGTATCATGAAAATAATCCACTATGAGACAAACTTTTAAAAGGTAAAACTGCTCGTATTTTTAGAACCTGTGACGCTCCAAACTGATTTATCAGTTTGCTATATAAAAATTCAGATTTAAATTCATTAAAAAATGGTGTTTGTTGATTTACTGGAATCAAAGTTAAACAAGTTGTAAAAATCGACAAACTTGTATATAGAAACCAAACAAACAGAGAAAAACTGATTAATAAAATTATTAACAAAATTAAATAGCTATTTATAAAACAAAGGATCAAAATGATTAATTCAATACTATCTGTTGCAAATAAATTGAACATTAAAGAACAACAAGTTCAAAATACAGTTCAACTTTTGCAACAAGGTGCAACTGTTCCATTTATTTCACGTTATCGTAAAAATGAAACTGGTGGTCTTGATGAAGAACAAGTTGCAGCAGTTTGAAAGATTTATAACTACGATCTTGAACTTACAAAACGTAAAGAAGCAGTTATCAAGATCCTAGAAGAAAAAGGTTTACTAACTGATGATTTAAAAAACACAATCTTATCTAGTTCTACTAAACAAGAAGTGGAAAATATTTATGAACCTTTTAAAATTGGCAAGAAAACCAAAGCATCAGATGCTATTGCGATGGGGCTAGAACCTCTTGCTAAATTAATTATGCAAGAAGCATCTCCTGATTTTAATGTGTTCAATGAATGTAAAAAATATTTCAATGAAACACTTCAAACTACTGATCAAGTACTTGAACAAGTGAAATATATAATTGCGCAAATTATTTCACAAGACCCAAATACCCGTAAGTTTGTAAAAGAAAATTTGATGCAATATGGAATTATTGAAACTTCGCTTAAAAAAGAAGCAATTGATGAAAAAGAAGTTTTTCGTCAATATTATACCTACCGTGAAAAGATTAAATATATTCCTAACCATAGAATCTTAGCTATCACTCGTGGTGAAGATAAAAAGATTTTAAACTATGACATAACTTATAATGATAAGCCAATTATTTATCATCTAAGAAATATGTACTATGTAAACAAAAGAACTGCTTTTATTGTTTATGAAGCTATTGATGATAGTTTGAAAAGACTTTTACTTCCTTCTATAATTCGGGAAATTAAAAGTGATTTATTTGCTCGCGCTGAAGAAAAAGCTATAAAAATATTTGCTTTTAATTTAGAAAAAATGTTGCTTGCTCCTGCTACTAAAAACAAAAAAATCTTGGCAATTGATCCTGCTTATGTAAATGGCTCAAAAATTGCAGTGCTTAATGAAAACGGGAATCTAAAAGCAAAAAGAATCATTTTTCCAAATCCACCACAAAATAAAACAGAAGAATCAGCTAAGGTTTTAAATGAACTTATTTTAGAACATAACATCAATTTAATTGTTATTGGAAATGGAACTGCTAGTCGTGAAACTGAACAATTTGTAAGCAACTTTCTAAAAGAAAGACATTATCGTGACATAAAATATGCCATCGTTAGTGAAATAGGAGCTTCGGTATATTCAGCTTCAAAATTAGCTCAAGAAGAATTTCCAACACTTTCAGTAGAAGAAAGAAGTGCAATTAGTATTGGTAGAAGATTTCAAGATCCACTAAATGAGCTTATTAAAATAGATCCTAAATCAATTGGTGTTGGTCAATATCAACATGATGTGGATCAAAAAGAACTTTCATCTGCTCTTGAATTCAAAATTCAAAAAGTAGTTAATGAAGTTGGTGTTGATCTAAATACTGCAACTTATCACATACTTTCATTTATTTCAGGTCTTACTAAAACACTTGCAAAAAATATTATTGATTATCGTAATAAAAATTCAAACTTTAATTCACGAGAAGAGCTAAAGAATGTAAAGGGTATATCAGATAAAATTTATGAACAATGTATTGGCTTTTTGAGAATATTTGATTCTAAAGTATTTTATGACCGTACTAACATTCACCCTGAAAGTTATAAATTAGCTAACAAATTAGTTGAATATTTGAAACTAGATTTAAATAAAATCGACAGCAGAATCTTAGAACATATCAATGAAAAGAAAATTTGTGAAGACCTTCAAATTTCTGAATATGATTTAAACTTGATTGTAGATTCGCTAAAAAATCCTGGTAAAGATATTCGCGATGATAAAAATGGCTTTTTACTTCAAAGTGAAGTAAAAACCATTGATGATCTAAAAATCGGTCAAATTCTACCTGCTCAAATACTAAATATTACTGATTTTGGTGCATTTGCATTCTTTGGTATCAAACAAACTGCTTTAATTCATGTATCTCATATGAAAAGAAGCGAAGGCGATTTTATAGCACATCCTGCTGATGTTGTTAGTGTAGGACAAAATGTTAATATTAAAATAATTGAAATTGATAAAACTAGAGATAGAATTCAAGGTGAAATTGTTTGATAAAAGTGTTATAATATAACCATCGAGATTTTTGAACAAAAAAGTTGGCGCGTTGCTAACTTTTTTAAATTAATATGAAGGAAAAATAATGGAAAAAGATAATAAGAAAATTAAAGAAATTTTTAAAACCATCTATAACCTTTCTGAATTAAAGAAAATTCCTCAGGATGTGCTTTTAAATTTCTTAAAAAACTCAATTGAACAAGCTTTCTTTGAAATTTATGATAGTGAAGCAAAACTAGAATTTGCTTTTGATGCTAATGAAAAGAAATTTTCAATTACCAACCATTCAAAACAAGTAATTGAAGATCCCACCACACCTTATGAAACAGAACAACTAAAAAGATGCATTGAAATTCCTTTGAAGCAAGCTCTTGAAATAAATCCTAAAGCAGAAATAGGAGATGAAATTTCAGAAGAAGTAAGTTTTGATTTATTCACTAAACGTGATTATGAAAAAATCAATTCAATTTTTAAGACTTTAATTATTGAATATGAAAAAGAAAAAATCGCATTTGATTATGAACGTAAAGTGGGACAAATTGTCAAAGCAACAATCACATCATTTCAAAAAAACGGGATTTTATTGCAATTATGTGAAAATGAAAATGTTAGCGCATATATGCCTAACAATCTAACAAATAAAAAATTAATTGATGAATCTAAAGCTGCAGAAATCATTGATGTATGTATCATTGGTACAATTTCGGGTGGTAAAAATGCTCATATTTTAGTAACAAATGCAAATGATAAAATCTTGATTAATTTATTAAATAAAGAAATTCCTGAAATCGCAAATGGAATTATTGAAGTCGTTAATATTTCAAGAATAGCAGGTTCAAGAACTAAGATTGCAGTTCGTAAAACTTCGAAAGCATCTTCTTCTATAGAAGAAGTAGGGTCGATTATTGGCCGTAATGGACAAAGAATTGAAAACATTTCTAATCAATTAAATGGAGAAAAAATTGATGTATTTCAATTTTCTGAAGATAAGAAAACACTTATTATAAATGCATTAAGTCCAGCCAAGATCTTTGATATTATCCAAGATCGTAAAGTTAAGTCAAAACTTCCTACTTATACAGTAATTACACCTAACGAACATAATTTGATTGCTATTGGGAAAAAAGGTCAAAATGTTATTCTAGCAGGAGACATTGCAAATTGCAGATTAGATATTATTAGTGAAGAAGAAGCTGCTCAAAGACAAATCATTTTCAATCCAAAAAATGGGAATATCACTGATGAAGAACTTGAAGAAATCAAACAAGGAAAACGTCTTCACAATCAAAATAGAAGACCATTCAAAAAACAAAACGAACGCACACTTTCAATTGATTTAGATGATTTTGCAAATGAAATTGCTGAACTACGTTCAGAAATTCAATCAACCAATTTTGAAAATAGAATCTTAGGAAGTGATGAATTTAATGCCGATTTTCAAGCTGCATTAAATAAGGTTCATACTGAATTAAACGCTCCCATCAAACAACATGATGATGACATTTATTCAGGGGATAAAAAAACTAAAAAAACTGAAGAAAAAGATGATTATGACAAAATCGCAAAAAATGAAATGAAAGATTTCAAACAAGATGATGACTTACTTTCAGGAATTAATATAGGCGATATTAATGATGAAGATTGAGAATAAACAAATTCTAAGAAAATCAATAGTTGATGGTAAATTATATCCACTAAATGAACTTATTCGATTCGCAAAACTAGCTGATGGAAGTATTAAATTTGACCCTAATTGTAAGCTTTCTGGTAGAGGTGCATATTGTTATAAGAACATCAGTCAACTAGATATTTTGTTTAAAAAACGTTTATTAAATAAATCTTTTAGGCATAATATTAGTATTGAAGAATACAACGAAATCAGAAAGGATGTGGACGAATGAATAAAAAACAAGATAAAAGAAAATCAAACGATGAAAGAATAAAAGAACAACTTTCATCTACTACAGAAACTAAATTAGAAGATGGGGTTTTTACATTTCATGGCGCGCTTACAATTTCAGATTTTGCTGAAAAAACCAAAAAAAGTCCATCACTTGTAATTAGTTATTTTTTCAAAAATGGAAAAATTAAAACAATTAACACGTTTTTAAATGAAGAAGAAATTGCTGAACTTTGTTTGGAATTTAACTTAGATTTTAAAAAAGAAGACATAATTGATGCTACAAACTACATTGATAAAATTGATCTAAATGACTTTTCTGATGAACTGGTGTCTCGCCCTCCAATTGTTACTATTATGGGGCATGTTGATCATGGGAAAACTACATTAATTGATCAAATTAGAAAAAGTAATGTATTAAGTTCAGAATTTGGTGGAATTACTCAACACACCGGAGCTTATCAAGTAGTTTATAACAAGAAAAAAATTACATTTTTAGATACTCCTGGTCATGAGGCATTTACTGAAATGCGTGCCAGAGGTGCTAAGGTTACAGACATAGTTGTTTTAGTAGTAGCTGCAGATGATGGTGTTAAACCTCAAACTGTTGAAGCTATAGACCATGCTAAAGCTGCTAATGTTCCAATCATTGTTTTTGTAAATAAAATTGACAAACCAACCATTGACCTTGAAAAAGTAAAAAGCCAATTAAGTGAAAACAACATCATTTGTGAAGAATGAGGTGGTGACGTTCAATTTATTTATGGTTCTGCAATGAAGAACAAAAATATTGATCAACTACTTGAAGCAATATTTTTGCAAGCTGAATTATTGGATTTAAAAGCTTCACTAAACCGTGATCCTATTGGTACTATCATAGAATCTAAACTTGACAAAGGCAAAGGTGTTGTATCAACGGTTATTGTCCAAAATGGAACATTGTATCCAAGAGACTTCATCGTAGCAGGAGGACAGTATGGAAACATCCGTAGCTTACTATCATTTGATGGAAAACCACTTGATAAAGCAACCCCTGGAATGCCATGCATAATTACCGGACTTAACCACAATCCTGCTGTTGGTGACAAATTTATCGTATTAAGTGATGAAAAATTTGCAAAAAAACTAGCTGATGAACGTGCTTATTTAGATAAGCAACAAGAACTAAGTGAAAAAAACTCAATTTCAATTCAAGATGGAATGAAAGTTATCAATGTTCTTATTAAAGCTGACGTTCAAGGAACAGCTGAGGCTATAAAAAATGCTATTTTAAAAATTAAAAATGAAGAAGTAGCAATTAATGTTATCCGTGCAACTGCCGGAGAAATCAATAAAGCTGACGTTATTTTAGCAGAAGCTTCAAATGCTAGAATTTATACTTTCAATAATTCAAATATAAATTCAGCAATAAAAAGTTTAGCCGAACAAAAGAAAATCAAAATTATCCAACACAACATTATTTATAAAATAATTGAAGAATTAACTGCTCTTATAAAAACTCTAAAAGAACCTGTTTATATAGATGAACTAATAGGAAGTGCACAAGTTATACAACTTTTCTATTATTCAAAAGTTGGAACCATTGCGGGTTGCAAGCAACTTCAAGGAGTTTGCAAGGAGTTTTCAAAAGTGGAAGTTTATCGTAAAGAAAAACTTATTCACAAAGGTGTAATTGAAACATTAAAAAGAGAAAAAAATGATGTAAAAATTGTTGAAAAAGGTTTTGAATTCGGGACTCACATTAAAGATTTTGATAAAATTGAAGTAGATGATGAATTAAAATTTTACGAGGAAGTATTAAAAGATGAATAACATCAATCACGAGAGAAAAACAAGTCTTTTATTAAAATTAATAGGAGAAAGTTTTTACGAATTACAAGATTTCAATGTAACTAATGTTGCAATAAACGATGTCATTTTAAGTAATGACGGTTCACACGCAAAAGTTTATGTAACTTTTTTTAAAGATAAACAAAGATATCTTGAAAAAATTACTGCAATGGCACCTTTTGTTCGTTCAGTTGTAGCAAAAAGTTGAAATTATAAAAAACTTCCTGAATTGGAATTTCTGCTGGACACAGTTGAACCACATGCTTCTAAAATTGAAAAAATTCTAGAAGATATTGAAAAGAATAATGAATAATTTCAAAGCTATAGTAATAGGTGGAGGCCATGCAGGAATTGAAGCAGCATATGCACTTTCCAAGCGTGGCTTTTCTACTGTTTTAATTACACTTAATCTCAATAAGCTTGCAATGCTTCCTTGCAATCCTTCTATAGGGGGTTCTGCTAAAGGAATAATTACGCGTGAAATTGATGGTCTTGGTGGAATGCAAGGATATTTTGCGGATAAATCTATGATTCAAATCAAAATGCTTAATTCATCAAAAGGTCCTTCGGTTTGATCATTGCGTGCTCAAATTGATAAAGAAAAATATTGCAAAATTATTTTAGAAGACATAAAAAAACAAAAAAATATCACTCTCGAAGAAAATGAAGTTGAAGATTTAATTGTAAAAGATGATAAATGCATTGGTGTTAAATGCGCTGATGGTAAAGAATTTTATGCTGATGTTACAATAATGACAACCGGTGTTTATATGAATTGTCGCATTCTGCGTGGCAGTGACATTCAATATGAAGGTCCTGATAAGGAAAAAAGAAGCATAAGACTTTCTGAAAATCTGAAAAAATATGGTTTTGAAATCATCCGTTTAAAAACAGGAACGCCTTGTAGAATCTACACTGATTCAATTGATTTTTCAAAGGTTGAAAAAGAAATACTTGAAGAAAATGAACTATTCTTTTCACCTCGTTCGGGGATAAAACTAGACAAACAAACTTGTTGTTATTTAACTCATAGTACTGAAGAAACTAAAAAAATAGTTCAAGAAAATATTGGTAGAAGTTCGCTTTATTCCGGAATTATCACTGGAATAGGGCCTCGTTATTGTCCAAGTTTTGAAGATAAAATTGTGCGTTTTCCTGAAAAACTGTCTCATCATATTTTCTTCGAACCCGAAACTAATGAAGGCGATATTATGTATATCAATGGTCTTTCTACATCTATGCCAATAGATGTGCAAGATAAAATGATTCGTTCAATTCCAGGTCTTGAAAATGCTAGAGTTCAAAAATATGGATATGCCATTGAATATGATGCAATTAACCCACTTGCTTTATATAAATCACTAGAATCTAAAACTCTTGCTAATTTTTATTCAGCAGGACAACCAAATGGAACAAGTGGTTATGAAGAAGCAGCTGCTCAGGGATTAATTGCAGGCATTAATGCTGCTAATAAACTAGAAGGCAAGGCTATTATGGAAATAAGTCGTTCAGATGCTTACATAGGCGTTTTGATCGATGATATTGTCACAAAAGGAACAAATGAACCTTATAGAATGCTAACAAGCCGTGCTGAATATCGTCTTTTACTTCGCAATGATAATATAGATCAAAGACTTTATAAATATGCTTATAAAAATAAAATGATTTCACGTAAGGAATATTTAGAGGTTAAAGCTAAATATGAACTAATTGATAAAACCATTGAAAAACTAAAAAATGAATATGTTTCATCAACTAGCAAAGTTGGTAAAAAATATAATTGTGTTAATGGGATTTCTAAGCTAAAACTCTTAGCTAATCCTGAAGTTGATCCACTTGATGTATTAGATGAAGATTTTCCTTATAAGAATGAACTTACTATCCAAGTTAGATTATATGGATATTTGCAAAAGCAAAAATCTATGGCTGATAAGATGAATCATTTAGAAAAACTCAAATTATCACCTTCAATTGATTATTACCAAATTCCTAATATTGCAACTGAAGCTAAACAAAAACTTTCAGCCATAAAACCTTCTACAATTGGTCAAGCTTCACGAATTAGTGGAATAAATCCAGCTGACATTCAGATGCTAATTTATTGACTAAATAATAAGAAAACTAATGAAAATTAATATTATTGCAGTAGGTAATTTAAATAAAGATTATTTAAACTTATACAATGAATACAAAAAGAAAATTAATTTTTATAGTCAATTAAATTTAATCGAAATTAAAGAAATTGTAGATGATAATATTGACCTGAAACGTAAAAAAGAAACTAAGTTAATTCTTGAAAAAATACCCAAAAATTCCAAAGTTTATTATCTTTCTTTGAAAGGAAGAAAATTGGATAGTATCCAATTTAGTACATTATTAGAAGAAGATAACATCACATTTATCATTGGTGGAAGCAATGGTGTTTGTGAAGAAGAATTTGAAAATAAAATTTCATTTTCTGATCTCACATTTCCCCATCAACTTTTTAGAGTGATGTTAGTAGAACAAATTTTTCGGGGTTTTTCAATCAAAAACAACGGTAAATATCACAAATAAAAAAAGCAGTTCTATTCTTTGAATAGAACTTTATTTTGTTTTAAATCCATCTATTTTGCAATAAAAGGCAGGTCCAACAGGAACTCCAACATCATGACGATTTATATGAACATTTTCAGAAACACTACGGTCAATGTGCGTATTATCTGTGTGATAAAAAGTAGCTCGTAGTCATAAAAATGATTGCTTTTCATTACTTGGAGGTAAAAACTGATATCTAATTTCCCAAAAATTAGAAACACTATAATAATTATTGAATTTAGTTATATCAGGAAGTGTTCCGGTAAAAATCTTGGTTAGTTCAGGATCGTTTTTCATTAGTTCTTCAAAAGTTTTACGTCCAGCCGCTAAACTTTGGAAGTATTTTCCTGGAACAATTACTTTTTTTCCTACTATTTCTCTAAGTTTTTCAAACATTTCAGTAGAAGTAAATGATTTACCATAATCTGTAAGTTTCAAATTAAAGGAACTAAAAATTTCCAATAATTGTTCACGTGAAATATTGTAACTATTTTGATAGTTACCTATAATTTTTAAATTACTTTCATCTTCTGCTTGTATGTTATCATCATCAAACTGAGCATTTATGAAATTTTTATTATAAAAAGAATAATTTTTATTTAATTTTCAGGTTGGTTTTTTTGCAATTTTGCACGACACAAAAAAACTAGTAATTATTGGAACATTGCAAACCAAACCAAGTATAATAAATTTATTCTTTTTTATCATATTAAAATTATATTAAAAATAATAACTTTGAGATAGTAGAAGTGTAGAAAGTTTAAGAATATGAAACTCAAAGCAAAATTATTGTTATTAGCTTCAGTTGCTACAATTTCTGCTCCTCTTGTAGCTTTAAGTTGCACTAATGACTACAATCCAGATCGTGATAATCTAATTTATTATTTTAATCATGCTAATAAGGCAAAAAACTACTTTTCTGCTTATGCAAATTCACATAGTCAAGAATTAAATGCTTTAAATTTAGCAACAGGAGCTAAATTATTTCGTCTTTCTTCTCAAAATCAACCTGAAATTGATTTTAGAGATAATATAGTTACAAAACCCACTGAGTTATGATACAAAACTGAATATGCCAAATGAATTTCATTTGATCCACAAATCACTGATTTATATGGTAATATAACGCAAGGTAAAGCTTATGAAAATGACCATATTAAAAAAACTATTTATGAAGAAACCCTAGAATCTAACCAAAAACCCGAGTTTTTTTATCCCAAAAAAGATAAAGGATTAGGGTTTTATAGCCCTTATTTATTCATTCCATCAGCTAAAGAAAATTCAATTAACCATCCTAATTTTTTAGAAGAATTAAAAACTGCTGAAAAAATTACTTTGAATTTAACTAATGGAAATACTTATCACAATAATTACTGGGTTAATCATCGTGGTGAAATAGTTAATAAAAAATATCAAGTAAGTGCCATAGATTTTAGACTAGGTTTATTTAGATCAGCTCTCCAAAATAAAGCTTTTCGCCAACAATTTATTAAAGAAAACAATTTAACTGAAATGCAAAAATTAGAAGATAAGTATTATGAAAAAGATAATCCTTATTTTAATGGTGATTCGGTTTATGATATGTTCAAAAGTTATAACGTAGATACTAAAAACTTTTTCAACTATCAAAAAATAGAAGAGTATAAGCTGGTGGGCAATTCTGCAATTACTTTTGATATTTCTAGCCCTATAAATAACATAGATTTTTTCAATAATTTATTCATTTATTCTAATTATATGGATGCAATTCCTTATGATTATTTGCAAGAAAAATATGCCAAAAGAAGTAATGATAGCTTGTTTTCTGATAAATCATTTGCTTGATTTTATGAATATGGAAGAACTTATGACTCAACACTTTATGCTTCATATTACTATATAGCAAAAAATTCTTCTTCTGAAACTAAACTATATAGAAATGAAAATTTCTATAGTTCAGATTTGAAATGACAAGAACTGAAACATTTAAATGAAATTGTTTATAAATACAATGAAATTCCTTCACCTAATGAAACTTATAACATTCAACAATACAACTTATTCAAACAAAATCTAGTTTCAAATTTAAATGTTTCAACACTTAATGCTGATCAAAAAGAATTTATTTTCAAAAATTTTGATAAATTTAATTTAAATTACACCCGTCAATTCGAAAAATATAAATTACATTCTAATATCTTTTTAAATTATCTTCCGTCAGCAAATGAATTTTATTTCAATGATTTATTTGCTTGCCTTTACTATGGAAGTAATGCTAAAGAATTAACAAAAAAACAAGGAAACATTGATTTTAATCCTGAAACAATAGTTTTTCAAAACCTAATTAATCGTGTAATAAATCCTTATGTATTTATTTCACTGCTTCAAAAAAATAGTGAAATATGAATGAGTCAAGCACCAAGTGATATTAAAATCAATGCTCAAAATATTTTTTCATCTAATTATGAAAATTTAAAAGATGCGCTTGTTCCAATAAATAATCAAATAGTTTTGAAAAACACAAATGGAAAAATTGAAAATAATTCACAATTTAGTTTGTATGACAACAAACAAAAGATTAATGATGTAAAAGCTTTTTCAAATAACTTTGAAAAATATAAATCAATTGATTTTGAAAATATTAAATCTAATATTACAAACATAATTGAAAATTTTTATGCAAAGCATCCAGAATATAAAACACAAAACATAGAATGACAAATTCCAATTGCTGCATTTAATTTGAGTCAAAGCATAAAAAAATCTGTCAAAACAATCGAAAGTATTTATAACCAGTTGCATCCAAAACTAAAACCAAAAATTGTTTTAATAGATGATTATTATAAATATGATGAATATTTCAAAAAAAATAAATCCATTTATAAACACATTGATTTTACTTTGTCTAATAGTAGCAGCAATGATTATTTGAAAAAACTACTTTCCATTAATAACTATGAAATGGTTAAACTATTTAATAAAATAGTTAAAGCAAATGGAAATCAAGCCGTATTTAAAAACTTGAAGAAATTATTGGAAGTAAAACCTGAATTAATTAAAAAAATAATTAATGTAGAAGAACTTGACATTAATAAAAATAAATTTGAAGTATTCTTAAATGATTATTTAAATAAATTATCTACATCAGATACGCTTCATTTAATTAATGAGATTAACAACTTAATTTCTTATACACTAAGTTTTGAAAATAATGTCCAAACAGATAGTTTCTCTAAAATTGTTTATCAAAACTATATTTATAAGCCATTAGTTTATGACGGGCTTGAATATTTCCAAGACATATTCATAAAATAATTTCAGAGCCTTATATTTCCAAAATTAAAATATCAAGTGTTAAATATCACCACACTTAATATTTTAATTTTCTAGGATTTTTTTGAATAACTCCTAAATTTTTAAACAGTGGTAATTAAAATGAAGTTTGGATACAAATATACCTACATTTTTACACTAAAAATTATAAATAATTGGGAATTTTCTTGTTTTAGGTATCTAATATGAAAAAAAATATGACCAAAAATGAAAATAAAATTATTTTTGTTTAAAATTAACCCAATAAAAATTTATCTACTACTTTCCTTAAAGGGGCTCAAATGAAAAATTCTAAGAAAATTTCAATTATTTTTTCACTTACACCAGTAGTTTTTACTCCTGCTATAATTTTAATTTCTTGTGTTAAAACACAAAGCAAAATTAACAAAGGTAATGAAGAAAAGAAAATCATTGCTGACAGTAAAATTAAAAAAGCAGATGAACCCAAAAAAGAAATTATAGTTCCAAAAGGTGGAACTAAAAATGGTATTAGTATTGATAAATTTGTAGAATTAATTGATATCCTTCATTTAAATAAATTAGGCTTAGCTTCATTTAATGCAGATAGCATTAAAAAATATGAAAATGAATTTGTGAATAATAAGCAAATTAAAAGCCTTGAAATAATTTCTTATGATGACTTACTTGGAACATTAAGTTTCAATATGACATTAAAAGAAGAAAATAAAGAATTAATTAAATATGAAATTAATTGTAAAGGTTTCCAACTTCCTTTTGCTGTTAAAGCTAACACATTCAAAATCAAAATTAATCAAGAAAAATTAAACAATGAAAAAAAGAAAATTGATGATGTAACATCTAATTTAAAAAATTATTTACTTCAAGCAGAAGGATTTATTTCAAGTAGTGGCGAAAAAATTAATTTGCTTGATTATAAAGATATTCCTAATTTAGAATGAAGTTTTGAAAAAACTCAGAACAATTTATATAACTTGAAAATAACTACTAAAACTAGAAAATATCACAATGAAAATGGTGAAGTTGCAACTGATTTTACTATCTTAGATGTGATAATGCTTAATCTTAATAATTAAAAAAAATTACAAAATTAGTCAATGAATGTTTATTTCCCAAATAAACATTATTTTTTATTTATCTTTATAATTTATATACTAAAAATTAATTATCAAAGACTACTTTATATATAAAACAAGAAAACAAGGATTTTTAAAAAAACAAAATGCAGAAAAATAAGAAAATAAGGAGCTTATCATTATTAGCATTTGGATCTATTATTCCAGTTGTGTCAGCTCCAATTTTAGTAAGTTGTGAGAACATAGATTATCAAAAAGATGTCAACTTTCAATTTAAAAAAGATAAATCTACACTTTTAGCAAGTGAAGTTCAAGACAATCTTTCATTATTATCTACTTCTGGTAAAGTTAAGTATAACTTTAAAGTTGAAAAAACAGATGATAATGAAGGTACTATTCAATTAGTAATTACTCCATTTCATAAAAATAAAAACCAACCTTCATTTACATTGAAAGTTCCGGGTTTTAAAAAACTTGAAAAAATAGAAGAACAAAATAATTTAAAAGACTTGCTAGACAAAATTACAAACATTGATTTAAAAGATAAAGCTGGCAAAACTTTAAACCAATATAAAACAGAACATCCCGATTTAAAACCACAATTAATTTCATCAGATGATTTTGGAACCGAGACTCCTAGCATCCAAAATTATTTAGATAAAAATGAAATTAACACACAATTAAAATTAATAGCAAAACCTTTAGATAATACAAAAGCCAACCTAGAAATAGTGTTTACAAAAGCCAAAACTTCTATTACTAAAAATTATTTAATTGATGGTTTTACTAAAGAAATAGGTTTACAAGAATTTGTAGATAGACTTCAAGATTTATCTTTAGAAGGCACTAAAGATAAATCAATATCAGCATATTTAAAAGAAAACACTGATTTAATTTCAAAGCTAAAATCAAGTAGTACAACTATTTCTAATGTGAAGGAATTTCTGGAAAAAGAAAAAATAAATGTACAAATTTATTTAATGCCTATTGATAATGATTCAAAAAGTGCAAATTTAAATATTAAATTTGCAAAAGGTACAGAAACTGTTGAAAAAACTTATATGTTAAAAGACGTTTTTGTAGCTGATGTATTTTCAGAAGTGTTTGACGGTATTTTAAAAGAAGTTTCGTTAGAAGATGCTGAAACATATGATGGCGTTGAATATAAAGAGAAATTTACTGATTTAAAAGAAAAATTACTTGCAAATGGTAAAACTAAAGAAGAGTTAAAAGAAGAATTAAAAAAGAAACAAGTTTCTTTAAAAGATGTTTTAGTTGAAGCCGAAAATTTAAGTGATGGAATTTATAAAGTAATAATAGTTCTTGAAAAAATCGGTTCGGGTGAAACACAATATAGAACACGTACTGGAACAAATCACTTTAAGAATATTAAAATAAACAATATAACTAATAAATTTAAAGATTTTAAATTAGAAATAAAAGAAAATAATTTAACTGTTAAGCATTGAATGACAAAATATGGAGATAAAGAATTAAAAGATATTTTGTCAAATTATTTAGAATATGCTAATAAATTTTATGATTATGATATATCTCTAAAAAAAGAGAAAATAGTTCCATATGAGCAAGAAAAGAAAGTTATATTAACAATTAAATTTGAATCATCTAAATTTAAAACTAGTTTATTTACAAAAGAATTTGCTTTTGAAGGTTTTAAAGAACCAGAATCAGATCCTAAAACGCCAAAAGAAGCAGCTGAAAAAGGTTTACTAATTGTTCCTGAAACTAATGACCCTCAATATCAAACTAGTCTAGAAACTATAAAAAAATGATGGAATAAAAATAAAAAACCAGGACTAATATATCCTTCAAATGGTGGAGAATGGTTAATAAGACCAGATGTCAAAACCTCACCAGATTACTTTGGTGCTTTGAAATTTAATGATTTTGGAAATGGTTGAAAATTTTCAGATTTAATAAGATTAGATACAGAAAATAATAAAAAATATGCTCATATGTATTTTGAAACATCATCAAATAATGAAATATCTAAAATAACTATTAAATTTAAATTAGTAGACAACGGCGACACTATTTACGAAGTAGTTTATTGAACAAAACAATAATCAATTAACTTTAAAAATCAGATCAAATCGGTCTGATTTTTAGTTTTTCCAAAAATTGTTTTTTATCTATTTAAGCTATGCTTACCTTTTGTTTTAGATTTTAAAAGGTATAATTTTATACAAGAAGAAAAAATGACAAAAAAATTTACGAAAAGATATTAATAGTAAAAAAAATTATGACTAAAAAAGTTTCGGCTTTATTGGTTTTGAATACTAGCATTCTAATACCAATAATAAGCACACCTTTATTAGTTAGTTGCAAAAATATTGATTATAAAAAAAGACGTAAAAGAAGATTTTACAAAAGATAAATCTACTATTTTTGCTTCTGAATGTCAAAGTATTATTAAGTTTGGTTCCAAATCAGGTAAGGTAAAATACGAAGTTGAATTAGTTAGTTCTAATGATAAAACTGGTGAAGCTATAGTAAAAATTACACCAATTGAAAATAATAAACTTCAAACAGCTTTTGAATTAAAACTAATTGGTTTTAAAATTAAATTATTTGAAGTTTTAAAAGATGTTAAATCTTTATATTTAACTGAAAAAGAAAAGTACAAAGTTGATGATTATATTTCTAAATTTTCTACCACTTTAAAAGACAAAGTTGTAGTTAAAACTTCAAAAGATTTAACTTTATCTGCTTTTTTGACCAAATACAAATTAGATGCTAATGCCAATTTAAAAATTAAGGATTTAGCAAAAGGTATTGGAACTTTAAATGTTCAATTTAAATTAGGTGATCAAATAGAAACTAAAGAATTTGAAATATCTGGATTTTTATTTGATAATACCTTTACGTTAGTAATTGACAAAATTCTTAGTGCTACGCCCCCAATGGATTTATCAGATAAATCTGATAAAACAATTGATGATTATAATACTGCATATGGTTCTATCTTAAAAGATAAAATCACTTGTAAAGTTGAAGGTAAAAACTGAAATGATTATTTAACAGATGAAGGTTTTGAAATCGGAAATATTATTTTAGAAGCTAAATCAAATGACCCGAAAATTGGAATTTTAAAAATTACAATTACTAAAGATTCTAAAAGCGAAACAATCACAAAAGAAATTACTGGTTTTAAAGAAAATGCGCAACAACCTTCAATTGAATTAAATAAAGCTTTTGAAGAACCTTTAACTCTTGATGGTATTTCATCAGATAAAACTGTTGATGATTATAAGCAAGAACATCCTAATTTAAAAATCCAAGTTAAAACTACTACAAAATCAAATGAAGAATATACCAATTATCTTGAAGAAAATGAAATTGAATTAGATACAGTAACATTAGAATCAGCTGGTGGTACAAAAGCTAATTTAAAAGTTAAAGTAAAAAGTACATCTGATCCAAGTAAAGTTCTTGAAGAAACATTTGTATTAGATGGATTTAAAGAAAAATCAACTACACCAGAACCTCCACAACCACCAACACCAACTGAGCCAAAGAATGCAAAGGAAGCTGCTGAACAAGGCAAATTAATTACAGTTGATAAGACAGCGTCTACTTATGATGCAGATGTAGAAGCTATTAAAGATTTTTTTAGTAAGCCAAACACACTAGAAAGTAGTAGAAGATTAGATGAAAAATCAAGCGGAACTTGAACTTTGAAGTCAAAAAGTGGTACTAGTGCAATTATAGTTAATATTGGTACATCTATTAAATTTGATGAAAAATGAGGCAAATACAAAGATGTTATAAAACCAGCTAAAGGTAACGGCAAGTTCGCTCAAATTAATATTGAAACAAAATCGGGCACTAACGAAGTTGAAAAAATCTACATAGAGTTTAAAGTTAAAGATGGTGGCAATAAGGTATATAAAGTAGATTTTTGAACAAAATCATAATTTAGTCTTAAATATAGTAGAAAATCTCTCTACTATATTTTTTTGCATTTATTTTTGACTTTTTATACTTGATGAAACAATTTAATTTTCTTTATTCTGGAAAATAAATGATGTTATAATTCTCCCGTTTTTTTGAGGTTATAGGTTTGTATTTATAAAATACAAACAAATAAATTACTTTTATACATAAAAAACAAGAGAATTAACATATGAAATTGAAGAATAAAAGTTTACTGATTTTTGGTATTAGTTCATTTATTTCAATTGTTTCTATACCAATTTTGGTAAGTTGTAAAAATAATTTAAATATTGAAAAAGACAATAAAGAACTTGAAAAGTTCCCAGAATATAAGCCTCCCAGGAAAAACTCATCCCAAGAGGATATAAAAGAAGATTCACAAGAAAAAAATCAAAAAGAAATTCAAGAAACAAAACCACAAGAAGAGCAAGAACAAAAGTTAAAAGAAACTCGCGGAGATAATCAAAAAGAAACATCTAAATTAGATTTCAAAAATGATTTGCAAATTATCTTTAAAAAAGATAAATCTTCTATATTGCCTTCACAAATTTCATCTGAAATTCAAATTCTGTCTAAATCTAGAAAAACAACATATGATTATGAAATACTAAATTTTGATGATAGTCAGGGCAATCTAGAAATTAGAATTACACCTATTCATAATGGAAGATCACAAGAAACATTTGATTTAACCTTTAGCGGTTTTAAATCAGTTTCAAAAACTAATTTAAAAGATGTTGTTGAAAAAATTACTAACCTTGATTTAAAAGAAAAAGAAAATAAAACCATCGATGAATATTTGAATAAATTTCCTGATTTAAAATCACAGTTAATTTCCCTAAATTCTAATGAAACAAATTTTATTCAAAAGTATTTGAATAAAAATGGTATTGAAGTTAAAACTTCAATAAAAGAAAAATCTAATGATAGTACAAAAGCTGAACTACAAATTCAATTTAAAAAAGATAGTGAGACAATAACTAAAAGTTTTGATATTTCAGGATTTAAGAAAACATTGGATTTGAATGATTATGTTAATGAATTAAAAGATGTCTCACTTAAGGATATTAGAAATTCAACATTTGCAAATTACAAATTAGTTAATAAAAATTTAACTACTGAAAAATTAAAATCTAATAATCCAAAAATTGATAGTGTAGAAAAATATTTAACTAATAATGAAATAAAAATTCAAATTGAACTAATCCCAAATTCAGAAGATAGCACAAAAGCGACCTTAAAAATAGTATTTAGCAAAAATAATAAATTTGTCGAAAGAACTTATCCAATTGCAGGCTTTGTCAAAGATATTTCACTTTCAGAAATTATTGAAAATTTAGGTGAATTATCATTGGAAAATACATCTGGGAAAACATTTGAAGAATATAAAAATGAAAATCTTGATTTACTATCAAAAATAAAATCAAGTAATGAACAAATTAAAGATCTAAAAAAATATTTTGAAGAAAATAATATTAATCCTATAATTGAACTTCTTAAAAAAGAAAATGAACCTAAAAGTGGAATGTTGAACATTAAACTTTCAAAAAATAATGGGAGTTCGATTAATAAATCATTTGAACTAAAAAATATTTTTGTAGGTGATATATTATCAGAAGCATTTGATACTCTTTTAAAAGAAATTCAATTAAGTGAAGCAGATAAGAAAGATTCAGTTGAATATAGAAAAGATAATGAAAATAATCTAATGAATCAATTGGTTACAAAAGATAAAAATAATGCCCAATTAATTGGAGAATTAAAAAAGAGAAACATTTCTTTAGAAAAAGTTGAAATTTTGGATGATTTTAATTTTGAAAATGGCACATATAAATTATCAATAACTATCTCGAAACTAAATTCTACAGAAAGCCAAACAAAAGAAATAAACCCAATAAATTTTTTCAAGAAAACATCAATACAAGAAATTGTTGAAAAACATATATCAAATATTGATGTTGATGATAAAACCATAACTGCTAAAAAATGAATTAAAAAATATGAAAAAGAACTACCAAGAAATATAAAAAATTATGTTTTCTATAGTAATAAAGTAAATGATTACAATATAAAAATATCAATAGGTGATGTATCTCATAATAATGAACAAAATTCAGTCAAATTAAAATTAAAATATGATTCAGAAAAGTTCACAAATAAATCATTTGAAAAAGAATATGAAATAAAAGGGTTTAAAAAATATGAGTATGAGCCTTCATCGTTTGAAGATGCAGCTGATAAAGATTTATTGATTGTAGTTGATAGAAAGCATTATGAATATAAATCTGATGTTGAAAGATTGAAAAAATGATACAAGAAATATAATAAAGAAGGAATATTAATATATTTAAACGGTTTATGACAAATAAGGCTAAATAATATAGAACCAGCCGAATGAATTAATTCATTAAGTTTCAATAACTTTGACAATAATTGAAAATATAGTGATGTTGTAAAACATCCTAATGATGTAAAAGAAAAGTATGCAAGAATGTATTTTCAAAAAGAAGGTGGAGAAATTACAAAAATAACTATTAGATTCAGAATAGCAAAAGAACCCAACAACAAAATCTATGAATTAGAATTTTGAAATAAGAGCAATCAATAAACTTAAAGCCATTTGGCTTTTTATTTTTTAATGTATGTTCAATAAAAAGATAATTATTTACTAATATACTTTGAGTTTATTTTCAACATACTTATGATCTTTGAGAGTTATACAAATTAATTATTCATTAATCTACTTTAAATATATGTTTTGAGAAATTTGCATTTTATTAAAGTGTTTTTTTATTACATATGAAAAAAATATAATGTACTTATAATATGTTTTTAATCTACCCTATACTTCATTTTAAGTATTTCGATAATTGCATAAATAATTATTAACTAATGTACTTCTAACATACTATTAATTTAATTTTATTTGCATAGCAAATAAAGAGTTGGATTAAAAATTATAAATTCAATACTGTATATTGATTTTTATTACTGCCAATTTTTGGTCGTAACAAAAATTTATTTATAATATCTAGGTTTTGAAAAAATTAACCATAAAAAGGAGTTAAAATGAATAAAAATAAACACAATTCATTATTAATTGGAATGATGTTATTTTCACCAATTGTTGCTTCAACACTTTCAATAAGTTGTTGAAAAGTTAACTACGAAAAAGATATAAAAATTTCTTTTAAAAGAGATAAAAATGAAATTTTAGCTTCTGAAATTTTGAAATATTTAGAAGCTACATCTGCTTCTTTGAAAGTTAAATACAACCTAAGTATAGTAAAAGCTGATGATACAAAAGGTATAGTTGAACTTATGATTACTCCCATTTATAAAGGTAAAGTCGAAAAAAGATTCAATTTAACTTTTGATGGTTTTAAAAAAAATAAGATGACACCACTTGAAGAAATTTTACATAAAATTCAAAATGTTGATTTAAGCGAAAAACAAACTAAGACAATAGAAGAATATGTTGATAGTTTTAAAGGTAGTGATCTAGCAAATAAAATTACTATTAATGGTAAGAAAATGCAAGAGTTTTTAACTCGCCATAAAATAGTTTCAACACCAAAACTAGAAACTAAAAATAAAGAATTAGGTATTGCGGTATTAAAAATAAAGTTTGAATTAAATAATGAAGTAAAAGAAATAGCATATGAAATTTCAGGGTTTAAGAAAATATATGCCCACATAACTCCCTCACCTTATGTGGCTGATACTTTATTAGATAAAGTTATTAATGAACTTGGTACAGTTGATTTAGTAGATAAAGAAAAACATACAATTTCTCAATATCAAAAACAATTTGGTAATAATTTAAAAGAAAAGTTGAAGTTCCATAAAATAGGCAAAGATTTGAAAAAATATTTAGAAGAAAATAAAGACATCGAAATTTACAATGTGAAACTTCAAATCACTTTTGCTGCTAAAGGTACTGGAACAGTTAAATTTATTTTAAAAAATAAATCAAATAATAAACTTAGAGAAGTTGATGGAAATGTATCAGGATTTAAAGAAGATCAAATTGCAAAAGCACTTGATGAAGTATTAATTAATGTTTCATTAGAAGGAACAGAAAACTTAGATCCAGTAGAATATAAGATGCAACACAATGATTTAAAATCAAAAATCATTGCAAAAAATTTTGATAATGCTAAATTAGTTAGTGAGTTAAAAACTAAAAAAATAGAAATTAAGAATGTAAAAATCCAAGTTAAAAACTACACAACTGGAAATTATTCAATATTTGTTACTATAAAAAATCTGGAAAATAATGAAGAGATAACTACTAATTATGAAGCAAGTAATAAATTTAAATCAATATCTATACAAGATATTGTAAATAAAAATGAAAACATAGAAATTGATGATAGAACTCAAAAATCACAAGCATTTATAGATAAGTATAAAGATTCACAATTACAAGCTTTTATTAAGAACTTTGATCAATATAATAAGAAATTCAAAGATTATCAAATTGAATTAAGAAAAAATAAACTTATAGTTTCTGAAAAAGATGATACAAAAATAAAATTAACAATTGAATATACATCGGATAAATTCACACCAACAAGTTTTAGTAAAGAATTTGAAATTAGTGGTTTTCATTCTAAAAAACATACAAATGAATTAAATAAAAAAGCAAAAGAACTTGCTGAAAAAAATGAATTGTTATATCCCTTGAAAGACAATAATGAATATTCAGAAGAAATTATTAAATTAAAAAATTGAGCAAATAAAAAAAATATATATTCTGGAAAAATTATTCAAGATTCAAATGACAATTTTCAAATCATCGAAAAGGATTTGAAGAATATTTCATTTAAACTTAATTGATTAATTTTTGATGACATAAATTTGAATTTAAAATACAATGAAGTTATATTATCTGAATCAAATAATGAAAATTATGCCATAATGCATTTTGTCAAAAACGGAAGCGAAATAACAAAAATATTAATTAAATTTAAACTTGTCAATGATAGTTCAAACAAAGTTTATGAAGTAGTATTCTGAGAAAAAGAATCTGAAAATAGTAAATAAATATTTACCTTAATACAAGATGTTTTTTATCGACTTAATGGCAATATATGAGGAATAATGAACTATAATTTTAGTAATAAAAATTATAGAGAGAAATAAAATGCAGAAAAAGTCGTTACATTTATTAACCCTAACAGGATCACTTATAACCCCGATAATAGGAATACCACTATTGGTTAGTTGTAAGAAAATTGATTATGAACAGGATATTGATATCAAATTTAAACAAACTAAGTCAACATTCTTTGCTTCTGATGTATTAGAAAAAATTACATTAAAATCTAAATCAAATAAGGTAAGGTATACTGCTAAAATTATAAAATTTGATGATGCAATTGGTGAAGTAGAATTAAGTATAACACCAAATTATAAAGGCACAAAAAAACCATTCAATCTAAAAATTTCAGGTTTTGCAAGAAAACTTGAAGTAATATTGAAGCAAATTAAAACAATTGATTTAGAAGAAAAAGATAAATATAAAGTTGAAGATTATAAAACTAATTTTGAAAATGATTTATCTAAAAAAATTACATTAAAAACTTCAATTGGTAAAAATATGCAAGAATTTCTGCATTTTTATGAATTATTCGCGAAATTCACATTGGAAGTTAAAGATGCAAAACAAGGCATTGCTATTTTAAAATCTGAGTTTTCATTAGGAGAACAAAAACAGACTATGGAAACTGAAATTTCTGGTTTTAAAATAACTACTATAATTACAAAATTCATAGAACAAATTAAATCAGTTAATCCTCCAATTGATTTAAAAGATAAAGATGGTAAAACAGTAAATGATTATGCTACTACATATGCAAGTGATTTAAAATCCCAAATTGTATTTCAAATTGAAGAAAAATCGCTTGAAGCATTTTTAAGTGAACAAGGAATAGAAATTGAAAGTATTTCTTTAAAACCAAAAGATGGTGATGGAAAGTCGGGAATTTTAGAAATTAAACTTAAAAAAGGAACTGATTCTGAAATTTTAAGTCAAGAAATTTCTGGTTTTAAAGAAGACATTACTTTAACAGAAATAATTGCCAAAATCAATAGCCAAACTCCTCCAATTGATTTAAAAGATAAAGATGGTAAAACAGTAAATGATTATGCTACTACATATGCAAGTGATTTAAAATCCCAAATTATTTTTTCAGTTGAAGGTAAATCATTAGAAGAATGACTAAATTCGGTAAATACACAAATTGTAGGTGTAGATTTAAAACCAAAAGTTAACGACTCGAAAATAGGTATTTTAGAAATAAAACTAAAAAAATATTTAGAAACAAAAACATTATCACAAGAAATTCAAGGATTTGAACAAGATTTAACGTTAGACGAAATCATTGCTAAAATTAATGCAGAAACTACATCGTTTGATTTAAAAGACAAAAACGATAAAACAATAGCGCAATATGTTGCTGAACATAACGCGGATTTAAAAGAACAAATTCAATTTAAAGTAGAAACTATTGAATTTGAAAAATGATTAGCAAAAAATAATGCATGGATTAATCTAGTTACACTTGAAGCCAAAGAAGACGGCGGAACAGTCGGAATTTTAGAAATCGAAATAAAGAAGGGTTCTGAGACAAAAAGTATAACTAGTGAAATTTCAGGATTTAAAGCTGATACTACTCTCGAACAAATAATCACGCAAATTAAAGGGTTAAATCCTCCGATTGATTTATTTGGAAAAGAAACTAAAACAGTTAGCCAATTTGCAGAAGAATTTAATGGCGTTATTCATAACCAAATCAATAATACAATTGAATCTAAGACCTTTGTAGAATGATTAACTTCACACAATACTCAAGTTGAAAGTTCAACATTAACTCAAAAAGTTGGCTCAAACAATGTCGGTATTTTAGAAATTACACTAAAAAGAGCGGGTCAAACTAAGTCATTATCAATAGAAATTGTTGGGTTTCTTGCTGATTTGACCCTGGATGAAATATTTACAAAACTTCAATCAGCTACACCTAAAATTGATTTAAAAGAAAAGTCAGGCAAAACAGTTAAAAAATATTTAAGTGAATTTGGAACTAAATTAAAAGAAAAAATCGAATTTAAAATTGATTCAACAGAATTTTCACTTTGACTTGAAGGCCAAGGAGCTAAGATTCAAGAAGTATCATTAAAAGAGAAAGATAGCGATAGTAAAATCGGTGTCTTAGAAATAAAAATTGTAAAAGCTACACATAATAAAGTTTTTAGCAACGAAATTTTAGGATTTGAAGAGAATAAATTGCCTAAAGCTTTTGAAGAAGATTTAAAACTAGATGGTATAAGTGATCAACAAACGGTTGCTGAATATATAGCACAATATACTGATCTAACACAAAAAGTAATAACCAATTCAAAAGACAATTCACAATACAAAATTTTCTTATCGACAAATAATATAGAATTCGAAACTGTTGCACTTAAACCGTTGGCTAATGGTAAAGCTAAATTAACTGTCAAAGTTAAAGATGCTACAGATACAACCAATATACTAGAAAAAAGTTTTGAATTATCGGGATTTAAAGCAAGCGATCCTACAACTATTGAAGAAGCGGCCGCACAAGGATTATTGTTTACTGTTGACACAAATGAACCAAATTATCAAAATGATGTTAATGCAATCAAAAATTGATTTGAAACTAATGGAGCAAATACTAGGCATAGAAGATTTGAAGAAAATAATAATGGAAATGGTTGAACATTAAAAAAATCTAGAAAAGATAAAAATCCAGTAATAATAGGTAAATCAATATTATTTAACGAAAAATGAGGAAAATTTAAAAAGCATATTCGTGCAGCTGATGATTCTGGAAATTATGGTCAAATACAAGTTGAGACCGATGGAACCGGGGGGGGGATTATAAAAATCTTTATCGAATTTAAACTTAATGGTGGTTCTGAAAAGTATATAGTTGATTTCTGAAAAAAGTAATTAAATAATTAAAAAATATACAGTAGTTTTCTATTGTATTTTTCATTATTATCTTATTAAATTAATTAGTAATTTTTAGAATTCAGCATTGTGGTAGACTTCTTGAACATCTTCGTCGTCTTCTAATAAGTCAATGAATTTTTCAATTTGGTTTTGTTTATCTTCAACTGAAATTTCGACAGTTGAATTAGGTATATAAGTAACTTCTGCAGTAATATAGTTTTCAATTTTTAAAGCATCATCTAAAGCTTGTTTAACGGCTGAAAAGTCGCTTGGTTCAGTAGTTATTACATAAGTGGTTTCTTCAACTTGGAAATCACTTGCACCAGCATCTAGCGCTAGCATCATAACTTCATCTTCAGGGGCGATAGATTTATTAAATTCGATAATACCTTTTTTATCAAATACATAAGGTACAGAACCTTGCTTACCCAATGTTCCATTAGCGTGATTAAAATAATGTTTAATATTAGAAGAAAGACGATTAAAGTTATCAGTTAAACAATCAATTAAAAACGTAACCCCACCAAATGCAGTTCCTGAATACAGCACTTCTTGGAAATTAGTTCCTTCTTGTTTGGCGTTTCCAGTAAATTTAGCTAATATCTTATCAATATTAGCTTTTGGCATACTACGTGATTTTGCTTTTGTAATTGCTAGTTTTAAAGAAGGATTGGAATCAGGGTCTGGACCGCCAATGGTTGCTGCAACCATTATTTCTTTTGAAAACTTTTGAAACATCTTGCTTCTTTTAGCATCTTGTGCGAATTTATGTGCTTTTGTTGTTGCTCATTTTGAATGTCCTGACATAATTTCTCCTTAGCTTATTTTCAAAAAATTATATCAAAAATGGATTTATTTTTATATCCAATTATCATTTACTAATTGTTAAAATTTGTAAATCATTTTTACCAATTAACTTTGTAAAACTAAAAATTTAACTATAATTAATAAGATATGTATTTAGTAAAAGGCAATGAAGAATATTTAATAGATAAAAGGGTAAATAAGATAAAATCTGACCTTATTTCAAAGCACCCAAATATGGAAGTTTTATACTTTTCTTATTCTATGTATGTTGAAGAAATTGTTGATGTTTTAGTGAATGTTGATATTTTTGCTTCAACAAAATTAATTATTTTTAAAAACATTGACTTTTTAAATGCTAAATCACATCTTTATAGTAAAGAAAAAGCATCTGAAACAAAAACTGGAAAAAATAAAGTTAAATATGAAAAATATAATGAAAAATTCAATAAGTCCAAAAAAGAATTATTTGAAGATATTATTGAAATGATTGAAGAAAAATCACCTGACACACATATTATATTTTCACAACTTCTAAAAAAATACGACAAGGAATTCGAACCTTCAACTGTTTATAAATATTTAGAAGCTAATGCTAAAGTTTTCGAAGAAAACAAAGTTAGCAATTATTTATTGGGTGATTACATTGACCAAATTATTAAAGAAAAAGGTGGAACAATTGAACGTCTTGCCAAAATTCAAATGTTAACTTATCTTCCTAATGATTTAAAAGTAATTGAAAATGAAATTGATAAATTGCTTTTGATTGATAAAAACATTAAATTGAGTATGCTAGATTCAGCTGATTTAAGTTTGAATGATGTTGATTTTGCTTTTCAAGATGCTTTCTTATCAATGAATAATTACAAAAGAATAATCAAAGCTTTTTATGAACAACTTAACTCAGGACTAACAATCAGTCAAATCATTGCTCAAATTGGAAATATACTGTATGATATTCAAAAACTTTTCATTTATAAAACACAATATGATAGCTTAGATAAAATTGCAGAAATTACAAAAATCCATAAATATAGACTTTCATTGTGCAATCAATTTATAAACAAAGTATCTTATTTAAAAGTTAAAGAATGAATATATAAACTCGCTGAACTTGACATAAAAATAAAAAGTGGTCGCATAGATGAAATGGTTGGAATAAAAACTTTTATCTTAGAATTAATAAAATAGTGGTTGGAAATATGAAAGAAAGAATAATTACTTACGAAATAAAAATTGAAACTTTCAAAGATAATGATAATAACGGAATTGGTGATTTCAAAGGGCTTTCATCTAAACTTGATTATTTCAAGTATTTAAACATTAATTATTTATTTATTAATGACATTTTAAAACAATATGAAAATGTAAATTCCCTTGAAAGTGCTAACCAACGTTTTGGTTCACTTGATGAATTTATTGAACTTACAAAACTATTTAATACAAATAAAGTTCAAATTACACCAATAATTGATTTAACTGAAATCAAGCAAAGCTATATCAATTGAAAAAATATGATGAGACTTTATTCAGACGATTTTGATACTACCAAAGAAATTGAATGAAATACACTATATAGCAAATATGTTTTGAATAATGACATTCAGCCTAATGAAAGAATAACCGATCTAGCCAACTTTATTTTATATTTCGACAAAGTTATAAATTTCTACAATGAATGTGGAGTTAAATCGTTTGTCCTTAAAAACTTCGAGTTTTTAATCCCAAACACTAAAAAACAAAAATCACTTTCTAAACTTGAAGATATTTATAAAATGATTAAACGTCTAAATCCTGATGCTAAAGTGATATTAAATCCTAGTGTGTTTAACAAAACACTTTTTAAAAAAATGATTAAATCAAAAGCTAAAGTAGTAGATTATTTGTACATTAATTCATTTACAACCATAGGTATAGATAAGCAAATGCCTTATGCTAATAAAACCATTTTTAATTTCAAAGAAATTACTAATGAAATTAAATTCTTATATTATTCCCCTAAATATATAATTTGCCTTGGATCTGATAATTATGGCAGAATTCAATCGATGTGAGGATGCGAAAAAGCCTTTTTGGAAGAATCAACAAAAGCCTTAATTTCATTACTATTTGCAGGTAAATCTTCTATTGGGATGTATTATGGTGACGAACTTGGAATGACTAAAACCTATCACATAAACCTTCATAAAAACGAAAAGAAAAATAATGAAGAAAAAAGGTTTTATCAAAGCAAGAAAATCCCTTACGCCACTTATGAACAAGCAAAAAAATATCAATCTCCTGAAAGCTCTTATGCTTTAATGTCATGAAGTGATGGTAAAAATTCAGGATTTGGTGATTCTAATAACTACTATTTTTCTTATGCTGATAATGTAGCAAAAAATAATGTAGAACTTCAAAAAATTATCAAAAATAGTCCATTAAATTATTTCATTCAATTAACCGAAATTATTAATAATGAAAAACTAAGTAATAACTTTGATAAATCAAGAGTGCTAGTTAAAAAATCTAACCATAAAAGAGTTGTGTTAATCAAAAGAAAATACAAAAAAATTACTTTGTATTTTGCTTTGAATTTAGCAGATAAGCCTAAACGATTTAAAAAATGTCATGGATACCAAATTCTTGCAAGTAATAATGGCGATAAAATCTATGAAGGCAATGTAAATATGTTAGAACCTTATGAAAGCATTCTTTTCATAAAAGAATTTAGTAAGGCTAATTAGTATTAGTATATAATTTAAAATTAAATTATATATAGTACAAATATTAAGGTAAGGACATATAAAATGCAGCCACAACAAAAAGCACCCACATCGCAAATTGTTATCTACATAATCCTTGCTCTTTTATTGGCATTTTTAATTGCATATTTTATTTGAAAAATTCTTAAAGGTAAGATCTTAAAGAAAAAAGAACTTAAAATCCAAAAAGAAAAAGAACAAAAATCTCGTATGCTTTTTTATGATTACATTATTACTTTCAATGAAATCATAAATTTTACTTTAAAAGAACTACAAAATTTTGTGCCTTCTATTGGTAAAGTCAAAATGACTGAAATCAAAGATGGAGCTAACAAACTTGTAACTAAGCTTTTAAAAAGAGATGACTTTGCACAAAACTTTGTGGAAAAAGAAGAATACAAAGAATTTCTTGAACATTGTGAACTTTTAGCTACAGTTAATTGCAACATTTGAGAAACTAAAATCCCTAATTCTTTAAGTTTTTTTAAAACCCAGTATGAACAAATTCCAACCACTGAACATACAAAAACTTATTTAGAACTTGTGCAAAAATCAATAAAGGAACAATATTATGAAAAATAGTAGCTCACACTTAAAATCAAAAACATTACTACGTAATGAAAAGTTTGGTGTAGCTAATTGACTTACAATTTTAAGACTTGCGTTTATGTTGCCGTTTCTTGCAATTATGATTGCAATGTTTGTTTTGATTTACTATGCTGCTGAACCTAGCTTCTTCTGATATAACAAGCTAGAAGTTAATGGTTATGGCAAAAAAGAAGTGCTATCAATTTTATATTGAATTAATGTCTCACTATTCATTCTTGCAATGTTCACTGATTGAATTGATGGATATTATGCGCGCAAGACTAAAACAATATCAGTGTTTGGAAAAATCTTTGATCCTATTGCTGATAAAGTTGCAACTTCATTAATGCTAGTGTTCTTAATTATGCTGAACTATTCATTTTTAGTTGTAATAATCCTATTTATCATCAGAGATGTTATTGTTGATGGTGCTAGAATGTATGCTATAAAGAAAAACATTAAAGTGCAAGCAAATTTTCTAGGTAAAGCAAAAACTTTCTTAATGTCATTTTCAATAATATTGATTGCAATTGCTATGCCATGAGTCTCATATTTCAACAGAAAATCAAATAATGTTAATCTAATGTATGTGTTTTACATTAATATCCCACTAATAATTTCACTTGTACTTGCTTGAGTTAGTGGATTTATGTACCTTAAAAAATACCTAAAAGGTATTAGATACGATCATTACAATAACACTGATGAAAATGAATATTTATCAGATTTCATTGTTGAAAAAACAAAAGAAGTTGAAATTCCAGGAATTAAAATCGATAAAAATCTAGTTAAAAAACCTACTTCTAAACCTAAAAAAGCTTCAAAAACTGATAGTCAAGATGAAGCTGATGCTGATGCAAACGAAAAGCAAATCGACTTTTCAAAAACGGAAATTTTTGAATAATAGTATATAATTTAGTAATCTTTGAAGCTCTACATATAAAGATTATTCTTATTTAACAAAATAACTTATCGGAGGAACAATGCCAAGAGAAGGTCTTACATTAAGATGTGAAACATGTAAAATGGAAAACTATATAACCAAAAAAAATAAAAAACTTCATCCCGATAAAATGGAAGTGAAGAAATACTGCTCAAAATGCAACGCTCACACTGCTCATAAAGAAAAAAAATAATCTTGCGTTATTTTTTTATTTACCCAAATTTATCAAATTTCAAAATTAAAAATATTTCAAACACACAGGAGATAATATGTTAAGAAATGAATTAAATAAATATTTTTCTGAAACTAAAGTAGATGCTTATATTTCAGAAGCCCCACAAACTAGATTGTGATTTTCAAACGTACAAACATCAGATGGATATTTGATTGTTGAAAAAGAAAAAGCATTTTTATTTGTTGATGGACGTTATATTGAATATGCTACTAAAAATGCCAAAAACGTTGAAGTTAACTTATTAGAAAAAGATGCACTTGCAAAATTCTTAGAAAAGAAAAAATACAAAAAAATAGCGATAGAACAAGACTATTTAAATGTTGGTGTATTTGAAAGATTAAAAAAACTTTCACCAAAATCAGAATTTGTTTTGGTTCAAGGTCAACAATTTAGAATCAAAAAAGATGATGAAGAAGTAGCTAAAATCCAAGAAGCTTGCAACATTTCTCTTCAAGCATACGAAGAAGTTAAAAAACTTCTAAAAGTGGGAATTAGTGAAATTGAAGTTTCAAACAAATTAGGTTATTTAATGCGTATTTTTGGTGCTGAAAAAGAATCATTTGATTCAATTGTGGCTTTTGGTTCGAATGCTGCCGAACCTCATCACCACCCAACTGATAGAAAGTTAGTTGAAGGAGACATTGTTAAAATTGACTTCGGTGCACAATTTATGGGATGAGCTAGTGATATTACACGTACTTTCTTTTTTGGAAAACCAAAAAATGTTGAACTTGTAAAAATATTTGACATTGTTACAGAAGCTCAACGTCTTGGACGTGAAGCGGTCAAACCGGGGGTAACTACACAAGAAATTGATAAAATTTGCCGTGATTACATCGAAAATGCTGGTTATGGTAAATTCTTTGTTCACTCAACAGGACATGGTGTTGGTATTGATGTTCATGAACTCCCTTATGTAAATGCAACTGTTCCAACTGTTTTAGAAGAAGGTATGATAATTACAGTTGAACCTGGAATTTATGTTGAAAATCTAGGTGGAACTCGTATTGAAGACACTGTTCTAGTTACAAAAGACGGCAATAGAGTTTTAAGTAGACCAGAAGACTATTAAAAATTAGAATTTATATTTTATTAAGACACAAACAAAAAAAGTTTTGTGTCTTTTTATTGCATCTTTTCCAAAAATATGTGGCGATATTGATTAATTATCTTCAATTAGTAAAATTGCAGAAAAAAAGATGAACTTCAATTTAATTCATCTTTTTGCATTGGCAAAAGTTTATTTTTCAAATATTATTTGTTCAAATATTTCGTCATCAAGTTTATTATCTTTTATTAATAATCTTCACTTAATTATTCATTTATTGTTTTCTCTAATAAGTGAAACGCCTTTAGCATTACCTTTATCTTCATGCTTGCAAATGTTTTGTTCATTTGTTCCGTGGGTATTTACTTTACCCTTTATTAAGGCATCAGAAATTGAAAGTCCATCTATTTTATTACCCTTATTTTTTTCAAGAATTACATTATCCTTAATTGCTAGATAAGCAATTTTTGTTCCATTATTTGTTACTTTATTAAATGATTCGATAATATTATCTTCCTTTGATGTATCAACTTTGAATAAGTTTTTTGAAACAGATAAATCATATAATTCTTTTAGTTTATATTCTTTTGTAGAACCTGTTGATGTTTTGAAACCACTTTCATCTTTTTCAATTATTCTAGTAGGATGCAAATTATCAACTAGATTTTTTATAGTGATTTTTATTTTTAAACTTCCAGCAGTATTATTAGCATCAGTTAATTCGAAATCTTGAACCTCGATAGCATCTTTATATTCGGGTTTTACGGTAATGTTAACATTTAACTTTGTAATAGATGTAGGTAAAACTTCAGTTTTTGTGATACCTTCGTATTCAATTGTTAAACTATCAGCAGTAATACTATTAAAATCAAAGTTTACTTTTTTAAATCCTTCAACTGTAAATTCTTTTGAAGCATTATTACCATCTTTAGTTAAAATAACTTTTACTTTAACTTTTCCATTATATTTATCTTTTTCTAAAACTTCTATTTTTTTAGTAATTCCAGAAGGTGCATTATATGTTTCACTTCCTTTTAATAGTTTGAATTTTGAATCTTCTGCTTTATCAGCTTCGACTTGATCTTTATTATCATAATCTACTGTCAAACCATTAAATTCTTTACCTAATTCATCTGCTTTAAATCCGGTTATTTCAGTTTTGGTTGATTTAGAAGTGAATTTTGTACCTTTATATTCAATTTCTGCTTGATATGTTAAAACCAATTTTGAATGTTCAGAGTCTTTTTCAAATTTATTGATAATGAATTTAACTGCAATATTTTGAAGTTTCACATTAGGCAAAATAATATTGCTTTGTTCAGCTGTATTTACAAATATATCTTTTTTATTAGGATAATCAAATTTAGTTTTAGCATCTTCTGCAACTTTATCTATCGCATTTTGATCAATAATTTCAAAACTTAGTTCGTTAGTTTCAGTTTGTTTTGTATCATAAATGTATTTTCATTTATTATCCACTTTATAACTTTTAGCTAATGTTATAGCTGCTTTATATTTATTATCGATAACTTTGATTAATTTGCTTCTTCCAAAAGTAGTTCCAAATTCAAAACTTATTTTTGATAAATCTAATATTTGCTTTTTATCGGGATCATCATGTTTTTTATCATAAAATTTCTTTTCTTTAAAATCATAGAATATATCAATTTCAGTTTTTTGACCCGTTAATAATGATTCAACAAGATTTTTGGTTTCAATGGTTTGATATAAATCAATATTTTTGATTTTTTCTCTTTGTTTTATGATTACATCATAATCTGATTTAAAGCATTCAAGATTAATTTCTTTTGAAAGTGATTTTGAACCTTTTTTGATAGTAATTACTACAGTTCTAAATCCATCATTATAATTAACCTTGCTTGGATTATCATTTTTGAATTTATGGCTATATTCGAAACCTTCTTTTTGATTTTCTAGTTTAACTTTAGTAATTGCTAAATCACCAGCATCAGTTTTATCTAATACTTCTTTGCCGCCTTCATATGATAAACTAACAGCATTTAATGCATCTTGCAATGCTTTTTCTTCGGGAGTAGAAGCTTCAGCTTCTTTAAAACCTTTAATTTCAAATTTACGTTTATCTGAAACTAAATTATTTTCTTTGTTTTTTAAGTGGAAATATACTTCTAGATTTTTTGAATCTGTTTTACTTACGGATCAAGATTTTTCTATTATCTCATATTTATTGGGATCATCAATGATGCCTGAAATTGTAGGGATTGTGAATTTTAAATCTGCTTCTGTAACTTCTTTTGCAAACATATTTGCTTTGTTATCAACATCAACAGTAACTTTTCTTGACGCAGTATTAAGCTTTTTAATTAGTTCTTCTTGTTCGGCTGTAAGTGCTTTAAAACCCTCAATTGAAAAGCTTTTTGCTTTTGATAAAACTCCACTTTGCTTATGTTTTAGTCTGATTGTAACATTAAGCTTGGTTTTATCTTTACTATCAACTTTTGGATTTATTGAAAATTCAAAAGTGTTTTTGTCAATAGTTGAAGTTTCAGTAATTTTTATGTCGCTTGCAACAATAGTGTTAGCTATTTTATCAGTGTGATTATCTACTGTAACGCCACTAATTTTTTCAAGCTCTGTAGCTAAAAGATTTTTTATTTCTTCGGTGGAATCGGCCTTAAAGCCCTTAATAGGAAAGACTTTTTGTGCCTTAGTGCCCTTTTTAATGTTTTTTAATTCTACTAGAACTTCTAGTGTGGTTGGATCAGTGGCACTAACTTGGTGCGTTTGAGTGGCAGTGAACACTGATGTACGATAACCAGTAATTTTTATATCTGAATCAGTTACTTCGCTAGCTAATTTATCTAATGAAGTTGCAGAAACTTTAACTTTTTCAATTTCACTTGTAGGGTCTTGATTAGTACATGAAATTACTAATAAAGGAATGCAAGTGGGGGGGGTGATTAATGAAGATAATAAAATTATCTTACTCTGTTTAGTCATAAATTTAGTTATATTTCCTCATAATATTTTATTTGTCATTTATTTGTGAAAATAAATGCAATATATAAATTTTATAAGAAAATTTGGCTTTATATAAGCATTATTTTTTTTACCTTACTTTTATGAATAAAAAAGACTTTAAATATTATAAGTTTTTGCAATTTCTAAAAAATCCCATAATTTCAATTTTTAAATTCAATAGTATTCACTAAAAATTAAATTTTTATCATGATAAATTTGCAAGTTTTTCATTATTTTCTTTTTCGGAAAATTAAGGTAAAAGCTACATAGTATAATTTATATACATAAATTATAAAATAGGAAATAATATGAAAAAATTTAATAATGTTATTGTTAGAATACCTGCTGCTAGTATGGTAAATGGAATTACTTCTGTGCCAGAATTAGGAAAACCTGATTATGCAAAAGCTTGCTTGCAACACAAAGACTATATTAGCAAATTAGAAGCTACTGGTGTGAAAGTTACAATTGCACCAAAAGATGAAAAATTCCCAGACTCTTGTTTTGTTGAAGATACTGCTGTTATTGTTCCGGGTGAATTTGCTATCTTAACAAACCCAGGTGCAAAAACACGTAATGGCGAAAAACATATTGCACTTCCTTATCTACAAAAATTCTTTGATGAAAAACATATATACAAAATTGAAGCTCCTGGTACTGTAGACGGTGGCGATGTTATGATGGTGGGAGACACTTACTTCATTGGTATGTCTGAAAGAACAAACGATGAAGGAATTAGACAATTCTTCAACATTCTTGCAAAACATGGCAAAAAATGTTACCCTGTTCCTATGACTGAAATGTTACACTTAAAAACTGGAGTTAATTATCTAGAACATAACAATTTACTAATTTCAGGTGAATTTATAAACTACCCAATTTTTAATGATTTTAATAAAATTGTAGTACCTGCATCAGAAGGATATGCAGCAAACTGCATCTGAATGAATGAAACAGTTATTGTTCCTGAAGGATATCCAACAGTATTAAAAGCAATTCAAGATCTAGGAATTTACAAAGTAGTTACTTGCGATACTTCTGAATTTAAAAAACTAGATGGTGGATTGAGCTGCTTGTCGCTAAGATTCTAATAAAATTTTAGCTTAAAAATAACGCAGGTATCGGCGTTATTTTTAATTGTTTTATGGTGATGAATGGTGCTTTGTTTTAATATAAAAACAAGGTTTAAAAGCAAGCTAATAATTTCTAGTTTCAACTTACTAGCAATAAATAAATTGCATTTTACATAATATTTTATTAGTTAATATAAAATATTAAATACATATGAATGAAAAAAGAAAGAATTATGAAAATAAAATCCCTGGTGGGCTTTTTCACTATTTAAGATGAGTAAGAACACAATTTGGATTTAGCTACAAAAAATGAGATTCTAAAAGAATTGCTTTTGTTAGTGTATTAATTTCAATTTCTGTTGTATTTTTCATTATATCAGTTCGTATTTTGCCAATAAATGCACTTCCTTCATACAAGTTCAGTTTCATTGGACTTCCTGTTAAAATAACTGGTTTTATTTTTGGTCCTGTAGTTGGAATAATTACTGGTGTGCTTGCTGATTTAATTTCTTTTTTATTGGTTCCTAGTTATTACCATTATCTTTATACTATTGCAATTGCAATAGCTGGATTTATTCCTGGCCTTTGTGGATATTATTTCTTTAACTTGAATGAAATGTTTTTTTCAAGTAAGTATAGAATTTATAAATACAAAGAAATAATATCTTTTTTCCAAAAAAAATATGATGAAGCGCTTTTAAAAGGTAATTCAATTGACATTCAATATTTTTCAGAAGAAATTGCTTTTTACGAAGTAAAAATAATAATGCTTGAAAATCGCAAAAAACCAACTGCGATGATTAACTTTGCTTTTGTATCCACTTTAATATCGTTAGCAATTCAAGGCATTTTGATATTTGTTATTTTTTCACGTATACCTGCAGAAAATTTTGAAAACAACCGTTTTATTAAAAACAAATTGTTTTATATTTTCTTAACATCTCTTGGTTTTATTGTTATGTTTCTTTTTGCAATTTTCTACCGTGTTTTTTTGAAAGGCAAATATCGTACTTTTATTGAAATAATGGCGATTATTTCACTTTCAGCTATTTTAGAATTTGCTAACACAATGCTACTTGCAATAGCAGATACTATTACTTTAAAAGTTGATTTTTGAATTAATCTAACGCAACATGCTTCTACTGGCCCTATTAAAATATTCTGAAACTTATCAATAATTTTGGCAACTTATAAAGTTGTATATCCTTTAATTAGTTCAAAAGAAGGAGCAAGATTATAATGGCTAAAAGTTTCATTAAAAATCTTGTTCTTAAAAATATCAAAATATTCGAAAAGAAAAAAGAAAATTTTGATATTTCATTATTTAACTTAAATATCAACCTTGATAAAAACGATATTCTTGCTATTTACAATAGTTCTGAAAAAACCTACAATGAAATCTTTTCACTTTTTTTAAATTATCAAAAAAAACCTAAAACAAATTTCTTGGGTACTACTCAGATAGAATTTGATAACAAAAATTTAGACTTTAATAGTCGCAAAGAAGAATTTATCAAAAACTTTGCTCATTGTTTTGAAGAAAATATTTTAGAAGTTAATCCTGATGTCACAGTTTATAAAATGTTAAAAGGCTATTTTGAGAAAAATAGACTTATAGATATTTCGGTTAAAAACTTTATAAAAGATTGAAAAGACACTTATGAAAGTTATTCAATTATTTTAAAGAAGCATTTCATTGAATATTACAGTGAATATGAAAAAGAGTTATATGATTTTTTAAAAATCTTAAACATCAAACTTTTAAGTATCACAAATCAACTTGAAAATATTAGTGAAAAAAATATATCTAATATTTTCAAAATCATTATTGATGATTACATTAATTTTTCTGAGGTTTCAAAAAAATATGAATATATGTTGATGGAACTTTCATACAATTCAATCAATAAATTCACCCATGGTGAATCGTTTTTAGATTATAGCCGTTATATTAAACTTAAAAAAAATGTTGCTATTGCAAAGCAAAGACTTTTAAATAAATACGATGAAAAAAGAGAGAACCAAAAAACTATAATTCAAAACATCAAAGAATTAAAAGCTAACAATGCAATTGTTTTAAAAGAAACTAGATTTTTATTAAATAAACTTGCTTCTGACCTAAGGTATGAAAATGATTTTCATAAAATCAAATTAATAGATAATGATGACCTTAGATCGGTAATTTACCACTACCAACTTTATTTAATTAATAAACGTTTAATTAACTTCATTACTTTTAATTATTTTAAACTTGTATGATGTGGTAGTACAGTAGTAGATTCACTTATTAATGAATATCATGACATTTGCCTTCAAGTTTCAGAAGAAGTAAGTTTTATAAGTTTTAAAGTTCGTTCTAGAAGAAAACTATTTTCAAATATTAGGCAAATTGTTAATGAAAAATTTGTTTTAAAAACAGAATTTTATAGAAATAAATCACTTGATAGTCGAAATAGATTTTATGAAACTATTGCTAATTTAAAAAACAAAGAACATCGAAACACAGATGAAACTAATTTACTAGCTAATAGTATGATTATGAACCGTGAAATATTCAATGAAATTCAAAGTGAGTTTCAAAAGTTTAGACATGAATATTTTTGAAACTTCGACAATATTTCACAAGAAGTAAATGAAAAAAGAATTGAATATTACAACATTGTTGAAAAATTCCAAATTATTAATAATGATCTAATTGATGAAAACAATGCATTAATTAATAAGATTCTAAAAACCATTAGAAAATATGTAAGTTTAAAATCACTTGAAGAAAGTGAAGATAAATTTGGAATAAATTTTGTGGCCGAACTTAGTTTAAAAACTAAGATGCTTTTGAAATATCAAGATATTTTCAAAAAAGAACGGAATATGTATTCAACTTATTCACCTCTGTTCCGTGATTCTAAATTGAGCTACAATCTATGCAAAAAATTTATTTTAAGATCTTTAATTTATACTATCTTAAAAAAAGTTTCTCTTCCTTTGATACATAATGAACTGCCCTACTCACTTTTAGATATTCAGCACCGTTTTGATATAGAACGTGAAAAAGTGTTCATCTCAAAACCAAGTTTGATTTTAGTAGATCACCACATTAATAAATTTGATGAAAAGCAGCAAAATAAATTTCTAACTGAAATTAATAAATATATATTTGAACACAATATCATTGGAATTTATTTAATCAATAATATTGATAATATCCGTAAATTAACCAACAAAGTTATTTTTATCAACAACTTCAAAGTTGTTGAAGAAGGTAGAACCAATGTTGTTTTTCAAAACCCATTGAACCCAATGGTAAAATACTTAATTTTTCCAGATAGTGGTACAAATGCTTATTTGCTAAAAGAATATAAAACTTATAAAGATAACTTTGAAAATTTAAATAAATATGAAATTGAACAAAATCACATTTTGTGATGTCAATGAAATGAACTAGGAAAATGAGTAGTTCCTAAAAACATTAAAAACCCTAAAATAAAAAATTTATTATTTAACAATTACACTGAAAGCATTAAATTAAAAACAACCACTGTTAGTTTTGATAGCAGTACTAAAGAAGATGAAATATTTGATTTCTCATTAATATTTGAACAAGGAAACATGAATATGGATAAGAATTATAATCACTTAATAACTGAAAATAAACGCCAACAAAAATGAAAAGAAAATAAATACTTTTCATTTCATAATCCAGTAAAAAGACCATTCACCATTATAGTTCCGCCTCCTAATATTACGGGTAAACTCCATATAGGTCATGCACTTGATACTTATATTCAAGACACTATTATTAGATATAAAAAACTTGAAGGCTATGATGTATTATATCTAGCCGGAAAAGACCACGCCGGTATAGCAACTCAAGCTAAGGTTGAAAAAGAACTTGCTAAAAAGAAATTAAATAAATATACATTGGGTCGCGAAAAATTTTTACAAGAAATGTGAAAATGAAAAGATGAATATTCAGCTAACATCACAAGCCAATGAGATAAGTTGGGACTTGCACTAGATTATACTTCTGAGCGTTTTACATTAGATGAAAAATCAAATGAAGCTGTTATAAAAGCTTTTATTGATATGTACAACAATAATTTAATTTATCGTGCTAAAAAACCAATTTATTGAGATCCTAAACTTCAAACAGTACTTTCTAATATTGAAGTTATTAATAAAGAAACTCCTCAAAAAATGTATTACATTAAATATCCAATAAAAGATTCTGAGGATCATTTATTAATAGCTACAACTAGACTTGAAACTTTATTTTCAGATGTTGCTATTGCACTTAATCCAGAAGACAGCAGATTTAACGAACTAAAAACCAAAAAAATAATTCACCCATTAACTAAAAAAGAACTTACTGTTGTAGCTTCTAAGTTAATTGATCCAGCTTTTGGTACAGGGATTATGAAAGTATCAGCACACTCAATTGATGATATTGCAATCATCCAAGAAAATGGACTTGAAATAATTGAATGTATTGACAAAAATGGGAAATTAAATAAAGTTGCTGGTGAATTTGAAGGATTAGAACGTCAAGAATCACGTAAAAAAATTTTCAAACATTTAAAAGATGCTAGTTTTATCGAAAAAGTTGAAGACATAGTTTCAAATGTAGGATATAGCGAACGAAGTGATGAACCTATTGAAATTTTGATGCAGCATCAGTGATTTGTTAAAATGCAAAAACTTTCACAGGATTTATTAAAGCACTTACAATCAGCTAATAAAGTTAACTTTATTCCAGGTCGTTTTGAAGATGTTCTTGTAAAATGAATGGAAAATGTTTATGACTGAACCATTAGTCGCCAATTATGATGAGGGCACCGTATTCCAGCTTGATATAATGAAGGTGCAATAAAAGTTCAAGAAACTTCACCTGGTGAAGGCTGAGTTCAAGATCCAGATGTTTTAGATACTTGATTTAGTAGTGCGCTTGCTCCATTTATGTTTTTAGGTTGACCTAAAAATACAGAAGAATTAGAACGCTACTTTCCAACAGATGTTTTAGTAACAGCTTATGACATTATTTTCTTTTGAGTTGCTAGAATGTATTTCCAATCACTTTATTTCACAGGCGAAGCTCCTTTTAGAAATGTATTAATTCATGGACTTGTTCGTGACGAACAAGGTAGAAAAATGTCTAAGTCATTAGGAAACGGAATTGATCCTATTGAAATAATTGACACTTATGGTTCTGATGCATTAAGAATGGCTTTAATATTTAATTCAAGTCCAGGACAAGATATAAACTTTGGTCTTGATAAAATCAAAAGCTCGCAACTATTTTTAAATAAACTTTGAAACATTGCTCGTTTGATTTTAACTAAGCCAGTTAAAATAAGCGATGAAATTAAATTCAAAGAAGTAATTGATAATTTCGATATTTGAATATTAAATAGATTTTTATTAACAAAAGACCTTGTTAATAAAAATATGGAAAAATATGAATTTGCAGTTGTTTATAAATATATTTATGAATTTGTTGTAAACGACTTTTCTTCTTGATATCTAGAATTCTGTAAATTCAAAAATAATGACATTTTCTTGCATTTCATATTTAAAGAAATTTTAATTATGATGAATCCATTTATGCCATTTATAACTGATTATATTTTTGAAAATGTATATAAAGAAGAACTTTATTTATATAAATCAATTAACTTTGCGGAATACACTTCACCAAGTCATAAAGAAATTGATACATTAATTGAATTAATCACTGAACTTCGTAAATATCGTGAAAGCAGAGCGATTTCAAAATCAGAAATCTTGTACTTTGATATATCAGATGAATTTACTATCTCACAACTTTCTAAAGAAATAATTCGTAAGATGACAAATTTTGATATGAAAGCAAATACTGACTTTGCAATCAAATTAATTGATGCTACAATTTATGTTAAACAAGATGAAAATGCCAAGGCACAAGAAATCGCTGATATTCAAAAAGCTATAAAACATGCTGAAGATGAAATTGCTTTCAATAAGAAAATGTTAGATAATCCTAAATTCATTGAAAAAGCTTCGAAAGAATTTGTTATTGAAAAGCAAAAAAATCTTAAAGAATATCAAGAAAAACTAGGATTTTATCAAAAGCTTTTAGAAGAAAAACAAGCCAAATAAGGCTAATATCACCATTTTTCATTAAAAAAACACAAAAATATAACCAAATGAGCTATAAAAAAGTGTTTTTTTATTTTTTTATCAAAAATATAAGAAAAATAATATCCTTTTTAAATTAAAATATTTCACGAACAAAACGGAGAAAAATGACTACAAAATTAGTTTTAAAACATACTTGAACAATCAAGGCTGCTAAATCTGCAGTTATTTTTGCTTCATCAATTATTAATTTCATTATTAAGAATATTAAGAACGCATCTAAAATGAACAAAATGATGAATAACTATATTTTTAATAAAGGAATTAATAATGAACCTGTACTTTTTCAATAATTTTATAATAATTTATATTTATAACCATACGAAGAAACCTCTGGCTTTTAGGGGAACATAGTTTTGATTAATTTGACTTTTTAGTCAATCATCATAAAAATATCATTTTAGACAAATAAATCAAAAATATGCAAAAGCCAATTTCATCAAATTTATAAAATTAACTTTAAACTAACTAACTTATAAATCAATAATAAAAAAAACAAAAACCAACTATTTAATTACTTAATTTAAATTTAAAAACACATAATAAAATATTGTAAAAACACTTGACACTTTAATAATTAATGAAATTAAATTAACAAACTTAACAAAAGGAAAAAAATTAAAATGACTAAGAAACAGAAATTACTATTTCTTAATGCACTCCCCTTAGCAGCATTAACAACCATCCCACTTGTTTCTGCATCTTGCGGTAAAGACATTATCGAAAGACAACAATTTGTTAGGGCATGAGACTCACTGCTAACTCCTGTTCCTTTTAGAAGCGATGCTTCTAGAAGCTATGGAGGATTCCAAGACACCACAATGTTACACAACACTGGTGGATTACTACTTAGAGTTCAAGGATTAAATGAACCTGATGTAAAAGATGGTAAAGAAATTATTACTCCAACTTTTGCAAAATATCGTTTAGAACTTGCTTCAGCTATTGTTTTAACACTTGAAGATGGCACTGTTAAAACATATGATAACGACCAAGCTGAAGTTACACCTCAAAAACCAACAGGTGGATGAGATAAAATAACAGTTTTCAAAGAATCAGCAAATGCAACTTCTATTAATAGCAAACAATTTTTAGAAGACTTGAAAAAAACTAAAAAACTACAATTTGCTATTAAAGAAGGCATTCATTGAGTAGACTACAAAGGTAGAAAAACAAGTCATCAAGTTGTTCCAAAAGACTTCTACTACTCATGATTAAGAACTGCAAACATTAGTAGAGATACAAGGTTTGAAAATGGAACAAACGAAGAAATTGATAAAATAATGAATGAAAAGTTGGCTAATAAAGATACTTCTATATTTACAGCCAACCAAGCATATTCAAATGAATATTTATATGGACTATTTGATATTGATTCAAGCAAGTTCTATAAAGAAGATCAGTTCTTACAAGCTCTACCTAATTCAACCAAACAAGGTGTTACATTCGAATTAACCCAAGGCGGTAAAGTAGGAAGTTTCGATTCATTCTTGAAAAAATGTATTATAGGAAACTACGACTTTCTAGCAGCTCCTTCACAATTTATTGATGAAACCAATAAAAACTTAGGAAGCTTAACTTTATATAACCACTTAAATAAAAAATTAAGTTATGCCGATGAAAAACTTGTTAGAGATAAACTGCTTTCTATTAAAGACACCTTATATGGAAAAATTGGTAGCTATTGATACGGTTTAGGCGACTACAGCACATTATATGCTGGACCTTTCTATGAAGCATTTCCATCAGGTACAAGAAGAATTTTTAGAGAAAATGCTTACTACTGAGATAAAGAATGAGTTAACTCATCACAAAAAATTAAAGAAGTTATCTGAAAATATAACCAAAGTGCTTCATCTGATAAAAAGCAATTTGCTAGAAATCAATTCAATAACTTCAAATTAAATGAAGTTTCTACAGTTGTTTATAACTCACTAGAATCAAATGAAAAAGCAGAAATTATAAATAAGAAATTAGGTCCTAAATACTCAAAACCTTTAAATAGATATACACCTACTTATAAATTTGCATCTGTTCCATTAGTTCGTGGTGGACAAGAAAATTACTTATTCAATGATGCTTATGCTAAATTAGTATATGGTGCAACTAAAGAAGAAATTAAGACTGGTAAACAAAAAATCGATAGTTTCATCGGTGGACTTGGTTTGTCATTCAGAACTATTTTAGATGCAGCTGTTAACTGAGCAACATTTGAAGACCAACAATCAAACCAATTACGAAAACCATGACTTGGTAAGCTAGCATGAGATGGTCAAATCGGTGGAAGTGACCAAGAAAGTGCTACCAAAAAAACCTTAGCTGAATTCTATGAAGACTTGAACTCATTATATGCTATAGACAAAGATGGAAATAGAATTAAATTCGATGGAGATAAATTCTTAATTACCAACACTGAAAACATTGAATATGCAAAAGGTCAAAAAGAAATTAAAGAAAAATTAAAATCTGCACAATTTGCTAAATTAAAAGAAGAAATTGCTAAGACGATTCAAGAATTTGATAATAAAAATCCTGAGTATAAAGATAAACCATTTGAATATACTTACTACTACCAATACTTGAATATAACTTCAGAACTAAAAAGTACAGAAGAAAAATTAATGAATTTATTCAAGGAATTACACCCAAGATTAAACATAAAATTTGAATACTCTTCACAAGAAGACAAAACATTCAATGATGTTAGAGATAATGGTATTTCAGGTCAAGAATTCAGTGGCTGAAGTTATGATTATGATGGTTCTGCATCGGGTTTTGATGGTATGTCATGAAACCAACACTTGATCTTTAGTTTAAGTTGAATAAAACATAAAGCAGGAGAAAACTTTAAAAAATCATTCCCTGAATTAACAAAACTTGCTGAAGCTCTAAATACTTATCAAATAACTCACACTTTTAAATCTTCAATTCCATTTAATGATTTACATCTAATAAGCAATAGATATGCATATACTTTCATTATTGGTGGATACAACTATAAATTCAAAAAAGATGGCGATTTATATGTTCTAGAAAGAAATGAAAAAAACAAACCAGTACCTTTCCAAGATGCTACTGATATCTATCTATGAAGTGCTAAATTCTGATTTGATCATATTAAAACATTAAAAAATGAAGATGTAGTTAAACTTCTACAAGAAATTATAACATTCCAAAATGTGGATCACCAAATCGGTGGAAACCACACAAACAAAAACCCATTCACACCTTACTTAATAAATAAAGCATATAATTACCCAATTGTTTCTGGCGAAGTTGAATATCAAAGCGACATTTTTATTAAAAAATAATGCTTAAATATGTAATGCAAAGAATAGCATTTGCTATTCTTGCTTTCTTCGTTATATCGATACTTTGTTTCTTGCTAGTTTCTGCTTTTGGGCCTGACCCAATTAAAAAACTAGCATCTCAAGAATTTCAAAGTTCACAACAATCCTCACACCAAACACTTGCACAAATTCAAGCTCGGCTTGAAGTACAATATGGTTTTAGGTGAGGAACCGAAGATAATCCCGGACCATTAATTCCGCATTTAATAAGATATTTCAGATACATTGGAAATATATTAACAAAAGGTGACTTCAACTTTTTAATCAACAATAACTCAAACCCAAATAAATTTGAATATACTGATATTTGAAAACTATTTTTCAATCCATTAAGATATTCAGTACTGGTTTCGGCACCCGCATTTATAATGAGTGCAGTATTCGGAACCACATTAGGAGTTGTAGCTGGTTATAAAAGGGGTAAATGAGCAGATTCAACAATAAATGTTTTTGTGTTGTTCTTTATAGCACTTCCATCATTTATAATTGCTCCTATTGCAATTTCGATATCTGTTAAATTGAAAATTTTGTCTACCATACCTCCATTTGGTTCAGGGCAAAGTTTTGGTAGGGTATTCGCTGCTTACTTACCGCCAATTATTGTTGTAACATTAGGTTCTCTTGCTGTATATACAACATATGCAAGAAACCAAGTTATTACAGTACTAACTTCAAATTATGTTTTAATTGCAAAGACCAAAGGTCTTTCACAAAAACAAATATTCTTTAAATACGTACTAAGAAACATTTCTATTCCTTTGTTTGCAATCGTATTCCCTTCATTTTTATTCTTACTTTCAGGAAGTATAATTATTGAAAAATACTGAGATATACCTGGAACTAGCCAAACAATTGCGTTTGCCTTTCCAGAGGGTGAAATCTTTATAGTAATGTTTTCTACTCAGTTCTTCTCACTCCTTTCGCTTTTCTCTGAACTTGTAGTTGATGTAATGTACGTTATTTTAGATCCTCGTATAACATACGGAACAAAAAGCAAGAAAAACTTTTCTATCATCTTTAAAACTTATTTGCAAAGAAAAAAAGTTATTAAAGATTTGAGACAATCACTTCTTGAACAATACAAACAAAATCTTTTAAATAAAGACTATAAACAACAATTACCCGAAGATCAAGTTTCAATAGGCGGTGAAGTATAATGGAAAAACTCACAGCAAAAGAGTTCAACTTAAAATATAAAATCAATGGTGAATTGCAAAATAAATTAAATTTCGTGCCTGAAAGCAAAAAACAAAATTTAATGTCAATTGCAGGAAAACCTAAAAGATTAATTGTTGAAATTTTTAAAAGATTCTTCTCAAACCCTGTTGTTGTAATTGCGTTCACAATCTTTATTGCTCTACTTTTATGTTCAATTTTGATCCCTTCAAGATTGATTGCTAAATACTCTCCTACTCAAGAAATTTCAGGCTTAGATGGAATTAAGTTGCTTCCTCCATCTTATGCCCCTTTAATTAAAAACCAAGCAACCGATTCATCAAGTTCATTTTATACACTGTGAACTGATATCAAAGAATTTAAATCTGAAAACATTAAGTATTTTGACTTCTTTTTAAAAACAGTCAAAATTAATGGTATAGCTCAATCAAACCCATTAGAATTTGATCCTCCTAGTGATTTTGTTGTAACTTATGATGCATATGCTTTTTATAAAGCATTAGCCCTTCGTTCAGATTTATGAAATATTAAACAAACCATAATTCCAGAACATGTAGTTAATTTAGCTCTTTCAAAAATTGATGATCTAAAACCACTTCTTGGTACTAACCATTTAGGTCAAGATATTTGAACAACTACTTGATATGCTACTTGAAGAGCTATTAAAATAGCACTTGCTGCTGCTGTGCTTCAAACTATTATTGGTGTATCTATCGGTGCTTATTTAGGATTTCATGCCGGTAAAAAAATAGATACTATCATAATGAGAATTATTGATATATTCTTATCACTTCCTGAACTTATTTGATTGTTACTATTTACAACTATTTTTGGAGCTACACATTTCGCTTTAATTGCTGCTCTTGTAATTACGGGATGAGCAGGACCTGTGTCTTCGACAAGAATGTTTATAATAACTATTAAAGATGAAGAATATATTACTGCTGCTAAATCAATTGGAGCTACAACTAGAAGACAAATATTTGTTCATGCACTTCCTGCTGTATTAGGAAAAATTGCAACTAACTTTGTTAGAAGAATTCCATCAATTATAATGAGTGTTGCATCACTTGCATTCCTTGGATTTTTCAAAGAAAAAAATGATGTTAACTTAGGTCAACTTTTAATTGAATCAATTCCTTATACGCAATATAACCCTTGAACACTTGCTCTTCCTTCAATTATCTTATTAACACTATCTCTATCACTTCACTTCATTGCAATGGGAGTACATGACGCTTTAGATCCTAAAGTAATTGCTAAAGCAAAAAGAAAGTAATTATTAAATTTATGAATGACATTAATAAAATAGAAGACGAAAAATCTTTCAGAAATTATTGAAAAAATAGTTGAAATATTTTTACAACAATTTTCTTTTTTACTGCTATTTTATTGCAAATTATTTTATCCATCATCTTTTTATATGTTGCTAAAATGACCATCCAAAATGCTTTAAGCATCGCTTCAAGCATTATTGCTGGAATTTGTGTTTTTATAATAATTTTCCGTTTCGGCTTTGGAAGTGGCACAATGAGGTTTTTTAAAAACATTCATAAAGAACGTGTGATTAAAAAACAAGCTGCTTCACAATACAAACCAAATGCAAGCCAACTTGAAAAAGATTTTATTATTGCAAACGAACGTGAAAAATATGAACAAGCTGAACTTCATAATAAAATTCACAATAAAAAAACAACAAATTTGTCATTCTACATTCTAATATTTATTAATATTATTTGCATTATTTTAGCCTTAACCGCTATAAAAAACTAATGCATATACAATTAATTTCATATTACTAACTTTTAATAATTTATAATTTTCATAATCTTATACTAACCAATATCAAAAAGGAAAATAATGGCAACTAAGAAAAATACTCGTAAAAAAGTGCAAGTAAAAACCAAATCAACACGTTCTAATACTACCGAAATTAGTTTAGAAGATTTGCAAAATAGTGTGCCTATTACCATTGAAGAAGAAGTTAAAGAAGATATTGAGATCAGTGAAAAAACTTTAGAAACTTCAAAAGAAAGTTCTTCTTTAGAAGTTTCAAGTAAAGTTGAAGAAAATAATTCAGCAGCAGAAAATTCTGCACAAAATAATAAAAATCCTAAAAAATTAAAATTCAAATTTAAATCTAATACTGAACAAGTTAAAACTAAAATTCCATTTGCACGTCGTAATGATAAAGAATTTATCACTAGCACTTGAAAAGTTGCACCACTTGAAAATGAAAGAGTGCTTGAAGTTAGAAACTTGCACGTTTCATTTCCAGTGGGATATAGAAAAACAATTCACATTGTTCGGGGCGTTGATCTTGATGTAAAAAGAGGTGAAATTGTTGGACTTGTAGGTGAATCAGGATCTGGTAAATCAATTACTTCAAAAACTTTAATTAATATCAATGATAATGCAATCATATCAGCTGATAAGATTCAAATCAATGATTGAGAATTAACTAAGGTTCAAAAAGAAAAATATTGACAATACATCCGTGGTTCAAAAATTGGATATATTCCACAAGATCCATTAACAAGTCTAAATCCAACTCGTACAATTGGAAATCAATTGCTAGACGCATTAAATAATAACCTAGATTGAAAAGACAAAACATTTACAGAAAAAAAAGACCATTTAATTTCACTTCTAAAACGTTTTGGTTTGCGTGAAGCAGAAAAAATCTTTAACTACTACCCTCACACATTATCTGGTGGGATGAAACAAAGAATTGTAATTACAATGGTAGTAGCATTGAAACCTGATGTAATTATTGCAGATGAACCTACAACAGCACTAGACCCCACAGTTCAAGCTTCAGTTCTTGCTTTATTTGAAAAAATAAGACAAGATGAAGGTATATCAATAATTTTAATCAGCCACAACATTTCTGTTATTGCTAAATTCTGTGATTACATTTATGTAATGTATGCTGGTAGAATTGTTGAACGTGGAACTAAAAAAGAGATCTTCACTCAACCAGCGCACCCTTATACTTGAGCTTTAATTAGTGCTATTCCTGAAAATAAAGATGAAAAACTTTATACCATTCAAGGAACACCGCCCGATATGGCCAACCTTCCAATTGGTGATCCATTTGCGCCAAGAAATGATTATGCTCTTGAACTAGATTATGTTAAAGAACCTCCATTAATTCCTATTACTCCAACTCACTCTGCTGCAACATGATTGCTTCATCCTAAAGCTAAAAAAGTAGAACTACCACTTGAACTTAAAAAGAGATTAGAAGCCTTTAAGAAAGCCTTAAAAAATGAAAAGTAAAACTAAAGAAATAACCCAAGTTATTGAAAAACCTGAAACTCGCAAAGTTATTCTTTCGATTGAAAATCTAAAGAAATATTTTGTTAATCAAGGGTATATCAATAAAGCAGTTGATGGTGTTTCTTTCAATCTTCATGAAGGTGAAATTATTGGATTAATTGGAGAATCGGGTTCTGGTAAAACTACTGTTGGACGTAGCATACTACGTTTATATGATGATTACAATGGGTTTATTCGTTTAAATGAAAAAATCATTTCAGGAAAAAAATTAACTCGTCAAAGAACGAAATATTTGCGTCGTAATGTGCAAATGATTTTTCAAGATCCTCATGCTTCTTTAAATGGTCAACACACTATTTATAGCATTTTAAGAGAGCCTTTAATAATCAATGGTATTTTGAAAGAAAAACTGGACGATATTTTCTTAGATTGACAAGATGTCAAAAAAGCTTTTAAATATACCTTCCACATTAATGCTATGCAACTAGAAGTGCAAAACTATCGTGAAATCAATAGACTTGCAAAACCATTCTTTGCAAAATGAGAAGAAGAATTTGCAAACTTCAAATTTTCAGATGATGATAGTTTTGAAGATAGTTTCTCACGTTTCTTTCTATATCTAGAAGAAAAACAATTGATGGAAAGTAAGATTATTAATAATGTTTATACCAACACCAACAAATTATTTAATATCTACTATGAACATCAACAAAAATATCGTAATCGCGAACTTTCAAGTATAGAAACTAATTATTGAGAAAATTCTAAGCGTCTAAAAAAAGAAATTGAATTAACCAAAATTTCTGCAGAAGCTTATGAAGCTAAAAAAATTCTTTTAAAACTAAAACAAGATTACAAGAATTTAAAATTAGAAAAAATTGAACAACTTCGTACTTGCAAAAACACTTTCATTAACTTTTTAAACGAATATAAAAATGAAAGCGAAATTTCACAAATTGAAAAGTTAATGACTCTTGATCTTAAAAGTTATATTTTCAATTTAAAATCACAACTTCTATTTCTTAAAAAATACAGTGTTTTAAAAGAAATAAGCAAAAAATGTAAATACTTGCAATTTGAAGAAGCACGTAAAGTAATTGCTGATTTAGATTCTTATGCAGATGCATTTTTTGCTAAGTATTTAAAAGAAATTAATTTTCATTTAGTCCAAACTGAAAATATAGGTGAAAATAGCCCACAACTAACAGATGAACAAATTAAAAGTCTTGATCTTAAACTTTCAAAACCACATATTGAAATTAAAAAGATTTTAAATGAAGATTTTGAATTTGACTTTTCTTCTTATGTTGTGCTTTCACAAAAATCAGAAGAAGAATTTGATAAAAAAATTGCAAATCTTGAACACGAAATTTTAAAGACCAAGCAAATTATAAAAGATGGTAAGAAGAAAAACTATTCTACTGAAAACCTAAAGCAAGCACAAAATGCTTTAAAAGAAGCAGAACAAACTTATATTGAAGATATGAATTTGTTCTTAAAATCTTATCGTGTTAAAATCACAAAAGCCTATGAACAACTACAAGAACAAAAACAACTTTATTTGAACTTACGTAGCAGCCAACAAAAATGTAATACAAAATTTGATGAAATTGAAAAGATGTTCTGAAGTTATTTAGAATCAAAAATAACTGATGAAAAATCTTTCAAAGAAATTAATGCATTAATTAGTTATTATAAATCTGATATTGCAGTTAAAAAAGACACCCTAAAATCATTTCAAATCGAAAAATACTACCTAGATAAAGATTTAAAAAATCTTTACATCCTTCTAGGTATTGACCTAAAATGAGCTGCTAAAAATATTGCCGATGAAAATGTTGTTTGAAAAGATAGATTCAATAAATATAATTCTAATTTCTTTAAACCACTTGCTAAATTTTACATTGGTCAACTTCTTTGTAAAACCATAATTTATAAATCACTTGAAGATGTTGGTCTTCTGAAACAATTTGCTTATCGTTATCCACATGAATTTTCAGGTGGACAATTACAAAGAATTGTTATTGCTCGTGCTTTGATTACCCAACCTAAAATCATAGTAGCAGATGAGCCTATAGCTTCACTTGATATTTCAATTCAAGCTCAAGTTATAAATTTATTAAAAGAATTGTGTAATGAAAAAAATATCGGAATGATATTAATAGCACACGACCTAAGTATGATTGAATATGTAGCTGATAATGTTCAAATAATGCACTTAGGTAAAATAGTTGAATTTGGTAAAACTGAAAATATTTATGCTCGCCCAATTCACCCATATACCATCAATTTATTTAAAGCAATTCCTAAGATTTCTAATTCAAATGAGAAATTTGAAAATATATCATTTGAACTTGATTATCTAGAAGAGCAAAAATACCCTAATGTTCTAGAAATATTTAATGTTGATACTGAACATTATGTTCTGGGAACTCGCGAACAAATCAAAAAATGATTTAAATAGTTAAGTTAAATTAAGGCCCAAGATCATTGGGCTTTTTTATTTGAAATAAAAAAAATGTTTGTTGTATTTAAACTTTCATTAAATTATTTATATGAATGAAATATCTTTTTTAATTATAAATTTGATATAAATTGCTTGCTAAAATTAGTTTTAGCAAGCAAAGTTTTTAGTAAAATTAATATATCAATGTGTTTTATAGACAACTATTAGTATCATAGGGGTAATTTGTATATGGATAAAAAATTAGATCAGCTTATTAATTTTTTGTATAAATATTCAAAAATATGGCAATATCAATTAAATCTAGAATATGAATACAAAAGTAAAAATGTATCTACAGCCTTTAAAGGAATTGGTGCATTTGGCGAACTACTTACAGCACTATATAATACAAATTATATAGGTTCAGGTTCGGGTGGTATGGGTTTTGATTTGATTAATCAAAGAGACAAAAAAGAAATTGAAGTAAAAACATCTGTTACATTTCAATCAAACAAATGTAAATCTTGCAATTTTAAGTTTTCTAAAATATTTAATATTTGTTCTAATTGTGGTTCAAATAATTACGAAGAAATGGATGATAGTAGATTTGGTATAAACGCAAAAACATTGCTAGAAGCATATGATAAGAAAATCTTAGATTCTTTATTTGTATTTCATATTTTTGATAAACAAGACACAATAAATATAGATACTGGAGATATTGTGTTTATAATCAACTGTTATAAAATACCATTTACTTATGATGATTCTTTCTACGAAAATAAAAGATTACAATATTTTAAAAATCAACGTGATCAAAGTAGCAAAAGTAATCATTGTAATTTATTACCACTTTCATATGATTTTTGATTGCTTACTCCAATATATTTTGATAGTTGAGAAATTAAAGTTAATTTTAAAGATTTAAATAAAAAACCAATTATTAATAATATTTGAAATGAAAAACTGAAAAATATTGCTATTAATGTTAATATATGTTCTAATTTGGAAGAAAAAGAAAAATTTTTAAAACTAAATGATGGCAAAGATTACATTTCTCTTATTGAATTTGTAAAAAACTTTGATTATAGGAAGAAAAAATTTAATAAGGATAGAGGAAAAATTAAAAAAATATTTTAAAAAAAGAAATATCAAATTTCTGTTTACATATAAAAAATATTTTATAAAACATCAATTTTAGTAGGTTTGTCGACTAAAAATTTGTAATATTGTTTATTTTTTGTTGCTTGATATCAGCGTATAGATTTTTCATAAAAATTACTATCCAATTCGATACCAATAAATTTTCTATTTAAAGTTATACAAGCAATACCTGTCGAACCTGAGCCACTAGTGAAATCAAGTATTGTGTCACCTTCTTCACTAAATACATTAACCAATGTTTTTAATAATTCTTGAGGTTTTTGAGTTGGGTGTATGTTATTAGTGTCTTTTTTAAACTCCAAAACATTTTTAAATATTTTTTCCTTATTAGGAATATTAAAAACAACTGTATTTTCTTCTTTTCATAGTCTATTAATTTCAATATATGGTTTAAAGAAATCTAAATTATTTATTGCATATGTTTCAATTAATTTGTTGTAATTTGTTAGAGTGGGTATATAAAAAGTTCTATTTTTAAATCTAAAACAATGATCAAGACCTTGACCTAATTTTTCCATAATTTCTTTCTTACTATCAGGTATTGCTTCAAGTAATTTGCCAAAATATTTTCTTAGCTCAATGCTATTATTTTCATCTAATGATTTTCTAATTAATAATATTTCTTCATAATAATTCAATGGAGTAGTTTTAGAATTGAAACCATTAGCATGATTATTTTTAACTCACATCATTTTATTAGATAGAGAAAATTTTTCATAATTGTTCATTTCGGTAATTAATTGATAAGTAAGTGGTTCTTGTGAAAATAATAGAATATTAGTGTTTGGTTTTGAAATTTTAAAACAACAATCAAACATTTTCTTTTTATCAATAACTATATCTCATTGTGGGATTGCTGATTTATTTTTTCAACCCTCAATAGATAATCCCTGAACAGTTCCATAAGGGATATCAGTAATAATATGATCTACAATTATGCTTTGCTTAATAAGGGCATTCATAACTTCTATACATTCACCATTAATTAAGCAAAAATCACCATCAAGATAAAAATCTTTAATAATTTTGTTTTCTTTTAGTTTAGTTAATATTTCATTAGAAATATTATTTTGCTTAAAATCAAAATTAGTTTTATCAATTTTTATTCTATTTGATTTCATATTATTGCCCTTCTTACATAATTATTTAATGATTTTACTTTACAAAAATATAATTTTAATGTTTTTGTTTAAAATAATAATACACTTCAACACCATTTCAATAACACCTTTTTTGCTAAAAAGTTATTTATTAATTTGGTATATAAAATTTTTATTTTTTATTAGCAATATTTGTATAACAATAATTATAGCATAAAGTTAGCATAATTATAGAATGTTTTTATTATTTATCTTTGTAGTAATCTTCCAAAATTGTGTTTACTATTTTTGATTTAGTTATATTATATTTTTCAGCATCTTTTTCTATTTTTTTAACTAATGAACCCTTTATAGAATAGTGTGCAGAAACAGTTAAATCTTTTTCCTTTTTGGTAAATAATTCTTTTTTTTGCATAATATTTTCCCTAGAAATTTTATAGAATAATTATAGCATCATTGATTATTTTAATTTTGCATTAGAATAATAAAAGTTAAGGTAAAAAAATAATGATCATATGAAATATTATCTATACAATATTGTAAAAACCCTTGAAGTTTTTTTTGCATAAAAAATTTAATTTAACATATAAATTAACTTCACTTGCCTTATCTTCAAAACAAAAATCTGCAAAATCAACTTATTTAAAAAAGTTAGTTTTTATTTATTATAAATAAACACTTATACTATGGCAAATTTCTGAATCTAATTTTTGTAAATTCTTAATATTTATATGTATAAAAAAAATTTTTTTAAATATAATAAGTAAAAACATATGGAAAAATCAAAGATTAAGAATTTTGCAATTATTGCGCACATTGATCATGGTAAAAGTACGCTTGCTGATCGTATTTTAGAATTCACCGGAGCTATTAATGATCGTCAAACTATGCCTCAAATTTTAGATTCTATGGATCTAGAAAGAGAAAGAGGTATTACCATCAAGCTTAATGCTATTCAAATCAAGTACAAAGATTATGTGTTTCATTTAATTGATACTCCTGGTCATGTTGATTTTTCTTATGAAGTAAATAGAAGTTTAGCAGCTTGTGAAGGAGCATTATTATTAGTGGATGCTACCCAAGGAATACAAGCTCAAACGCTAGCTCACGTTTATTTAGCTCTTGAAAATAATTTAGAAATAATTCCAATAATCAATAAAATTGACCTTCCTGCAGCGGACCCTGAAAGAGTCAAAAAAGAAATTGAAGATGTTATTGGAATTGATGCATCTGAAGCAATTTTGATTTCTGCAAAATCAGGAATTAATATTGACCAAGTAGTAGATGCTATTATCAAAAAAATTCCATCCCCAAAAGAAGCAGATGACTCTGCTCCTCTTGAAGCTTTAATTTTTGATAGTTATTTTGATAACTATCGTGGTGTTATTGTACTTGCAAGACTATTCAAGGGTAAAATAAGTGTTGGTGATGAAATTTATTTTATGGCTAGCAAAAAATCTTATCTTGTAACTGAGCTTGGTGTAAAAAATCCATTTGAAGAAAAAAGAGAGACACTTTCCGCTGGTGAGGTTGGATGAATTGCTGCCGCTATTCGTGATATAAAAGATATTAATATTGGTGACACTATTACTTTAACTAACAATAAGACCAACTCGCCACTTCCAGGATATAAGAAATTAAATCCTGTTGTATACACTGGATTTTATCCAGTAGATACTCGTGATTACAACGATATGAAAGATGCACTAGAAAAGATTAGTTTATCTGATTCATCTATTGTTTGAACTCCTGAAACTTCAAAAGCCTTAGGCTTTGGTTTCCGAATTGGATTTTTAGGACTTTTGCATATGGAAGTGCTACAAGAAAGATTGGAACGTGAGTTTAATTTAAATATTATAGCTACTGCTCCTTCAGTAGAGTTTGTGGTTACATTAACAAATGGCGACATTCAATACATAACTAATCCTTCATTATTTCCAGACCGTACTTACATAAAAATGATAGAAGAGCCTTATATTAAAGCCACAATATTTTTAACTGAAGAATATTTAGGCTCAATTATGGAACTATGTCAACAAAAACGTGGAAAATATGTTGATATTGAATACATTGATAATTATCGGCGTAAATTAATTTATGAAATGCCTTTAAATGAAGTTATCTTTGATTTCTTTGATCTTATGAAAAGTTATTCCAAAGGTTATGCTTCTTTTGAATATGAACACATTGGGCTTCGTGAAAGTGAACTTGTGAAAGTTGATATTCTGCTAAATGGTGAAAAAATTGATGCTCTTGCAATGATTTGTCATAAAGATAGTGCTTACACCAAATCTCGTAGTTTAACTGAGAAATTAAAAGAAGTTATTCCTAGACAAAACTTTGAAATCCCAGTGCAAGCTGCAATTGGTGCTAAAATTATAGCTAGAGAAACAATTAAAGCTTATCGAAAAGATGTTACTGCAAAACTTTATGGCGGAGATGTTACCCGAAGACAAAAGTTACTTAAAAAACAAAAACTTGGTAAGAAACGGATGAAATCTATTGGTACAGTAGAAGTTCCCCAAGAAGCTTTTTTAGCAATATTAAAAACCGAAGTTAAAAAAGGAGATTAGTGTATGCCCTTAAAACCGATAATCAATCAAACAAGTGAAAATACTATTGTTAATAATGATATCATTAACGAAACCGTTAATCGTATTGCTTATGAAAGTTTACAAACAAGAGCACTTTCCACTGATAAAAAAGGTAATAAACTGGAAGATCCTCATGGCATAATTCCTAATGGAATTTATAAGGTTTTTAAACTAGAAAAAAATGTTAAATTAATCTCAATCATACTATGTTTAATAATTTCAATAGTTTCAGCTATTGCGATAACACTTTTTGCTACCAACGCTGATTTATTTGTGGATGTTTCGATAACTCCTAAAATTAAATGAGGCTGATATATCATTCCAGTTATTTTGCTAGGAATTACATCATATATTTTCATAATAGAATCAATTGAGCTTTCAGGTATATCACGTAGTGTTGTAGCATACCGTGAAAGCATCAAATTAGGTGCTTTATCAACTCCGCCTTTCATCACTCTTTTATATCGTAAATTAATAATGAAACAAGTAAGTCGTACATGACTTACTGTTGCAATAATCTTCTATGTTGGTGTATTTACATTAATCTTCTTCGGTTTAAAAGATGTTAAATGAAAATTGCTAGATTTCAAAAAATGAATTACAAATTCATTTCCTAATCCAATGCTTGTAGTTTATATTTTATGTAGCATAATGGCTTCTGTTCTAATAATGCATGTGGTATTCAGTATTTTTAGAAAGAAAAGAACAGTTGATATCCAATCATTTTTTGGTAATGAAGTTATGAATTACAATGAACTTCAAGAACAAAAATCAAAAGCTCACAAATTTTATGCAAAAATTTTCTTTTTAAGTGTATTATTAATTCTAATATTACCGCTTATCATATACATCATTTTGAAAAAAACTGTTTGAAAAGGAAAATAATTTATGCCTGTCTATGGAATTGTTTTATTAGTAATACTTCCTATTATTGCTGGAGTAGCAGCATTTTTTGGTGGGATATTTTTTGCAAAGAAAAAATATGAAAAAGAAATTAAAGAAAATCCACCTATAACTGAAAAAATGATTAGAGTAATGTTCTTACAAATGGGACGTAAAGCAAGCGAATCTCAAATTAAACAAGTAATGAACTCAATGAAGAACGCTAAATAATTTATTTTATAAAAAAACAAATCTAAAAACACGCTTTAAAATAAGGCGTGTTTTTAATTGAATTATTTTTTGTCTTTATCGTCTTTGATAGGTTTTGCTTTTTTAATTTGTTCACGTTGAGCTTCTGTGAAATTATCAAAGAAATCATAGTGATTGAATAAATAATCTAGTGAAAGTTCATCATTATTATTATCTGCAATTATTGTGTTGTAAATTGATTCGGCAATTTTATTTTGAATGTCAGCAGATTCTGCAATAATCTTGAATGTTTCAATACTTTTTCCTCTAATTAAATCAATGTTTGCTTTATCTTCTGGAACCATATTGTGTTTATCTTTGAATGTGGTTTTATATTTAGCTTTTAGATTAATTAATTTTTCCAAGAAATGTTTTCTAAATTGAGTTGATTTACGTTCGTTTTCTTCTTTGCCAGTATCATTTGCAAAACTTTTAACCATATCAACTATTAGTTTCATTAGTTTATCTTTATCTTGCGGATTGGTAGTTAATCATAATCTAATTGCTGTTTTGTAAGAATCATTATCTTTTATGATTGTGTTTTCACTATTTTCAAGAACTATTTTTACCAAGAATTTATAAATTTCATTTAATTTTCTATTCTTTAAAATGTCTAAGAAGAAGTTTTTAGCATCTTTTTCACTTAAGAAAGTGGTTTTGGTATTTTTGTCATAACCATAATCGAAAATTAAATCTATGATACTATCAATTTTGCTATTCTTATTGTACTTATCAAATATTGAAACTATAATTTTTATTCAATCAGCTTTATTGTTCTTAAATAAATCAGAACTAATAAATGGTTTAATTAAATCAGTGTGAATTATTTTTGGATTAATGAAAGTTAGAACTAATCTTTCAATAAACATATCTTTTTCAATATATCTACCACCAGGTTTACCATCTTTATCAAAGTCTTCTTTTGAGAAATATCTTTGAAGTTCATTTATTAAATTAATTCCTAAATTACCCTTTACTAACATCTTACGTAAAATTTCGTAGTTTTTAACGTTATTAGTTGTCTTATATAAAACAGCAGTTAGAGTATCTAGATCTACAAAATCTTTTAAAAATGAATCGGATGTTAAATTTTCTAATATTCCTTTATCAACAATGGTTTCCATCATTTCTTTAGAAATACGTTTACCAACATTTTCGATTTTGTAATCATCTTTTATATTTTTATAGATATCATCATTATCAAGGTCATATAAAAAATCTTCATATTTACTATATTTTTTATTGTTTCACTCATCTTTTCATTCATAAAAACCTTGTTTTACTAGATTTTCTGTACTTTCAAGAGTGTCAATAACTTTATATTGTTCATTATCAACTACAAAACTACTATTTCAAGTTAAATTTAAATCTTTGTATTTATCAAAACTTGAATGGCCTGTAGTAAGTTTGATATAAGCGTCCATTGCCATTTTTTTTCAACCAAGCACAGTTGGGTGAATATCAGTTATAACTTCAGTTAGCCGACTTTGTTCATAGTTTCAATATTCTTTATCATATATATTTACATAAAGTGTTTTAGTAGCTAGGGAAACTGATTTAATTATTTGTACATTTAAAATATCAATAGCAGTTGTTGATATTCCTTTTACATTTAGTAAAAGAGAATCAATTACACGAGTCAATCTATTAAAAGGCATTGGATAAGATACTAAAACAATGTTTGCATTAGGATTTATTTTCTTAATTTCATTAACTAGTGTTATATATCTTGCTTTAACTTCGTTAATTGTATTTTCAAGTAAGTTCAAAATATTAGAAGCTAAACTTCCAATTTTATCAAAACTTAAATTACTAAACATAGAAGAATAAGGTTCTTGTTTAAACAGATGTTTTATGACTTCCATTGCGTCATTAGCACCAAAAGTTAGAGTAATTAAATTAGCTTTTTTAATACCATTATATATATTTTCTTTTACTACTTCAGGCTTAGGATAAGGTTTTTCACTACCTCATCTATGGTTAATTTCATCATCAGGTGGAATTCCAATTGAAGAAGCATATTGCCAGCCAAATAGCTTTATCAATTCGTATGTTCTACCCCCACTAACTGAATGGTTTTCAAATCATTCTAGTTTATTTCCACCCTGCATTTTATTAATGAATTTGGCTAAATAAACTGGAAATGATGTACCACTAAACTTATTTGTATTAGCATCAAAAGCCCCGGGATGATCTTGTGAAAGCATAGCAGTAAATCCAGCTGAAATCGAATCTCCAAGTGCTAAATATCTAACTTTTTCATCTAAATTTATGATATTTGGTGCAAGTTTTTGTTCAATTTTAGTGTTATTAATATTTAAATTGATATTTTTGTTCTTTTGGATTTTTTTCTTTGAAGCTGCGATTGCAATCCCAAAACTACCAAGGCTAATAGCTGTTGCTCCTAAGATTGTAGAAGTTGAAATTATTAGCGCTTTTTTTACATTAATTTTTTTCTTCTGGGGTATTTGATGCATAATTATTTACCTTTTTGGGAAGCAGAAAAGCTTGCATTTCTACTATCATTTTAACTTGTTAAAATGATAACACTGTTAATAATATTCCAAACCTTTTTTTTTTTTTTTTATATTTATAGTAAAATTAAACAAATTTTTGAGAACATAGGTTTTATATATTTTAAGGAGAAATAATAAAATGAATAAAAAAACAAAGATTTTATTAATATCTTCATTATTACCCTCTAGTGTGGTAGCTTTACCTTTAATGTCACTATCATGTGGGAATGATGCAGAAGTTAATCAAGAAGCAGTAGATGAACTCCAAACACAACTACAATTAATTTCTAATGAAAGTAATAATCTATTAAACACAGCTCCTGAAATCAAGTTTCAAGAACAAAACGTTTTAGAAAATATTTCAAAACTTTCATCAGCTACTAAATCATCATTAGCATCTTTAATTGAAAAAGTAAAACATGATAAAAAATTAACCAAATTAACTTACGAAAATTGAGTGAAGCAACAAAACAAAATCAAAGAAAATATTCTTGAAATTAAAAAAGTAATTAAAGATAGATTATTTTTTATTGATGAATTTTATATAAAAAATCAAATGTATTGAGAAGTAATTTCAGATACATTCAAAACTTTAATTGACCAAAATGCCTTTGTTCAAAAATTTGATGATTACAACAAATTAAATCTGACTTCTTTTTTAGAAAAAGAAAATTGAAGTGCTGATGAACTTTCTAAAATTCAAGCTAAGTTTAAATTATTTGATGATATTTATCAATTAACAATCATAAAAGTTACTGAACCTTCTAAAAAACTTGTAAATGATTATATGGAAAATGAGTTTTGAAAGCAAACAGTTGTAACTGAAAAAACTCATATTTCTGAATCATTACTAAAACTTGCTAATGAAATTTTCATATCTTCTAAAGAAAAACTAACCAACAACTTCTTTGAAAATCATTTAATATATATTCACATCAAAGAAAATTTAGAACTTTTAGAAAAACTAATCAAAGCTGAAATTGATAACAAAGATAAAAGCTTAAAAGAAAAATATGAAGCTGTAAAGTCATCAGTTGAAACTAAGTATCAAGTAGAACTAACTTCTGAACTATCAAATAAACTCCAAAATGGAACAGAAGAAGAAAAGAAAGCAGTTTATGCTAATTTAATTAGTTCTATAATTCAAAAAATCACTGACGAACAAATTAATCAAACTGCTGATGTTTTAAAAGTTTTATTTTCAGATAAACCTGAAAATGTAAATCCTATTTATCCTAATCTTCTTCAAAATTATAAAGATCTAATTGCTAAGAAAAATGATTCTAAAAATAAAGTTTATATAGATTATGTAGAAGCTGCAATTACTAAAGCTAAAAAATCTATTGAACAAGAAAGAAAAAGCATAAAAGACATTCTTGAAGTTAAACTGGAAATGTCTAACTTCTATTTACTAGTTAAAAACTTTGATTGATTACATAGTTTTGAAACTTTAAGAGATTTAACTAACGAGTTAAATTCAAAATTAGATAAAGCAGAAGAAAATGAAGAAATTGAAAAACTTGGTTTGAAGATTGAAGAAAACTTGAAAAAAGCAAGCGAACTTCTAAGTTCGCCTTTGTCAAAAACTGAAGATTTAAATAAACAAATTGCAGATTTAAAGAAAATTCAAGACAACATCAAAATTAAAAATTTCATCAACACTTATGAAATTTCTTATGCACTTTCTAGAGCTAAAGAACGTGCTATTCATGAAGTTGAAGAAAAATTGGAAAGTTATGGTGAAAAATTAATTTCAGCATCAAACAATCCGATTGAAATGAAAGATGCATTTAAAATTTTGCTTGATTCGCAAAAGAAAACTATATCTACATTATTTGATCAATTTACAAAAGCTATAATCAAATTAGAATTTAGTTCAAGTGATAGCAAAATTATGGAAGATGCACTGTTTGGTTTTGTTGAACTTATAAATACTATGACAACTGTTATTTTAGAAGGCGCATTTGAACTAAAAGATGATGCTAGTGAAGGATTTGATTTCTTAAGTAAAGCAATAAATAGAAAAATTAAAGTTATTGCAAATTCACTTTCAGATCTAATTACAAAATTTGCCCCAGTTGTTGAAAAAACTTACTCAATACTTTTTGGTTCACTACGTAATAATGAAGTAATGAAAAATGCAGTAAGTAAAGAATGTTTGGAAGAATTTATAGAATGAAATACTCAATACTATATTGATAAAGTTTATGGTAATCCAAATAAAACTCCCCCTGTTGAAAGTATCATCCCAAAAGTTAAAGCAGAACTTGAAAAAATAACATCAATTGATATTTCTGATCCAGAAAAACTAATGAAAAATGAATTAGCTCCAGTAATGCTAATTTGGAAACAATTAATTGATGAACAAGATGATCATAATGATAAGCACTGAGAAAAATGATATCCAAACGAAGAAGATCATAAAAGAATTAGACATCTTTACCATCTTGAAACAGCAAAGAAAGGTAATGCATTTCAAGAAGCAATATGATCACTAGGTGCTCCAATTATTGATTTAGGTACTGGATACAAAACATTCTATAACGTTGCGGTGAAACTATTAAAATAGGTAACTGCAATGTTAAAGAATTGAAGAATTTTAACAGCTACACTAGTACCAATTACATCTGCTGCAATAATTACTGTAACTTCAGTTGTAGTAATTCATGGGCCTAAATTAAAAACATTAACCTTAATTCAAAAACTATCTGGATTTCAAAAGACGCATAAAGAAGTTTATGATAAACGTGATAAAGAAGTAAGTGCGCTTAAGATTAAATATGAAGATATAGATGCTCAAGTTAAAAAACTTGTAACCAAAAAAGACGAAATTAATGAAAAATTAAAGCAATCACCTAATGATGCAACTTTGCAAGCAGAACTTGAAGCAGTTAATAAAGATATTGAAAAAACTCAAAAAGAGTACAACAAATCCAAGAAAGAACATGATGATTTATTCCTAAAAAATGTTTCGCTTGGATTAAACTTGAAGAGAATATTTACACCCCTTGGTGTAACATATGACAACATTGAAAAGTTGCGTAAAGACAATAAAATGACAAAAAGTTTGTGACATGCAGCTTATAAAGAAGTTGAAATAGTACGTAACAACTACGAAGCTTGATTGTTAAAAGAATATAAGGACATTTAAAAATGTCCTTTCAAATTTAAAAAGAGAACTTTATGAGTAATAGCAAAATAAACAAAAAACTTTTAATGATATTATCATCATTAGGTTTTACTTCTGCAACAACAACTCTTTTAACTATGAGTTGTTCTTGCCGTGAAGATGATTTAAATAAAATCGCCCAGAACGTAAAAATTCATGAGATTCCAAATAAATCAGAAATCAAAGCTTCTGAACTAACTAAAGAACAAGTCAAGTTTTATAATTATGATGCTTTAAAATATACCTGCGAAGTTATTAAACTAGAAGCTAATAACTCAAAAGGTACAGTTGATGTGTACTATCAACTAAAAAATAAAAAAACAAATAATGTTTCAATACTTCTAAAATCAACTCTTAACAGTTTTAAGTTGTCACAATCACCCGATCCAGAAGGTGACAATCCAAACCCACAAACTCCTTCTAATCCAAAGCAACTTGAAGTTCAAAAATCAAAAAATATCATTAAAAAAGATGAACGTGTTAGATATTTAGCATTAGGTGATTCTATTACAGCGGGATTTACTGGCATTCTTGATAAAGATTACCAGGGAACACTAAATTCTGATGGTTCGCTTTCAGGAATGTCATATCCAGTATATTTAGCACATTTTTTAAACAAAGATAAAGCAAATAGAGTTGAAAAATTTAATAACTTTGCTACATCTAATTCTACTATTTTAGAATGATTGGATTTACTTGACGCTGAATACATTTCAGCTAATCCTGATATTTTCAAAAATGAAGAAAGTGTATATCAACATACTTTTGATGGAAGATATACAGATAAAACTGAATTCAAAAAACAATTAGTTAAAGAAATTAAAGATTCAAATTTAATTACTTTAACACTGGGTGCTAATGATTTCTTTAGATTTTTTAATTCATTATTGCGAGCATCAAATTTACAACAAGTTCTTGAAAAAATGATTGAAGCCTCACAACAAGGCAAACCAATAGACTTTTTGTCACTTTTAAGTTTTTATACTGAGTTTATTAGTAAAGCAAAAGCTGAAATTTCAGCTAGATTAAAGGTTTTAATTCAAAAAATTAGTGAACTTAACCCAAATACTAATATTGCAATATTTAACTATCCCGCACCATTTTTAAGATTTTTAGTTTCACTTTATGATTTTTTACCTGATGGTGTTAAATCAATGATTAAAGGTAAAGATTTAATTAATTATTTAATATCTCCACTTACTAGTGCTATTTATGATGGAGTTAGAACTTCAAAAGTTTCTAATGTAAGTTTTGTAAATATTTTTGATAATGAATTCTGAGCCGAAAATCAAGAAAAACTAACTTCTGTATTTTTAGATTTACACCCAACAATAGCAGGATATAAAAAACTTGCTACTGATGCATTTTTAAAATTAACTAATTCAAGTATTAGTAAAGCTATCTTGAAACGTTTTGGTTGAACTGATTCTTATTTTGATGATTATGCTAATAGCCACCAACAATTTATTGAACTTAATAGTGATGATTACACTGATTTTTATAAATCAGTGTTTGGTAAGAATAAAGAAGAATCACTTAAAAAATTATATGATGAAGATGAAATATATGATTCTGTAAAATCTCATATTTCATTAACAAATATTTCAAGAAGATTTAGAAGTTTCACCGATGATCAAATTACTGAGATCATTATTTCAATTTTAGTAAAAAGTCAGCGTTGAGATTATTTACAAAAACTTGATCCAGATGCTAACATTCCAAGTTTCTTTCAGCAGAATGGAGAAGCTGCTACAAGAGAATTAGTTAAATGATTGAAAAAATCTAAATACATTAACCAGCAATTAGATAACTTCCAAAAACTTTTAATTGAAACTGACTGAGATAAAGATGGAGTTACGGGTGTTAAAGTTCTTAAAAAAGAACATATTATTAAATTATTTAATGAAACTTTCCTTAAGAAGGAAAATCTTTTAGAATTATTAAAAGAGTTTTTAGCTTCTAATTTTACAAAAAACTTTAAAGATAGTTTTGCAAAAGCTATCGAAGGTTTTATTAAAAATGCCCTTTCTGGCAATAAACTAAATGCTTTAATCGAATTTATCGCAACTAAATTCGAAGATAAGTACAATAAGTTTATAGACAGAAAGGATTTTGTTTTGCTTTTAAAAGAAATCCTTCATTCAGATAATTTACCAAAACTATTTGGAACTTCAATTAAATCACTTCTAACTGCAGGAAATGAAGCATTAAATCCACAAGAAGCATTTGATAAAGTTACTTCATTTTCAGAATTAATTAAAGCTATTTTTTCTAACCAAGCTCAAAATAGTGAAATTGAAAAATCATTTACTAAATTATTCCAAGAAATTATTTCTAAACCAGATATTAATCCGATAATAGTAAGGGCCGCAACTAAATTCATCACCACAAATCCAGAATTTGCTCCTCTTTTAGAAGGAATCAATGAAACTGGTGTTAAACATATAATTGGTGCTTTTGCAAATTTATTCATAAAATTTGAAAATAAATTCTCAGTTTCAAGTGTACTAGCACAAGCTATGATCGGCGAAATTGCTCAAAATGGTTTTGAATTTAAATTTGACAAATTTAAAGAAATATTTATTTCGGGTATTTCAAAAACTTTTGGTTCGTTTGAAAAAGGACTTGAAATTTTGAAATTAATGTCAAGTGAAGAAGATTTAAAAACTTACCAAACCATTTTGCAACAACTATTTAAAAACTTGATTAAATTTGGTTTAAATAAATCAGGTGCAAAAGAAAAATTGGAAAACGCACCATTTTTAACTTCAATTTTGTCAAAAACTGAAATTCAAAGCATTTATGATAAATTAACTTCAGACAATAACATCACTAGAATTTCTGAGTATCTAAAAAATGTTATTTTAGCAAGAGACTTGAATCTAGATGGTATTGCCACTCCGAAAGAATTAATTGAAAGAGTGCTAAATTCAAATGATTTAAGTCCAATTAATTTAGCGAAAGATTTAATTAGAAAAAATCTAATTCAAGATCATAATATTAGCAATGTATTCGGAAAACTAATTAAAACAAAATTTGCTAATGTTCCGTTTATGGAACATATTTCAGGAGAACAAATTTCTGTTTTAATTCGTAATTTCTTTACCTTATGTGTAAATCTAGATGATAAGCAACAATTCTTAAAGAAAACTATTTTAATAGTTGTTGAAAATATTTTAGATCCAAATCAACCCGCAGAAACTCTTTACAAGAGATTATTTGATACAATCAAACAAGAATTCTTTGGTTCGGTTGATAAGGTTAAAGTTGTAATTAAAGACTTATTAAGCGAAGACATAATGACAGGTGGAAAATCTTGAATTATTAATTACTTGAAGAAGTTAAATAATCCTGAACTTAATGCATTACTAGCAAATGGAAGTATCAAACAAATGCTTGATAAACTTTATGCTGATGATAGTATTACCACACTTTCAGCAGAAACTATTTATTATCTAGTACATCCATTAACATTTGAAGATTTATCAACTTTTGATAAAGCAATAATAATTAAGAAGCTAATTGGAAAAGATTCTGAATTCTATAAGAATGTTCCTGATAAAGTTGTTGATTTAATTAAGAAATTAATTAAGGATGCTGAAAACAAAAAGATTTTTACTACTTTTGTTAAAGGATATTTAGAAACTAAATTCCCTAAATTAAAAAACCAAATATTAGTTGAAAACTTTGAAAAACTTCTAAACAAATTTATTGAAATTATTATTAGCTTAGAAGATAAACATTCTGTACTAAAAAATGGAATGAGATGACTATTAAGATATTTTGAAGAAAATATCTCATCATTTGACTTTACTAAATTTGCAAAAGATTTTTCAGTAAAAGTTATTACCAAAATTCTTTCAATGATCAAAGGTCATGAAAAAGAATTTGTAGACAAAATTTTTGATACTTTAAAAGAAGCACTTCAAATTACTGATGAAACTAAACCAAACTTCTTGACTAAGTTTATATGAGAAATAATTCCAACTTCTTTAAAAACCCAACTTCAAAAATATCTAAACGAAGATAAACTAACTCACTTTATTAATCAATTTATTGTAAGTGGAAAAATTAAAGAATTATTTACAAAATCATTATCTGCAATTGTTAAAAATATTGAAAGCAAAATTTCAACTATTAAATCATTTGATGATTTTGTAAAAGCAGCATTTTCTAATGCTGATAGTTTCAATGAAGTTATTTCATTTATATCTAATAATATAGAAGCTATTTTACGTAAACCTTCACTTCAAGCTGTTTTAGCTTCAGTGGTTAAAGGAATTATTCCTTCACCATTTAATGTTGAAGAATCTGATTTAAAAGTAATAATTTCAAATCTACTTCCTGAGATTGCTAAAAAAGCAAATGAACAATTTAAAGTGGTTGAAGAAATTCTAAAAGCAGGTATTAAAGCTATTGGCGATAATGGTTTAAATATTGAAAAAGTAAAAGAATCAATATTTAAAACTACTCAAGAGAAATTCAAAGAATTAAACAAATTTGAGACTATAATCAAATTTATTAATGATAACATCAATTCATTCAAAAAACAAGAAGTAGTTAATGCTATCAAAAACATTTTAAAATCCAGTGCTGCTCCATTAGTAGATAAACTTCCAGAAAGTATCCTTAAATTTGTTTCAAAATCAGAACTTGTAGAAGTTGTTAAATCTATATTTGACAACCAAAAAATTTATGATACCATATTTGACATAATCTCAAAGATTAACACTGATATTACTCATTATCAAGGATTATCAATAACCAATCTATGAGAAATTTTGGTCAAATTTGTTAAAAAAGAAAAAGATTACATTAAATCTAAAATTGAAGAAATTGGAAAAGATTTTGTAACAAAAACTGAAAATCAAGAAATTTTAGTTAGATTGATTAAAGCAAACTTCAAAGAATATACAAGTATTGAATTAAAATCTGACAATGATGCGTTTTTTAAGAAATTAATTCAAAATATGTTCGAAATACTAAAAGGAATCAAAATAGATGATAAATCTATTTATGATTATGTATTTGACATTGTTTTAGATAATGTTGAAGAACCTTCAAAAATTACACAAGAACTTTCTAAACCTGATTTTATTGGAAAATTATATTCTGTACCATTCTTGGTAAATGTGTTAAACCAGCAACAAATTAAAGAATCAAAAGAAGATGTTACAAAACTAATAAAAGAAATTTTTCAAGCATTTAGTTCAGATGATACAAAAATTGAAACTTTCTTAAATAAATTTAAAGTAGTTCAAATGATTAATGATGATCCGGCAACACAAGAAACTACTAAAAATCTAATTAAATTTATTATTAAAAACTCTAAAACTTCTGAGTTATTAGAAAATGTTATTAGAATTTTATTTGATTCAGCTGAAAATTTAAAAACTGCTAAAAGATGAATAGATGTTGTTAAAACCATAGCAAGTGCTGGAAATGTTAGTGATTTAAAAACAAAATTTAAAGATTTTATAAAAGAACTTTTCAACGACAATCAAAGTTTATTAGCAAAACAAATAGATGTTATACTAACCAAAATGTGATCTAACGATCAAGAACATTATAGAAAGAACGTAATTGAAAATAATAAACATACTATTGAAAAATTTGTTGATACTTTCTTTAAAGCTGTAATTATAGAAAATACTTTATTCAACACAATACTTGACAATGTATTTGATAAATTAAAAGAAGTCAATGTTAAAGCTAAAGATCAAATTAAAGAAATTAAAAATAAAGCTATTCTTGGTGCTATCAAATTTATAACAAAAGATAAAGAAAATGCAATTCACTTGCCAACGCTTGTATCTAAATATAAAGATAACATCGTGAAATTGTTTGAGAATATTGATTCAAAAGCATTTACAAATATGATAAATTACATTTTCGAAGCAAGCATATTTAGTTTAGATTCAGGAATATATTCATTTTTATTTGGTGGTAAATTTAAAACCAAAGCCCAAGAAAACTTTAATGACATAAAAAATAATGTTAAATCTAGATGATTATTGCCAAAAGCAATTAGATCTATTAGAAGATATGGTAGACAAAATAGAAATGGTGAAACTTACGAAGAAGTTCAAGATCTAAAAATTGATTTTCAAGTCGGAGATGGTGCTGAATTAATAAGTCTAATAAGCGCAGACAAATTGATTGGTTCAATCTTTATGCCGTCAATAAAAGAATTTATTCATAGTGTTTCTGACAAAAAATACAGCAAAGATGATTTGAATAAAATAATTAAAAAATTACCTGGTTATAGAGCAACTTCTAGAATCTATGCAGCTATAACTATGATGCTATTTTCTAATATGGACTTAAATCAATTCTGACCTGATAGTGGATTACAACTTGTTCTTGGTGCTTATCCTGAAAACTTCATATCAAAAGGTATTGAATTTGCTTACACTAAAGCCTTAAGTAGAAATGATTTAAAGAAGAAATTTATTGGTTTCTATAAAACGGGCAATGATGGTTTGGTTGTTGGTATGAAATATACTTCTGGTGGTTGGTTTTCAACTGAAGGTATTGGATATGACAAACATTTCTTTGCAGGTTATGCAGATGGACAAGATTCAAGAAGTAAAGAATTTAAGAATTTTGCAAAACATTCTGAAGATTCAATAATTTCATTTATCATAAATTATGAAAAAGAAGATACAACTTATCATAAGAAGAAAAATATAGTATTAATTGCCAAATTATTGCAATGAGGTTATCTACAGAAAGATATGGATAACAATGGCAAGTAAATATTTTTACCAATTGTTTGCAAATAAAGTACAATTATTAAAGTTGTGCTTTATTTTTTAAAGTCAAGTCTATTATAAAAGGAGAAAATATGCTAGAGGTTAGTAATTTAAGCAAAATATTTCCTGATAAGAAATTATTTACTAACGTGAATTTGAAATTTTTACCCGGAAATGTTTATGGCATTATTGGCGCGAACGGCGTTGGTAAGTCAACATTTTTAAAAATATTAAGTGGTGAAATAGAGGCATCAGGTGGAGATATTATTAAAGAAAAAAATGCTCGTATTAGTTCATTAAGTCAAAATCAAAATGAATTTGACAGTTTCATTGTAACCGATGCAGTTATTATGGGGAACCAAGAACTATATAATATCAACATTGAAAAAAATAAGATTTATGAAAATCCAGATGCTACTATAGAAGATTACGAAAGAGCAAGTGTCCTAGAACAAAAATATGGTGAAATGGGTGGATGAAATGCAGAAAATGATGCTCAAACATTACTTGCTAATTTGGGTATTCATAAAAGTAGATGAAATCTAAAGGTTAAAGAATTAAAAGCACCTGAAAAAGTTAAAGTGCTTTTAGCAAAAGCACTATTTGGCAATCCTGACATACTAATACTAGACGAACCTACCAATAGACTTGATTTAAAAGCAATTAAGTGACTTGAAAACTTTTTAATAGATTATGAACATATTGTTATAGTAGTAAGCCACGACTCTAAATTTTTAGATGAAATTTGTACCCACATTATTGATATTGACTATTCTGAGGCTAAACAATTTGTTGGAAACTATACATTTTGAAAACAAGCATCAGCGCTTTTAATTGAAATGCAACAAAAGCAAAATCTAAAAAAAGAACAACAAGCTGAAAAATTGAAAGAATTTATAGCGCGTTTTTCTGCCAATCTTTCAAAATCGCGTCAAGCAACTAGCCGAAAGAAATTACTAGATAAACTTGTAATTGATGAAATAAAACCTTCTTCTAGGAAATATCCATTTATTAAATTTGATTTAAATCGTCTTCCTGGGAAACAAGTACTAACTGTACAAAATCTAAGTTATAAAAATGATCAAGGCGAAACTTTATTTGAAAATGTATCTTTCACTTTAAAACCTGGTGATAAAATGGCAATTATTGGAGAAGATGATATTGCTAAAACTAAATTTTTAGAAATTATTTTTGGAAGATTAAAACCAACTTCTGGAACAGTTGAATGAGGAATAACAATTAAACCAAATTACTTTCCTAATAACAATCTTGAATTTTTCCAAAATGATGAAACTATCTTAGAATGAATTAGTAAATGACCATTAAACAATTCAACCCAAGAAACTAAAGATAATTCAGATTCTCGTATGCGTGGATTTTTAGGAAGAATGCTATTTTCAAATGATAGTGTATTCAAGCAAGTTAAATACACAAGTGGGGGCGAAAAAGTTAGATTAATGTTTTCAAAACTAATGTTAGAAGAAAGCAATTTCCTAATCTTCGATCAACCACTTGACCATTTAGATTCAGAATCAATTGATTCTTTAATAGATGCAATTAAAGATTATAAAAGTTCTTGTCTCTTTACAACTTATAATCAAACTATGATAAAAGAATGTTCTAATGTGATATTAGAAATAAAACCAAAAGAAAGTTTTCTTTTCTATGGTGATCTTGAAGAATATGAAAAAGCAATGGGATATTAAAAGGATAAAATATGAACAATTTAATTAATAAAGATTTATTAAAATCATTAAGAAAAACTTATCTTAAAGATAAGGCAAACAAAATTATTGAAAATTCAATTTTAAAAAATGGAATTGCATCTTCTTCTTTAAATGCTGATGTAGTTAATAAACATGACTTTGAATTTTCAATTGAAACCAAAGTGGGTCAAATAACTAACCAAAAAAATAGTGGAAGATGCTGAATTTTTGCTTCTTTAAATATGGCTCGTTTGGCTTTAATGGAAAAATTAAATGTAGAAAACATTGAACTATCACAAAACTACATTGGTTTTTATGACTATTTGGAAAAAGCAAACACTTATTTAAACTTTATGCTTGAAGAAGGTTTGAAATTAGATTATACCGATAGATTGTTCCAACGTTTCAATCATGATCCTATAAGTGATGGCGGATATTATGAATGATTTATTGATTTAGTTAAAAAATATGGAATACTACCAAAAGCTTCAATGCCTGAAACTTTTCAAAGTACATCAACTTCATTTATGTTCGAGCAAATTAATTTAAGACTAAAAGCATATGTTGTTCAAATGCGTCAAATATTTGAGGAAAACAGAAATCAATTAACTCCTGAAATTTATGATCTTCGTGATAAGGCCTTGCAAGACACTTATAGCATTTTAGTTAAATCATTAGGACTTCCACCAGAAGAATTTACTTTTTCATATCGTGATAAAGATAAAAAATACTTTACCATCAAATCAACTCCAAAAGAATTTTATGAAAAATATATAGCTGAAGTTTTAGAAAACAAAATCACTATCATTTCAGATCCTAGAGAAATTCATCCTTATTACAGATTACTACATAGTAAATATGTAAAAAGTATGTATGAAGGAATAGGAATGCAAGCGTTAAACATTCCTTTAGAAGAACAAAAACAGGCAATCATTGCTTCACTGAAAGATAATAAAGCAGTTTGATATGGTTGTGATGTTACTGCTTCTAGCGAAAGAAAATTGGGTATTATGGATGAAAATGTCTATGTTACTGATTTAACTTTAACCAAAACCTTACCCTTTAGCAAAAAACAAAGATTTGAAATGCAAGCTTCTTTTATAAGCCATGCTATGAACTTAGTTGGAGTTAATATAAAAGAAGATGGAACTATTACTAACTGAAAAGTTGAAAATAGTTGAGGTGATGACATAGGTAAAAAAGGAATATTTTCAATGAGTGATAAATGATTTGATGAATATAGTTATGAAGCTATTGTTGACAAAAAATATTTATCAGAAAAAGCATTAAAAGGTTTAGAAGAACCTGCTATCGAATTAGATCCTTTTGATTTAATTGTTTAAAAATCTAAATTCGTTTAGGTTTTTTTATATTCAAACCATTTTTATGAAAAATTCAACATTTACAATCTTTATTGTTCTTGCAATACTGGCAACTGTTTTATATATTGCAACAGTTTTAACTTCTAATAACATCATTAAAAAATTGAAAAATAATCCCCATTTTTTAATGATTAAAGAAAACTATGACTTACAATCTTCTCTTCAAGAAAAATTTAGAATAAATGATTCTTATTTTGAAGTACTAAAAATTAAATTTAAAAAAGTTTTCTTTATTCATTTACTTAAATATATTATTCTTTGCATCTGCACTTTATTAGTCACCATTTTATTTTCAATTATTATTCATTATGAAAATTCAAAACCATCTTCTTATATTCAATATTTATCCTTACCTATAATTTTTCTAATTTATTTAATTTTTGATGGAGCGTTATTTCACATCCGCATAATCAAAAACTACTATTTATTAAATAAATGAAATAAGGAAAACCAATCACTTTTAGAATTAGTAGCCGAACCTCAAGAAGAACTAAAAATTAATTTTGCACAAATTATAGAAGAATTCGAAGAAGATTATAAAGCTGCAAAACTTTCTCCTAATTATGAAGATAAAAGAAAAATTGCAACATACATTCAAGAACTTTGCAGTTATTTAAAATATAGCCTCAATCAAGAAGACATTCCTTCAAATTTAGTATTATTAATTACTTCATTATTTATTTTTAATCTATCTTTAAATAAACCCACTGCAATTTCTTATTATTTATGATCATTAAAAAATTTGCATAAATTTTAAGTGGAACGTTAATTAAAAGTAGCAAATAATTTTTCAAATGCTACTTTTATTTACTACTTTTACTACGTAAAAGTCTAGTTAGTAATATATAAATGCATTTTTTTTATAATTACATTTATATAAAAATAGTTTATTTCTCATTAATTTTTAACAATTAAAATATAATTATAATATAATATTTTTTGTAAAAATGCACCAATCATACAAGGATATGATAATAATGAAAAAAATAATTAACAAGGTTCTACTATCATCACTTTTAATTTCAGCCACCCCTATTGTGGCAATGATGTCAGTGAAATGTAAAGAACCTACCAAAAAACAATCAATTCAGCAAAAAATGGTTATTCCTAGTGATTTAGTTTCTTACACTAATAATAATTATGGTATTTTCTTTTCAGAAAAACTAAATGAAGCTGCCAAAAATATAACTGCTAAAGCAATATTAGCTGAACTTCAAAAAGATGCAAGTCTTGCTAATATTAAAAAAGTTTTAGAACCTTATGCATATATAGATTTTTCTAATACTGATTTAGAGTATTATGACTATAAATTAAATTTAAAAAATACACAAGCTACAAAATCAGATTTAAATCTATTTTTTGAAGTTATAGAAAAAAAAGATCCAACCAAGATTCATACAGTAGAAATTACAGTTCCTGGTTTTAAAAAAGATGTTAATGTTGATTATAATGAATTTGCAGGATTAAAGTTTTTGTGATCAACTACTGATAAAGGTGATGTTATTTCATCTCCTGAATTCATTGACTTATTTAAACAAAAACTTGAAACACCTGAATATAAAGGTAATGTAAAAAAACAATTAGAGTTATATAAAGAATATTGTTTAGTAAATGGTGAATTTGATGATAAACAATATGATTTAAGTTTTGAAAATGAACTAAAATGATTACACCACCATGGGCCTACAAATATTCACATCAACATTCAATGAAAGAAAAAATCAGAAACTAAGTGAAATCAAGAAGTGTTCTTTGTTTATGGTTTTGATTCACAAAAACAACATAAAATTATTGACTTAGAATCAACACCAAAATCAAAAACTATCACTCCTGAAGAAATTAAAGATCTTCTTTTAAAAGAAGATGGAAAAGATCTATTATTAAAATTATCAACAATTTTTTATGTTAAAAAAGCTGATAACGCTAAGTTTTATAACTACAAATTAAGTGCTAAATATGATGTTTTGAAAACTGGGACTCAAGAAGATAAAGATAAATTCTTAAAAGAAATTATTCCTAACAAAAATACTTTTAAACTTATTTATGATAGAGAAGATAAATTTGATAGTTCTAAAAAAATAGAAGAAGTAATAGAAATTTCTAGATTAGGTTCAACTTCACAATTTGGGTACCTTCAAGTAGATGAATATTTTGCCGAAACTGATGAAGGAGACATACTTTACAATATTAGTGAAGATGAATTAAAAACTTATTTTGACTCTGAAGAATTCAAGAAATTATCAACAGATAAACAAATTGAAAAATTAGTGAAGAAAATTAATGACTCATTGAAACGTGAAGAATTTCCTACTTTAAAAGATATAAACTTAGTAAACATAATTGAAAAAGATAAAGATCAATATGAAGTTTCAATAGCAGACCTAGCAAAAATTGAAATTACCCAAGAAACTATTCCTATTCAAAAAGCCTATAAAACATTAAAACTTCCACTAAAAATTAAGAATAAAAAAGACAACTCTGAAGAAACAAAAGATTGTTACATTCGCGGATTTGATTTCTAAAACCCAAAAAAATGAGCGGACAAAAAGCTCATTTTTTTGTTGAAAAAAGCAGCAATTTTTCAACAACTTTCTCAAAAGTTTCTCAAATCTTTCTCAAATTTTTACTTTTAAAGCAAGTCTATATTATGCTTATTTATGGAGGTGATTTTGAAATGAAGATACAAAATAATAAGGCTGAAAATATGACTTAAAATAAGTAATTTTTGTTATTTTTTCTAGACTTTTCAAGGGTTCATATATGAAATATATGAAAGTATAAAAAAATGTGGGTTTTTAAATTATAATATTAAAATATTTTGGAGTATAAATGGTCGGCATTGATTTATGTAAAAAAACAAGATTTAAAAATATTGAAAAACATACTCTTGAAAAAATTTTACATAAAAAAGAATTTGAACTTTTAGCAAGCGAACAAGATAAAGACCATTTCATCGCAACACGTTGAGCCATAAAAGAAGCACTATATAAATGCAATAACGAGTTTTTTGAATTTAGTAAGATATGTATAATCAAACAAACTTGCGGAAGATATGAGTTTTTAGATAACTCACTCAAAAAATTTGTGATCTCAACTAGTAGTGAAGATGATTATATTATTGCCATAGTTATGCAGGAAGGAAAATAAAGTGAAACTAAAAACAAGAATTTTTTGAAATTTAGGACCAATATTACATCACTATTTAACCTTAATTTCAAAAGCCAAACGTGCTAAAAAAATGCCAGAATACTATTCGACTGGTGAAAAAATCAAACAATTTCAAACAAGATCAATCAAACTTTTGAAATGTTTTGGTATCAAATTAAAAGTTGAAGGTCTTGAAAATGTGCCGGTTGGCTCTTGCGTTATAGCACCAAACCATTCAACTTATTTTGATCCATTAATAATTTCTGCGGCACTATCAAAAGAATTTTCAAACACACAAGACAGCAGAAAATTTGGTTTCATTGCTCGTCAAGAAATTGCAAAAAGAAAATCAATTAAAAAAATCGCAGAATTCATTAACACTTATTTAATTGATTTTTCTAAACCACGTGAAATTCCTGAAGTATTAAAAAACTTTGCTGAATATATCAAAAACAACAAACTAGCAGGAATTGTTTTTCCAGAAGGTACGCGTACAAAAGATGGAAAAATTGGAGAATTTCAAAGTGGTGCTTTCCGAATTGCGCAAATGGCTTATGTTCCAATAGTTCCTACCACCATTAATAATGCATGTAATGCTTATGATAAAAGTCGTAAAGGAATTCTTGAAGTCACTGTAACATTTCACTCTCCAATGAAACCAATTAATTTCCAAACCTTGCTTCCAGCTGATTTAGGAAACTTAGTAAGAGATAAAATACTTTCAAATTATGTTGAACAAAATATCACTTCTGATGAGACAAAGCATAATAAGTACAGTAAAAGAGCAAAGAAGGAATAACAAATGATAATTGATAATACAAAAAAAGATGTAAAAGAAATTTCACTTGAAGAGCAAAAAAAGCAAAAAGACAAACAAAAACTTGAAGTTAAAGAAAAACCAAAAGCAAATGAAGATAATAAAACTCCAAACGAAAAAAAAGTAGAAGATTCTAAATACAACATTCGTCTTTCTAACTTTGATGGACCACTTGACCTTCTTGTAACTTTAGTTAAAGAAAAAAACTTAGATATCTTTGAAGTTGACCTTGCTGAACTTAGTTCTCAATACCTAGATATTATCAAAAACTTACAAGCCAATGATTTTGATATTGCCTCAGAGTACTTAGTTATGGCAGCAACATTGCTTCAACTAAAAGCAAGAATGCTACTACAAGATCCTGAAGTTGAAGAAGAAGTTAAGAAAGAAAAGAAGAGATTATTAGAACAAATTGCTGAATATGAAAAATTCAAAGAAATTTCTAAGACTCTAAAAGAACATGAAGAAGATAGAAATAACTACTATTCAAAAGCCCCGGAAGATATAACAGAATTTATTCGTGAAATGGATGAATCAGTACTTGATGGTCATGCTAACAGTTCGAGATTAGTTGTAACATTACGGAAAATGTTTGAAAGAACTTATGCCGAATTAATTAGAAATGTTGTTATAACAACAGTGGCAGTAAGCCCAGAAGAACAAAAGAAAAGAATTAAAGCATTATTCAAAAATCGTGATGAAGTACCATTTAATGAAATCTTCAACGTGCCTACAATGGGACATTTCGTAATTACATTGCTAGCAGTATTAGATTTATCAAGACAACAAATTGTGGTTATGAAACAAATAGAACAAGACGGAATTATTCAATTTACAAAAGGAGTGGAATATGTTGAACAATAATTACAAAGCATTAGAAGCATTATTATTTATCCAAGGATCAGAAGGAGTAAGTAGCACTCAAATTAAAGATGTCTTTAAATTTGCTACTGTACATGAAGCTAGAGCATTACTAAGAAAATTCAAAGAAGATTTCAATGCTGAAAAACGTGGAATTATGGTGGCTGAATTTAATGATGTATTTAAATTCTTAACTGTACCTAGTGTTAAAACTTACATTGAAGATTTAGTAACTATTACTAGAAAACAACATTTATCAAATGCTGGTATTGAAGTTGCTGGAATTGTAGCCTACAAGCAACCTGTTACTCGTAGTATGATTTCAAACATTAGAGGTGTTGTTAGTGACCACGTAGTTTCAATTTTATTAACTAAAGGAATTATTGAAGAAGTTGGAGTTGCTCCTACTCCTGGAAATCCTATTCTTTATGGAATTACCAATAAATTCTATGATTATTTCAAAATTAAAACATTAGCTGAACTTCCACCATTTCCTGAATTTGCAAGATATACTGAAGAATCTACCGATGAAGACAAAGATTTCAACTTATTTGACTCACAACGTCATATTGAAGTTGAACGTCCAGCTGAACCTGTGATTATAGAATCAGACAGTACTGAAGAAGATGAATAAAACCTTTAAAGCTAAAAATAATGACATTAATAGGTCATTATTTAAATATCTAGTGAGAATGCTAGATAATGTTCCTATATCTCGTATTGAAAAATTATTCCGTGAAAAAGATATAAAAATCAATGGTAAACGTACCAATGATAAACAGTACAAACTCCAACTTGATGATGAAATAATAGTTTATGGTCTTTCTGATATTCAAAAAGAATTGCAACATAATAGTAGCCAAATAAATTTTTCTGTAATTTATGAAGACAAGAATTTACTTATTGTTGATAAACACTATGACATTGCAATGCATTCAGAAGAAAATTGTTTAAATGATCAAGTGCTTAAATATTTAAACTACAAAAAAACTTCGTCTTTTATTCCTTCATCTATTGGGCGAATTGATAAAAAAACTTCTGGACTTGTAGTTTATGCTAAAAACTACAAAACACTTGTTGAATTTGAAGAGAAGCAAAACCATTTTGAAAAGATTTATCAATTTGTTTCAGATTTCCAAGAATCTTACAAAGAAGTTACAGTTAGACTTAAAAAAGATATCAAAAATGAAAAAATGGTTGTTGATGAAAATTTTGGTGTTAAAGCAAAAACCATTTTTAAAATTGAAGGCAATCGCAAATATGCTCAAATTCTAACTGGTAAAAAACATCAAATTCGTGCCACTCTTGAATATTTGAAAGCTCCAATATTAGGAGATTTAAAATATGGGGGCAAACGTGCTAGAAGAATGTTCTTACATTCTTATTCAATAACTTTCAAAAATCTTGGTGAAGATTTTGAAGAATACAACAATCAAACTTTTATATGTCATCCACATTGATAAGAGGCGTTTATGAATGAAGAAAAAATCAAGAAATTAGCAAAAGATATTTATTTAAAACCAAGTAAAGAGGTAATTTCGCTTACTTTGGATTTGTATAGTAAAGTAGAAAATGGACTTTTAGAATTAGAACAATTTAAAGATGAAATTGTAAATTTAAAACCATTGCATAAAATTTCAGAAACACCTCTTGAATTTTCCTTACTACGTAAAGATGAGGAAAATTCTACTTTTTTATTGAAACGTGAAGAAATTTTGGCTAATGCCACTAGCAAAACTGATTCATTTGTTAGTTTAAAGAAGGTGCTAAATGATAATTAAAGGTGACATCAAAAAAGCTATCAAAGAGCTAAAGTCTGACAAAAATAATGCAGTAGCTTATGTATTTGAAAACGCTAAATTGCAAGACAAAGGTATATTATCAAATTGTGTTTTCACTATTAAAGATAACTATGCGCAAAAAAATGTTGAATGCAAGGCATCAAGTTTATTTTTAAATAACTTTAAACCACAATATAATGCAACTGTAATTAATTTATTAGAACAAGCTGGTGCAACTTGTATAGCTAGAACTAATCTTGATGAATTTGGTTTAGGTGGAAGCGGGGAGTATTCTGCTTATGGAAAAGTGTTGCATCCGCAAAATAAAAAGTATTTAGTTGGCGGATCTTCATCAGGTGCTGCCGCTACTTTTAATGAAAATATATCTTTTGCTATAGCAAGCGATACAGGAGATTCAGTACGTAAGCCCGCATCAAACATTGGTAAATGTGGATTTAAACCAAGTTACGGAGCAGTTTCGCGTTATGGTCTTTTTGCTTTTGCTACAAGTTTGGATACTGTTGCATACTTCGCTCATAATGTTTCTGATTTAATAACTTTGAGTTCTGTTTTATATAAACAAGATTTAAAATCTGATTTGACTAGCAAAGAATTAAGTTTTGAAGCATCTAGTATCAAAGAACAAAAACCTAAAACAGTTTGCTATTTAGATTGTTTTGACCAATTAGAAGATTATGTTGCTTCATCTTATCAAAAATTTTTGGACACTCTTGTAGCAAAAGGCATTAATCTTATAAAGATAAAAGTTAACGAAAAACTTTTAAAATCAATTGATACAGTTTATCGTATCATTGCATTTTCAGAAGCAAGTTCAAATTTATCAAACCTTGCTGCTATAAATTTTGGAATGCAACAAGAAGGTAAAAATTGAGAAGAAATTATGATAAATTCTCGGAGCAAGAATTTAGGTAAAATGGTACAATCACGTTTGATACTAGGTTCTTATTTCTTAGAACAAGAAAATCAAAGCAAATATTTCAATCAAGCTAAAAAAATGCGGAGATATTTATCGAATTATTTCACAAAAATTCATGAACAATGTGACATCTTTGTTTTTCCAGCATCTAATGCATCTGCTCCAGAAGATGGTAAAGCTTATAAATCTTCTTATATGGACTATATTCTAACTTATGGAAATTTAGTTGGCAATCCTTCGCTTACTTTAAAATTAGGTGAAAATCCTAAAAATCATATGCCTTTTAATATTTCAATTGATGCAAAACTATATAGCGACACTAAGTTAATGGAATATGCTCTTTTTATTGAAAAGATATTAGGAGAACTATATGAATAGTAAATGAGAATTGGTAATTGGAATTGAAATCCATTTAGAACTTAATACCAAAACCAAAATGTTTTCACCTATTTTAAATGATTTTAATTCACCAGAAAATCAAAATGTTTCAAATATAGACCTAGCTTATTCTGGAAGTTTACCACTTGTTAATAACGAAACTATTATAAAAGGAATAAAACTTGCTAAAGCTTTAAATATGGAAATAGACAATTTGGTTAGATTTGACAGAAAAAATTACTTCTATCCCGATCTTCCGAAAGGCTATCAAATAACCCAACAATTTTTCCCAATTGGTAAAAATGGAAAAATAAAAATTAAAGTTGATGGCATTTGAAAAGAAATTTCGATTGAAAGAATTCATCTTGAAGAAGATACAGCTAAATCAATTCACACTGAAACTTCTACTTTATTAAATTATAACCGCGCAGGTGTTCCTTTAATTGAAATAGTGTCTCATCCTACAATTCATTCAGCTAAAGAAGCACAAGCTTATGTAGAAGCTATTAGGCAAACAGCTTTATGTTTGAATATTAGTGATGCTAAAATGAATGAAGGTAGTTTAAGAGTTGATACTAACATTTCTATTCGTAAAAAAGGCACTAATGATTTCAACACACGTGTTGAAATAAAAAATTTGAACTCAATTGCAAATGTTGAAAAAGCAATTGATTATGAATTCCAACGTCAAGTAAAACTAGTTGAAGAAGGCAAAAAAGTTTTACAAGAAACTCGAAGATTTGATGAGGCAAAACTTCAAACTATTTTAATGCGTTCTAAAAATGATAGTATTGATTATAAATATTTCCCAGAACCTAATATTCCTGATATCTTAGTTCCACTTTCAGTTATTGAAAACACCAAAATTGAAGAACTACCATATGAAAAAGAGCAAAAGTATTTATCTTATGGACTTAATCTAGTTCAGATTAATCAATTATTAAACAATATTGAATATTCAATTTACTTTGACAAAATAAATCTAGATGACATTAAAAGAAAAGCTAATTTATTTTTTGCGACAATTATTCCATTTTTAAATGCTAATAAAATGCAAATATCAGATTTAAATATTTCATTATTAGAAGTTGAAAAAATGTTCAAATATTTAATTGAGCAAAAAATAAATAAAGCAAAAGTTTTAGATATTTTGCAATTGAAACAAGATAATAAAGATCTACCTCTAGACAAAATAATTAAAGATAATAATTTATTCATTGAAGTTCAAGAAATATCACTTGAAGATGTAATTAGACAAATATTGGATGAAAATCCTAATTTGAAAAATGATTTTAATTCAAATATTGATCGAAATAAAAAATACTTGATTGGTCAAATAATGAAAAAAACAATGGGTAAAGCCAATATAAGTAAATTAGATGAAATTTTAGATAAACTATTATTAAACTAATTTCTGAGGAAAATATGTGTCGAAGAAAAAATAAATGAAAATGAAAAATTAAAAGCGGTTGACAGCATAAAGAAGATGACCTTGTTGAGGTTAATAAAAAAGAATATGACAATGGTCAAATAATTCAAACTGCTCCTAACCGTAATATTTTTGAAAAAATATTTAAATGAATTATTTATGGTATTTTATTTTTAGCTATTCCAAGATATCTAAAAAGCAGTCGTGCCAAAGGTAAAGAAATTGTTAATAACGCTTACAAAAAACTAAAATCGAATGAATTTACTTTCATTCCAATTGGTTATGCTATGTATTTATTTTTATCATTCATTCCAATTTCATTGATTTTAGTTTCTATTATTACTTCAATTCGCCCGGAATATAACTTTATTTTCCGTCATGTTATATTAGGACGTATTATTCCTAACATTGAAACTATTCTTCCACAAGATATATCTACAATTTGAACAAGTGTAGATGGTGCTATTACTTTCACATTATTAATTATTTCAGTTATTTGAATCGCTTCAAAAGGATATTCAAAATTCATCTTATCAATTGATGCACTTTATGAACACAAAACTGCGTTTCGTGCTTGAAAAAGTATGGTTAAAGGCATTTTTGTATGTATTACATTGATTGTGATATTAACGATTTTATTATTAGCATTTACTGCTTTTATGACACTTTTAATTGAAAAAGCTGGATTTGCTTCAATGCCTAAAAACTTAACTGATCCAGCTGAATGAGTAAGTTGAGATAAAACGCCAAAAACTTGATTTTTAGTAATTTACTATTTCACAATAATTTTATTTTTACCAGTTTCTACTTATTTGGGTTTTGGAGTGTTTTACTTGTATGCGCCCAACTTTAAATTAAAATTTCCTCAAATTCACCCGGGCGCTTTAATAACTTCAATACCAACTTCTTTCTTTATTTTAATTTTCGGTTCTATTACACCTTTAATTAAATATAACAAATTCGGTCCTGTGGCAGCTTTCATGTATTTAATATTACTAATGACTTTCATATCTTATTTCACTTATACGGGAATAATTGTTAATTCAAGTTTTTATAAAACTTTTGTTAATATCATTACTATTGACAAAGGTTCGATATTTTCAAAGAAAAATAGTTCAATCACTATAGAAGGATAAAAAAATAAATAATGAAAAAAATATATATAGCAGGTGGATGCTTCTGAGGTGTTCAAGCATATTTCAAAAAAATTGCAGGGGTTATTAAAACTACTGTGGGATATGCTAATTCAGATATCAAAAATCCATCTTATGAACTTGTAAAATCACATTCCACTACTGCAGCTGAAACAGTTGAAATTGAATATGATCCAACCAAAGTTCCACTTCAAACTTTAGTAGAAAAATTATTTTCAGCAATTGATCCTACTGCTTTAAATTACCAAGGACCTGATTATGGAAAGCAATACCGCAGTGGAATTTATTTTGTAGATGATTCTGATGAAAAAATAATAAAATCTAAAATCCAAGAACTTGCTGAATCTATAAAAGGCAAAGTAGTAACAGAAGTATTAAAACTTCAAAATTACTATTTAGCAGAAGATTATCATCAAGATTATGTTGATAAACACCCAGAAACAATTTGCCATATAAAACTTTAATTGAAATAATGAATGTGACTAACTAGATCACATTTTTTATTAATTTGTAATTAATAAATGCTTATTTCTGTTTATAACAAGTTAAATTTTTTTAATATTTAGCTTATGATAAAATTTTATAGCTATTAAAAAATTAACAAGGACTATAATGAACAAAAAAAGTCTCAAAACAACGCTACTATTCACATTTGTTCCAAGTGTGATATTCGCACCATTAATTTTTTCATCTAAATGTAATAATACAAAACCAACATTTCATCCATTAATTTCATTAAAAACTAATGCTGATATAAATAATTTACTTTCAAATGATTTTTCTATTACAAATCTAGATGAACAATATGATCTAAAAATTACTAATATAAATTTTGATGCTACAAAGCAACAAATTAATATTAAATATGACATTTTAGGAAAAATTTCTAACAAAGTAATTGCAAGTGGTTCGGTTTCTATTCCTGCCAATCAATCACAGCCTCAAAACCCTCAAAATCCGGGTGGTGGAAACCAAGGCGGCGGAAATGGTCAAGGTGAGCAACAAGGAGGTGGAAGTAATCAAGAACAACCTCAGACCCCCCCGACACCAAGTCCAAATCCCGGAACCCCGGTAAGTGTAAAATATGATGCAAGCAATAATTATTACCAAGATGCAGAAGGATTAAGAGGTAGAGAATTATTCGAAAAATTGTTCACTATCCAAAAACAACATTTGAAAAACTTTCACAATAATTATGCTCAATTATATAGAACTTATGAAACTGCATTTATTGATAAATATTTAGAAAATGATGGAACTATATTAGACATTTATTCAGAAAATCCAAATGGCTCTGATCCTTATAATTTCCAAATTGGTGAATATGAAGGTACTGGTGGACATGGCACCGGATTACCTTCTAGTGGTGAAGGCTCTATGTATAATAGAGAACATATGATTCCGCAATCATGATTCAATAAGGCTAATCCTACAAGAAATGATGCACATTTTGTATGACCTTCTGATAAAGCAGTAAATAATTGAAGAGGGAATCATCCACACTTTAAAGTTTCAAATCCTAAAATAACTAGTAAAAATGGAACTAAGATTTCAAATAAATATTGTGAACCAATTGATTGATTCAAAGGTGACACCGCACGTGCTTATTTTTACTTTCAAATAACCCACAAAAATGGTTATAGTGGAGCCGGTAGTCAAGTGTTTTATAAAACATTTCCTTATTTTCACAAAGAATTCTTAGATTGTTATTATGAATGAAGTGAATTTGACCCTGTAAATTTAGTTGAAATTGAACGTAATAAAGCAATCGCAGAAGCTCAAGGTGGAATTAGAAATCCATTTATTGATTATCCAGATTTATATAAATTAATTTGGGGAAATGGTACTGAAACCTTTAAAAATAAAGGTGTTGCAATTGGAATAAATTAAATTAATAAAAAACCAATAGACTATAAAAAGTTTTTTAAATTTAAAATGGAGGTAAGATCTCCATTTTAAATTTAAGTAAATTAGACTTGGATACTTTATTCTTTATCTAATTCATATTTTTTGCTATTCAAATTTAAATTAATATTAATAAGAGCATTAAATCAAAATGAGTATACTATTATGTTTAAAAACAAGAACACTAAACCAATATATAAGTTAGATCAATTCTTATTTTTTAGATAAAATCCCAATTCATGGAATATACACATTAAGAAATTTTGTATTAAAACAATTAATCCGGAAAAAATAAATATTATCTTTTCGGATTTCTTTAATTTCATATACTTTAAAACAAAAACAAATAGAATAACAATTATTATAGTAAAGAATGTTCACATCAAATACAATCATATGTAGAAAATTGATAATTTACTAAAGCCAAAATGATTCAAATTGTCATAACTAGCAACAAATGATGTGCTTAAAAAAATTGAATATGCAAAAACAAAATAAAAATTTATTAGACTACTTATCATATTAATTATGTTCATACGTGCTATTTTTTTATCGTGATTTTGTTTTTGCTTTCTTTCAAAATCAAATATTTTATTTAACTTAAAAAAAGTGAATATGTATTCTTTTTTATATGACGTGATTATGTTTTCATTTAATTTAAAATTAAATCTTTGAAAAACGTTTTTTACCTTTAATTTGTTTAAAAAATTTAAACAAACAAATGCATTTAACATGTCAATATATTTCTCGTTTGTTTTTAAATAATTTTTGAGTAGAAAATAAAATATGTTGTATTTATTTATCAATAAATGTTCGCTTTTAAATTCGGAGAAAATTAATTCAATATTTGTTAGATCATAATTATCAAAAAAACTAGAAAATTTTTTGAATTCTTCATCTTTTAATAATAAATTAATTTTGGATTTTCTTCATTCGATCTTTATTTCTTTTGCATATGAGAAATTAAATTTTAATAAAAAATAACCAATCATATACTTGGAAATTTTGTAGTCATTTATATCTTTATTAATTATAATTTTTCATAAAAATACTACTTTTAGTATAAAAAAGATATTACAAGGAGCGACCAATATAAGATAGAAAATAGTTGTTATTATTATTCTTAAAATTTTATTTGATTTATCTCATTCTATGATAGATAAACAAATAGTACACAGCGTAAAAAAGAAAATACTAATAAATACAATAAAAATGTATCAAAACATTTTTTTTTGCTTTTTTTCATCTGAAATTACAATTTTAGCTTTTTCTAAAATATCTTTAAGTTCTTTTTTCATTTTTTCTATATTTAGTAATTATGAATTTCTGCCATATAATTTTCTCAATATATATGGTTAGCTATGTTCATTTCATCTTTCAAAAGTTTATGATACTGATTAAAATTCTTATTAATTATTGTGTATCAAATACCGTATGTTTCATTTCTTGCAAAATTATGAGAATATTGCATAAAAGCATATATTTTTGTAACATTTTCAGAATTTATAACAAGATTCAGCATTTCCAAAAAATATGGAATTATTTTAGCGTAGTATAAATTACAACAATCTTGTATTTTATTTCCTATTTCGTTAATAATAAAGAAACCTAATTCAATTGCATTTTTTATTGCTATTGCAGAATCAATAATAGGAATCCCTGTATTATTTAAGCCCTCGCCTATTTTTCCAAGTATTTCGTTTAATTCTTTTAGTTCTTTTGTTCAATTAGTTATGTAATTTTTATATCAATTTATATCATATAGAAGTTTGTCTTCGATTTGTTTATAATTAAAAAAAAATTTATAATTTTTAAACGAAGCGCGTTCTATTACTGTGGGTGAAAATAATGAACGTTGTATATTTTCTACTTCAGTTCAATTAAAACCATCAATAGAGTAATTTGCACTATTAACTGAATTAGTTTTAATTGCATTAATTTTAGAATTATTATGGATTTTGCTATTTATAGTATTTAATGTTATTTTTTCAATTTCATTAATTCTTTTATTTAATTCCAAGGCATTATATCTATTTTTATTTTCTAATATATGTATATAACTATTTCTATTCAAAATTTCATTAATTTTTTTTATATCTTTTTTCTTAATACAAATTAATAATTGTTGTAAAAATTTCAAATTTTTATCAATGTCAAATTCATTTTTTTGTTTTATTTCTATTAGCATTGCTTCTCCTTTAATACTAAATATTTATTTTTGTTAATAAGTAACACCGTAAATCATTAACATCAAAATTTAAATACGAAACAATTTCTTTAGAATATTTGTCAAAATTTATTCAAAAATTTTTATTTAAATTTGTTTTTAATTTAATTGATTTTAAATTGTTTTGACTATCAATATTAAGGATCTCTTTTCAAATTAGATCCCTTTTAAACATCAAAACTTTTTCTATGTTATTTATTTTTTTAAGTAAATTAGCATCGAAAATCCTATTTAAGAAATTTAAATTAATGAGAAAATCATAGAATTTTTTATCTAAATTATTTAATCAGTTATTTTTAATAAAAATTTGTTTTATTTTTTCATTTATTTGTTCTAAGTTATTTGTTATCCTTACTTTATAAGGAAGGTAATAATATACAAAAAAATTACTCAATAATAAATAATTTAACGCGTTATTTATCTTTTTAATACGTTTAAAATTTTTGGTATGCATATTATATATTCACATCAAATCTATAATTATTTCAATTGTCTTTTTATTGTCGGTTCTTGTTAATACATATTCAATTAATTGAAAAATTTTCATCGCAATTTGTCAATATATATTACACGTTCAAATTAGATTATGTTTATTTATATGAGTGTATGGAATAAATTTTGTAGTAAGAATTTCAATACTAATATCTTGAATTTTGTAATTAATATATGAAAATTCACTTATAAGTTTTAAAAACCTTTGATTTTCAAATGATTTTTCTATTTTTTTATTATTGTAATCATAATCTAAAATAATTAAATCTATATCATTAGCAGCTCTTCAAAATAAATTTATATTACACATTATTGCGGAACTACCGTGTAAAACAAATTTTTTGTTAATTTTTCTTATTTGTTTTAATAGTGTCTTATTTACTTTATAAAGATATTTTTTGAAAAATATGTTTATAGATTTTATCTTTAATACTTTGTTTATACGATATAAAATATATATTTTTTTAATGATATTTTCACTTTTAAATAGTGTTCTAAATAAAGTAAGTAATTTTATAATAATTATTATTTGTATCAGTGAAATCAATAAGAGTAGAGAAGTTATTATTTTTACTCAAATAAAATTATTGAATATAATGTTTAAGACAAAAATAAAAAATTGTGAACTTATTATGATATTTTGTTGTAATAAAATGTTTCTATAAATAATAGAATAATGTTCAATAAATTCCTTATTCAAAAAATGAATTTTTTTGAAATCCGTATCCATTCTTACTTTAAATTGTACTTTAAATATACAACAAATTTCTAATTACTCAACTTATTAGGCATTATATTCAATAAAAATTTCTTTTTATTCTTTAAATTTGGATACTACTTAAATTTAATAAATTACTATATATTAATAGTTTGACATAGCCTTTTTACATATTTGCATTTTTGATAGGAAATCAAAAAGAGAAGACTTTTTTGCTTCATCTTCTCTTTTTGAAATAATTATTTATGCAAAATAAGATGTTTTGTATTAATCTGATTATTGGGATAGTACTTGTTCAAAGACTTGATCATCTTCGGTGTTGTCTTCTAATAAAATTAATCTTCATTTAACAATTCATTTTTCGCCATCGTTCAAGAGAGTAATACCTTTATTGTTTCCGGTTCCTGTTGAAGAATCTTTTGCTATGTTACTATTTTTACCATGCGTAAATACTTTTGCTTATAGAATTATCTGATATAGAAATACCTTCTATTTTTGTACCATTACTATTTTTTGTATAGAAAGAACCATTTTTGTATGCTAAAAATCTTCTATTTTCATCTCCATAAGTCTTCATAGATTTAAATAGTTTTATAATTTCATCTTTTTGACTTTGATCTACTGAAATTAATGTTCCAGAAATCGATAGATTATATAGTTCTTGTAATTTAAATTTTTTTGTTGTAGCAGTAGATGTTTTAAATCCTGTTTCTTCTTTTATAACATCCTTTGTAGAATGAGGATTATTAATCAAATCTTTTAATGTAATTTTTATTTTTAATTTACCGTTTTCATTATCTTGTTCGGTAAATTCGTAACTTTGAACTTCAATAGCTGATTTATATTCGTCTTTAATTTCAATTAGAATATTTTCTTTTTTAACAGCACTAGGTAGTACATTTGCTTTTTCTATATCTTTAATTTTAATTGTAAAACTATTGTCTACTTCGGTATTAAAATCAAAATGTTTCTTTTTAAAATCTTCAACAATAAATTCTTTTGAAACTTGATTAGAACCTTGTTTTAGAATAACTTCAATAGTTACTTTACCATTGTATTTATCTTTTGAAATGATTTTAATTTCTTTAGTTATGTCGTTGGATGGAGAATAATCCGAAGAGTTTTTCTTTAATTTGAATTTTTCTAGTTGTACATTATCTACTTCGGTGTTACTCTTATCTTCATAATCTATATTCATTCCATTAAATTCTTTTCCAAGTTCATCTTGTTTAAATCCTGAAATTTTTGCTGTTATTATTTTAGAAGTTAATTTGTTGCCTTTATATTCAATTTCGGCTTCATATTTTATTATTAATTTTGATGTTCGGAATCTTTTTGCAAACTTGTTATATTGAATTTAACGGGGATATTTTGAAGTTTAACATTTGGTAAGATGATTTTATCTTGTGCAGCTTGTTCTACTACTATAGTAGTTTTATCAGGATAATCAAATTTATCTTTATTATCTTCTGCAAGTTTATCTATTGCTGTTTGATCGATTATTTGAAAACTTAGTTCATTAGTTTCTATGAATTTTGTATCATATATGTAATTTCATTTTCCACTTACTTTTCAACTTTTGGCTAACGTTACTTTTGCCTTATATTTATTTTCGCCTAATTTAATTAATTTACCATTACCAAATATTGTTCCGAATGCTCAACTAACTTTTGACATATCTAATATAGGTTTTCTATTTGATTCTGTATATTTTTTGTCAAAATATGTTTTTTGATCAAAATCATAAAATATATCAATTTCATTATTTCCACCTTGAAACAATGATTCCACCGTAGATTTGGTTTCTGAGGTTTGATTTAAATCAATTGTTTTTACTAATTCTCTTTGCTTTATGATTACATCATAATCTGATTTAAAGCATTCAAGATTAATTTCTTTTGAAAGTGATTTTGAACCTTCTTTCACAGTAATTACTACAGTTCTAAAACCTTCATTGTAGTTTTGTTTATTAGGTGTTTCATTTTTGAACTTAGGCCTATAATCAAAACCTTCTTTTTTGCCCTCTAATTTAACTTTAGCAATATCTAAATCACCAACATCTATTTTCTTGAGAACTTCTGGTCCATCTTCATATGATAAAGTAATAGCATTTAATGCCTCTTGCAATGCCTTTTCTTCAAGAGTAGAAGCTTCAGATTGTTTGAAACCTTTAATTTCCACCTTACGTTTACTTGATATTAATTTAGTGTCTTTATTTTTTAACTGGAAATATACTTCGAGATTTTTTAAAACGCTCTTAGTTACAGATCATGATTTTTCAACAATTTCATATTTTGAAGGATCATCAATCAAACCATCGATTTTTGGAATTGTGAATTTTAAATCTCCCTCTACAGCATCTTTAGCAAATTTATTTTCTTTACCTTCTACATCAACAGTAATTTTCTTTGATGCAATTTCAAGATTTTTAATTTGTTGTTTCTCTTCTGCTGAAAGAGTTTTAAAACCTGTAATTTCAAAAGTTTTTGCTTTTGATAAAATACCACTTTGTTTATGTTTTAATCTTACTGAAACACTAAGTTTAGTTTTATCGTTAAAATCAACTTTTGGATTAATAAAATATTCGAATGTATTTTTATCAATAAAAGTAGTTTCTGCAACTTTAATATCACTTGAAGTAATTGTATTAGCTATTTTATTAGCGTGATTTTCTACTGAAACTCCGCTAATTTTTTCAAGTTCTTTAGCTAAAATGCCTCTATTTCATCAGTTGAATCGGCTTTAAATCCTTTAATTGTAAAGAATTTTGGTGCTTTTGTACCTTTTTTAATGTTTGTTAACACCACTAATACTTCTAGCGTAGTTGGATCGCTACTGTTTGGTTGGTGCGTTGACTAATTTTGAATACTGAAGGACGGTATCCTGTGATTTTTATATCTGAATCAGTAACATCTTTAGCAAATTTATCTAATGTAGTTACAGAAACTTTAATCTGTTTTATTTCACTTTCAGGATCTTCATTAGCACATGAAGCCGCTAATAAGGGAATAATTGTGGGGGGGTCATTACTGTAGATAAAAGAATTATCTTGACTTTTTTATTCATAATTTCGTATATTTCCTTTTTATTTTTTTAATTAACATTTATTGTTAAATAAATGCAATACATAAAATTTTAATATAAAAATGACTATATACAAGACTATTTTTCTATCTTACTAATAAACCATAATTATTTTATGAACTTAAATTTTTAATTGATTTGTTATATTCACAAATAGTTAAAATTCCACAATATAATTCAATTATTATTAGTTTTTATTAAGTAAAAATAAAAAAAATAAAAAATGAAACTACCGGATAAGTTGTTGTATAATAGTACAAGTATTTTTAATACTTATTTTATTTTTATAAAAACGAAAGGAACAAAAAAATGCCTACAATTAGTCAGTTGATTAATCACGGTCGTAAAGATAAAAGAACAAAATCTAAAGCACCTGCTTTAGGTATGATGTTCAATACTTTACATAAAAAAGAAAAAAAGATACCTAGTCCTTTTAAAAGAGGGGTATGCACTCGGGTTGCAACAATGACACCTAAAAAACCTAACTCAGCTATTAGAAAATACGCTCGGGTAAAATTATCAAATGGTCAAGAAGTTACTGCATATATTCCTGGTGAAGGACATAACTTGCAAGAACACTCAGTTGTTTTAATAAGAGGTGGTAAAGTTAAAGACTTGCCCGGAGTAAGATATACAATAATTCGTGGAACACAAGATGCTGCTGGTGTTGAAAAAAGAAAACAAGGTCGTTCAATTTACGGCACAAAGAAACCTAAGGCTAATTAATTAGAAAGTAATAAGGAGAAAATAATATGTCAAGAAAACAAAAAACACCAGTTAGAGATGTTCTAGCTGATCCAATATTTAATTCAAAAATTATTACTAAATTAATTAACACAATTATGTTGGATGGTAAAAAATCGGTTGCTGAATCTATACTATATAACGCATTTGAAATTATTAAAACAAAAACCAAAAAAGAACCATTAGAAGTATTTAACTTAGCTTTAGAAAACGTTTCGCCTCAACTTGAAGTACGTTCAAGAAGAGTTGGTGGAAGTAACTATCAAGTTCCTGTTGAAGTAAGTTCAAGAAGAAAACAAACACTTGCATTAAGATGATTAATTCAATATGCTCGTTTAAGAAACGAAAAAACAATGGAAGAAAAACTTGCAAATGAAATAATTGATGCATCAAATAAAATTGGTGGTGCTGTTAAGAAAAGAGAAGACACTCACAAAATGGCAGAATCAAACAAAGCATTTGCTCACTTCAGATGATAGGGCATTAGTATGGCTAGAGAATATAAAATTGAAGACTATAGAAATATAGGAATAATGGCGCATATTGACGCTGGAAAAACTACTACCACTGAACGTGTACTTTATCACACTGGAAAAATTCACAAAATTGGTGAAACTCATGAAGGTAAATCACAAATGGACTGAATGATCCAAGAGCAAGAACGTGGTATTACTATTACTTCTGCTGCTACTACTGCATACTGAAAAGGTAAAAGAATTAATATTATAGACACTCCAGGTCACGTGGACTTTACTGTTGAAGTAGAACGTTCTCTTCGTGTACTTGATGGTGCTGTTGCTGTTCTTGATGCTCAATCTGGAGTTGAACCTCAAACAGAAACTGTTTGAAGACAAGCAACAAACTACAAAGTTCCTAGAATTGTTTATGTAAACAAAATGGATAAAGCTGGAGCTAACTTCAAAGCATCAGTTGAATCTTTAAGAAAACTATTAGGAGCTAATGCTCACGCTATTCAATTAAACATCGGTGAAGAAGCACAATTCACAGGTACAATTGACCTTGTTGAAATGAAAGCTTACGAATTTGATGGTAAGATTGAAGAAAACTATAAAGAAATTCCTATTCCCGCACACTTAAAAGAAGAAGCAATGTTGATGCGTTCAGAATTAGCTGAATCACTAGCTGATTTTGATGAAGAAATTATGGAACTTCTACTTGAAGAAAAAGAAGTTAGTGCTGCCTTGATTAAAAAAGCATTAAGAAAAGCAACTATTTCTGCTGAATACTTCCCAGTTGTTTGTGGAACAAGTTTCAAAAACAAATGTGTTAAATTGATGCTAGATGCTGTTGTTGATTACTTACCTTCGCCTGTTGATATTCCTCCAATGAAAGCATATAAAGGTGAAACCGAAATCGCTATACCTGCAAAAGATGAAGAATTTTTCTCATCACTAGCATTCAAAGTTATGAATGACCCTTATGTAGGAAATTTAACTTACTTCAGAGTATATTCAGGTGTTTTAACTAAAGGTTCTTATGTATATAACTCAACCAAAGGTGAACGCGAAAGAATTGGTAGAATTATTTTAATGCATGCTAACAGTAGAACTGATATTGAAGAAGTTAGAACTGGTGATATAGCAGCCGCTGTTGGTCTTAAGTTTTCAACCACAGGAGACACATTGATTGATGAAAAACAAAAAGATGTTGTGCTTGAAAACATGAATTTCCCAGAACCTGTTATTTCGCAAGCTTTAGAACCTGCATCTAAAGATGCATCAGAAAAAATTTCACTAGCTTTACAACGTTTAGCTGCAGAAGACCCTACTTTCAAATACTGAACTGATGAAGAAACTGGACAAACTATTATTGCTGGTATGGGTGAACTTCACTTAGACATTATCTGTGACCGTTTAAAACGTGAATTCAATATACAAGTAAATGTTGGTGCACCACAAGTTTCATACCGTGAAACCATTACTAAATCAGCTGATATTGAAGGTATGCACAAGAAACAATCAGGTGGTAAAGGTCAATATGGTCACGTATGAATTAAATATGAACCAAACCCTGATAAAGGCTTTGAATTCGTTGACAAAATTGTTGGTGGTAAAATCCCTAAAGAATACATCAAGTCAATCGAAAAAGGACTTCGTGAAAAAATGCAAATTGGTATTTTGGCAGGTTATCCTTTAATCGATGTTAAAGCAACATTATTTGATGGTTCATACCATGAAGTCGATTCATCTGAACTAGCTTATAAAATAGCTGCTTCTAAATCACTTACAAAAGGTAGAGAAGTATTGGGAACTGTTTTACTAGAACCTATTATGGACGTTGCTGTTGTTGTACCTGAAGATTTCTTTGGAGACGTTATGGGAGATATTTCTCGTCGTCGTGGCCAAGTTAGAGAAAATGAAACTCGTGCTGATGGAGCAAATGTTATTAAAGCTTACATCCCACTAAGTGAAATGTTTGGATATGCTACTGACCTACGTTCAATGACTACCGGACGTGGTAACTATCAAATGTGATTTGATCACTATGAAAAACTACCAAGAAACTTAGCTGATGAAATAGTTAAGAAACGTGGTGGAAAAGCCGTAGTTGATGAAGAATAATAACAAAATAACTATTAAAAATTAACTTTTATTTTAAAACAATAATATCAAAAACACCACACCAAGCTAGTGCAAGCTCTGTGGTGTTTTAGTATAATTTAATTATGATTAAAACTGCAATTTATAAATTTCCATTAGGCTATTTGAAGTTATGTTACAACGAAGCTGGAAAAATCACAGAACTCTCAATCATTCAAAAAAGCATTGATGTTAAAAATATACCTAACTCACTCACTGATTTAGTCTATTTCCAAGTTTTAGAATATTTAAAAGGTAGTAGAAAAATTTTAGATTTTCCTTATGAATCACATGGCACAAAGTTTCAAGAACTAGTGTGAGCAGAACTTTGTAAAATTCCTTATGGCGAAACTAGAACATATAAACAAATTGCAGAAGCAATAGGTAACCCTAAAGCATATAGAGCAGTAGGTAGTGCTAATAATAAAAATCCCATTGGACTTATTGTTCCTTGTCATAGGGTTATAGGGATAAATGGCAAATTAGTGGGATATGCAGCAGGAGTTTCTATAAAAGATAAACTACTTGAACTAGAACGTAATAATAAATAGTTATTGTTATGTAATAAGAATATGAACAAAAAAGGAAATAAAAAATGGACTTTAAGCCATTTTATTGATTAGTATTTAATAGTTCAGCAGGTGTAGCATAAAAGGTTTCGGCAATAAGTTTTTCACGTCTTTTTTTGCTTGCAAGTTGTAAAGCAATTTTTCTATCCTTTTTTCAAGCTTTTTCAATCATATTTGGAATTAATAATCAAGCAGCTCAGAATACAGTGAATATTGTATAACAAACCATTAAAGTGAATAGTGGGTAGAATGCTGTTACCATTCAATCTTTTACACCGGGTACAATTTGAGCAATGGTTGCTGCAAATGGATTAGGTCTTCTATGACTAATGTTTAGAATATCTACTAGAACATTTATTTTTTTAGCCTTATGTAATTGATAGAAGAATTCATTTCCCACAATAGCAACAATTCATAGCATACAAAGAATAATGAACGTGTTTAGTATTGTTCTAAAACTCATCTTAACTCTTTGTGTTCACAATAAGAAGATACCAATAAATAACATTGTTCCATGGAATATCATTGTATGAAATGATATGAAGATGTTTTTGGTAAATACGTCTCCTGGATATATCATCATAACAAATGCTCCGCCATATAAGTTATATACACAAATAAAGTCAAGCAACACCTTTCTAACTTTTTTGTTTCAACTTATTAAATACATTGGTATGAAATAAAGTGGCATAGAACATAGAACCAGTGGTATAGCATACGCCGCCCCTTCATAAGTTCAGTAAACCTTACCATTTTTATCAATGTGTCCAGTAGCATAGATTTGTTTGAAGATTTCAACTACTACTAATACCATTCAAGAAAGACCAACAACTAAACGTGTTACTTTTTCTGATCTACTCTTATATAAAATAATAGAAAGTACAATGGCAAAAACTAAAAATGAAAATAAAAATATTAAATGGAAAGTTTTAAAAGCCTTTGGTGGTTCGCCAGAAGCAAAATCTCTATCTAAAAATTGAAGTAATTTAACCATTTTTATTTCCTTATATTAATGAGTATTAATAAAATTAAAAAAATTATATATCAATGTAATAAAAAAAAGAAAATTTCTTTTTTCATTAAGATCTGTGCAATTTATAGACTAAAAATAGCCATAAATTGTAAATTTTTACTAATTATATTATTCTATGAAGTTAAGTTCGTTAATAGTTGCATTAACTTCAACCATTGTAATATTTGAAATATCTGATTTATTTATTTCAATAATGTAGTTATTGCTTTCAGATTTTGGAATTGTAGAAAGACCTAAATTTTTATTTTTTAAATAATGATAAACATTAATATTTAATTTAACTTTGTTCTTAGATTCTTTTTCAATATTTTTAATTTTAAAAGAAATAGTTTCGGTTTGTTCAGTTCCAAAATCCATAGTTAGATCAGGAATACTTGAAAGTAAAATTAAAGATTTTTTAGCAAAATATTCTTTATTATAAGTTGCATCAAATTCTTTTTTTATTGCATCAAATAAAGCGTGACTATCTCAAAAAGGTTTAGTTAGCGTATTATATTCTTCCAAGCTATTAATTGCTATTAAACTACTTTTTCTAGCAATATTAGCAATACCTTTTGATTTAATAAATTCATTAGCTGATTTTTTCTCACTTATAGTTTGAGATTCAAATGGATAAAAGAAATTTAAAAAGTTAATTTTTAAATTAGTATATTGCTCATCACTTATATTCAAATTTGTAGGTATTTCATCAATAGAAGCATCACTAAAAAGTGGTTTTGAAAACTTTAAAATATTTTCGTTTAGTCAAGTTTCGTTATTTGATTTATCAATCAAATTCAAAAAATTATTCTTAATTTTTAGAGTAAAAAAATCAATATCCTTTTTTTCAAGTTTCGTAATTACAGCTGTAATTTCTTTAGAGCATGACATTACTGCAATAGGGCTAACCACTACTGGAACTAATGAAAATAGTAATAAATTTTGCTTTTTCATATCCCCTTCTTTAAACTTCTATATTAGTTTATTATATTATTAAGCAAGTTAAATGCATAAAAGTTAGTAAAATTAGCAAATAAAAACTCAGAAGATTAGATTTTATTTCTGAGTTTTTATGTTTTTATTGAAATTTGACGTCTTCCATTTTTACTTGATAAGGAACAAGTTCATTGATACTTCTTGTTTCTCTCATAGTGCCATCTACATTATAGAAATATACTTTTCCATCAGGTTGGATAAATTGAGTTATAACTTGTAAACATGCACTGCAGCAATATAAAATTTTCTTTGAATTACTTAATACGTGAACTTCTTTAAATGATCCTACTTGTGCACCATAAGCAACAGATCCAAATAAGCATGATCTTTCAGCACATAAGCCGCTAGGTAGTGCTGGATTTTCGACATTTACTCCATAAAATGCTTTATTATCGCTAGTAATTGCACAGCATGCAACCTTAACCCCTGAAAAAGGGCAATGTGCTAATTCAAGTTTTTCTTTTAATTTTTCGTATACAGTCATAATGATAATTTTACCATTTTTTCAATTTATCTTATTTTAAAACATCAATAATACAAATATTTTTTTGTAAAGTATTTTTACTTAACAAGATATATTATGATATACTTTATCAAGTTTAATTTATAAGAGGTAAATATGGTTAAATTAAGATTAAAAAGAACTGGAAAAAAATTCTATGCAACCTATAAAATAGTTGCAGCAGATGCCAGAGCACCTAGAGATGGTAAGTTCATTGAAGAATTAGGATATTATGACCCTAACTCAAAAAAACTTCACTTGAACTATGAACTTGTAGAAAAACATTTATCACAAGGTGCTAAACCTACTGAAACAGTACGTAACTTATTGAAACAAAATGATTTTTATAAAAATTATTCACTTAAAACAACTGCTAAAAAATAAGTATGAAAATTAATATCCTAAGTTTGTTTCCTGAATATTTTGAAACCTTTAAATCACAAAGTATCATAGCTAAAGCTATAGCATTAGGACATTTAGAAATAAACATTATTGATTTCAGAAATTTTTCAAAAGAAAAACACAAAAAAGTAGATGATATGGTTTATGGCGGTGGAAGCGGAATGCTTTTACAAGTAGAACCAATCGATCTAGCTCTTGAAACTGTAAAATCTTCACATAAGATTTTACTTAGCCCCCAAGGACAAATGTTCAATCAAAAAAAGGCTCATGAACTAGCGAAGTATTCTGAAATTACATTAGTATGTGGGCATTATGAAGGTTTTGATGAAAGAGTACTACATTTTGTAGATGAAGAAATATCAATTGGAGATTATATATTAACAGGTGGTGAGATTCCTGCAATGGTAATAAGCGAAGCTGTTGCAAGACTGTGTCCTGGTGTAATTAAAAAAGATAGTCATCAAAACGAAAGTTTTGAAAATCAAGGACTTTTGGATTATCCTCAATACACTCGTCCTGAAAACTACAAAGGTCTTAAAGTTCCAACTGTACTTCTAAGTGGAAATCATAAAGAAATTGAAAAATGAAGGAAAGAACAGGCATATATAAAAACATTAAAGAATCGTAAAGATATTATTGAAAGGATAAAAAATGAGAACTAAACTAATTGAAAGTGTTGAAAGTGAACAAATTAGAAAAGACCTTCCAGAAGTAAGGGAAGGATATAACGTTAGAGTTCATGTTAGAATTAAAGAAGGAAATAAAGAAAGAATCCAAGTATTTGAAGGACTTGTTATTGCTGCTTATGGTGAAGGTATCAATAAATCAATTCAAGTTAGAAAAGATTCTTATGGAATTGGTGTTGAAAGAATTTTCAAAATTAATTCGCCTTTGATTTCAAGTATTGAAGTTACCAGAAAAAATAAAGTTAGAAGAGCAAAACTATTCTATATGAGAAATCTAACTGGAAAATCAGCAAGATTAAAAGAAATCAAAGCAAATCAACCAGCTCCTGCTGCAAAAAAAACCGCTGCTGAAAAAGTCGCAAAAAAAACCGCAAAGGCTACAAAACCAGCAAAATAATTGGATTGCTCCAATTATTTTAATTTTTGGCTAAAATTATATTTAGTTATGATCAATATAATTTTATATAGTCCCGAAATTAGTCCTAATACTGCTAATATCATCCGTACTTGTTATGCTTGCAATGCAAAACTTCACATTATAAAACCACTTGGTTTTGATTTGCATCCTCATTGATTAAAACGTAAAGCAGCAGGACATTTTTTGAGTGAAATACCTCATGAAGTTCATGAAAACTACGATGCTTTTGCTCGTAAATATGGTTCAAAAAATATTTATTACATTACAAGATATGGACAAAAGACATATACTGATGTAAAATTTGCCGCAGAATTAATCGAAAAATCTGAACTATGAATTATGTTTGGTACTGAAAGCACAGGCATTCCTAAAAAAATAATGCAACAAAAAATTTCAAATTGCCTTCGTATTCCTATGTTTGCAGAATGCCGTAGTTTAAATCTAGCCAACACAGTTTCTATTGTTTTATATGAAATTATGCGTCAAAACAAATTTACTGGGCTTTCTGAATTTGAAGTAATTAAAGGTAAAGACTTTATTAAAAAATAAATGGTGCGATAAATGATAAATTGATTTCCTGGACATATGGCAAAAACCTTGCGAGAACTACGTGAAACTCACAAGCTTTTTGATCTATTTATCATTGTTTTAGATGCTCGCATTCCTAAATCAAGTTTTAATCTTGATATTTATAAAATAATTAATGGTAAATCTATTTTATTTATCTTCAATAAAATAGATAAATGTGATTTGAATAAGCTCCAACCTTTTTTAGCCGAATATAAAAAATTAGGTAAAGTTTTACTTACCAATCTAAAATCACATTCAATATATAAAAAAGTAAATAGTGAAATTAACTTCTTTTATGAACAATCAAAAAAGAAAAATGAACTGAAAAATAAATTAACTCCTCCCTTAAAATGCATTGTTTTAGGACTTCCCAATGTAGGCAAAAGCACATTAATCAATGTACTTTCAAAATCATCATCAGCTAAAGTTGGTAATATGGCAGGAGTTACAAAAGCTAAACAATGAATTAATTGCAAAAACTATATGCTTCAAGATACTCCTGGAATATTGATTCCTAAAATAGAAACTGAAGAAATGGCTGCTAAATTCATTGCAACTACTACTATTAAAACTGAAGTTTTAAATGAAAGTCAAATAGTAGAATATTTATACCGCTTGATTTCTTCAAAATATCCTGAAAGACTTTTAGAAATCAATTTAAAACCAGCCATTGAAAGTGATGCAATATTTGAAGAAATTGAAAAATATGGTAAAGCTAATAACTTTTTGAAACAAGGCGGAATGGTTGACACAGCTAAAAGTATCAAAGTTTTAATAAGGTACTTACAAAATTTAGATAATGTCTCATATGATTAAGGGCAAAAAAATGAATATAGAAAAATTAGATGAATTCTTTTCTAAAAAACCAAGTAAAAATACATTATTAGGTAAAGTTAGTTATGTTGCATTAGGTGACACTTTTGCTTCGGGGCAAAATTCAAAATATGGTTTTAATTCAAATGGAAAACTAGAAGCTGATAAATCAATTTCAGGACTAGGTTATCCTTCATTTTTTGCTAATTTAATTAATGAATCTGAAAATTGTATTTTGGAAAACTTTGATAATTTTGCAATGCCACTTTCTAATATAGAATTTTGAACTGCAATTATTGAACAAGATAAAAAGAAATTAAATCAAAATCAAAGAATAATTGACTTCATTCAAATGCAAGATTGAAGTGTAAAAAATCCATTCAAAAACTTTTTTTCAAATTATTTCAAATCTTGAAACTTGCAAGACAATATTTTTAAAGTAATTTATCAAAAAGTAAAACAAGCAAACCTTTTAACCATTTCACTTGGATTTAGCGACCTTCTTGAAAATATTGCTATTACTAAACTTTATGCAATTAAAAAACACACTGATGAAGAACGTCAAAAATTGTTAGATGATAATTTGCAAGAATTTGAACAAAAACTTGCAAATCTGAAATCTAAATTTCAACATTTGATGAAAAAAATAACTAGTATTACCAATGCTCATATTTTTATAGTTCCTTATGTTAAACCTTTTCTATATTTAGAAAAAGTTATGAGTGAAATATTTGTAGATGTTGATAAGGACAATAAACTTTCTTTATTTGACTATATTTTCAGAAAATTTAATTATATGCAAAAGCAAGTGGCTAATGAGCTTAATTTGAATTTTGTTAACACTTATGATTTTCATTATTTTGCAAGTAATTTAGATTTATTAGAAGAAAACTTTTTTTCATTTTATCTAACTGAAAAAGGGTATAAAAAAATTGCACTTGATCTTTATTGCAAACTTTCTTTAAATAAGCAAAACTTTTTATTAGGTTCAGAACATTCAAACGTGCATTATAAATATAAATATGATATGGAATATTGAAAATCAGATATTTATTCTTATGACCAAATATTTGAACATAATATTTCAACTACTAAATTATTTGAAAAAATTTATGGTAACACTTTAAACCAAAAACTATTAATCCGTAATAAACTTGAAAATAAATATAGCAGCTTATTAAACCCTTATTTTTCAATATCATCATTCATTGATAATTATGTAAGATACTACAACTATGATTATTCAAACTTTTTGACTGTTTTTATTAAAGAAAAAATCCCTAACTATTATGAATATGAATCAATAAGCAAAATATTGAATTATTTAACATCAGAGAAAAATACTCGTGATTTACTACTCTTATTTTTAAAAAATGGAAAGTTTGAAAAACTTTTATTTGTAATACAAAACAAATTAAAAGAGTATTGATTTGAAGGACATAAAATTAATTTATATTTATTAAAACAAGTTATTCAATCAGTTTTAGTAAGTAACCAAAAATATTCATATGATATTTTCAAGCAAATCTTTAATTCTCGAACTTTAAATGATAATGAAGAAGTGCTTCAAGATATTGTCCTTTCATTTTTAAAAGATTGCTTGAACACTAATTTACTTGAAATTTTAACCAATTTCAAGATTAATCAAAACTATACTAAAATTACAAAGTATTTATCAGAGCTTAAAACATTTGAAGAATTTTCTGAATTTATTTTGAAGAGTTTAATTAACCGTTCTAATTTATATTCACATCTACAAGATTTTGACATTTTCTGGAAACAATGATTAATTAATAATAAATATAATTTATTATTAGTACTTAATAAAATCTTCTTGGAAATATCTTCAAAAGATAAAATAAACCATACTATTGATTTTATTTATGAAACTATTCAATCACTTTTCAAAATCAAAAATGTAGAGGGCAAAGACGAACGCCAAATCAAAAAAAGTCTGAACATCATACTTTCAACTTTAAATGCTAATCCAAGAAATTTAAATAACTTGCTTATAAACCTAATAAACAAATTAAAGAACTTTTCAATCTTCAACTTCATTTTCAAAAAGAAAACTAAAAATATTTTTAGCATTAGAAACTGAGTTGGGATGAACAATTTTATTTTCCTACTTGTTAAAATTTTCTCTCATGTTCTAACCATCAGAAAAATTGTTAAAAAGTATTTATAAAAATTATTAAAACTAGCTTTTTTCTAAATAAAAAAGCAAATAAAAAAATGCAGCACAATGTGTGGAAAACTATATTAAAAGTTAAAATTTGAGTTCAAAATTTTTGTCCTAATTTAATCTAATCATTTTATTCAAAAGAATAAAAATGTATAATTTTATTATGGAAAACACTTTTTCTAATAAATACATTAAAAAAGATATTATTCTTGAAATAATTAATGTTTCAAAACCAATTAAAAATAAAATGTTATTAGAAAATATTTTATTTAAATTAATTACTAAATCTTTTTATTTTCTTAGACATACTAATGCTGGAAAATCTACATTAATGAATATTCTTACGAGTAATGGTAAAAAATATACTGGCAATATATATATCAAAAACGAAGATATTAAATTAGTAAAAATAAGAGAAAGTTGTATGTATTCTAACGCAAATCTTTCATTTCCTTTATGATGAAATGTGTTTGAATATGTTAAAAACTTCTCTTATTTTTTTAATAATAAATTTTTCTTCAATAAAGATATTTTGACACCCATTTTGGAATTAGATCCAAGTCTTAATTTAATCTATACATTTTTACTTTTATTAATTATTAATATAACAATACCTTTAACAATATTTAGATCAATAAAAGGAGAGATATAATGAAAAAAAGTCATAAAATTGCATCTATTTTATTTGGAACATTATTGCCAATCACAATTGTTCCAAGTATTATTACAATAGCGGCAATAGGTAAAAGAAATAAATCTGAAGGTTTTTATTACAATGATAAATATTTTGCTAATTCTTCGGAATTTGAAAATCATGTTAAAAATGAAATTAGTCAAGCAATGAGCTATGATGAAAGAACAATTTATTATGCTAATAACATTAATAAACAATTTAATTCTGAAGCAGATTTAAATAAATTTTTATATAAGAATATAAAAAGCCATGATGTAAATTTATTAAAGCAAAATATATTATATGAAAATGATTCAAATTTGCCTTTAACATTAGATCAACTAAATGAAATGGATTTAAATAATTTAGATTACAATACAAGAGCTTATTTGGGGATAAACAATGTTGCTTATAATAATGAAAAAGATGCCAAACTTTCATACATTAATAGCGCACAAATTTATAAGTTTAATAATAAGTATTATGCAAATAAAGAAACCATAATTAATGAAATAGTATTAAATTACAATCGAATTAAAAGTACCTATTCTACAGAAAACGAAAGAATAAACGAATTTAAGCGATTATATAATTTAACTGACACTGATTATAAGAGATTTACTGCTCCTAATGGAAGTGTTTCTGATATTAATTTTCAAAGTGCTAATAATGAATTTAATTTAGATTTATTAAAACAGTTTATTAGCAATAATGCAAAAAGATATATAAAACATAATGGCAATATTTATGAAGTTGATGAATTTGTTAATAATCATTTTGCTAAACAAGATTGAAAAGGTTCATCAATTATTAAAGTAAAATCAACAAAAGGCGATAAGAAATATTTAGTTGACATAGATAAAAATGATGAGGCTAATTTTTATGGTGATTATATTTTAAAATCTCCAAGTGATGAAATTAGAGATTTTAAAAATCCTTCTAAATGATCAAAACGTAAAAGAAATGAAAATGTTATATCTTCTAAAGATTCTATATATAAAGAAATAGTTAATAAATTTGTTTCAAATTTAATGATGACGGTTAATAATTATTTATTAGAAAAGAAAATAAAGGAAAATCCTGGCCAAAAAGAAGAATTATTAAATAAATTTCACAACAATTTTTCAATTTTTAACTTTTTACCTTTAATAGATGAAGCTGAAATATTAAAAACTCATTTAAAAGCTTTTCATATCAATGATAATAAACATTCAAATTTATGAGAAAAATTTGAAGAAATTATTAAATTTATGAAAAATGGTAAAAGAGGAACATTTTTCAATCAATTAAATGTTTTATATTTTTCAGGATTAGCATATTTTGCTAAAGATGTTGCTTCTAATACGCTTGTTTTATTATTTAAAAAATACTTTAAAAATCTAATTAGTAAAATAGATTCTTATTTAAGTGATGCATTAGGTGATTTATATGTAGATAATCAAGAAAAGAAATTAAATTTAGTAGAAGCATATAATCTAGATGATTATTCATTAGATTTAGATATAAACAATGATTTTTTCATTAGTAAATTAACTAATAGCGATAATGTTATTAATGCTATTGGTACTATTAATTTAGCTGCGACAAATGCAATGAACTCTTCATCTGCAATGCCTTTTAGTGATGAAGATTTATTAAGAAAATCTTCAAAAAATTATGATAAATTAGAAAAATTGTATGATAAATATTCATTGAGTTCTAAAGATAAATCGAATTATATTTTTGATGATAACACAGGCGAATATATTAGAACAGAAATATATCAAGACAACAATGAAAACATTGCCTCTAATGCATTACAACATTATAATTATGAATCAGCAAAAGCGATGAATGAATATTTAAGAGAAAATTTCTTAAATAATTTAAAAGATGTTGATTATTCAAAACTATATACAAATAATGCTTTGATGAAAAATTATGAGTTTGGATTTAATTATTATAAAAAGGTTGCAATTGAATTTTATAAAAATTCATCTTCATCTCTATCTAAAGAAAAAATAAATGGATTAAAAACGTTAAACTTTAATAATGAAAATGATATTCAAATATTACAAAATGAAGTAAAAAA